>JAYODI010000055.1:0-40517 GCA_038279365.1 Candidatus Latescibacterota bacterium | reverse complement strand
TACGCTATCAAAACTCCCTTACTTTTTTGTCTTGAAATATGGGGGGCATTACAGTAAATTGTGGCAATGTGTTTATGGGGTATGAAATGTGAGTGGGAAACGGAATCTTAAATGATGAATGGTGGGTCTTATTATGGTTTGTGAGGGTTTTGTCAGACACCGATCTTGGAGGTGGATATGGCACGTGTAGGATGGCCAATATTTTTAATTGGTCTGTTGTGGTTAGGAGGGTGTGGGGGTGAGCGCGATCCTGTGGTTGAAATGCAGCGGTCATTGGCTTCTGCACCAGATTATATGATTGTGTTGGATGACATGCGTGAAGAGGGCACACTCTTTCCTCAATATTACCATCGGTATTTGATTACGCAGGGTGAACGACAAGCGCAAACCGATTGGATTGAAGTATCTGAGCCTATTTTTCAAAAGTATGAACCCTTTTTGGGCATGGCACTGGTTTCGAAAACCGATCAAGGTGTAAACACGACGGCACATCCGCCAGGGTATGACCGTGTGGGCAACCCCCAATATGGTCGATGGGTCGATCGAGGAGGCTCCTCTTTTTGGGAATTTTATGGTCAATACGCATTTATGCAAAGTATGTTGGGGTGGGGCAGTGGGTATGGTATGAGTCGGCGCGATTATGATGATTATCGCAGTTATCGGCGAGAACAACGGCCTTATTATGGCTCAAAAAAAGAATATGGCACACAAGGCACTGTGACACAACAGCAGAAGCCTTCAACATTTGAGCGCCGTAAACAAGCTGTTGCACAAAAGAAAAGTTCGTTTGCTCAGAAATTACAAAGTCGTGCAAGTCAAGGACGGTCCAGTTTTGGGAGTACCACTCGGAGCCGCAGTGGGTTTGGCGGCCGCAGCGGAGGAGGGTTTGGTAAATGATCTGGCAAGATGTGATGGTTTCGGGTGTGTATTTGATTGCGTCATTTGTGCTGTTTTGGGTGGGTAAATTGGTTTATGGAGCAACGTCACCAGGTTTTAATTTTAAAGAAGAATTGGTTGAAAAAGACAATGCGGCGTTGGCCATTGCTTTTTCGGGATATGGTTTTGGATTGATTTTGGCCATTGGTGGTGTGATGGTAGGCCCATCACATGGGCTGGATAATGATTTGATCGATATTGGTATTTATGGCGGTTTGTCTATTGTGTTGATGAATTTGGCACGGGTGATTAACGATCGGTTGATTTTACACGCTTTTTCAACGGTAGATGAAATTGTGCGCGATCAAAATACGGGCACGGGTGCGGTGTTGGGGGCTTCTTATGTGGCCACAGGGTTGGTGATTAATGGTGCCATTTCGGGTGTATTGGGTGGCATGACGGAAACGATTGTGTTTTGGTTGTTGGGGCAGTTGGCGCTTGTGTTGGCCGGGTTGGTTTATGAACGCATCATTGGCTTTGATTTGCATGGCGAAATTGAAAAGGACAATGTGGCCGCCGGAATCGCTTTTGCTGGTGCGCTTATGGGCGTGGGGATTATTGTGCGCCATGCTGCGGCAGGTGATTTTATTTCGTGGGCGGTCAATTTACAAGAGTTTGCCTTGGAAATCATTTTAAGTTTGGTGTTGTTGCCCATTGTGCGGTTTTTGGCCGATGTGGTGTTGTTGCCAGGTCAAAAGCTGACGGATGAAATTGCCCATCAAGATAATCCCAATATGGGTGCTGGGTTTATTGAGGCGTTTTCATATGTGGGCGCTTCGTTTTTGATTGTTTGGAGTTTGTAGAACGGTTAGGAATGCAAATTAAAAATTAAAAAGGCCCTGTGTCAAAGACCTGAAATTGTGCTTCGGGTGTAAATGGCGCAGGGCCTTCACACTTGGTATAAGTAGAGCAAAGATCGTATGGCCGAATAGACAGATGGATATTGATTCGCAGATGATTTGCAACGCTCATTATAGCCTGTGGCTGTGCGCAGATTCGCCTATCTTTGCAGGAGATTTAATTGGATACACGTCAAAGTAATTTGTTGAAAATATGCTTGTTTGCCACAGGGTGTTCGGGCATTGTGGCCGAGTTTACTTTGTCTACCTTGGCAAGTTATTTGTTGGGCAATACGACGTTGCAGTGGACGTTGACGATGTCGTTGATGCTGTTTGCAATGGGGTTGGGTAGTCGATGGAGTCGGTTGTTGCCCGATCGGTTGTTGGATCGTTTCATAGCCATTGAGTTTTGGCTTTCGGCCTTATGTGCCACGTGTGGCGCGGCGGCTTATTTTGGGTCGGCGATGATACATTCGGCAGGGGTGGTTATTTATGGCTACGCATTTGCTATTGGCGTGCTCATTGGCATGGAGATTCCATTGGTGGCGCGGCTTAATGCGTCATATGAGGAACTTCAGACAAATATTGCGTCGGTGATGGAGAAGGATTATTTCGGTGCGCTTTTGGGCGGGTTGTTGTTTGCATTTTTTGCCTTACCCACTTTGGGCCTTACTTATACACCACTTGCTTTGGGAGCGATTAATTTTGTTGTGGCTTCTGTGTTGTTGTGGCGTTATCGGTCTTTGTTAACAAATCGGTTGCGATTGATGGTGGCGTTTTGGGGGCTGGCGGTTGGGTTGGTTTTGTTGGGTGTGTGGATGCGTCCCATTGTGTTGTTTGGCGAGCAAAGTCAGTATCGCGATCGTGTGGTGTTTGAAAAACAGACACCCTATCAGCGCATTGTCATTACGGAATGGAAGGGGCACCATTGGTTGTATTTGAATAACCATGTGCAGTTTAGTACATACGATGAGGTGCGTTATCATGAACCACTGGTTCATCCGGCGATGCAGTTGGCTGACTCGCGTGAACACGTGCTCATTTTGGGTGGGGGTGATGGGTTGGCTGTGCGTGAAGTGATCAAGTATGCCGATGTGAAGCGTGTGACGTTGGTGGATTTGGATGCGGAGATCATTGCATTGTCCAAAACGTATCCTGCGCTTCGTGCGGCAAATAAGGGATCTTTGGAGGATCCGCGTTTGAAGATTGTGACGGGTGATGCTGGAAAGTTTTTGACTGATTCGACAGATTTGTATGACGTCATTATTATTGACTTGCCCGATCCCAAAGGGCCCGATTTGGCGCGGTTGTATTCACGTGAGTTTTACCGCGATTGTTTGGCTCATTTGTCTGCTGATGGCGTGGTGGTGACCCAAGCATCGAGCCCATTACAGGCCCAAAGAGCATTTTTATGTGTGTATCAAACTATGCAATCGGCAGGGTTTGAGGTGGTGCCCTATCATGCCTATGTGCCAACGATGAGTGATTGGGGCTGGGTGATAGGTGTGCGAAAAGAATTTGATAATGGGCTAAAAAAACGGATGCATGTGTTGGATTTTAAAGATGTGGAAACACAATTTTTAGATGCTGAGGCGATGAGCGGGATGTTGTCTTTTTGGAAAGGGATGTTTGACGGGGTAGCAAATATTGAGGTGAGCACAGAACTGGAACCCAAAGTGGATCAATATTATCGTGAGTCGGAATGGGGTTGGTAATCTGGAAGATTGAGACCACACCATTTATTTAAAAATACAGATATGATCATTCGAGTGATGACAATGTATTGGCTTTTTATTTTCCCAAAAGAAAACCCCACAGGCAAAACTGTGGGGTTTTCTTTTGAGGCGTTTTTATGGTTGTTATTGCGCTGTACCACCAGGAAGGATATTGGAAAATTGATAGTCTTCGACAATTTCACCTACTGAGGCTTCAAATTGATCTTCGCTCCATTGTTCAATGCTAAGGGTGCGGGTTTCGGATTCGTCGAGATAGTCCCAGACAATGAATTCTTCACCTGTGCCCTGACCATTTTTGAAGTAGCGACCAATGGAAGAAGAGTCGGCTTCGTAGGTTACGTCATTGTAGGTGATTTCATCGGGAGGATCATCATTTTGATTGATGTATGCGGGAATGTCGGCGTCTATTTGTGAGATGCGAATTTTGCGTGTCAGGGTGTAGGTAAAGCCGTCATCTTTTTCACATTCGAGATAGACCACCTCATCGGAACAGGTGAGTTCCCATTCGTCTATGTGATCGCCATCATAGTCATAGTGATGTTGGGCACTGACTTGCCAGGTTTTGAGATCGTAGTCGAGTACGTAGCCTGGTTTGAGACTGTGTAGGGCAATATCGAGTGGATCAACAACGTCATCTTTGGCTTCTTTTTTGCGAAACGGATTCCAGTTCATAAGTTTAGAGACCTACAATCAGAAATTCGGATTTTGGACACGGCGTCTAAAATCCGAATTTTTATTTTTGTGAAAGAGGGTGGGTTAAGAGGTCATGCCCATTTTGGCTTTGAGTGCGGCCAAGCGTTCGTCGGTGCCTTTTGTGGAACCCGCCAATGCGGTGTCAATTTCTTCATCGACACTTTTGGCCGCACCTGCCATTTCGCCATAAGCTTGTGAGAGCGATTCGTCTTCTTCCACGCGTTCTTTCATGCGTTCGAGCATTGAAATGGTGCCTGAGGAATCGACTTTGGCCAATTGTTTGTTGATTTTTTTTGTGGCAGCGGCTGTTTTTGCACGTGCGCGTAAGGTGATGAGTTCGTTTTCGTGTTTGGCCACGGTCGATTTGAGTTTTTCAACTTGTGCTTGCAGTTGGTTGGCCATGTTTTCTTGGCTGGTGGCATCTTGCCCCAGTTGGGCAACGCGGCCGTCGGCTTCCTCTTTTCGGCTCAACGCTTCAGTGGCCAAGCGGTCGGCATCGGCAGGGTCGATGTCGCCATTTTGTGCTTTTTGTAATAGCAACATGGCTTTGCGTTCATAATCGGCAGATGCTTTTTTGTTGTCTTCGACTTGTTTGCGCAAACGAATGGCTTGGCCTTTGACTTCGGCCAAACTGGTCATGGCGGCATTGAGATCTCTTTTGAGGTCGCGAATACCTTGTTCGGTCATTTTGATGGGGTCTTCAAATTTGTCAATGGCGGCGTTCACTTCCGATTTGCCCACCCGGAAGAGGCGTTGAAAGATGCTCATTTAAAACTCCTTTAAATGCGGTGATATGAAATAGGTCAGTAGGTCACAGGTCACAGGTCAGCAGGTGTTTTTGACTTGCCGACCTGAGACTTGCGACAGTTTTTTATTGCTTGCTGTATTCTAATAGTTCACTGGCATTTTCGGCTAAGGCCAGTTCTAAGGCATTGATGGAGCCTTCTAATTCACTTCGGTCTAATGTATCTAAGCGTAAGGTGTCGCGAAAAAGCACGGTGCCGGTTTCGTCGTCGATGGCAAATGCACCGTGAATAAGCGTGCGATTGAGTTCCAATAGGCGTTTAAAGAGGCCTTCTGGATTTTTGGGCAAGGGCATAATGGCTTGTTCGAGAATGAGAATGGGGGCTTCACAGTCGATGATGAGGCGGCTGATGCCCCGATCTTCGTCGTTGACGACCACAAGTTCTTCAGAAGCAATTTCTTCATCGATGGATAAGTCGAGGTCTTGAAGATATGATTTGACGGTTTGGAAATATTCTGACATGTTAAGGCTCCTTAGAAAAGGAAAGAAGGCACAATTCTCATATGATTGTAGGATGGCCTTCTTTCTTTTTGCTTTTTATTTCGTTAATAAGATGCAAAAAATGAAATTTGGTTTCAAAAATTATGGTGCATACGACTTATCTGATATGGCTAAAGTTAGCTGTCGGAATGCATAACGTCAAGAGGAGATTGGGTTATGGGCGATTTAAAAGTGGCAGTGGTCGGTTTGGGTTTGGGAAGGCATCATGTTGCGGCTTATGCAGCTTCTGAATATGTTGGCCGTTTGGTGGTGTGTGATCCCGATGAAAAACGCCTTGCGCAATTGCAACAAGAATTTCCTCAAATTGCTGCTGTGCATACCGATTTGGAGCGTATGCTCAAGGCCGAATCACCCGATGCGGTGAGTGTTGTAACTCCAGACCACTTGCATCGGGTGCACGCAACCTTGTGTTTTGATGCCGGGTGTCATGTGCTGCAAACGAAACCATTGGCAACCCATTTGGACGATGCACGTGCGATTGTAAAGGCTGCCGATGCTTCGGGTAAAGTGTTTATGGTGGCCCACGAACGACGGTTTCGCACCCGTGTTCGGGCCATTAAAGACATTTTGGATGGCGGTGATTTGGGTGATATTGTGCATTTGCGCATTGATGCCATTCAAGATAAGCGGAACCAATTTGCCAAATCACCTTGGTATGCATCTGCAGAAGCAGGGCGAACAGCACTTGTGGGTTCGGGCATTCATGAGGTGGATTTGTTGCGTTTTTTGATTGGCAAACCGATCAAGGCGGTGACGGCATTTAGCAATCGTTTGGGTTCGCTTGATTTTCCAAAAGACAAAACGACGTCGGCAATTTTCCAGTTTGAAGGCAATGTGATTGGGCAGGTGACTGTGACATATGAGGCACATTGGCCCAAAGGTCCTCAAATTGACGATCATTTTCGGCTGGTGGGTACACGTGGGTTGATTGTGGGAAATCAGGTGGGGCGTGATGGTTTGGCTGGATGGGAAGTTTTGCCCAAGGATGCTTCTGAGATCGCTGTGGGGAGCAAAGGTTGTGTAGATGCATTTTTAGATGCGGTTGTAGAGGGATGTGCTGTGGCGGTGGATGGGCGCGATGCGTTTGCATCTTTGGCGGCGTGTGTGGCTGCCGATGTGTCGGCGCGTGGCAATGGACAACCCGTGACACCTGCGCGGGTTGAGGGATAATTTTTGTACACATGGTCTGATTGTTGCATGAAAATGATGGTGTTCATAAATTATATTAATTTTTGTTGATGGTCATTGTAGTAGAAAACGTTCTTAAAATATTGTTTTTACTTTAAATGACACTGGTTTTAGATGGGTGTAAAAGTCGTGCTTTTTATCCGAAAGGCTGAAATCAGACATTTTTGTGGTATTTTTCAGCCATCTTTTTGTGAATAGATTGTCTCTGTTTGGGATGTTTGTTGAGATATCTCTCTATTGTTTAAAGAGGTTTTTGTGGCCCGTATTCTTGTTGTTGATGATGATGCTGCCATTCGCGGTGCTATTCGTCGGTTATTAACTCTTGAAGGGTATGAGGTTTTTGAAGCGGTGAATGGCAGAGAGGCCATTTCAAGTTATCGCGAACAGCCTGTGGATTTGGTGATTACCGATATTTGGATGCCCGATAAAGATGGGTTGGAAGTCATTCGGGAGTTGCATCAAATGAGCCCAGGGCTTCCGATGATTGCCATGTCGGGGGGGAGCAGTCGTGGGCAATTGGATTTTTTGCATCATGCAGAGGCTTTTGGTGCTTGTGAAATGTTGCAAAAACCATTTAAGCTTGAAACATTGGTGCAATCTGTTAAAAAGTTGATTGAAGAACAGGCGTAAGCACTCTTTTGGAACGGACATAAAAAAAACAGGCGATGTAATAAAACATCGCCTGTTTTTTTGTGATTCGATTAAATGAGCTGGTCTTTTGAATCGGCACGCACAACGCGCAGTTGCCCACTTTCTTGAAGCATACGCACGGTTTGCGCAATTTTTTGTTGGGCTTGTTGTACTTCGCTTAATCGAACTTTGCCTAAAAATTCGATTTCTTCTTTAAGGAGTTGCGCGCGGTTTTTGGATAGGTTCACAAAAAAACGATTTTTGATGGTGGGGCTGGCATTTTTAAGGGCCAAGGCCAAATCATTGGTATCTAAATCTTTGAGTAAGGCACGCATGTTTTGGTCTGAGAGGTGTTGGAGATCGTCAAAGACAAACATTTCTTCCCGAATGCTTTCTGCCAATTCTGGATCTTGGTGTGCAATGTGATCCAAGACATTGTATTCGGTATCTTGTCGGGCACGATTGAGAATGTTGGCCACGACTTTGGGACCATCAAAGTTTGTTACATGGCCAGAGAGAACATCTTTTAATTCGGTGGCAAGGTTTTCTTCTAACTCTTGTAATGTTTTGGGGTCTATGGTGCTGATGGTGGCCATGCGATAGGTAACTTCGGCTTGTTGTTCCTCTGATAACCCAACCAGAATTTCTGCGGCCAATGCCGGTGGAATTTGGGTTAATATGAGCGCAATGGTTTGTGGATGTTCTTTGCGAAGAATGGGCAAAATTTGGCTGGCTTCGGCATTTTTTAACAGTGTGAGACCTGAAGCCGTATGGCCAATGCGTGCCATTACTTGTTGGGCCCGTTCTGGCCCCATGGCCAATTCCAGTGCGGCATGGGCAAATTCGCGACCACCTTGTGAGACAAATTTGCCTTGGCGAAGCAGGGTTTCAAACTCTTCAAGGACCTGATCCATTGTGGCCGTGTCTACGTGTTGTAGCTTGGCAATGGTGGTGGCAATTTGGGTTGTTTCATCATCATGCATATGCTTTAGGATTTCTGCGGTGGTATCTTCTCCTAAAGCGATGAGGAGAATAGCAACCTTTTCAAGGGCTGTGTATTTTGCTATGGGTTTGTTCAAACGACATCTCCATTACTGCTTGTTTGCTGTGATGCCTGGCCAGTTGTCTGTGCGAAATGGGGATGCTGGCAAATTGGCACCGTTGTAGAGGTTGCAAACGGGATTGTCTGCCCAAGCATATCGTACGGCCACGGGCGCAATGACTTCTTTGCTGGATATGATGACGCTGTTGCCATCAATTTTTGCCTCTGCCCAAACAAACTTTTTATCGGCACCGGCAATGGCAAAACCGGTCAGTTTATCGCCTTTTTTCTTAAGGCCACCGTTGGTGTGGTCGAAGGTGATGCGAATTTTGCCTTTTTCAATTTGCATCGATTTATACAGGGGGCCAGAATAGGGAACGTTTTTGCCATAAACTTGGGCTTCTGCGGCCCAAGCCAATCTCAGCCCCACATCTTGTTTGTTTTTAGGGTGAATGTCGTCTGCTTCGCCAATATCGATAATGGTGGCCATGCCAGTGTTGGGTAACGCCAGTGTCATTTGTTGGGCTTCGCGCAATTCGGCCCAGTCGCTTTCGGCGGGTTGTTCTTTCACTTGGCGAAAGTTGGCCAGTTGTACAAATAGGAATGGAAATGCATCTTGCCCCCAATCTGCTCGCCAGTTGCGAATCATTGTTGGAAAAAGGGTGCGATATTGATAGGCACGTCCCGCATTGGATTCACCCTGGTACCAGATGGCGCCTTGTATGGCATAGGGTGTAAGAGGGGCAATCATGCCATTGTATAACACAGATGGGCGGTGAGGGTGATTGGGTCCCACGGGGGGGCGTGGGCGAGCGGGTACTTTTTCACCCAATGCTTTGAGACTGTCGGATGTTATTTGCCAGTTTTTTAAATTGATTTCAAATTTTTCTTGGGCCTGAGGGTAGGCGGCAATGTTTTTTGTCCAGCGTTGATGTAAGGGTTCATAATCGGATGTGGCCTGAAGTGCCGGTAAAGATGTCCAGGCTTCAACGGGTGTGCCGCCCCATGAGGTGTTGATAAGGCCAATGGGTACATTGAGTGTTTTGTTGAGTTGGCGACCAAAAAAATACCCTACGGCAGAAAAATTGGCCACACTTTGTGAGTCGCAAACACTCCAAGTGCCTGTTACATCTTGCTGAGGTGTTTGTGCTGCAACGCGTTTGACAGTGAATAATCGAATTTTGGGATGCTGGGCAGAGGCAATTTCTTCTTGGGCATTGCGAGATTGACGCACGGCCCATTGCATGTTGGATTGACCAGAGCAAATCCACACATCACCAATGAGTACGTTTTTGAACGTGAGGGTATTGTTGCCACTTACTGTGAGGATATAAGGGCCGCCTGCTTTTATGGGGCTGAGATGAACATACCATGAACCCGTTGCATCTGCGGTGGTGACGACTTTTTGTGTGTCTAATTCAACAGTAACAACTTCATTGGCTTCCGAATGGCCCCAAATGGGAATGTTTTTATTGCGTTGCAGTACCATATGGTCGGAAAATAGGGCTGGTAGAGAAACATCGGCGTGTGCTTGGGTGACAAGCAGACTTGCTAAGAGATACAAGAAAAAATATGTGGCGTGTTTCATAAGCTATCTCCAAGTTGGGGTTTTTGATGTTTGTGTGAAACAAGATCAAAACGCTTTTGCATCATTTTGGTGTTTGACAAAATACAGTGCTTTTCAAGCAAACACAAAAAAGAAGAGGTGAGTTGACATTCGCTTCGAGGTCGCTTAATTTATACACCTCTCACTTTTCTCTTTTCTCCTTTTAAACAATAGATGGTTGGATTTTTTTATGCCCATTCTTGTAACTGGTTCGGCAGGTTTTATTGGTTATCACACGTGTCTACGTTTGCTTCATATGGGCTATGAGGTGGTGGGGCTTGATCATATTAATGCGTATTATGATGTTGAATTGAAACGAGATCGTTTGAAGTTGCTCGAAGGACAAGATGGTTTTTTGTTTGTTGAGATGGATTTAAACGATATGGATGGGTTAAATGCGTTGTTTAAGGCTCAGACGTTTGAGCAGGTGATTCATTTGGCGGCACAAGCAGGTGTGCCCTATAGCCTTGAAAACCCAAAGGTCTATGTAGACAGCAATGTATCGGGATTTTTAAATGTATTGGAGTGTTGTCGTCATCACCACATAAAGCACCTGATTTATGCCTCTTCGAGTTCTGTTTATGGGCAAAACACCGAAATGCCCTTTTCGACACAACATCCAGTAGATCATCCTGTCAGTTTATATGCGGCAACCAAACGTGCCAATGAATTGATGGCACATGCTTATAGCAGTGCCTTTGGTTTGCCTACCACTGGGCTTCGCTTTTTTACGGTATATGGTCCGTGGGGGCGGCCTGATATGGCTTTGTTTTTGTTTGTTGATGCCATTTTGAATGATCGCCCTATTGATGTTTATAATCAGGGCAAATCACAGCGCTCTTTTACATATGTTGACGATGTGGTTGAAGGCATTGTGCGTTTGCTTAAGCATGTGCCCCGAGCAGATGAAACGATCAAACCCGATCGCCCAGATCAAAGCAGTGCGCCTTTTCGTTTGTACAATATCGGCAATGATCAAACGGTTGTGTTGGAATATTTTATTTCTGTGATTGAAGGGCTTTTGGATAAGCAGGCCCAAAAGAATTATTTGCCCATGCGTACGGGTGATGTGCCTATTACCTATGCGGATATTGATGATTTGGAGCAGGCGGTTGGCTATCGGCCAGCAACTTCTATTGAAGTGGGTATTGAGAAGTTTGTGAAGTGGTATCGCGAATATTATGGGGTGTGAAAAAGCAAAAGGCAGATGGCAAACGGCAAACGGGGAGTCAAAGGCAAAACAACTTGTGCCATACGTTTGGCGTGAGGGTTATGGGCGTTGGGGGGCTTCTTGGAGGGCTTGTTGTACCCATTGGGCGAAGGTGATTGGATCGGTGGGTTTTTCAAGCAGGTGTTTGGGGCGTAAGCCCACTTGGCCCAATTTTTGACGGCGATCATCGGTGAGTGATTCGACAAGCATGAGAATGGGTAAGCGGCGATACATTTGGCGCAAAAACGTGGCACATTCGGTGCCAGACACATCGGGTAGATGTTCGCCAAGAATAACCAGTTGGTAGCCCGAGGGTTCTGCATTGACCAAGTCGAGGGCTTGTCTGCCATTGGTGGCCACATCTATGGTGAGGGTATCGTCACCTAATAGTTCGCCAGATAATTGCATGACGGTTGGGCCATCTTCGGCAAAAAGGATTCTGGGCATGGTGTTGTCTTTAGGCAATGGGTTGGAAATGAGGTTAAACCTTTGAAATATATGGTCAATGCCTCCGAAGTCAATTTGAAATTACGGGTAAAGTTCTGAGAAGTGCCTGCCGATAGGTTAATATGCCCTACCCGATGCCGACCTCTCATTCCCAACGCAATAAAAATACCCCTTTTCCGCTGCAACGGAAAAGGGGCTGACCAAACGTACTCACTGTTTCGTGGGCACTTTCGCAACTTCCGCGTGAAAGCCTGTTGGGAATGAGGTCGGCTTTTTTACCTCTTGCTGATTATTCTTCCGTTTGTTTCCGAATCGACCCAATGGGTAGGTGCTTTTATGTTTGAAAGAGACTGGGAGCAATTTTAATAGGCTACCCACTGTCATCATTATCGGCATTTACTTGAGAGATCTTTACTCATTTTTGCATTTTTTTTTAAAAAACAATTCTTTTTTATTCAACAGGTTTTAAAACAGTTGTATTTACGGAGCTTTTATGCAAAGGTATCCCATTTGGCATGTGCGTCACACAGCCTCTTATACCTCGTTAATTGATGTAATTTTGGCCAATCGGTCTTTGACTTTGGATCGTTTGTCTGATGCGCCCGATGTTTTAAATGACCCATATTTGATGAAAGATATGGATCGGGTTGTGGCGCGTATTTTACAGGCCATTCGTGAAGGTGAGCGCATTGTGGTGTTTGGTGATTATGATGTGGATGGTGTGACAAGCACTTCTTTGCTGCTCGACTTTTTTGACACGGTGGGTGCCGATGCCACATATTTGTTGCCCGATCGCTTTCGCGATGGATATGGCATGAAACCACCTGGGGTGGCACGTGCTGTTAAAAAAGGTGCGCGTTTGATTGTGACCTCAGACAATGGGATTTCGTCTTTTGAGGCCGTAGATGCGGCCAATCGGGCAGGTGTAGATGTGGTGGTGATTGATCATCATCACCCACAAGATCGGTTGCCAAATGCGTTGGCATTGGTCAATCCCAATCGGGTAGATTGTGATTATCCGTTTAAGGGGTTGGCTGCTGTTGGTGTGGCGTTTAAGGTGGTACAAGCTTTGTCTCAAGAGCTTATTTCTGATGCGGGTGAGCGCCGACGTTATTTGAATTCTTTATTGGATTTGGTGGCGTTGGGTACTGTGGCCGATATGGCGCCTATGATTGAAGAAAACCGTCTTTTGACCCGACGAGGTATGCAGGTGTTGGAGCAGACCGAGCGGTTGGGGTTAAAAACACTTAAGGCCATTGCGGGTGCAGCCAACAAACCGATAGATACCACGTCCATTGGATTCTTTTTGGGCCCACGGATTAACAGTGCTGGGCGGTTGGCATCTGCGGAGTTGGCGTTGAATTTGTTGCGCAGCAAAGATTTTGCTGAGGCTTCTCGTTTGGCTGAAGAGTTGGATGGGTTAAATAGCGAACGACAAACGCTCCAAAGCAACGGGATCGGCGAGGCTGAAAGGTTGGTAGAAAGCGAAGGGTTGGATCAAAACAAGATTTTGGTGTTGCAAGGTTCTGATTGGCATTTGGGTGTGGTGGGTTTGATTGCGGGGCGTTTGGTAGACCGATTTTGGCGACCCGCTTTGGTATGCACCGATTATCGCAAAAATGGCATTTATACCGGTTCGGCACGAACGGCTGGTGGATACAATATTGTGGAGGCTATTTTTCGCGTGGCCGATTTATTAACCGAATATGGCGGGCATGCAGAGGCCGCTGGGTTTTCTGTGCCTGCCGAAAATTTTGCTGCTTTTCGCGATCGTTTGGTGGCCGATGCCGATGCGCATTTGTCAGATGATGATTTAACCCCTCAATTGGAAGTGGATGTGGAATTGATGCCTTCGGCCATTTCCTTGTCTACGGTTGAAATGCTTGACAAATTATCCCCTTGTGGCACAGGCAATGAAGCGCCTCGTTTTATGGCAAAACGGTGTCGGGTTGCCGATGCACGTGCTGTTGGACACGGCGCACACCTCAAATTGACGTTGGATACGGGTGAAGATTTATGCGATGCGATTTGGTTTCGGCAAGGTGAGTTGGTGTATGAACTATCGGTTGGTGATCAGGTGGATGTGGCATTTGGGTTGTCGTCGAATACGTGGCAAGGACGCACAAAGGTGCAGATGATGGTGGAGGATATGCGTTTATCAAAGTCGTAAAAAAGAAGAGATTTTGTCTTAAGGCATAAAAAACACGCCGTTCATCGGCGTGTTTTTTTATGTACGCACCCCCCGATAGGTGATTTTGTGCTTGGTGGCGTGGCGGTTGATGAATGTGGGGATGTCGGCACTGTGGCCCAAGACAATGAGGGTGTCATTGGCTTTTAAAATATTTTTGGGGTTGGGGTTGGCTAAGATGTTGCCGTTGGTTTGACGCAGTGCAACAATGAGAAACGCACCTTGGCCTTGAATTTCAGCATCTCTGACAGTTTTACCGTCTAAAGAAGTGCCTTCGGCAATTAAAATTTCATGCATATGCATGCCAATTTGGTGCAATTCTTCATTAAATATGTTGTTATGGATGCTGTTTTTGAGAAAGTCTACGGTGGTGGGTCTTACAATTAGATTGGCCATGCGGTGGGCTCCAATGCTGGCTGGCATCACCACTTGGTTTGCACCTGCCTGCTTGAGTTTGGGTTCTGTAGACACTTGTTCGCCACGCGCAATGATGACCAACTTGGGGTTCAAGTTTCGTGCAGAGAGGGTAATAAACACATTGGCAGCATCATCGGGTAATACGGTGGCCAATGTCGATGCGGTATGAATGTTTGCCAATAGCAGACAAGATTCTTCGGTGGCATTTCCGAGCATGGCCAAGTAACCTTTTTCTTGTGCAGAGGCAATGCGTTCTGGCGATGTGTCGATGACAACAAATGGGGCTTTTGCTTCGTGGAGTTCTGAGGCCAAAATTTGGCCAATGCGACCAAAACCACACATGATAATGTGGTTTTTAAGTTTTTCTATTTCTCGCGTCATACGTCTTACTCCCAATGCCCGTTGAATTTCTCCTTCGGTGATCATTTGAATAAAACCACCAATGACATATAACCCTGCTGATGTGCCAACAAGAATGACGCCAATGGTAAAGATTTTCATGCCAGGTGTGTTAATGGGATGAACTTCGCCATAACCAACACCAAAAATGGTGATGATGACCATGTAAAAGGCATCCAGTACATCCCACCCAGCAAACCAATATCCAATGACTGCTGCGGCAACTGTGACAAAGATGACAGCTGCTCCAAGTAGAATACGCCTAAGAGAATCGGACATGGTGTTGATAATACACTTGGTTTATTTCTGTTGGATTTCTTTTTTGTGAAGCTTGCATTAAAAAAGCCCCAGCAGATGGCTGGGGCTTTTAATTTGTTTTGTGACCGTAGAAGTGGTCTTATTCTTCTGCTTGAAGGGTATTGCGTGTGATGATGGGACTAAAAAAGAGTGCATTGGCCAAGAGTTTTTGTGTGCCATACCAATAGGCTCTAAAGGTGGGGTTGTCGGTCATGACAATGACACGCCCATTGCCTTGACGCCCTGCAATGGTGGCGGCAGAGTTTTTAAGACGGGCTAAATTTGGAGCGGATATGTAGCCTGATAAGAGGGGGCGGGCTGTGTAAATAAGTGGGGTGGCATAGGGGTTTTGTGTGGGTGCTAAAAAGGTTGTTCCGCGTCTAAAAACGGGCAATGTGTTGTTGGTATATCCATAGACCAAAGGGTGGGTGCGATCTATTTGTACTTGGAAAATAGCACCGCCAATGACTTGTGCACCTTGATCACTCGAGGCATTGACATACGGTTTGGGTTCTTGGGACTTTTGTATGTCAGCAGGCACAAATTTGGTATTGACAAACTTGTTTTGAACGGCCCACTGCGCGGCACTGTTGTATGCGATGAGGGTGTTGCCTGAGCGTGTCCATTGTTTGAGCGCGCTGATTTTTACGGAGTCGAGTGTGCCATAAGAGCCACCTGTCATAATAATGGTGTTATAACGGGATAGGATGTGGCTGTTGATGGATTGTGCTTCGATGAGGCTGACATCTATATCGTATTGCTGATCGAGCAAGTGCCAGGCTTCCCCTGCATAATAGGATGTGGTGCCGTCTCCTATGAGAATGGCAATTTCGGGTTTTTGCAAAGGTTCAAAATTGGGGCTGCCCAATGAAATGCCACTTGTGGCAAGGCCTGTTTCGATGGCAAACACATCAATGGCATCTTCTTGGGTGATGGTGTTGATGTGGGCTTGGACATCTTGTGGTGAAATATTTTGAATGCCCATGGGGATGAGGATGGTGCCATAATCGAAGTTACGCGTGCCTTCGGTTGTTTCGATGCGGAAGGGTTGTGTGGCTACTTTTGCCATGACACCCGCTTTTTGTAAACGATAGAGTGCCCGAGGCGCATAATAGCCTTTCCACTCAAATGCAAATGCATATGCGTTGGCATTGCCAATACGTCTTCCTTGGGGTTTTTGTATGGGCAAAATGCGATTGCCTATTACTTCTTGCGAGGTGGCTGTGAGTTCGGCAAATGGCATATTAAATGCCAAGGGCAGTGTCCAGGCAGATACATCGTAGAAGAGGCTGTCTTGAAATGTGGTGCGTCGTTCAAACATGGCGGTTAAAAGGCGATATTGGGGTTGTTGGGTGGGAATGACAAAAGCAGAACCCGGTGAAAAAGTTTGCCCACTTACGGTTAATGGACGTGCCAGTTCGTGCACCTGAATTTGGTGTTGTTGCAACAAGTGAATAAAGTGATGGGTGCGTGCAGGGTCTGATAGATCGCCAAAGACATAGGCCTTGATGCGTGATTTTGTGGCTTCTTGCAGGGCATCTATATAAAAGGTGCGTTGGTGATCCAGCAACTCTTTGCGCAGTTCGGTTGCTGCTTTGAGCGTAGAGAGTGAGGTGCGTACTTGGTTGCGAATGGTAAATGGGAAACTCAAGGGGCCATGAATGCTTTCTTGAATGTGGCCTCGTGAGCTGGCTTGTTCAAAAAGAATACCCACACTGCCATTGAGATCGGGGTAGGTTGATCCTTTGCCAATATAAAAATCGTCATAAGATTCTTTGGTGTAATAAAGAGATTGAATGGCATTTAATGCGTCGGCATGGCGCTCGGCAATGGCGGCTGTCAGTTCATAGGTGCGCTCGGGGGTAAGGGGGTAATTGCGCGATGGGATACCGGGTTGAAAAAAGAAAGTTTCGTTGGTGCCCATTTCATGATGGTCGGTTAAAATATTGGGTTTCCAAGCGTGAAATTGCGCCATGCGCCCTTGGCTTTCGGGGTGTTGTAGAAGGAGCCAATCGCGGTTTAAGTCAAACCAATAGTGGTTGGTGCGCCCGCCTGGCCAGACTTCATTGTGTTCTCTGTGGGCAGGATCTGCATTGGCGTGTTTGCCTTTGTGTGTGTTGGCCCAATGGGCAAACCGATTAAACCCGTCGGGGTTGAAGGCCGGGTCGAGCAAAATGATGGTGTTTTGAAGGAGTGAATCGATGGTGGCACTTTGTGCGGCGGCCAAGTGATAGGCCACAATGGGTGCGGCATTGCCACCGCTGGGTTCGTTGCCGTGAATGCTGTAGCCCATATAAACCACAAGGGGCATGGTGTCTGTGTTTTGGGTGTTAGACTGATTGGGGTCGCTCAGTTGTGCGTGTTGTTGCTGGATGGTGTCGATGTTCTCTTGGTTTTGAGGGGATGTGATGGTGAGCAACAACAGTTCGCGTTGTTCATAGCTTCGGGCATAGGTTTGGATGCGGATGCGATCAGAGCGCGATGCCAATTCTTTCATGTAAGCAACTGTGAGATCGTGTCTGAGATGCCATTGCCCAATTTGGAATCCAAAAAATGCTTCTGGTGTGGGAATATCGGGATTATAGGTTGTACCTTCAGGCAGATAGTAGGTGAGATCTATGGGGTTTGCAACAGCAGATTGGTGCAAAAATAAGGTCAGTAAGAGCATAAAGATGCGTTTCATGTGATCCTCTCGATGGGTATGGCGGTGGGCAGATGATTTTAATATTTAATACCTGGCGCAGATTGTCAATTGTAAATGTGGGGAATAGGGATGGAAAGTCGTTTGACATTCTGCGTGCGGTATGTTTGATTATGCCTATATTTGCCTGTCCATTTTGCTTTAAAAAATACCAATCATTAGGATGGAGATAGAACATGCGGTTAATATTGAAGATTCTTCTCGGTTTGGGTGTTTTGGTCTGTTTGGTTGTTGGTGGGGGCGTTTATGTGCTTAAGACATCATTTCCAGAAGTGGGAGATGCGCCAAATGTTCAGATTGAAGCCACGCCCGAACGCATTGCGCGGGGTCGATATTTGGCCTATCACGTAAGCATGTGCATTGACTGTCATTCGGAACGAAATTGGGATTATTTTGCTGCACCTCTTCAAGTTGATTCTGAAGGAAAGGGTGGGGAAGTGTTTCCCGAAGAAATGGGACTGCCTGGTACACTCATTGCGCCCAATATCACACCTGCCGCGTTGGGTACTTGGACAGATGGCGAAGTGGTGCGTGCTTTTACCAGCGGTGTCAATCAAAAGGGTGATGCCCTATTTCCATTGATGCCTTATCCTGCTTATGCACAAATGACACAAGAAGATGCGTATTCTATTGTGGCCTATTTGCGCACCTTGAAGCCCATAGCACACACACCACCACGATCTCAATTGAATTTTCCGATGAATCTGATTGTGAGAACGATTCCCAAACCCTATCAGGCTCCTGCCCCCGTTGATCGAAATGATTCAACTGCATATGGCAAATATTTGGTTACCATTGCCGCCTGTGGTGAATGCCATACTCAGCAAGATCATGGCACACCTTTACCGGGCATGGAATTGGCGGGTGGTTTTGAATTTCCATTGCCAACGGGTAAGATGGTGCGTTCGGCCAACATTACACCCGATATGGAAACGGGTATTGGGCATTGGAATAAGGCTTACTTTATTGCTCAATTTAAAAGATTTGACAAACCAGAGGCCTTAGCCCTTCCGACCCAAGGTGGGGTAAATACAGTGATGCCGTGGACGATGTATGCAGGCATGACAGAATCTGATTTGGGTGCAATATATGATTATTTGCGAACCATACCGCCTGTAAAAAATGGTGTTGATAAATTTCCAGAATAAATGTGCTTCGACAGTCGGAGTGCTGGGCGTTTTGCCCCATCGGTTGTGTGACCGAAAACATGATAGGAAGGGATTTACATGCAAATTGCAAAAAACAAAGTGGCTGTAATTGAATACACTTTGAAGAACAACGATGGAGAAGTGTTGGATACGTCGGAAGGTGGAGAGCCCATGGCCTACATTCAGGGTGTTGGCAATCTGATTCCGGGGTTGGAAGATGCTTTGGAAGGCAAAGTGGTTGGTGATGATGTGCAAGTAACCATTCCACCCGAAAAAGCCTATGGCTTGCAAAATGATGACTTGGTGCAGGTGGTTGAGCGCGGTGTGTTTCAAGGCGTGGATGATTTGCAAGTGGGCATGCAATTTCAGGCCCAAAGTGATGATGGTGTGCAAGTGATTTGGATAGCCGATATAAACGGCGATGAAGTGACCATTGATGGCAACCATCCATTGGCAGGTGAAACGCTAAACTTTGATGTGAAGGTGATAGAAGTGCGTGATGCCAGTGCTGAAGAATTGGATCATGGTCATGTTCACGGGCCAGGAGGCCATCATCATTAATGATGAACTTGGATGACATTGCTGCAGCGTGCCAAAAGCATGTGACCATTTTGAAGCCCGATGAAAATTTGCCTGAGTGGTGGGCAGGTGCGCCCTCGGTTGTTCGGGCAGATGATGGTGGATTTTATTTGGCTGCACGTATGCGCGAAGGGCGTTCGCCACGTGGGCAGCGCGGGTATGAGGTGCGCATTTTAAAGAGTGAGGATGGGCGTGTATTTTCGCCCATCCATCATATCCGCAGGGAAGATGCGGGTGTTCCGGTGTTTGAGCGCCCGTGTTTGGTGCGTCACCCACAGACGGGCAAGTTTCGGTTGTATGGGTGCAGTGGTTTGGAACATGGGTGGTCCATTTTGATGTTTGATGATGTGGACGACCCCAGTCAGATTGATCCCAAAACAGCACGTGTGGTTTTGCGGGCGCATTATCCTGAAGATGGTTTTGTACATGTAACGGGTTACAAAGACCCTGTGGTTGTGTATGCGGGTGGTTTGTGGCACATGTTTGTGATTGGCACAGATCGGGTTGAACGGTTGTTCCATTTTGTGAGTGATGATGGCCTTGCGTGGACGGCGGCCCAAGATGGACCCGTGATGGAAAATATGGGTTGGCACAATTATTTTACGCGACCTGCCAGTGTGTTGCCTTTGGCTGTGGGTTATTTGATGGTGTATGAAGGTTCGCATGTGTTGTGGCACGATCCTGTATATAATATTGCAACGGGTTTGGCCTATTCGCCAGATTTGAAAACGTTTTACGATTTGACACCTGATGCACCCCTTTTAAAAAGTGCCACACCAGGTGATTATCACACTTGGCGTTATTCGCATTGGCTTTCTGTAGACGATAAAATATATGTTTATGCCGAGGTCGCATGTCCAAATGGTACCAATGAGGTGCGTTTGTTTGTATTGGATCGCTGGGATCAATAAGGAGAGATGTTGTGTCTAAAAGACGGCGTGATGAAGATCGCGATGACAGCGCATTGTTTACACACGGGCCCGATTCGTTTCGACAGGCAGGTGTGCCACAAGGTCAGGTGACCCAACATGTATGGCACAGCCAAATTTTTGAAGCTACTGTTCGCGAATATTGGGTATATACCCCTGCACAATACGATGCTTCAAAACCTGCGTGTGTGATGGTGTTTCAAGACGGTGGTGGCTGTGTGAGTGATACGGGGCATTTTCGTGTGCCTATTGTGTTTGACAATTTGATCCACCGGGGTGACATGCCCGTCACTGTGGCCATTATGATTAACCCTGGGCATCGGGGGGATACATTGCCCGAAAGTGGGCCCAAAAACAATCGCAGTTTTGAATATGATACCTTGAGTGATCAATATGCGCGGTTTTTGTTGGAAGAGATTTTGCCCGAAGTGGGCAAGACACACAATTTGACGGACGATCCTGAACGGCGTGCCATTTGTGGCAGCAGTTCGGGCGGTATTTGTGCGTTTACGGTGGCGTGGGAGCGACCCGATGCGTTTCGCAAGGTGGTGAGCCATATTGGTAGTTTTGTCAATATTCGGGGCGGGCATGTGTATCCATTTGTGATTCGCAAGAGTGAGCGCAAACCGATTCGGGTGTTTTTGCAAGATGGTTGCAACGATTTGAATAAAGAGCACGGCGATTGGTGGTTGAGCAATTTGCAAATGGACAGTTCTTTGGAGTTGATGGATTACGATTATAAGTTTGTTGCAGGTGAGGGCAAACACAGTGGTTTGCATGGGGGAACCATTTTGCCAGATACGTTGCGGTGGTTGTGGCGGGATGTGCGGTAAATCGGTCACAGGTCACAGGTCGCAGGTCAAAAGTGGCTTGTGAATTTTTTCAATTGCATTTATGGAGGTGGGTCGTTTGAGCGATAAAAAGGAACGTCCGATTATTGGGTTGACGGTGGGTGACCCGGCAGGCATTGGACCAGAGATTGTCATTAAGGCATTGCAAAATGATGCGACGCATGCATCTATTCGACCGGTTGTGTATGCAGATCGGGCCATTTTGGAACAGACGTTGGAGATGTTGGGTGTGGACCTGGAACTTAATGCCGTGGAAAATCCAACGGACGGGCGATTTGAAAAAGGATGTGTGGATTTTGTGGATTGTGGGATTTTGGACGGGTCGATTGCTTATGGTGAGATATCGGCAGATGGGGGACGTGCGGGCTATGGTTATTTGAACCGCGCCATTGACGATGCACTCTCGGGGGATGTGGTGGGGTTGGCTACGGCACCGTTAAACAAAGAATCTTTGCAAGCGGCCAAAGTGCCACATATTGATCATACGTCTGTTTTAAATGCACGTTCGGCACACCGATTGCCCATGACTTTGTTTGTGGTTCGCAAGATGAAGGTTTTCTTTTTAACGCGCCATCTTTCATTTCGCGAAATTGCCGATGCCATTACACAAGAAGGCATTTTGGAATACTTGCCCTTGTGTGATTTATATTTGCGTCAGTTGGGAGCTGATGACCCGCTTTTGGCGGTGGCGGCATTAAACCCACATGGCGGTGAGCAGGGTTTGTTTGGGCGTGAAGAAATGGAAGTGATTCAGCCAGCTGTTGCCAAAGCACAGAAATTGGGCTTAAAGGTACGTGGGCCAGTGCCTGCAGACTCTGTTTTTCATCAGGCACTTGAAGGGCGTTATGATGGGGTGCTGAGTTTGTATCATGATCAAGGACATATCGCAACCAAGACTGTGGATTTTCACGGTACGGTGAGTTTTACAATGGGATTAAAATTTTTGCGTACTTCTGTTGATCATGGAACCGCGTTTGATATTGCAGGAAAAGGAATCGCAGATGCGCATGGGATGGTAGAAGCGATTAAGGCTGCGGGGGAATATGCGCAAGTGGTAAGAGACCGTATTGATATGCCTGTGCAGGTTTAAAATTAAGATTTATTCACGCTGAGAATGAAAGGTCACGATCGATTATGATTGTGGCCTTTTTTTAATATAAAAAAAGACGGTCGCAGCGAGAAATGGCTGCGACCGTTATGTATGACAACTCATGCGATCTCCTATTTTAGACGACCGGGGTGGAGACTCGAGAACCCGATCGCAGATATTGGATAGGTGGCACGGAACCTCCTGTTTAAGGGTTTGCGACCTGTTACACACGCTCGCGGTTTGGTGAGTGTGGCGCGATGTGCCTACCTGTTTTAAATGGACTCTCTGGAAATTGCTTTCCGAGCCGAGGCACTCAGTCTGGAGCGGTTCGGCAATGATGGTGAAAACCCATTTTCAAATGGCAGACAAAAACCATTTCGAGCGGACTGTCGCCAAATCATATTGTTTTCCTTACACACAAAATATACCCGAATTTTGAAAAATATGTCAAGGGTGTAAATGGAAAAATATGAAATTTTTTTAATGGCGGGATTTTGTTTTGTCAAATTTTTCTAATTTATCAAACTTTTGCTTCTGTGGCAGTGTATCACACGGTTGCAAATTTGTATACAGATGTTATCATGCTTTGTGTTTCTGAGATAAGGTATATCTATTGGTTTGGGAAAGGATTTGATATGGCAATTCGATTTGGATTTGTTGGATTTCGACATGGGCATATTTATAGCCTTTTTAACAAAGTGAATGAGACTGCTGGGGTTGACGTTGTGGCGGCTTGTGAAATGCATGAGGAGACGCGAAAAGAGGCAATAAGTAAAGGTGTGCAGATCACCCATGACTCGGCTGATGATTTGATTGCTCAGGCCGATTGCGACGTGATTGCGACGGGTGATTATTTTGCCAACCGTGGGTCGGTGATGATTGCGGCATTGAAGGCGGGCAAACATGTGATATCGGATAAACCATTGTGTACGGATTTGGATGAGATTGATGAGATTGAACGGTTGGCCAAAGAAAAAAAATTGAAGGTTGGGTGTATGTTTACGATGCGTGGTTCTCGGCAAATGAACGGATTGCGCAATTTTATTCGTGCAGGTATGATTGGTGAGGTGCATGCCATTTCTTTTGGTGGACAACATCCCCTGAACTTGGATTCGCGGGCACGCTGGTATTTTGAACCGGGCAAACATGGGGGAACGATTACAGATATTGGCATTCATGCGATTGATGCGTTGCCTTGGATGACAGGTTTGGAATTTGAAACGATTCATGCGGCCAGATGTTGGAATGCATTTGCGCCAGAGTTCCCACATTTTAAAGATGGTGGGCAAATGATGTTGAGTATGAATAATGGGTGTGGGGTGTTGGGCGATGTGTCGTATTTTATGCCCGATCAGGGTGGGTATGCCTCACCTCATTATTGGCGAATCACCATTTGGGGGCGCGAGGGGGTTTTGGAAACGGCAACCACGTCCAAGTCTATTTTGAAAAATGCCAAGGGTGAAATGACCGACTGCGATTTGCCCGATGTGACGGCAAATTACTTTGATTATTTTTTGAAAGATATTGAAGGCGCTTCTTCGAGTGATGATTTAGATACAGCGCAAGTGATTCAATCGTCGCGTGCGGTGTTAAAGATTCAGCAGGCGGCAGATGAGGGTTTGAGAGAAGTTGGGTTTTAGGTAAGCGGTCAATTAAGAAGTGTTTGCTGTTTATATCTGAGTGAGCTTGTGAATAAGCTGAGGAGATTTTATGGCCAATATTGTTTTAAATGAAGCACCTGCACAACCGGGTGAATGGGGTTTTCGGCCCGATGGGGTAACCACTGAAGAAACACCGCCTGCCTTTGTGTGGCGGCCTCAAGACGATGCGGTGACATATGAGGTGCAATGTGCGCGCACGGCTGACTTTGCACATGTGGCGTATGAAAAAGTGGGATTGACGTATACGGCGCATCGCCCTGCTGAGACATTTGATGTGGGGGCGTGGTTTTGGCGGTTTCGGTTTGTGAATGGGGATGGGGTGGCATCGAATTGGAGTTCTGTGCGCGAATTTGAAATCGCGAACGATGCCAAACCGTTGCCTATGCCTGAGCGCGATGAATTGATGGGGCGCATTCCCAAAGGCCACCCGCGTTTGTTTTTGCGACCGGAACAGTTGGATGATTTAAGACGCCGCGCACAAGGTGATTTGAAACCGATGTATGACGAGTTGGTGGCCACGTGTGAAGCGATTTTGGCCGATGTGCCACCTACATCAGAACCTCCCACATATCCAGAGGGCACGGTGCGTTTGAGTGAACCATGGCGGGAGATTTGGTGGGGCAATCGGGTGTATACCATTCGCACCTTAAACAGTGCGGCTACATTGGCGTTTACGCGGTTGTTGGGTGGGCAAGAACACTATGGCGAAAAGGCGAAGGAATTGCTTTTGGCTTGTGCCGATTGGGACCCGAAGGGTGCTACGGGCTATCGGTATAATGACGAAGCGGGCATGCCTTATAATTATTATTTTTGTCGTACGTATTCGTTTGTGAATGATTTGTTAACGGATGCAGAGCGCAAAAAGTGTTGCGACTTAATGCGTATTCGTGGTCAAGAGATGTATGACCATTTGGCTGTGGAGATGCAATATTTGTGGCACCCTTATGGCAGTCATGCAGGGCGCGCATGGCATTTTTTGGGTGAGATTGGCGTGACATTTTTTGACGAGATTCCCGAGGCTGAGGAATGGGTGTGGTTTGCGATGAATGTGTTTGGGGCCGTATATCCGGCTTGGTGTGATGAAGATGGCGGATGGCATCAAGGCTTGCAATATTGGGCCAGTTATATTCAGCGATTTACATGGTGGGCCGATATTATGCGTGCGGCAATGGGTGTGGATGCATTTGATATGCCTTATTTTGCACGCGCAGGTGATTTGCCTATGTATTTGCAACCGCCCGGAACACGGGGTGGGGGTGTGGGTGATTTGACCACACAGCGCACATCTGATCAGAATGTGGGATTGGTAACAATATTGGCATCTTTGGCGCAAAACCCGTATTGGAAATGGTATGTGGATGAACATTCTAAAGTACCACAATCTGAAACGGATGAAGATGCCAAAAAACGTCGATTGGGTGCGGTGCACAGTGGGCAGTCGCAATATATTGATTTTGTGCGTGGATCATTGCCCAGCGTAGAAGCCAAAGCACCTGTGGATTTGCCAACATCAAAGGTGTTTCGAGGAACGGGTTTGGCGGTGATGAACAGCAATCTTTTGAATGCCAAAGACAATGTGGAAGTGATTTTTAAGAGCAGCCCACTGGGTTCACAAAGCCATGGATTTGATGCGCAAAATTCATTTTCGGTGTTTGCTTTTGGCGAGCGTTTGCTGATTCATACGGGTCAGCGCGACATTCATGGCAGTGATCACCACAAAAATTGGATGCATCATACCAAGTCGACCAACTGTATTACGGTAAATGGCGAAAGTCAGTTGCGCAACAGTGGGGCGGCTGTGGGAGAGATTCGGGACTTTCGCTCGGCACGGTCATTTGATTATGTGTGTGGCGAGGCAGGCAAAGCATATGGTGATTTGCTGACGCGTTTTACACGCCGCATTTTGTTTGCCAAGCCCGATGTGATTATCATTTTTGATACGGTGGTTGCGCCAGAGCCTTCGACTTTTCAATATCATTTACATGCCGAAAAGGAGATGGGCATTGATGGACAAACGCTTCAAATTGGGGTAAACGATGCTGCGTGTCGGGTAAGTTTGTTGTATCCACAAGGCTTGACCATTCGGCAGACCGATCAATTTGATCCCCCACCCAGAGAACGCATTCAACTTAAAGAATACCATGTAACGGCAGAGCCATCGGAAAAGGTTAAGACGCAGAACTTTATTACGGTATGTCAGCCCCATCGGGTGGGAGAAACATTGGTTGGGAAAGTGATATGTGAGACTATGGGTGAGGGGTATGCCGTGCGCGTGCCTGTGGTGGATGGTGAGTTGCGGGTTTTGTTGCAAAGTGATGGTGGGGGTGTGATGAAGATGAAAGGGTTGGAGTGCAACAGCCCAGTGGGCGCGGTGCGTGTGGATGAAGGTGGGTCGGTTGTGGCGTCTTTTGTTTCGGGGATGGAGGCAATGTAAGCAGTCAGCAGTCAGCAGTCAGCGAACCCATTCACTGTAGGGTTGTTTAACTGACGGCTGATTGCTGACCGCTCAATATGGCGCTTAATAAACACCTTTTGAGATGCTTTGGCTGTTGATGTTTATTGGTCGCGCAAGTGGGCAAACAAGTCGGTGGACAGATAACGTTCACCACAGCTTGGAATGATGACCACAATGGTTTTGCCTTCGCTTTCGGGGCGATGGGCGACCACTTTTGCAGCGTGGAGGGCGGCACCTGAAGAAATGCCTACGAGCAAACCTGCATTTGTTGCGGCCATACGGGCCATGGCAAAGGCTTCATCGTTGGTGACGCGTATGATGTCGTCGATGGTTTTGGTGTTGAGAATATCGGGCACAAACCCCGCGCCAATGCCCTGAATTTTGTGTGGACCAGGTTTGCCACCCGATAAGATGGGTGAGGCATCGGGTTCGACGGCAATGGTTTTAAATTGGGGATTGCGTTTTTTTAGTATTTCGGAAACGCCTGTGATGGTGCCCCCTGTACCAATGCCAGAAACGAGGATGTCTACTTGGCCATCGGTATCGCGCCAGATTTCTTCGGCTGTGGTGTTGCGATGGATTTCTGGATTGGCCGGATTTTTGAATTGCTGGGGCATAAATGCATTTTTGTCTTCAGAGACAATGCGTTCGGCTTCGGCGATGGCGCCGTTCATGCCTTTGTCGGCAGGTGTAAGCACCAATGTGGCACCCAATGATTTGAGCAACAAACGTCGTTCTTGGCTCATGCTTTCGGGCATGGTGAGGGTGAGACGGTAACCCCTTGCGGCACAGACAAATGCCAAACCAATGCCTGTGTTGCCGGATGTGGGTTCAACGATGTGTGTGTCGGGGGTGATTTTACCTTCGCGTTCAGCGGCTTCGATCATGGCCACGCCAATGCGGTCTTTGACACTGCCGAGGGGATTGAAATACTCCAATTTGGCCAATACATCGGCTTTGGGGTTGTTGAGCAGTTTGTTTACGCGCACGAGTGGGGTGTTGCCAACGGTTTGGGTGATGTCGTCGTAAATTTTGGGCATGTGTGTTCCTTTTTTGAGTGGTCTGTTTTTAAGTGATGGGTAAAGAATAATCAGGCAACCGTTAAAACGCAAGGGGTGGTCTATGCGTCATCTTATTTCGACCGTGGGATCTGATCGTGGTACGGGTTATAATGTGAGCAATCGCATGATTCGACGCGACGGGAAATTGTTGATTGGTTGGTTGGATGCACCGCCGACCAAGGGTGAACCTGTGCAGGCGATGTTGGGGGTTTGCGATTTGGAAACGGGCACATTGCGTCATGCGTTTCCATTGGGTGGGGGCATAGACAATCATTGTGGGTCGGCTTTGGCCCAAGATGCTAAAGGGCGTGTGCACGCAGTGGTGGGTGCGCATCACGGACCCTTTATTTATCGGTATTCAGATAATCCTGAGCGGGAGGAGGCTTGGTCTGAGCCTGAGCTTTTGGGCCATTTGGGTACCTATCCAAGCTTGGTGGTAGATGGCGAGGGAACCTTACATTTGGCACATCGCGAGCGAGGGGATCGGTGGCATTTGTTATATCGGCGCAAAAAGACAGGGCAAGCTTGGGAAACACCGCGTATGCTGGCGATTAGCCCAACGGCGGGATATAATCATTTTATGCAGTCGCTTGCGGTGGGGCCTACGGGTGATATCCACTTGGTGTTTCAGTTTCATTTTGCCGAGTCGGGCAATGCGGCAGATTGTCGAGGGCGTGCGGCGGTGTATGTGAAGTCATCTGATGGGGGCGATACATGGGAAAATGAGGGAAAACGGGTGGATGATCCAATTGCGTTAGATACGATGCAAGCTGTGTGTTATGCACCCGATGGAGGCGATGGACGACACAGTGTGCGTGTGGGTAATTTGGTGGTGGATGCCCACAATCAACCGTGGTTTTTTTGTTCTTTTGTGGGGCATGAAAGTGGTGTGATTTGGCGGAGAAAAGAATCGGGTTGGCAAATGATTGATTTGGCAGATCGTTTGGATGGGTTAAATATGGAAGGTGGGCGTTCCACATCTTTGTCACGCGATGGTGCGGGCAATGTCCATTTTGCTTTTGCTACAGATCCAACAGGCAAAAGATGCCAGTGGTTTGCGCCTTGCTTGGAGGTGTTTCATTTGGTTTTGGATGCGGAAGGCAATCGGGTGTCTTTGACACAGGTGACAGAGGTGGACAATGAAGCGGCCAATTGGTTGCCTGCCCTTGAGCAATGGGATTGGACACGCCCCCATCAAACATATGAGGAGGGGCATTTTTTGATGTATACACGGGGGTTGAATGCCGGTGGTATTGGCGGGGATAACAAGAGTGCGTTGAAAACGGAGATTTTTCTTACCAAATAGACATAAAATGTGCCAGGAAAGTGAGTGCGTAACTCGGAGCCGAAAACTTTCCTGGCACATTTACAGAGGAGCAGATGACACATTGCGTTTATTTTAAGTGTTATCTGACGTATGAGATGATGGTGGGGGGGGAAAGGTTTAAATGCATCGTGTTTTTTTAGACGGGTGTGACTGAAAAGCAGGAAATGAAACTGAGCCGAAAGCTTTCCAGACACACCCGGAGCGGTTTTACTTTTGGATTAGATGATGGGATGGTTGGGAAGGTTTAAAAGTTTTTTTATAAAAAAAGCCGACACGTTTAATACGCATCGGCTTTTAAATTTTTGTGATGGTATGTATTAGGGATGGACAATCTGCCCTGTAACATTGGCATCAACGGCTCGCTGTGTGTCTGTTTGGGGAAGTGGTGCTTCTTTTGCGTGGTCTGGACACAAGACGATTTTACAGGCTTGCCCTTGGCTAAGCAAGGCAATGGCATCGTCGATTTGCTCAAATTTCATTTTTCGGGTGATGAGTGGGTTGAGATCAACCACACCACTTTCGAGCAACCAGCGCGTTTTGTACCACGTATCCCAAATGCGGCGGCCATTGAGGGCGCAAACCGTGAGGTTTTTGAAGATCATTTTTTCGGCCACGTCGATTTCGACAGGATCGGCAGGGATGCCAAATAGGGTCATGCGACCGCCGTTTCGCACGGCAGAAAAGGCATCGTTAATGGCTGGAGGCGCACCGCTCATTTCGAGCACAATATCGACCCCAAAACCTTCGTTGGCTTCTAAGAGCCAATCGAGGGTGCTTTCGCCCTTTTTGGGGGCAAAGGTTTGAGAAGCACCCATAGCCCAAGCCAGCCCAAGGCGAAATTCGACGGGGTCAATGGCAAAAACGGCGGCAGCACCGGCAGCACGGGCAATGCCAATGCTAAAAAGCCCAATGGGACCACACCCAAAAACGGCCACGGTTTGGCCAGTAAGGTCGTGGGAGTGAGAGGCAAAAACGGCGTTGCCAAAGGGTTCTTGTAAGGTGGCAATTTCAGGTGGCAGTTTGGTGCGGTTGTTTTGCCAGACGACAGTTTCGGGAATGACGACATATTCGGCAAAAGCGCCATCGCGGTCTACGCCCAAAATTTGCGTTTGGGGGCACATGTGGGCCTGGCCTGTGCGACATTGGAAGCAGTGTCCGCAGGTGATGTGGCTCTCGGCAGAGACATAATCGCCAATGTGGACTTGTTCGACCAATTTGCCCACTTCGACCACGGTGCCTGCAAATTCATGGCCGAGGGTAATGGGTGGTTTGATGCGGTTGCGGCTCCAGTCGTCCCATTTGTAGATGTGCAGGTCGGTGCCACATATGCTGGTGGCTTCTACCCGTACAAGCACATCGTGTGGGCCGGGTGATGGAATGGGCACATCTTCAACAACCAAGCCGGGTTCGGCCTTGGGTTTGCGGATGGCTTTCATTGTGGTGGACATGGGCTCTCCTTTGCGGATAAGCTATTGGCCGCTATTTGGTTGGTTGTTGTGATGACCAACAAAAAAACCCGAGCAAAAAGCCCGGGGTCGCGACTTTTTAGCAGTTGTTTTACGTGGCTGCAATAGGTCTCAACTCACCACGTGTGTCATTGTATATTTAGGAATGTAAAATATGGTTTGTGTCTTGTCAATGTGAAATCTAATTGGCATTGACACGACATAGGGTATTGCTTACTCTTTGAGAACCAACTGTATTGTTGCATGTTTATGGGGTGAGGAGGTTTATTTGAAACGGTATTTGTTTTTTGTGGTGATTGTATGGTGTTGTGCTGGCAGGGTTGAGGCCGATGTGGCTTCTCGTCAAACAGGATTTGTGTTGTTGCGTGAGGGCATTGGGGCACGGGCAGCGGCTATGGGGGAGGCCTACACGGCAGTGGTGGGTGATCAGACGGCGGCGTATTGGAACCCCGCAGGTGTGGCGGCTTTGCAGGGCAAAGATTTTGTTTTGATGCATCAAAAATCGATTCAGGGCATCAATCAGGCTTATGGTGGATGGGCTTATGGCAACCAAAAACGTGGGTTGGCCTTGAGTTTGGGGGTATATTCGATAGGCGGTTTTGAAGCACGTACGGCTCCAACGCTTGAGCCATTGGGTACATTTGGCGTGTATGATCTCAATGCGGGTGTGTCTTATGCCCAGCGATTTGGACAACGCACCTATTTGGGGGTGGGGGTGAAGGCTTTGCACGAAAATATTGCATCGGAAAGTGCGTGGGGTGTGGGCGTGGATTTGGGGCTGATGTATCAACCGGGCATTCCTGGATTGATGGTGGGGGCAACGTATCGCAATTTGGGGCGGATGGAGCAATTGGATCAGGAACGCACGCCTTTGCCACGAACAATTCGTTTGGGTGCTTCCTATGTGCGTGATGTGCTGACGGTGAGTGCCGACTTTCGTATGCCTGATAGAGGCGATTTGGGTGCCAATGTGGGTGTGGAGTATGTGGTGAAGCAGCGGCTGTTTTTGCGCGGTGGGTTTGTGACGGGGCACGATACGCGTTCGTGGTCGTTGGGATTGGGTGTGATGCGCAAAAATTGGCGGGTAGATTATGCGTTTTTGCCCATCTCTGCGGGGTTGGGCAGTGGGCATCGGGTGGCTTTGGGGATTCGATAAGACGGCAGACGGCAAACGGCAAACGGCAAACGGCAAAAAAATCCATCGCGTGTTTGATTACGTAGTAGGCTTGGTATTTTGTTGTCAGGGTTCTAAAGATTTTCCATTTGGCGTTTCACTTTTGGCATTTCACTGGTTTTAAGGGTTTTACATTTGTCTGAAGATACACATAAAGATGCACTGGAAGTGCCTGTTACGGTTGTTTCTAATAACGGTATTGGATATGCGTATGAAGAACCACAGGTAGCTAACGAAAAATTGTGGTTGCATGGCCTTTTGTTCGTTTTAACGGTTTATACCACCACGCTTGCTGGTATGTTCATGTCTGGTGAGTTGGCCTTACAGGTGATTCCAGAAGATTGGACGATCTTTTTTACACCTCGTTATCTGGTTTATGGTTTGCCTTTTTCAATAACGCTGTTGGCCATATTGGGCATTCATGAGATGGGGCATTATGTTGCGGCGCGCATTTGGAAGGTGCAGGCGTCTTTGCCCTATTTTATACCTTTTCCTTCTATGATTGGTACATTGGGGGCGGTGATTAAGTTGCGGGCACGCATTCCCAACCGGCGTGCCCTTATTGATATTGGTGCGGCTGGGCCACTGGCGGGGTTTGTGGTGGCGGTGATTGCTTTGGCTGTGGGGCTGCATTTGTCGGAAGTGGTTGTGGCGCGTGAGGTGCCCGAAGGTGCAATGTCTTTGGGAGACTCACTGCTTTCGGCATGGATTGGTGAGTGGGTGGTGGGTGATTTGCCTGAGGGGTATGATGTGATGTTGCATCCGGTGGCTTTTGCAGGGTGGTTGGGGTTGTTTGTGACGGTGTTGAATTTGTTGCCAATGGGGCAATTTGATGGGGGGCATATTGTGTATGCTATTTTTGGTCGTTGGCACACCCAAATTTCTCGAGCAACGTTGGTTGCTTTGGGGCTTTTGTGGGCATTTACCCCTCCTTATGCGTGGTGGCAATCTTCTGATATGTTTTCGGCGTGGCTCGATTCGCGGTGGCCTGGGTGGTTGGTGTGGATGTTTTTGGCATTGATTATGGGCCGCAATCACCCCTCTCCTGAAAACCCATTTGTTGAATTAGATCCACCGCGGCGGTGGATTGGGTATTTGTGTTTGGTGATTTTTGCGTTGTGTTTTATTCCCAACCCCATTCGGTTTTATTAGGTTGAGCAATCAGCAATCAGCAATCAGCAATCAGCAATCAGCAATCAGCGGTCAGTATGAAAAGGTGAAGCACGAGTGGGTTGGTTTTTGATGTTTTTATATCGCGTTATTTTGATAAGCGGGCGGTTTGTTCTTCGCCTGCTTTTTTCTTATCTTGTGGGTGGTATTTCCTTCCTTCATTTTTATCCGATGATGTAAATGGCCAAGCAAAAATCAAAAAAGACAACACGGAAATCTAAGACCAAAAGTATGGCGCGCAAGCGGCGTGAGTTTGCATTGCCCATTTGGGTGGTGGCTTGTGTGATGGTGGTGTTGGCGGGTGGTTTGGCGGCGTGGGTTTGGCGGCCAGTGCCAACATATGTGATGACGCCCGAGGTGGTTGAAGAGCCTGCTTGGACGGCTGGTCCCCAAGATTTTGTTGCTTATGCCGACACATTGGTTTTGCAGGCCAGGCATACGCTTATTGGCTTAGGTATTCCGAGTGAGGTGATTGAGATCTCGGAGTTGCCCGAAAACCGGGGCAGTTATATGCGCTGGGAAATTCGGTCGGATGTGCCTGGTGATTTGCCTTTGGAAATGTGTAATTTGGCGTTGACACGTTTGGCACAGCGTTTGGGTGGGCGGGTGCTTGAAGGGCGTGAAGATCAACGGGGTGAGATGGTGTCTTTGCGTGTGGGGTTGGGCGAAGAAGGCACCAATTTGATTACGCTCAAAAAGAGGAATAATTTGCGCCGACGCACGGGGCGTGTGGCGATAGTGATAGATGATTTTGGCTATCAAGACAGAGGGTTGATTGCCAGTTTTTGTGCGATTTTGCAACCCATTACATTTTCTATATTTCCGCAAGAAGAACAAACGACTTGGACGTCTGAACAAGCGCGAAAATGTGGACATGGGGTAATGGTGCATTTGCCCATGGAGCCGATCGATTATCCATCCAGGGATCCTGGGCCCAATGCCATTTTCACAGACTATGCTCCTGAACGCATTCAGAAACTGGCTCAAGATGCATTAAAAGCAGTGCCTGGTGCACGTGGTGTGAACAATCATATGGGTTCTCGTGCCACTGAAGATGAAGCGACGATGAAGGCCGTGATGGCAGTGGTGCAAAAAATGGGGTTCTTTTTTATTGATAGTGTTACGTCACGACAGTCGGTGGCTTATCAGGTGGCACAGCGAGCAGGCATTCGCAGCGCGCGCAATACGATGTTTTTGGATACGGTTGAAGATACGGATGCGGTTGTGAAACGTTTGTATGCTTTGGCTGATCTTGCTCGGGTTGAAGGCACTGTTGTGGGTATTGGCCATGCCAAAGAAGGAACGCTTAAGGCATTACAAGATGTTTTGCCCGAATTGCAAAAAGAGGGGTTTGAGTTTATTTTGGCCGAAGAGGCCGTTCGATAGGGTTGTGGGGTGAGGATTTCTTGACTGATTTGTCAGTAAGTGGTATCTTTTTTGCCATTTTAAGAGTCAATTTTACACGGTTTTTGGGGGTGTGTCATCAACGTTGATGGTTTCCAATTTGAGGTTGTCGCCACCGATTCTCAAACGGGTGCTCGCGCAGGGGTTCTCAACACGCCGCATGGGTCTGTTGAAACCCCCGTTTTTATGCCAGTGGGTACACAAGGCACTGTAAAGACGTTGGGGCAGCAAGATTTGCGCGATTTGGATGCGCGTATTATTTTGGGCAACACCTATCATTTGTATTTGCGACCTGGTTTGGATTTGATGCGAGAAGCGGGTGGTTTACACGCATTTATGAATTGGGAGCGCGCTATTTTGACCGACAGTGGCGGGTTTCAAGTACACAGTTTGGCCGATTTGAATAAAATTACGGAAGAAGGGGTCACGTTTCAGTCGCACATTGATGGATCGCGGCATTTGTTTACACCTGAAAAAGTGATCGAAATTGAGCATGTGTTGGGACCCGATATTTTGATGGTGTTTGATGAATGCACACCTTATCCCAGCACGTGGGAATATGCCAAAGAAGCAGGTGAGCGCACATTGCGATGGGCGCGTCAGTGCATGGATGCATACAATGGTTTTGAACGAAAAAGTTTGGCAGGACACACGCAGGCTTTATTTGGCATAGTGCAAGGCAGTACGCACAAAGATTTGCGCGAACGGTTTACGGCTGAAACGGTGGCGATGGATTTTCCGGGATATGCGGTGGGCGGCACGTGTGTGGGGGAACCCAAAGCCGATACTTGGGAAGCCATTGAGACGGTGGTGGCGGGTTTGCCTGCCAATCGCCCACACTATATGATGGGCACGGGTACGCCTGAAGATTTGGTGGATGGGGTAATGCGCGGCATTGATATGTTTGATTGTGTGATGCCCACGCGCAATGCCCGAAACGGCACTGTGTTTACGCGTTTTGGTAAGGTGTCGATTCGATCTGCACGTTATGCCCGTGCATTTGAACCGATTGATTCGGAATGCGAATGTTATGCGTGTCAAAATTATACACGGGCATATATTCGACATTTGCACCAAACCAAAGAGGTATTGGGGCTTAGGTTGTCAACCATTCACAATTTGCATTTTTATCTCGATTTGATGCGGCAAATGCGGAAAGCAATTATTGACGGAACATTCGTCGAATGGCGAAAAACATTTTTAAACCTATATCAAGGGATGGACGATGAGACAATTAAAAATTAAGAATTTAGAATTTAAAAAGATGGGTGCGGGTGTTCTTTTTTTTGTTTTGAGTTTTGCCAGTCAGGTGCGTGAGGTTGCGGCAATGGGTGGTGCACCTGCACCAACAGGAGCCGAACAACCCAATATGTTGGTGACGATGTTGCCTTTTGTGTTGATGTTTGTGGTGATGTATTTTTTGATTATTCGGCCCCAACACAAAAAGCAAAAAGAGCAACAAGCAATGATTGATGCTTTGAAAAAGGGTGACAAAGTGGTGACGTCGGGTGGGGTGCACGGTACGATTACGGGTGTCAAAGAAAAAGAAGGTATTTTGATTATTCAGGTGGCCAAAGATGTGCAGATTGAGGTTTCGCGGGGTTCGATTACAAAGGTGGCACAGGCCAAAGAAGAGAAGAAGTAAGGAAACAATTGTCGCAAGTCACAAGTCTGAAAGTCGCAAGTTTTTTAGATTTTGACCTGCGACCAGTAGACCTGTGACCGTTTTTAAGGAGTTGTAATGAAGGTTGTATTTATGGGCACGCCCGATTTTGCGGTGCCGTCGTTGCAAAAAGTGGTTGAAAGTGGTTTGGACGTGGTGGGGGTTGTGACACGCCCCGACAAACCGCGTGGACGTGGGCAAAAATTGCAACCGACAGAGGTGAAGGCCGCTGCGCAAGATTTGGGTTTGGATGTGCCCATTTTACAACCCGAATCGCTCAAAGACACGGGCTTTTTGGCCGATTTGAAGGCGTTGGAGGCAGATCTTTTTGCGGTGGTGGCGTTTTTGATTTTGCCGCGCAATGTGTTGGCCATTCCGCCATTGGGGTCGGTGAATGTACACCCTTCATTGTTGCCCAAATATCGAGGCGCTGCACCTATTCAGTGGGCGATTATTAAGGGGGAGACGGAAACGGGCGTGACCATTTTTCGGTTGTCACCTCGGGTGGATGCAGGCGATGTGCTTATTCAAGAACGCGTGACCATTGGTGCAGATGAAACAGCAGGTGAACTCTATGAGCGGTTGAAGGGTATGGGTGCTGAGTTGTTGGTGCGGGCCATCCAGGGGGTTAAAAACGGCACAGTGATGCCCATTCCACAGTCGGATGAAGGGGTGACACGTGCGCCCAAGTTGGAAAAAGACGACGGTCAAATTGTGTGGACAAATGGTGCGGAAGATATTCGCAATTTGATTCGGGGTGTGAACCCGTTTCCGGGGGCGTTTACACTGTGGCAAGGACAGATGTTGAAGGTGCATCGGGCCTTTGTGGTAGACGGTGTGGGAAAACCGGGTGTGGTGGTGGGTGTAGATGGCAAAAGGGGGCTTTGCGTGGCTACTGGGCAAGGATTGCTCTTGTTGGATGAGGTGCAACCGGCAGGAAAAAAGCGTATGTCGGGTTCGGATTTTGTGCGGGGTTATCCGGTGCAGGAGGGTGAGGTTTTGGGCTGTGTTGATTTATGAAACTTTTGAAAGAATTTTGCGTCGTACTCCCTGACGATTTGGTTGTTATTGGGTATACTTTAAAGCAGTAAGAAGATTCTGATTCGTTTCTACGGAAGTTCAGAATATCCAAATCACGACGCATCTGCAGTTATGCGGAATATATAAGTTTAACAGGAGGTGGTTGCTGTGTTTGATATGAGCGGTTTGTTGGTTATGTTTGTGGGCATGGCCATTACACTTTGGGCACAGTTTAAGGTGAAAAGTACGTTTAAAAAATACGATGAATTCACGTCTCGCTCAGGTGCTACGGCCGATCAAGTTGCCCGTGACATTTTGCGACGGGGTGGCTTGGATGTGGGTGTGGAGCATGTGCGGGGTGAGTTAAGTGATCACTATGATCCGCGCGATAAAATGCTTCGGTTGTCGGATAGCACATATGGCAACTCGTCTTTGGCGGCCATTGGTGTGGCGGCGCACGAAGCGGGGCACGCATTTCAACATGCCGAAGGGTATGTGCCATTGTCTTTGCGAACCACGCTGGTGCCCGTGGCCAATTTGGGTTCCACACTGTCGTGGATTTTGATTATGGCGGGCATTTTTATGCAGATGACGGGGTTGTTTATGCTGGGCATCATTTTCTTCTCTTTTGCGGTGCTGTTTAGCCTTGTGACATTGCCCGTTGAGTTTAATGCCAGTACGCGCGCCATTCGTCTTTTGGCCGATGGGGGGTATTTGACACAAGATGAAATTCCTGCCTCTCGCAAAGTGCTCAATGCAGCGGCGATGACGTATGTGGCTTCGGCTGCAGTGGCCGTTTTAGAATTGTTACGTCTTTTGTGGATGTCGGGGTTATTGGGTGGGCGTTCGGAAGAATAATTTTCATAAACCCTCTTCGGAAGAAGAGGGTTTATTTTATGTACAGAAATTGTATATTAGTTCCTTACGCTTCGTTTCAAGTTAAATAAGATGTGTTTTTCACGAGGAGGGTTGTATGTACGACGTGGTGACTTTTGGTGAAGCAATGATTCGTTTGTCAGCGCCAGAGTATCGTCGATTGGAACAGGCCACAAAGCTCGATATGGAAATTGGTGGTGGGGAGTATAATGTGGCTGTGGGATGCGCGCACTTGGGTTTAAAATGTGCTTGGGTGTCGCGTTTGGTCGATAACTGGACGGGTTGGATTATTCGCAACAAGGGCCGTGAGCACGGTGTGGATATGTCACATATTCAGTGGGCCAAGTTTGATGGTGTGGGTTTGGAACGCAATGGTTTTTATCATATGGAAGTGGGTGTGGGCCCACGTGCCAGTGCGGTGACCTATGACCGTGGTCACACGGCCATAATGAATATTCAGCCAGGTGTTATTGATTGGAAGTCGATTTTTAAAGGCAGCAAGTGGTTTCATGTCAGTGGCATTACACCGGCTTTGTCCGATGGTTCTGCGGCAACAACTTTGGAAGCATTAAAGGCGGCCAATGAAGCGGGGGTGACCACGAGCTTTGACTTGAATTTTCGGTCTAAGTTGTGGAGTTCTGAAAAGGCACAAGCCACCACAAAGCAGTTTATGCCTTTTGTGAAGGTTTTGATTGGAAATGAAGAAGATTTTGAAAAGGTGTTGGGTTTAAAGGCCGAAGGTACGTCGCATGATTATGATGCGCTCGATCCCGAAAGCTATAAGAGTGTGGCCACACGTGCTGTTGAAGCGTATCCCAATGTGACACATGTGGGGACAACGTTGCGTGTTGCGAAAACGGGTTTGTTGAATGACTGGCGCACGTTGTTGTATGATGGCAGTGATTTTTATTTGTCGCGCATTTATGAAAACTTGGAGCTTGTAGACCGTGTGGGTGGTGGTGATAATTTTTCGGCAGGTGTGATTACGGGATTAATTGAAGGCAAAGACCCACAAGGTGTGGTGGATTTTGCGGGTGCATATTCGGCACTTGCACACACGTTTCCGGGTGATGTCAACTGGGCCACACGCTCTGAAGCCGAAAGCGCTATGCGTGGCGAAAGCGCGCGTATTAAACGATAAAAGACAGCGTGAGCAGCGCAGGGCGTGGGTTGCACGCTTTGCGCTTTGCTCTTTTATGGGAGGTTGTTATGGCAAGTACAGTGGATCGTATTATCGAATGTGGTGTGGTGGCGGTTTTACGGGCCGATAATCCATCTCAGTTGATGGATGTGTCGAAGGCGTTGCGCGATGGGGGTGTGGTGGCCATTGAGGTGACAATGACGGTACCGGGTGCGTTGAAGGTGATTGAAGAAGCTTCCGCAAAGATGCCCGATGTGATTGTGGGTGTGGGGTCTGTGTTGGATCCTGAAACCGCGCGTGCGGCTATTTTGGCGGGTGCTGAGTATGTGGTGAGCCCTATTTTGAATGTGTCGGTGATTGAGATGACCAAGCGATATGGCAAGGCTGTGATGCCTGCAGGGTTTACGCCCACAGAGATTTTGAATGCGTGGCAAGCCGGTGCCGATGTGGTGAAGGTGTTTCCTGCGGGTGTGGGTGGGCCTTCTTATTTTAAAGATGTGTTGGGGCCTTTGCCGCAGGTGAAGATGATGCCCACTGGGGGTGTCGATGCCAAGACCACGCCTGAGTTTATTAAAAATGGCGCGGTGGCTGTGGGGGCAGGCAGTGCTTTGGTCGATAAAAAAGCCGTTGCCGATAAAGATTGGGCCAAGTTGACCGCAACCGCCAGAGCATTTGTCGATGCTGTTGCACAAGCAAGGGCTGGCAAGTGAGTTTGACGATTGGCGTTGATTTGGGTGGCACGAATACGCGTGCTGGGTTGGTGACTGATACGGGTGAGGTGGTGGGGCGTGCACGCCGGCCCACGGTTTTGGATCAAGGTGCTGAGGCAGTGGTAAAAGGGATTGCCGATTGTGCGCGTGAGGCGGCCCAAGTCGGTGGTGTGTCTTTGGAAGATGTTGAGGGGGTTGGGGTGGGTTCACCCGGCCCCCTTGATCCATTTTCGGGGGTGATTATTTCGCCTGAGAATTTGCCGTGTTTGCACGGGGTACATTTGAAAGATGATTTGGAAGGGTTGTTGGGGCGTGCGGTAAGGGTGGATAACGATGCCAATTTGGCGGCGTTGGGGGAACAGTGGTTGGGGGCGGGCAAGGGGGTGGATCATTTTTTGTGTGTGACTTTGGGTACGGGTGTTGGGGGTGGGTGGGTGAGTGATGGGAAGTTGATGCACGGGTTTAATGGCAATGCCGCTGAAGTGGGACATATGAGTTTGGATTATGATGGGCCGGTGTGTTTGTGTGGGAACAGAGGGTGTTTGGAACTGTATGCGTCGGCTACGGCGATGGTGCGTAGGACACGCGAGAAGATGGTCGCTGAAAAGCCAGATACGGTTTTGGTAGGGGATGATTTGACGACGCGGGGGATTTTTGATGCGGCAGAAGCAGGGGATGTTTTTGCACAGGGGATGTTTGAGGAGACGGGTTTTTTCTTGGGGATGGGGTTGGTGAATTTGGTGAGTGTGTTGAATGTGAACCGCATTGCATTGGCGGGTGGGTTGGCGTTGGCGGGAGATCGCATTTTGGAGCCGGCACGACGGACGTATTTGGAACGGGGGGCAACGGGGGTGAAGGAGCACGTTTCGATTGTGTTGGCAACGTTGGGGGATGATGCGGGGATTTTGGGAGCGGCTCGGTTGGCGCAGGGGTTGAAATAACGGAATAAATCACGTATTCTTGCCTTCGGCGACTTACTTTTTTTCTACAAGAGAGTGCGAGTAATTTGAGCATTTGAAGAAAGAGTAAGCAAAAAATGTTGCCTTTTTCTTACTTCTTGCCTTCGGCGACTTACTTTTTTTTACAAGAGAATGCGAGTAATTTGAGCATTTGAAGAAAGAGTAAGTAAAAAATGTTGCCTTTTTCTTACTTCTTGC
>JAYODI010000151.1:0-6772 GCA_038279365.1 Candidatus Latescibacterota bacterium | reverse complement strand
GTGGGAACTGCACGGGCAGGTGCGGGTGGGCATCCGCCCATAAAAACACTGAACAAAAGAACCTCCCACACAGTGCACCTTTCTTTGCATCCATTCTTGTGGTGTTACAAGAATGGATGTCGCCGAAGGCACTCTACACGCTTTTAATCATCGCCTTAATATAATCTCGCTTCATCACCGCAATCGTTTCAATCGAAATATTCTTCGGGCATACGGCTTCACACTCGCCGTGATTTGAACACGCCCCAAAATCTTCTTTGTCCATCTGCCCCACCATACGCAACACACGCATTTCTCGTTCAGGCTGGCCTTGGGGCAACCGAGCAAATTGCGCAATCTTCGCACCCGTAAACAACGACGCAGAAGCATTCGGGCAAGCAGCCACACACGCACCACAACCGATGCACGTCGCCGCATCAAATGCTGCATCGGCATCTTCTTTGGCAATCGGCAAAGCATTGGCATCTACAGCGCTGCCTGTGCGCACCGAAATATACCCACCCGCCTGAATAATGCGATCGAATGCGCTTCGATCCACCACCAAATCGCACACCACCGGAAATGCTTTGGCCTTCCACGGCTCTATGGTAATGGTATCGCCATTTTTAAAGCTTCGCATATGCAACTGACACGTGGCCGTTGTGCGCTCAGGGCCGTGTGGTACGCCATTGATCACCAAGCTACACATGCCACAAATACCTTCACGACAATCGCTATCAAATTCAATGGGATCTTCATTCTGCTTAATCAACCCTTGATTCACCACATCCAACATTTCCAAAAAAGACATATCGGGAGAAATGTTTTCGGCCTTATAAGGCACCAACTTGCCCGCTTGATCCGAACCCGATTGTCGCCATACCAACAAATTTAATGTCATCGTATTGGCCATAACCAACTCCTAAAAATAAGCCATCAACATGTCAGTCAACAAAACCATACACAACCACCCTGAATGCTGAAAGCTGCGTGCTGAAAGCCTATTTATAACTTCTCTGTGTCAACTTCACATTTTCAAATGACAACGGCTCTTTGTGCAACGTCGGTCCACTGTCACCACCATATTCCCACGCTGCCGTATATGAAAATTCTTCGTCATTGCGCAGGGCTTCTCCTTCTGGGGTTTGGCTTTCTTCTCTAAAATGCCCCCCACAAGATTCGCTTCGGTTTAGTGCATCGCGTGCCATCAACTCACCCAACTCAAAAAAGTCGGCCACACGGCCCGCAATTTCCAAGTTCTTATTAAACTGATTTCCACTGCCAGGCACTTTCACATTCTCCCAAAACTCTTCTCTCAATTTGGGAATTTCTTGCAATGCTTCTTTCAAACCTGCCTCATTGCGTGCCATCCCCACCTTATCCCAAACAATCTGCCCCAACTCACGGTGATATTCCATAGGTGTTTTGTTGCCCTTTACCGACAACAACCTATCAATACCAGCAACCACATTTTCCTCGGCTTCTGCAAATGCCTCATGATCCGTATTGACATCCACCAAATCGGTCGTTGCGATATAATTTCCCACCGTATAAGGCGCTACAAAATATCCGTCACACAACCCCTGCATCAAAGCACTGGCACCCAAACGATTGGCACCGTGATCTGAAAAATTGGCTTCACCCAACACGAACAAACCCGAAATGGTGCTTTGCAAATGGTAATCGACCCACAAACCACCCATCGTATAGTGAATGGCAGGGTAGATGCGCATCGGCTGTTCATAGGGATTTTCACCCGTAATGCGATCATACATATCAAACAAGTTGCCATAACGTGCAGCAATTTCATCACGCCCCAAACGACCCATCGCATCTGAAAAGTCCAAATAAACCGACAAACCCGTCGCACCAACACCGCGGCCTTCATCACAGACTTCTTTTGCATTGCGCGAAGCCACATCACGCGGCACCAAATTGCCAAAGCTTGGATATTTACGTTCCAAGTAATAATCGCGCTCGCTCTCAGGTATTTGGTTCGGAGACCGTTTGTCGCCCTTTTGTTTGGGAACCCACACACGCCCATCATTGCGCAAACTTTCACTCATCAACGTCAATTTCGATTGGTGATCTCCCGATACAGGAATACACGTTGGGTGGATCTGCGTGTAACATGGGTTGGCAAAATAAGCACCACGCTTGTGGCATCGCCAAGCCGCCGTCACATTGCTGTTCACCGCATTGGTCGATAAAAAATAGACGGGGCCATAACCACCCGTTGCCATAATCACCATATCGCCTGCATACCGCTCAATCTTCCCGGTCACCAAATTGCGTCCCACAATGCCTCGGGCATGCCCATCTACCATCACCAAATCTTGAAACTCAAATCGCGTGTGCATCTCTACTTGTCCGGCATCTACCTGGCGCATCAATGCACTATAAGCACCCAGCAAAAGTTGTTGCCCCGTTTGTCCACGGGCATAAAATGTGCGCGATACTTGTGCTCCACCAAACGAGCGGTTCGACAGCAACCCCCCATATTCACGTGCAAATGGCACACCTTGTGCCACACACTGGTCAATAATATTGGTGCTCAGTTGGGCCAAACGATACACATTGGCTTCGCGAGAACGATAGTCACCACCCTTTACAGTGTCATAAAACAACCGCCAGACACTGTCACCATCATTGGGATAATTTTTGGCCGCATTAATCCCACCTTGAGCCGCAATACTATGCGCCCGACGTGGCGAATCTTGAATACAGAAGCTCTTCACATTGTAACCCATTTCGGCCAAAGAAGCAGCTGCCGATGCACCGGCAAGACCCGTCCCCACCACCAAAACGGTGTGTTTGCGTTTGTTGGCAGGGTTCACCAGTTTTAAATCGTTTTTACAACGATCCCACTTCTCTTGTATAGGACCATCAGGAATTCTTGCATCTAAACTCATTGGGAACCCCCCATGAAGTATATCCACACGGGAATAACAAAAAATCCGGCAGATACCAAAAAGGCCAAAAGCCGTCCACCAGAATAAAGAACAGGCGTATAACGTGGGTGATAAATACCAACAGACTGCAACGCACTCCAAAGTGCGTGACTTAAATGCAACCCCATCAACACCATCGCAATGGCATACCCCACCACATAAATAGGGTCTTGAAATTTCTCCATCACCAACTTATGCAAATCTCGCATTTCCACACCATCCACCACCGTCACATATTCCTTCTCCCCCGATGAACCTGGGCCATATTTAAACGTTTTAATGTGCATGGCCAAAAACACCAACAGCACAAGCCCCGTATAAATCATTGTGCGAGAACCCAACGTTTGCTTACTTGCCCCGCCTGCCGATTTCAAATTATTGTATTTCACAGGCCGTGCTTTTTTCTTACCCAAAACAATGGCAATGGCTGCCCAAACGTGCAACAACAACCCGCCCAATAAGATAAGCTCAATAAGCACCAACAACCCACCCAAACTCAACAAAAAATGCGAATACTTATTGTAGGCATCTGCGCTGGCATCCAACTGCAACAACGGCAAATTACCCAACAGATGACCAAACAGAAATCCGATCATCATCAATCCAGAAAGCGACATCAAAATCTTCTTTCCGACCGACGACCAGAGAGCCGAAAAAGACAACGCCATAGTGCGCTCCCAAAAGTAAGGTTTCCAGAATATCTAATACATCTGACCATACGATTATACACAGGACTTATAACAAAGTCAAGGTGTGAAAATGACCCAAATATGAAGAAAAAACACAGCAGCACTTTGCACATTTTTCAAAAACTGACTATCTTTAATTTGCAAAGATGCATGACCATAAACAACACCCGAGGGCACGATCATGGCCATCACAGAAAGCCAAATAGAAAAAACACTCCCAAATCAAACCATGTCATTTGAAGAATATATGGCTTGGGGGGATGAAGATGTTCGTTCCGAATTGGTAAACGGGAAGGTATTGATTATGTCTCCGATATCGCGCAGACACCAACAAATTGCAAGTTTTTTAGACAACATTTTAACAATATATGCAGAAACAACAGGTGTAGGAGAAGTGCTAACTGCCCCATTTGCCATGCGCATTGGCGACACAACCGTCCGTGAGCCCGACCTATTATTTGTGAGCAAAACCCATCAAAACCGGCTGACCAACACCTATCTCAATGGCCCTGCAGATATCGTTATCGAAATCATCTCACCCGAAAGCATTGGCCGAGATCGAGGCGACAAATTCGTCGAATACGAAAGTGCTGGCATTCCCGAATACTGGCTCATTGACCCCATTCGCCAGCAAGTTGAATGCTACCGTCTAACTGGCTCCCACTATCAACTCATCAACCCAGCACAAGGCATTTACAAGACACCCCTTTTGCCAGACTTTTTTATTCAAATAAATTGGCTCTGGCAAGACCCGTTGCCTCCAGTCCTGACAGTACTGAAACAATTGCAGCTTTTATAGGCGCAAAACATATGTGAACCACAGACTGAGACTTTTCGCTGTCTATCATACAGAGCCTTAAAACCTATCCGACCAACCCCTTCAATTTCCCCGCAATCCGCTCGCCCATCTCAATCATACCCAAGTCACCCGGGTGAATCAAGTCTACCGTAAGCCCACCAATATCCGTCAACATATCCCCCCCCTCAATCAAATGCACATTTGGGTGCGGGCAAGCGTTTACCACATCGCGCAAGACCTGCCGAAACGTTGCCGTTTTTTCATGCAAATCTTCATCCACACAAAAATCGCGAAAATGAGGGTACAACGTAATGCAAACCACGGGGCGTTCGGTATTTACCCCAGCTATCTTATTGACCATATAGGTGACACGTTCAGTAAATTCTTCAACCGAAAATCCACCTACCATGTTCACAGACAATGCCAGCGTGGCAATATCCCAATCCTCACGCCCAGCCATATAGTCCGCCAACTCTTTTTCACAAAAAGCCGACCCACCCACACCAAAATTGAGTAAATCAGCCCCCAATCGCCAAGCCACCTGCCGCACATAGGTCAAATGCATCGCCGTTGCTGAAGCACCATGTGTAATAGACGTGCCATAAGACAAGTAACGTAACTTGGGCAACTCCTCAGCCCGAGGCACACGCAAACCCTCACCCTCAATGCCGTGATAAACCAACCCATCCCCCCGCAAGGTGAGTCGCCACACCTGAGGCGAATACAACAAGCCATCAACCGCTTCATTGCTCAATCTCTTCAATCGCTCAGGATATGTCAATTCTATCACTTGAGGCTCTGCACCAATGCGTACACGCTCTTTTCCCTGAAATGGTCCCCAAAAAGGAATCACTTCTGCAGATCCTTCAGGGCAAGACACCGTAATCTTTACCGTATCGCCCCCACTCACAAAACGGATCTCTGATCCCGCAGGGCTCAACATACGTTGCTGAGCACGTTCATTAAGACACACGCGCACCCCTTCAGGTACGCGTTGCAAGCGCTTCCCATTGCCAACATCGACCAATTCAGCCACATTATGAAATTCAATATTATCAAAAATCATCACAATCCTTTCTTATTCCAACTCTCGACGCACTTGTATACGCACCCCACGATCAATCGGTTTATCTGACACCAAAATCAAATACCCCCCCCCGCCAGCCCCAGACAACTTCCAACCCAAAGCCTGATTCTCATATTGCGCAATAAGGTCACGCACCCGATCATTTACCATATTAGGAAACATCGCTATTTGCGCCTCAAAAGATCGTCTAACCGTTTCTCCAAATGCCCGAACATCCTTCTTCAATATCGCTTGCCAACAATCTGTTGTCGCATCTGCCAATGCCTTAGCACCTTGAGGTGTAATATGCGTATTTTGCAAAACATCATATTCAGGTCCACGTGGTCCCAAAGGACGCAGATACAGCGATTGTTCTACAAATTGCAACACCGATTCATCAAGATTTTGTTCGATATGAACCGGCCAATAATTGCCATCGTAATCCGATCTCGCCAAGCCTGGATAAACAATCCCAATCGTATCCTGAGCACCAGATACATATTCCTTACCTGGTGGATTATCACAGCAAAATAAGATACGAAATAACTTCTCTAAATTATCAGTGGGTAAGCGCGATCCCCATAAATCAATCGCCGCACGACGCGTACTCGATGCCATACCACTACGTTCATTAAATTCAATGGTCGGCTCAATCGAAACCGTAATCACAGATCCTGGATAATGTTTGGACACATACGGTTGATCCAACCATCCCCCTGCTAAGTCAATGCGATACGGTATACGATTGATATCTCGCAATGCCGTGGTTGAACGAGGCATCAAGTCTTGATGAGGGTCGCGGCTTAAAACCACGTATTCAATACCCAAAGAGGCACAAAGTTTTTGCTTCTCCGCCAAATCGCCATCTTCATTGACCACAAAAATGTCGGGCTGAACATTACGTATCTCCAACTCAAAATCAAGCATACCCGAACCACTGGAAATAAACGCTTGATGAACACAACCCAACGACTGGATCATGAACAACCGCTCAGCCTCACTGTTAACAGTAGCGCGCCCTTTGAGCTCAAAAATGGTTTTATCCGAACCAATGGCCACATACAAATCACCATATGTTGCAGCACTTTGAAAAAAAGCCACGTGACCACTATGTAGCAAATCAAAACATCCACTCACAAAGACTTTTTTAGCCATATCAAAAATCCGATTGTAAAGAAATAAACTGCGAACCAGCGAATCACGAAACAAAGTTTTGATTCGCTGGTTCGTCTATTCGTCTATTCGTCTATTCGTCTATTCGTCTATTCGTCTATTCGTCTATTCGTCT
>JAYODI010000150.1:0-6784 GCA_038279365.1 Candidatus Latescibacterota bacterium | reverse complement strand
CCATTCTTTTAGGAGCCTCCCATGAAAATCGACAAACTCGAACACCTCTTACTCGGTAACAGCTACGTGGTGCGCCTCACCACAGACACCGGCATCACCGGCATTGGCCAATCGGCCTTTTGGGGCTACCCCGAAGCCACCGAACGCATCGTCAACGTCTTCAAAGACTACCTCATTGGCCAAAACCCCTTGCGCATCGAACACCATTGGCAACACCTCTACCGAATGGCCCCCTTCAGAGGCACCGCCCTCTCAGGTGCCGTTAGCGCCGTAGACATTGCCCTATGGGACATCAAAGGCAAACACTTCGAGGCCCCAGTCTGGGAACTCTTAGGTGGCAACTGCCGCGACAAAATTCGCCTCCACCTCTTGGCTGGTGGCCCAACCCCCGAAAAAATGTATGACGTCGCCAAAGCCGCCAAAGAAGAAGGCTTCACCGCCCTCAAATTTGACCCCCTACCAGGTGGCTACCAAAACCAAACCCAAGCCCGCCTCATCAAAACCGCCGTAGACATCACCGCCGCCGCCCGCGAAGCCTGTGGCCCCGACGTAGACCTCATCATCGAAGTCCACCGCAAACTCACCCCAATGGTTGGCATTGCTCTTGGCGAAGCCCTCAAACAATTTGAACTCCTCTTCATAGAAGACCCCATTCAAATAGACACCATCACCACCCAAGCCGACATTGCCAAACGCCTCAACGTACCTTTTGCAAATGGCGAACGCTTCACCACCATCTGGGAATTTCGCGAACTCTTAGAACACGGCGGCCCCCAATACGTGCGCCCCGACATTGCCCTGGCCGGTGGCATCACCCACTGCAAAAAAATTGCTGCCATTGCCGAATCGTATCACTCTGCCGTCGTCACCCACAACTTCCTCACCCCCATTGGCACCGCCGCATCGCTCCACCTCGACACCAGCATCCCCAACTTTGTCACCCAAGAATACACCAAACGCGACGAAGCCGAAAACAACGCCATCTACAAATGTTCCTACAAACGCGAAGGCGGCTACATCCCCATCCCCCAAGCCCCTGGCCTCGGCGTAGAACTCGACGACACCCTCATCGCCAAAACCCCCTTCGCCCCCCTCACCCAAATCAACACCCCCCTTCGCGATGATGGCTCTGTGGCTTACGCGGTCTAAGATGTACCGAATTGTAGCGAGGGAATAATTTCCCTCGCTACAATTACAAAAGTCCTACGGACTACAACCTTAATATCTATCACATAAAAAACAAAACAGCCCACAAACCCATCACCCAAAACAATCATGATTTTCCGCACCATTCCGTCCAGCTTTGATCTTCTTAAAAACATCTGAGCTGACAGGCCAAATACCCTGTTGCACCCTCAAACGGTATTTGCGGAAAATCAGCCCTCCCGGCACCTGAGGGACGGCATTTTTTGCTTACTTTTTTTTGCTGTTGAAAAAAAGTAAGTCGCCGAAGGCATACAATCAAAAAGGCAATATAATTATCTTTTTAATTACTCAACAAATCAAAAATTGCCTTTCCAAAGGAGAACAGAAAATGCAACAAGTAGAACGCTGGACCATCTTCGAAACCACCCTAACCGGCCCCCAAGAAGGTAACCCCTTCACCGAAGTCCAACTCACCGCCGACTTCAAACAAAAAAACCGCACCGTCCCCGTAGACGGTTTCTACGACGGCAACGGCACCTACAAAATCCGCTTCATGCCCGACACCGAAGGCGATTGGACCTACACCACAAAAAGCAACATCGAATCCCTCAACAACCAAACCGGCACCTTCACCGTCACCCCCGCAACCGGCAACAACCACGGCCCCGTACGCGTCCACAAAACCTTCCACTTCCAATACGAAGACGGCACCCCTCACTACTCCTTTGGCACCACCTGTTACGTTTGGAACCACCAAGGCGACACCCTCGAAGAGCAAACCCTCGCCACCCTCAAAGACGGCCCCTTCAACAAAATCAGAATGTGTGTCTTCCCCAAACACTACTCCTACAACCGCAACGAACCCGAATATTACCCCTTCGAAGGCACCCCCGAAACCGGTTGGGACTTTACACGTTTCAACCCCGCCTTCTGGCACCACCTCGAAAAACGAATTGCCGACCTACGCGACCTCAACATCGAAGCCGACCTCATTCTCTTTCACCCCTACGACCGCTGGGGCTTCAAAGAAATGGACGCCGAAACCGACGACCGCTACCTCAAATACACCGTCGCCCGCCTCGCCGCCTACCGAAACATCTGGTGGTCCTTCGCCAACGAATACGACCTCATGAAAGCCAAAACCGAACAAGACTGGGACCGCTTCTTCCGCATCGTGCAAACCCACGACCCCGTTCAACACCTGCGTGGCATTCACAACTGCCGCCAATTTTATGACCACAACAAACCCTGGGTCACCCACAGCAGCATTCAACGCCCCGACCCCGGCCAATCGCCCACCTGGCGAAACCAATACAACAAACCCGCCGTAGACGACGAATGTTGTTACGAAGGCAACGTTCACCAAGGCTGGGGCAATATCACAGGCCAAGAACTCACCAAACGCTTTTGGAGCGGGTTTGCAAGTGGCGGTTACGTGGGCCACGGCGAAACCTACCTGCACCCCGACGACATTCTCTGGTGGAGCAAAGGCGGCGTGCTTCACGGCACCAGCCCCAAACGCATTCAATTTCTACGCGACATTATGGAAGCAGGCCCCGGCCCCATCGACCCCGTCAACATTGGCATTGCCGCGGCTGGCATTCCCAACCAATATTACCTCGCCTACCTCGGCCCACACCAATCTGCAGTTAAACCCCTCAAACTGCCCGAAGACATCTCATTCAAAATCGAAATCATCGACACGTGGGAAATGACCACCACCCCCGTTGACGGCACCTTCAGTGGCACATTTGATCTTGAAGTACCCAGCAAACCATTTATGGCGTTGAGAATCACCAAAGTGTAAATCCTACAAAACGGTCTGAGGTTATTTGCTTCAGACTGTTTTGTATAAATTTATGTTTACGTAAAAAAATTCTATTAACTATATATTTATAAAAACCTTAATCCTAATAAATACATGAAATATTCAATCAATATTACAGCGTTTTTTGCTTTTGTAAGCAAAAGTACCTACAAAATTTCACAAAGTACGTACAGATTTTAATTCTTTATTTCATTAAGTTTATTAAATAAAATATATTGCCTGTCTATCCACATATAGGGTATTATTATTAGCAAGTCGGAACTTTTTTTATTCAAAAAATCAGAGGCAAATATGTATTGGTTTTTAATTTGTTTCTTTTTCAGCATTCATTTCAACTCGGCAATGGCACAAACATCAGAGCCACAACTGATCACTCTATCAGGAACTGGCTCATTGGGTTATAATGGAGATGACCAAGCCGCAACACAAGCCCAAATAAACTATCCTCAAGGCCTTGCTGTTGATCAAGCAGGCAATGTTTATATTGCCGACTCACACAATCAGCGCATTCGCAAAATCAACCCACAAACAGGCATCATCACAACCGTTGCAGGCAATGGTGGTCACGGATATAGTGGCAACAACAACCAAGCAACCCAAGCCGAATTGGGCGCACCGTTGGGTGTTTTCATAGATGCCAATAACAACCTCTTTATCGCAGACACAGAAAACAACCGCATCCGAAAAGTAGACGCACAAACCAATGTCATCACAACCATTGCTGGCACCGGTATAGATGGTTATTCAGGTGATGGTGGCCCCGCCACACAAGCAACGTTTTGGCATCCCCAAGATGTATTTGTCACCAACACAGGCAACATATTTGTCGCCGACACCAAAAACAACTGCATTCGAAAAATAGATATACAAACAGGCATCATCACGACTGTCGCTGGCACAGGTCAATATGGTTATTCCGGCGATGATAGCCTTGCCACACAAGCCAGCTTGGCTTATCCATCAGCGGTTTGGGTTACGGATACAGGTGATATCTATATTGTAGACAGAAGCAATCACCGTATCCGAAAAGTAGATGCACAAACAGGCATCATCACAACCATTGGCCCCACCAAAAACAATCTTACCCCACTCAACAGCCCCAGCGATATCGTCAGAGATGCAAATGGCGCATTTTATGTTTCCGACAGTTGGCACAACCAAATTTTAAAACTTGAAAACAACATCTATTCCATCGTCAGTGGCACAGGACAACTGGGTTTTACAGAAGGTGATCCATTACAAGCTACCCTAAATTATCCTTCTGGCATGGCTTTGGATAACAACACCCTGTATGTAACAGATCGGATAAACCACAGCATTCGCAGCATCACGAACATCCATCAAATTGTTACCCGCCCTGTTTTACTCGACACCATTTCAAAATTCTATCAACCCCAACGTCCGCCCCCACCCAAAACAGCACCCATTGCCATTCCCGATACGGTAGAAGTCAAACCCAACAGCCGTATCAATGTCTATGTCTTACGTAATGACTACGACAATGAAGGTGACCCACTCACTGTCACGACCACCACTCAAGGCACGCACAGCGAACGTGTGGTCATCAACGACAATGGCACCATTCACTATCGCCCATTACCTAACTACGAAGGCGAAGATCAATTTTCATACACCATATCCGATGGCAAAGGGGGCACCGCTACCGCACAAGTTTTGATCACCGTCATTGACCGCCCACCCTTTGTCAACCGCAGCATCCCCTTTCAGTCATTCTTCTTAAATGAAAACGCAAATATAGACTTAGGAGGTTCCCGCCCTGTCATATACGATCCCCAAGATGAACCTCTTCGCCTAAGTGCCACCAGCCAAGACAGCACCATTGTCATTCCCACCATCAACGGTTATCAACTCACCCTTACAGGTCAAAAAGCGGGTCTCACCACCATCCAAGTCACAGGCACCGATTCCATCGGTCAATCGGCAAGTACACAGTTTGGCGTAAGAATTAACGATCCTGCACCACAAATAGGTATACCAACACCTGAAATGCTCTTTTATGAATTCGAAAAGAAACTTTGGAACCGTGACCTCATCGCCATAACCGGCCCCGTCACCGTCGATACCTTAGGTGGATATCGCCAAGGTTATCAATATCTATCGTCTCTATCACTAAAAATGCCCGAAAACGCAATTCGAGCCCTGCGTCGAAACTATGACCCACTCTCGCTTTGGCAGTTGCAAACAAATGTGCGTTTTAAAATATCACTTGAGAATATTATAGAACAAGAAGATATCGCACAAATTGATGCACACATGTTTTTTGGTGCTACGAGAAATCCAACCCCCCAAACACAACCATTCATTGACCGACCACCAGTCCCCATTAAAATCCAATTAATTAAAATATCTTCAGGGTGGGTTATCGATAACGTACCAGAAATTCTCAACAATGCCGCACAAATGATCGGTACAGATCAGTGGCCAAAAGTCACTTGGCAAATGCCCGATTTAATTATTTCTCAAAACAGCCCACCCATCACCATCAACTTAAACCACGACCCTCAATTGTTTCAAGATCCCACAGGGGGTATTCTAATCTACAAAGCCAAAGTATCTTTTATTAGCGGGTTTCAAGGTATCACCGCAACCATACAGGATACACTGCTCACTCTCACACCCAGACCTTGGGGAGATCACAACAATCTTATTATTACAGCAAGCAACACATCCGATGGCACTGCCAATATGGATTTTCTCATGCACATCAAACGAGAAGTTCCAATTACAGTGTCTGATACAGCCCAAGTTAAGCAAGACCAACATATCGACATTTCAGTTCTTGAAAATGACCGTCCCTTAACAAACGAAACATTGCGAATCGTGAGCACCACCCAAGGTGCCAAAAGCCAAACCATTGAAATCTTAAACGGAACCCAAATTCGATACACCCCAAAAGCCAATGCCACAGGCACAGATCGATTTACCTATCGCATAGACGATGGTAAAGGGAATCAAGCCGACGGATTCGTATTTATGTTTATCCAACCCAAAAATATCACCCCCGACTTCAACACCGATGGCAAAGTCGATTTCTCAGACTTCATCATCTTTGCCGCCGCATTCGGTTCAAATGATCCCAATTATGACCTCAATGGCGATGGCCAAGTCTCCTTTCCAGATTTCATCATCTTTGGCAGTGCTTTTGGCAACTGATTCCCACAAAAAATGGCCTGTCTCATTTGTAAAGACAGGCCACACCATTTTATATCTGATTGATGCTTACAACTGCTTCATCACCGTCGCAATATCCGCTACCGAATCGGTTGATCGCAACAAAAACCGCACACCTCCATCTCGATCAATCACATAAATATAAAGCGAGTGATCAATTAAATACCCAGCTGCAGAGCCTTCATCGCGCACCTCATAAAACCCCGCATACTGCTTCACCACTGCGTCTACATCTTCTTGTGACCCAGTAAGCCCAACCACAGGCATATCAAAATGTGCCAAATACGCCTTCAATACACTGGGTGTATCGCGCTTGGTGTCCACACTCACAAACACCGTCAACACATCCTTACCATCTTCACCCAACGCCTCATAAACCTGTGCCAACCGCGCCAATGTCTGCGGGCAAAAATCGGGGCACGTTGCATAGCCAAAAAACAACAACACCGGCTGCGTCTGATCCAAAAGCCGAAAAGGTTGGCCATCTTGATCGGTCAGCGTAAAATCGCCCCCAATCGGCATCGCCTCCTTCTCAAGCGTCAAATCCCGCTCAACCTCACCCGACCGCTCACTTGGCTGACACCCCACAAAAAACAAAAAAAACACCGTCACAAGTCT
>JAYODI010000149.1:0-6802 GCA_038279365.1 Candidatus Latescibacterota bacterium | reverse complement strand
ATTGTACGCTTGTTTGACGGCCTCGTAGAACGCGAAGAATATCCGGAGAAAAAACCGTGAAATATCTGATCACCATTTGCCTGATCCTCACGAGCTTCACCATCAGCCATGCCCAATATCGCGAAGGCCATATGTGGGTGATAAGCAGTGGTGTTACATTCCCAATGAGTCCAGACAGTTTTTCTGACCGATGGAAGTCGGGTTATCACCTTGAGGGAGGCATCTTATACAGCCTCAACTTAGAACAACGCATTATGATAAAAGCAACCGCCTCCTACCAAAAGCTCACGCCAAATACCAATTCATTTTTAACAGACCTCGGCATTTCCAACCCCAACAACCGCATCAACGTACAAAGCGGTTCCGGCAGCATTTGGTCACTTGCCTGCAATCTCAAAATTACGCCCCGATGGACCGAAGGGTTTCTCATTCCCTATGCCTTAGGTGGCCCATCGCTTATGCGCGTACATCAAGATGTCACTTATATTTCTCAAGGCGCAACACAAAGCCAACAATTTAAGCAAACCACAACCGATATCGGTTTAAGCTTGGGGGTGGGAATAGACTTCGACTTGCCCAACACAATCACCTTATTTTTCGAAAGCCAATACACCATGGTCTTCACACAAGAAGCGGGCCCACGTTTTATTCCGATTCGCTTGGGCATTCTATTTTAGCTTCGCTGCTCAACCTAAATCAAAAGAGCCGATCCTATGGATCGGCTCTTTTTTTATGACAACGATGCACCATCAACAAATGTGTTTATTCTCCAACATAATTATACGGCTTATTGCGCGTCAAATAATCAATCTCGCCATCTACAAACGTGGCATTATGATTCAGCGCACATTCAGGAAAGGCTGCCTCACACCCCTTTTGATACTTGGGCATCCAGCGTTTGCGAAACCATACCTTGTTGTGAATCATCGCAATCATAAACCGCAACTTATCCGACACATTGGGCATGCCACGATGCCAAAGCCGCAAATCGCGAATCAGCATACTGCCCTTTTTGGTATTGCCCCGCACGGGTGGTGCAATTTTTCGTCGTGCTTCCAACACATCTTCAGGCACCTTCAAATCTTGCCCTTGCACCATCTGCGTGTCCAAATGGGTGCCTGGCCACAATTCAATGCTGCCATTTTCTTCCATCGCATCATCTAAGGCCACATTCACCGCCATACGCGCAGGGGGAGGCGCCACTTCTAAATGGTCCCAAAGTTGACCAAAGTCGGTATGTGCAGGTTGCAACTTACTTCCTGGCAAATTGGTATTGCCACTGTAATAATCATTAAACACACCATCACCCAACATCGCATGGGTCACCTGAATCACCCACGGGTTGGCAATCACATCGCGAAACATATAAGGTGCAAACGGGGGTGGGTCTTGTTGTACATTGCCCCAAACAAAATTGTGTGGCACAACAGGCAACGCCAAAATTTTCTTTAAATCTTCACGCATCTTTTCATGCAAAATATCCAAATGCGCATGATCTACCACATTGTTGAGCACCACAAAACCATCTGTGTTGAGTGCATCACACGCCTTTTTCAAATGTATCTCAGACAACACTTCCATTTTCTTTTCTTCTGCCGTGACATCAATCTCAACCATTACAACTCCTTGATCAAATAAGGGTTTAAATCTTGTTCTGCTTCTTTCTTTAAAATTCCAACCGTTACTTGCATTCCAGCCTCTTTTAAAATCATCATTCCTCGTCCCTGATTTTTGGGATGCGGGTCAATTAAGGCCACATAAACCTGCCCAACTTTTCGTTCCACCAAAGCCTTCGCACAAGACGGCGTGCGCCCCTGAAACGAACACGGTTCCAACGTCACAAATGCAACGACATCCTCCAAATTACCCTCTACTTGTGCCAAGGCCATTGCTTCCGCATGATGTTTTCCTGGTGGTTGTGTATACCCTCTGGCAATAACTGCGCCATTGCGCACCAACACACACCCTACCGGTGGATTGGGACGACAAGCAGGCAATGCTTTTTGCCCTTCAGCCAATGCCTCGCGCATAAAATATTGGATTTGATCCGAATCATAAATCATAGAAAAGCACCCATTGACAAGCACACCAAAAGTATCTACATTGTAATTACCCACAAAAAGGAGATAAATATGGTCACTAAAATCGTTAAAATTGGTAACTCGCAAGGCATCCGCATTCCCAAACCCATATTGGATCAAACAGGTTTATCTGGTGACGTTGAACTACAAGTATCCGACAATTGCATTATCATACAAGCGATCCAAGCTCCCAGAAAAAACTGGGACGATGCCTTTTATAAAATGGCACAAAATAACGATGACCAGATTTTAGACCCAAATATCACAACGCAAACACAGTGGGATGAGGATGAATGGGAATGGTAGCCAAACGCTTTGATGTATTTCTTGTTAAACTTGATCCAACACAAGGATCGGAAATTCAAAAAACACGTCCAGCACTCATTATTTCTCCCGATGAAATGAATCGCCATATCCAAACGGTTATTATCGCTCCTATGACAACCAAGAACAGACCCTATCCCACACGTATCGCCTGCCATTTTCAAGGCCAAGAGAGCCAAGTGGTCTTGGATCAAATCAGAACGGTCGATAAATCTCGATTAATAAAAAAAATGGGCCGCATTCACACAAAAGTGCAAAACAACATTTTACAAACGCTCGCCCAAATGTTCGCGCCCTAAACTACTCCAACCCCAACTGAGCCCGATATGTCGAATCGGCAGCCGAATTTTTACTCCAATAATCCAACATGATCGAATGTGTTTTTTTTGCTGTGGTAATCATCCATTTGCCCCGTTGCTGGTAGGCATCTTCCCAAGACAAAATCACATGTGGATATGCCTTTTCAAAAGTAATAGACAATTTTCGTGGAATCGTAGAGTACGCCACCCGATAAGTTTGTGTCTCACCATCTGTCACCAACTCAGCCATTGCCGTTTGCCCTTGGGGCAACAAATGCGATAAACGTTGAAACTGCGTTCCCGGAATCAATTGCACTTCACCAATGGGCAAATCTTCAGGTGACAAACGAATCCGCGTCCAAATCTCATCTTCTAGCATTCCATCTACCACATAATTGTGATCGCCTTCGCTTTGAAAATAAGACCGCAAAATGCCGTGATAGTGGTCATTGCGGTAATTCATTTGTGTAAATGTTTGCCCACACCACTCTTGAACAGATGTGGTCACTTTTAAAGTCCGTTGATTTGGCGCAACCGGTGTAAAAGTAGACGTCATCATCGAATAAGGATAGATGCCCGTATTAAAATTGCGGGTGAAATTCAATTTCAAAACCGACTCGCTAACGCCTTCTCCCCGCTCATGCTTGACATGTGCTTTACTCAAAAAGTCTTCAGTTACAAAAATCAACACCGCATCGCCATTGTGTACATCGCGATACCGTGCTTGTTTGAGTTCATATCGCGTAATCTCGGCCACCCCTGCATACCACTGTTTTTTAAATGCATCATCCCACGGCTTGACCTCGGCCTGCACCGACACACACCCAACCAATAATAAATACACAGCACCAAAAACAAAACCCCACATTTTGATACTCCTCTCCGGCTGTACTTGATAACAACAATATTATCCATCAAACCATCAAAGCAATTCGATATTGCAATAAATCTGTTGTCCAAACTTCCGCACCCAACGAAAAAAGACGAGGCAAATACAACAACAAATCACCATTTTTATCTTCACGTGTATAAAAATTGGACAAGGTCACCTGATCGCTGTCATCTGGCTGGCGATCATCCAAAATCGTCACCGTTTCGCCTATCAAACAACCCGAATCCAAACTCACTTCCCCCATCACAATGGGATAACGTGGGCGATTACCTTGAGGATTTTCGGGGGTTATATTGCCCATCCAATACAACTTCCCATTGCTGTGTGGAATCAATTGCGAGCACGCACTTGGCGAAAAAAAAGCATGCCCATCTTCATATGTCCACGGTTCGGCTTGCGTCCACGACTGACCGCCATCTAAAGATCGCGACACCCACTTGTGTGCCGGCCAATCGGGGCGCACATCATTGCTTCCACGCATCACCATCAAAATAGAACCATCATTCAACTCGGCAATGGTCGGCTCAATCAACCCACGTGTTGTTCGCTTTGGATCCCCTACCACACGATCCGATGCCGTCCATCGCAATCGGCCATCGGTCTCCCACGTGCCCATCAGCATCAAACAATCGGTGTAGGTCAAGCCCGCGCCTGGGTTGTGATACATCCCATCTGGGCCAGTTGGCGTACTCTGCACCGGAAACAAGATCACACCATCCGATCTTGTAAACGGGCGTTGCCCCAAATCGCCAATCATCACACAATTTTTACCAACCGTCACCCCCGGCAAATGATGAATGGCATCATAACCTTCACCTGTATGAATAATTTGCTCATTCACCAGATCTGTTATCCCACCATCTTCAGACACCGAATAATGCAATGTCCATTGCATCATCCCTTCCAATGGGTCATCATTAGGCAACACACCTTCCGTCCACATCGAAATATAACGCCCCGTTTTTGGGTCTACATACCCCCCACGAGGATGTCGTCGCCGTGTGCCATTTGCATGCTCAAAACAGGTTGGCCATTCTTCAGGTGTTGCCCATGTTAGCCCACCGTCCTCAGAACGCCTCACATACGCCACATCAACAGTATCTGATCGGCTGGTATAACTGTGATAACTCATCATTTTTTGACCATCCAACGTGGTTGTATAGCACCCGCCCATCACGCCCACACCCTCACGTGGTGATGCCACAAAAACCGTACGTTCTTTAACCTTTGCAATCATAGTCTTCCTCATTTTTCAACAGATCGAACCAACTCTTGTAAGGTTTCATTGTCTGGTGCTATTTTTAATGCCGCATCATAAGCATCGCGTGCCAAGGCCATTTGCCCTGTGGCTTGATAAATTTGCCCCATGAGTGCATAAGCTTCAATGGCCTGTGGTGATAGATCTAAAATTTTTTGACACTCACTTAATGCCGCCTCAATGCTGTCGCGCTTCACCAAGGCATTGGCCAAATACATGCGATAACTGGCATTATTGGGGTGCTGGTCAACCAATGGCCGAAGAATTTTATATGCCGCTTCAAAATCTTCCTTTTCAATATAGCACCCACCCAAGGTGTAATACATATTGCCCAACTTCTCTTTATCCAAAATACGCTCGGCCTTATGATCAAAGGCCATCTGGTAATATGCAATAACCGCATCATAATTTCTTTGTTGATACAAAGCCAACCCCAAATTATACAACGCCATCAAATGGGAAGGATAAAAAGTCAATGCTTCTTTATACAAAGAAACTGCCTGATCATACTGCCCCTGTTGATGAGCCGCCATGCCCATATTGTTGTATGTTGCCGCAACAAAATAGTGCAAATTCTGATCTTCCACCTGCTTTAAAAATGCGGCCTTTTTGTCTGCTGCATCTTCTCCATCAAAACGCAACCGCAAAGACATACGCCGAAAAGGTGAATCGGCAAATAACGGATCATTTTCATAAGCCAAATCTGGGCGAATGACATATAAGATGGGTACCCCATCAACCAAAACCCTATGTACCACTTCGCCGGGTGTCAATCGATGATCGTCAAAGCGCGTGGTGCCCAAATATAAATCGGCTTCATCAAAAACTTCCACCCGTTCAAATCGTGTGGTATCCATCACATTGTGTAATTGACCAAATCGACTGGCAACCTGTATTTTTTGTTTTGAAAAATCCCAAGCATAGTTTTCAGCAATCCAATCCAACCCTTGTTTGTAACTGTTGCCCCAATAATCTGTTTCGTAGCATGTAGAAGCCTTTTGGATGCCTCCAGCCACCAAATGATTAAAATAAACCACCTGATTGGGATGAATACGCACCATATAAACACCCGTCCAAATCACCACTCCCATCACCCCCACCATAAACACACGTTGCAAAAAAACCGATTGAATGCGCTGCCACACATCCCGAACACCCAATGCCCCACAAATCACCAAAGGCGGCACAACAAAAAGGACGTGGCGATACCCATCATAAAAAGGCGTTTTCATCAAGGCTGCATAAAAAATGGGAAACAACGCACTCCAAATCAAAACGATCCGCTGTATGTGCCCAGTTTCAATATCCTCAAGCCTACGCACCCCACACAAACACAAACTGACAAGCCCGCACACCAAACCCAACAATATCAACTCGGGTAAGGTGAGCACCAACCACTGCGAGACATAAGACCAGGGCACATCATGGTTCAGTACATACTTGCAAGCAAAAAAACTAAAATGAGGTTCCAAAAATTGCGAAAAATAACCCATTGCCACAAATGGCCCCGTAATCGGATGCAACATTCCCCAAGGCCAAAAAGGCAACATCACGGCATATGCAACAGCAACAACTGCCACCATCTGGACAAAAAATGAGCGTATCGCCTGCCGAATAGCATATCCCCCCCACACCAACAATGCATATCGCAAAGCCCAAAACAAACCCAAATAAAAAAACAAAACCAAACCCGCAACCCGACACGCCAATGTCAACCCAATGGCCAACCCCGTTTTCCAAAGCCAGCTTTTAGGCAACGTGGGCAACTGACCCATTCCTCGCATAATCCAAAAAACGCTCCAAAGATAAAACACCGCAAAAGGAATATCTTTGGGATTGTTAAACACATGACCATAATATCGAGGGGTTAAAATCAAAAACAAGGCAGCCAAAAAACCCGCTGGCCCACCCCCCAAAAGAGAACCAATACGATACGCTGCCACAACAC
>JAYODI010000054.1:0-41041 GCA_038279365.1 Candidatus Latescibacterota bacterium | reverse complement strand
CCTGGGGGGCAGAAGATTTGAATTTCTTCTGCCCTTTTTGTCAATTCATTCTCCGTGCGTTGAAGACTTTGGAAAATCTAAAAGGTGTGTGGGTTTTTTTGCTGAACGTGTTAGAAAACATGACTATTGGGAGGTATTGATGAATCTAAGCTTTCTTTTTGTTCTTTTACTATGGGGTTGTAATGCCCCCCATATTTCAAGACAAAAAAGTAAAGGAATGTTGATAGAGGTTTCAGCAGGAGTGTTTAAATTGAAGTATGTAAATGGTCAAAATATCTCAACTGTCCGATAGTCAAGGACACCCAAATCAATAGGAGATAGGATGGCCAAGAAGAAGCAATCACCGGCCTCTCCCATTGAAGAGCCACACCGATCATGGGCATGTGCGACAGTCGAGAGAGCAATATTTTGGCTACACACACATAGCCATATGGTTGCATGTTGTGAGCTGTTTGTTCACGCTTTGAGCACTGCAATCACTCATTTTAAAATGTATAAGTTATTTACCAACAAGGTATTATGCCGTTTTTTGTCGTATCTTGTCACCTTGGTACATCTTTTGCTGTATAATAAGTAATTGCCCTTGGCATAGATAGTTAAACAACATCAGTGAGGACAGGTTGGCCAAAATAATATGTCTGTGTGGGTCGACGCGGTTTTATGATGAGTTTCGGGAAGCGAACCGCAGAGAAACAATGGCGGGAAAAATCGTGCTGGCGCCAGGCGTCTTTGGTCACGCAGGAGACGAGATCACAGAAACCGACAAGGAGCTACTGGATATACTACATTTGAAGAAAATAGATATGGCTGACGAAGTATTGGTTATTGATGTCGATGGGTATGTGGGTTCCAGCACCATTGCAGAGATAGACTATGCAAAAAAACACGGTAAACCTGTTCGGTACTTGACACGAGAAGCAAACCAGTAGAAATACACAGGGCTTCAACTATGAGCAAGCTCTCCTCCGACGGCTACCGGCTTGGTTCAGATTGTCGCAAGCATGGGACCCAATTTTAAAAAAAACATCTAACCGCTGGAGTCATTTTATGGCTAACATTTTGGTCATGGACGATCACAAAGATATACTTGAACTTTTCAAATATACATTGGAGCCATTGGGTTACACTATCTTTACAGAACTTAACGCAGATCAAGGTGCGAAGATATACTTAAACACCCACTTGGATGTTATTTTCACTGACTTACTTATGCCTGAAAAAGATGGAATTGAGGCGTTATTGGAAATCGCAAAATTAGAAAACATGCCTAAAATTGTAGTCATGTCGGGTAACGGAAGTGAATATCTGGACGTAACCAAAGAGTTGGGTGCTGCAATAACGCTCAAAAAACCCCTTACGCGTGATATGATTTTAGCAACCCTTGAGTCTTTGGGCGTTTAATTGACAACTCTTCAAGCTGCGGTCAGATTGGCCATTTCACGGTCGTTTTTCTTGAGCATGGTTTCAATTATCTTGCCTTGGTCATGCCCATTCAGTTCCTCGATATATTGTGACACCTTGCCCAGATGGGCCTCCACCACTTGATATATTTGGGAGCAGTAAGTTCTGTTTTCCACGACCTTTGCTATTGGGCTGGGTCTCTGCCCTGCTGGTGGTTCCTCTGTTCGAGCCACTTTAAATAATCTGCTGAATCTGAACCATCTCCCCTTTCCCACCTCCTCCTAATTTCTCTCATTGGAAGAATGGTTGTCGCATGATTAAAAATATGATATGATAATATCAGAGCGAGCAATTGCTAAAACAAGGATACCGCCCCCGCCTGTCCGTTAGGTAACGAGGAGATTACAACATTGAAAATTCTAATTGTCGATGATGCAGAAGAAATTCGCATCATGGTCGAACACTTTCTCCAAGAGGCCGGCTATGAAACCCTTTGTGTCGAAACAGGCCATCAAGCACTTGAACAAATCGCATTGGAGCGCCCACACATCGCATTTGTAGACCTCAGCTTGCCCGACATGACTGGTTTGGACATCATGCAGAAAGCCCAAGAATTACAGTCGCAATGTATCTTCATCGTTATCACTGCCTATGGCTCAATTGAAAATGCGGTAGCAGCGATGAAAGCTGGCGCTTTTGACTATCTCACTAAACCCCTCTACGCTGATGAATTGATCATCACGGCACAAAGAGCAAAAGAGAAACTGGACCTGACACATCTGAATCAGCTCTTAAAAACGCAGTTGAGCCAAAGATCAACCACCAACACCTTTGTAACCAATAATGCCCATATCAAACAGACTATAGCTCAAGCACAGGCGGTGGCCCAGACCAACGCCACGATCCTTATAACTGGAGAGAGCGGAACAGGCAAGGAAGTTTTAGCACAACTCATCCACGGTGAGAGCACAAGAATCGACCGACCGTTTGTCACAGTCAACTGCTCGGCCCTCTCAGAGCACCTTCTCGAAAGCGAATTGTTTGGTCATATCAAAGGAGCATTTACGGGTGCCCAGAAAGACCACCAGGGGTATTTTGAGATCGCGGATGGCGGAACAATTTTTCTGGATGAGATCGGTGATGTCAACCAGCAGATCCAGGTCAAATTATTAAACTTTCTGCAAGACAAAACGTTCTCTCGTGTAGGTGATACGCGAAAAATCAAAGCAGAATTGCGAATCATTGCTGCAACAAATCGCGATATGAAAACCGCTGTGCAAAACGGACACATACGCGAAGATTTCTACTACCGCCTCAATGTGTTTAACTTTCACCTCACCCCTTTAAGAGAACGTCACGAAGATATCGTGCTCTACTTTATGCAATTTGTCAACGAGTTTGCGCACAAAATGAAAAAACCCCCACCGAGTATCGATGAGGAAATAACTCGCATGCTCTTGGGCTACCCTTGGCCTGGTAACATTCGCGAACTGCGCAATGTGGCAGAGCGTGTGACAATCTTATCTCAAACAGACCGCCTGACGCCCGGATTGTTTCCCGCCGACATCTCCGTCACAACGCCCGACTTTTCAACTACCGATTTCAAAACGTCCCGAAAAGAATTTGAAATCAAGTTTATCACACGCCACCTTCAAACAAACAAGGGCAATATCGCCGCAACGGCGCGGCAAATCGGCTTACACCCAGTCGCCCTAAGAAAAAAAGTAGCGCAACTTGGCATTGATGCCGCAGCCATACGCAACCAAACAGATTGAGAGACATTCTGGCCAAGTGGCATTTTCACGTCGCAAACAAACCAATTCCTTATCAGGAAGCTTTTTTCATGCACTCTCCATCAGACCTTCCTCTACCAGTGCGCGATGAAGTTCTTCCAATTTCCCCTCAAAGACAGGCAGGTACGCACACACTCCGCTGTGATTCGTTTGCTTGGCAAGTTCTTCCAAATGACTTGCTGCACGGTGTGCGTCGGAGGCAAAAAAGGTACCTACTCCGCCCTTTAATCGATGTAACAAAGATTCTACCCGTCCCAATTCACCAGCCTCGAGTGCCACTCGAATTTCCTTCAAAATGCCTGGACATTTATCGTAAAAAGCTCTGCACATTTTTCGGAACAGCACCGTATCACCCGAGACCTGTTCAAGAGCCTTTTCACGATCAAACACAGATTGCGAAGACTTGGGTGGTTCAGCAACTGCAGATTGGGGTTGCCCTGTACCGTCTCGCCTGTAGCCCTTACCAACGGTTTGCTCAACGGTTTTCAGGAAAACATCCCTCATAAAGGGCTTTGATATAAAACCGTTCATGCCGGCCGCCAGACTTGCGTCGTAATATCCGTCCATCGCATGAGCGGTCACAGCCAGAATGGGCGTTTCAACGCGTTTTTGATCACGCTCTAAAGCCCGAATGGCCTCTGCTGCAGCAAAGCCGTCCATGTCGGGCATCTGTAAATCCATCAACACGATGTCGAAAAGCCTTTCTTTGTAGAGGGCGATGCCCTTTTCGGCGCTTTCGGCAACAAAAACATTGTGCTTTCGGCTCTCAAGTATTCTCTGAGTAACCATCTGATTGATCTCATTGTCTTCTACGAGCAAAATGCACAATGGATCCGGCGACTCAGAAAGCGGGTTATCGTGAGTATCTGGTGTCGCTGTCGGGGCGATAGAATCCGCCATCGCTGGAAGTGTAAAATAGAATGTGCTTCCTGAAGATACAGTGCTATCAAGCCAAATCTTTCCGCCCATCAGTGCAACCAAACGCGCAGAGATAGCCAGACCCAGGCCAGTGCCTTCATGTCGTTTGTTCGTGGATCCGTCTGCCTGTCTGAACGGTTCAAAAATGGTTTTATGTAGATTTTCAGGTATGCCCAGCCCCGTATCTGAGATGGCAAAAATGAGGGCTTTGTCTTGGTGTGCAACACAAAGTTGTACTTGTCCATGTTCCGTAAATTTGATCGCGTTCCCAACGAGATTGATCAAAATTTGCCGGAGGGCCCCGGCATCTGAGCGCCAGACCAATTCAGGATCATCGGGCACTTCATATGTGAGGGCAATACCTTTCTTGCTCGCATTCAACATAAAAAGCGAACAGACATCGTGGCATAGGTTCTGAACGTAGACATCCTGTACCTGCAGTTGAAATTGCCTAGCTTCGATTTTAGAGAAATCCAGAACGCGATTGATCAGCTCCAAAAGTACGTCGGCGGAATTTTTGATAATTGCGAACTGGTCTTTTTGCTCGTCATCAAGGCGTGCCTCATCCAGAATTTGCACCATGCCGATCACGGCGTTAAGTGGTGTGCGAATCTCATGACTCATATTGGCCAAGAACTCACTCTTGGCGTGATTAGCCGATTCGGCTTCCTCTATTGCTTCTTTGAGTGCGTCTTCGGTGCGTTCATGCTCTATGATTTCTTGATGCAGTTGACCATTGGCCTCTTGTAAATGGCGCGTCGCCCGCGCGACTTTCGACTCGAGTGTATCATTGAGCTGCGCAAGACTTTCCATTGCGGTGACGCTGTTGAGTGCAATCGCCACCTGGTCAATCAGAATGGAGATCAACCGCAGGTCTTCATCACCAAAGGCGCGAGGTTTCGGATGGCGTAGATTGACAACCCCCTCGATCTTATTGTTGATCTCAAGGGGCAAACAGAGCATAGAACCTTCCGACGCGTATTCCGTAGCTGCAATATATCGTTTGTCATTTGCAATGTCTGGGATATAGACGGCTTTTTGTTCCTGGACGACGCGTCCAGCGATTCCCTCTCCGGCACTCATACGAACACCCGATGTATTTTCAGCGTCATAGAAATCAAAAGACCATTTCTTTTGACTTTTGGCTGCGCGAACACTCAGCGTCTCGGTTTGGCGATCATAGAGCATGATTGAACATGTTTCTGCGTGGGTTTCTTCGAGAATAATTTCCAGAATAAACCCAAATACCCGTTGTATATCGCGCACATATTTCAGTGTTTCACCAACGCGACGAACAACCGAAAGCTCACGAACTTTTTCTTCAAAACGTGCCGTGAGCGATGCAAATTCTCGGGCATAGAGATCCCGTTCTGCCTCAATTTTTCTAAGCACGGTTGTTCTTGAGCACACATCGTCTTTATATTTACTCATCTGCGTGTTTTCCGGCACAGTTGCAGGCTCGGTAACCTGCAAAATGTGGCCTCTAAGAGATACAAAATTTTGAACTGTTACACCGTTGTCCCAAAATACATCAAACCCTACATAAAATCCAGCGCATCGTGATCTCTTTTTACCTCGTGCTCTTCTCTGGTCAGAATACGCCTGATAAAGACGCGTGTGGGTTGATCGTCTTCCATAATCAGAATACGTGCCATAAGCTGGCTCTTTTTTATCCGCCGCAGTGTTAAAACGGTTTTCGCAACAGCGCGGTTTGATCTTTTTCCTCACCCAGTACCGGGTGGGAAAAATGCCTGTTTTTAATTGTCCTTTGTTACCTGAAGGGTACCATAAAGAAAAAGGGCCCCATTCGAAGGGCCCTTTTTCTTTATCTGTTAAAGTATTGATTATTGAAGAAGGACAGCACGAACGATATTGACGTCAATCGAATTTTGACCAGATTCGTTATCACTACCACCTGTGTAGCTGAATCCAATACCTTCCGGCAGCAGATCTGACGCTTCACCGTTGGTGTTGTAATCACCAAAACTGTAGAAACTGGTCGTCTGTCTGCCACCTTTGATGGATGCGCCCAACAGATCATAGGTTGGACTGAGCAACCCGTCAGCGATCAGCGCTACCAGGTAAGCATCAATATCACCATCCAGATCATCCGGATCGACATCTTGATACTCATCGATCTTGATTGTGTAGTATCCATCATTGTCTTGGGTATTACCGTTGGGATTTGAATCAAGGCTGAAGACGAGAATCACGTGGGAGATGTCTTGGTTCCACAAGGGGAAGTCGTCGTCATCACCGTCATCGCCACCACAGGTGAAGGACAAATTGAACGAAAGTGACTTATTAGCATTTAATGAGACAATGGTCTGAGTTTCACTGACTGAGACTTCGCCACTGGACGCCGTAACGACAACCACGTAATCAGTAGCAGGCAATTGATTTTCGAGGGTATAATTTCCTTCACCGTCGGGAGAAATCTCATTGCCATTAATTGAGACTACGACATCGGGTGAGCAATCACCGTCAACCGAAAGATTCACATCCACGCCGATGTCATACAGAGGCACAAATCCGAAGTCAACGTCTTCCAAACAAGCACTCAGAGCGCCAGTGCTATATCCTCCGGCATTTTCATTAGCTAGGTAATCTCCATTAGGGCTTGCCGATGTAATCGTGAAGCTTTCACCAGCTGGCAACAAAAATGAGTAGGATCCATCAGTTGCTGTTGTTGTCGTCTCGCTTCCAGCAGAAACGGAAATACCAGCAAACACAGCTTCACCAGCATCGAAAGAACCATTGTTGTTGCTATCTTCATAAGCAGTGCCAACAACATCATAATAACATTCAACCGTAAAGTTGACATATCCCCACCATGCCCCCTTTTGACCATCAAAACATGTGGGAGAGTTGGGTCCCCCACCATAGGCAGTTTCACCACCGTTGTCGCCGTCACCACCAATTGTGCTTCCACCTTCACCGATCAGGGCAGCGTGCGTGGAGATATAGAACGTGCTACCGCAGGGATCAGCAGCACCAAAATCAGAGGCCGGAATTACAAATAAATAGCTGTCGGCATTAATTTGTTCAGCTGTGTAAGGTGCTTGTCCTGGGGCAGGCCTTTTCGATGGAATCTGAGCCAGGTCGGTCCAGACATAGACGTGCGCTTCTTGGAGGTCTGCCGTCTCGTTGGTATCGTATTTAACATAAATGTTTACATCATCTGCCCAAATGCTGACACGACCAGCATCATTGTGTTTACCAGCCCACAGGGTGTACTCGTAAACACCCACTGAGGGACATTCCCCTTCATAACCTACCATTACACCATCTGCATCGCAGCTGAAGGCTGTTTCGCCACCGTTGCCACCCCCTTTTGCAGTGGTCGGCTTGGTCAGTGCGAAGGGTGTAGATTCTACACTCGCATCGGAAGCGGGTCCTATACCTGAATTGCCACCACAGGCGACAAGACCGGCAAACACGAATAAACCGAACAACGTTCTAAAAACTTTCAACATCTTTATTCTCCTTGGTTATCCCGACAGATCGATACTTCGTGATTGGTTCTAAACCATAATATCGCAAAAGATGTACCAAGGTAATAAGCCACGACAAAAAAAACACCATAAAACCTTATTAATAAACAATTTATAAATTTTAAAACAAGTGATCACGGTGCTTAATTCATGAACAAACAGTTCACAAAACGCAACCATACGGCTATGCATGGATAGCCAAAACATTGCCCCCCCCAACTGTCACACACGCCCATGATCGGTGTGGCTCTTCAATGGGAGAGGCCGGTGATGCAAAAGTAAACCCCGGCTCTGTAATAGGCCGAGGTCCTTTCATGTTCGCGCTGCGAGAGTAGCCATCAGAGTAAGTCAGAGCTTTACCTGACGACCAGATTAGAAATACTTCTATATACGTTCCTCTTTGCGTTACGACCGTGAATCCTTTGGCTTCAGGCAAATTCTGATCTTTTTCACTTTTGGAACGTGAACCCTCGGGGTCACCAACTAATACAACTGCTGAACCATGTTTGCTTAAAGAAACAGCCCCTTTCAGGAGCTGTTTCTTTTTTATTGGGAATGAGTCTGGTGAACCTGGGGGCCAAGTTAGATCTTCATCCGCCGCCTCTTGACTATCTGTTGTAACCGTAAGTTTCCAACCTTTTAGAATTCCCCCTCAAATAGCCACTCCAACCATCGCGGCCCCTGAAACCATCAATCGCTTTCATTGACTTTTGCCTTTCCTAACCCAAAAAGACACTGCATTTTCTGTTCGAATTTTGTCAATTGTGCTGAAGTTTCAGTTCAAAGAAAAGCTATTTAGACATTTCAGGAAGCTCTCGCTTAGGCCACATCTCTTTGGCCCATTCAGGCTCTGTTAGCGCCATCCGTTGTTGCTCCTCATAGAGTACCACACCAATTGCCAACTTTTCTTCTTCAGTACGTGATGGTGGCGGCGTGATGTCTTCGCGAGGATACGTTACATAATCTTCTTCTTCTGCAAAGTCGAAACGCTTCAATTGCCCGAGCTCCTTCAGCACAACGAGTTCACTCAGGCTGTAGTCACTCGGATCATTTCGGCCAAACTGCATCGGCTGGGAAAGTTTCAGGCTGGGAAATTGCGCAAAGCGGGGTCTCCCGCTGGGATTGCCTGCAACGCGGTGGACCATATACGGATGCATAATGGCCAAGTCTCCCGCCTCCCCTGTGAGTTCTTCAAACTGCTTGCACTCTTTAATCATGTGCGGCTGAATGTAAGACTGGACAGAATCTGGGTGAATGCCTTCTGGATGCTGGGCGAGCAATCGAGCAACCACACCGATAGAATCAACGCACATTTGAGTCCCCCCGGAGCCAGGGAGTATGTCGGAATATAAGTAACCCAGCAAGAGCCCCTGCTGTGGCGAGTCGAGGAAGTGACGGTAGTGCCAGCCGTCCTTGTGCCAACCTGGAGCACGCGCGGAACGCCACCCACCCTCACCCAGAGCACTGTCATCTTTACACAGGTTCACAGCCAGGGAATCTGGCAACATGATTTGTTCCGGGTCTTTCACCCGGTCCCAGCCCCCCACACAATCAAGCTGGGCGCCGAGTGCGCGTGGTGCAACGTCCATTAGCAGCGGGCTTTCCGGCGGCATACCGTAACGCGTCCTAATCTCCAGTTTCTGTGCGGCCGCCTTCTGATCGCCGCGCGAAGCCATAATGCTAATGTTGGGCGGGCAACCTGTCCGGATATATGGCTCTTGTTTCCATGTCTTCGGGTCGTCCTTCTTGATACCCCGTTCCTCTAGCTCGCGCCAGGCACAGGCCACAATATCCGCCGCAATCTCTTTCGAGACAGCGCCCTTAACCAAGACCCAGCCATGCTCAAGAAAATGCCTTGCATCTGTCGGCGACAAGGTCGTGCACTTGGAAATTGCCAGCTCCATCATTGCTTCAAAGTCTGCGTTCATAATGCATCTCCACTTTGATTTACCGATTTAAAATTGTATTTGAATTTCCTGCTCTACATTTCATTTGATGCACATAACCTTCACTTCACAAAATTGCTTGTACATATGGAAAGACATATATTGTCTTGAGTCAAGATTTTCATTTGAGCGTATGACCCAATATGAAAGCTTTGCTTTTCGTATTTATTTATTAAGGAGAATATTATGAAAGTTGTCGTTACTGGGGCTGCGGGGCGTGTGGGACGATCTGTTCTTGCTGAATTTCAGAAGGAAACAACCTACTCCATTGTTGCTGCAGATCGCATCTTGCCACCCTCGGGTCTGGCACGGCAATCTTTGTATATCGACCTGTCTAATGCAGGAAGTGTCTATGCAGCTTTGGCTGGGGCCGATGCCGTTGTTCACTTGGGAGCCTATCCCGACACCGCACATCATCCGGGCGAAGAGGTTTTTACAAACAATACGTCAGCCACTGCGAATGTTTCAGCAGCATGTGTCGCTCTCGGCATCAAACGCGTGGTGTATGCCAGCTCTATCACCGTCTACGGGCTTGATTACCAAATTCGACATGGCGGTATTGAAACCCTACCCTCAGACGAGCAGGTTGCCAAGCGACCGGATGATTTTTACGCCCTTTCCAAATGGGTAGGCGAAGAGACTTTGACACTTGCGGCTCAGGAGCACGGTCTTCAAGTTGCTTCCCTTCGCATCGCCTTTGTGGTTGGACCTGACGAATACGGGACCCGAGGTCGTCCTCGAGGAAACAGAGACGCTTCCGCAGGTCTTTGGTCTTATGTCGACTCTCGTGATGTTGCGCAAGCGACTCGGCTTGCACTTGAAAACCTCGATGATCTTGGATCTGGAAATCATCCATTCAATGTTGGTGCAGCAGACGCCCACAGTGCCGAACCACTATGCGAGGTAATTCCGCGCTATGTGCCCGAAGTAGCAGGCCTAACTTTGGGACTTACCAGTACCCATCCTGCCTACAGCATCACAAAAGCACAAAACACACTGGGCTATACCCCACGCTACTCGTGGCGCGATGCACAAGGGTGAGAGACATCTCCCATTCGCAATATCAACCGAAAACCTTTTTCAATGCCTATCTAATCAGATTTTCACCAGAACACTGCTCAAAATTGTCAATAATGGTGAATTGCCCGATATTAACCCCGGATTGACCACAATAACACAAAACCCCTTAGTCCATCACGTTTTTTAAACAAAGAGGTTTATCACCAGTTCTACACACAATGTTCTGGAGTTTTTATGGCAAATATTTTGGTTATGGATGATGACGGAGATATTCTTGAGCTGTTTAAATATACTTTGGAGCCCTTGGGCCACACGCTTTTTACAGAAACAAATGCCGATTTAGGTGCGAAGATTTATTTAAACGAAAAATTAGATATTATTTTTACCGATCTGCTGATGCCTCAAAAAGATGGCATTGAGGCTTTATTGGAAATTTCACACTTGGCAAACCCTCCCAAAATCGTCACCATGTCGGGAGAGGGAAGTGAATATTTGGACGTAACCAAAGACTTGGGAGCAGAAATAACACTCACCAAACCTCTAACACGTGATATGATTTTAACAACCCTGGACACATTAGGTGTGTGATTTACACAATTGCCCATAAACACAGTCAACCTTTTCCACTTGGATATAACATGATCTCTGCAATTCTCCATTGTGATGGGGGGTGTGAACCCAATCCTGGCACAATGGGTATTGGTGGCCACATCACAATAGATGGTATTGAAGTGGCAGATTTTAGCGAGTCTGCTGGAAATGGCACCAACAACCAAGCTGAATACTTGGCCCTCATTAAGGGCGCCAAACTCGCTTTGCAGTTGAATGTGACGCACTTGCACATTCGCATGGACAGTCAATTGATCGTTAACCAAATGACAGGCACGTGGCGTAATAAAGATGCCGAACTCACCCGCCTGATGCATGAAGCACAATCGATCATGTCCAAGTTTGAGGAAGTAACTTACGAGCACATTGTTCGCGCCAACAATAAAAAAGCAGATACATTGGCCACGCAAGGTCGTTCACCAACTGCCTCTCCCCAGGAGAAACCCAGCACCAAAAAACCAGTAACAACCTCAGATGATCTTTCTGAGACATTGGCACGTATAGAAAAAAAACTCGATCTGTTGCTTGATAAAATGGGATTGGATGAAAGATAAAAAATATCCCCCTAACCATTAAAAAATGATTAGGGGGATCGTTGTTTCCACCCACACTTTCTTAAATTGCTTTTAAAAACCAATACTGGGGAAGTTCCCTTTGTCATATTTGGCACTTGGCCCCCAAGTGATCGTTTGTAACTCGGCATTTACTTTTCCCACATGGCACCACAAATCGCTTGCGCCCGTGTGCGACTGGTGTACCTCAACAACCACATCCCCTTTAAGTGCCAACGTTGGAATATTTCCGCGATCATACTTGGCACTTTTTCCCCAATTGATCACAAGTGCCTCTGGATCAATTTTACCCACGCGACACCAAAGATCCGTTCCTTCATGTGCTTGATGAACCTCAACAACCAAACTGCCATCGGTATCCACCATAGGCGTGTGGCCTATATCATATTTTTGACTGTCACCCCAAGTAATGGTCATATTCTCTGCATCAACACGCCCAACCCGACACCACAAAGCCCCCCCCGCAATGGATTCGTGAACATCCACAACCAAATCATCGCACCAAACACCCCCTGCAAAAAGACAAACCAAACCCACGCCAACACCCATTCGACAAATAGATCTCCATAAATTGCTCAACGATATGGTCACAATACGCCTCCAATCAAAGTGTGTGCTACGCCATTTTTAAACCACCACTACTTTTTTTATCTATCCAACAAACGTCATTAAGACCACATTCTTTTAACGACTTTGGGGTTGTGGATGTCGCGCAGCAGGTAAACCTAGTGTTTCACACCATTCTTTTAAGGGGTTTCGCCCACCGTTGACCTGAAATTCTTCAACATTGTCAAAAGGCTCACCCACCAAATATTTTTGCAAGGGTGTCAACTTCTCTAAAAACGAAACGGGTTGCCGCACATAATCCATGGGCATCACCCAACGGTATCCATACCCCACCATAATGGCCTTCCGGGTATCGACTCCACGGTGTACAGCACCTGCATGAAATGTGCGATTTTCGAATATCAAACAATCACCCGGCTGTAAACTGGGCTCAACCGCCCCATTGGGATCTACCTCTCCTTCCGCAATCTCTGGGCGCCCTAAAAGATGGTTGCTTCCTGGTGCGACCATCGTTGCACCACGTTTCGGTTCCGTTAAATCGGTCAAATAATAGGCACATTTGACCAATATACGCGGAATAGCGGCATTGCCCAAATCGTGAGTGGCCATGGCATAATCGCGATGCCAACCCGGCTGACGATACGAATCGGGCTTATCTGTGGGATCGGGTTGTTTGTAGATCAAATGTGAAGTCATAATGTGAAGATCCGCACCCAACAATTGAACCACAGTGGGCAAAATAACCTCGTGATCAATCAGCGGGATAAACGCATCATCCAAAACAATCGCATTGCGAAACCCATCATACAACCCACCCACCGCTGTTTGGCGGTTTTGCTTCAAATTGCTACTCAGCAACCGATCACCAGCCTCTATCAAACGGGCAATCGTTTCTGGGCTTAACGCGTTGCGAACAATTAAGTAGCCATTTTGGTCAAAATGTTTAATGTCTTCCGTAGAAACTTTATGATCTAACAGCACTTCAACATCCTTTCATAAATACAATTTAACGGGTAAGCTTTCCCAAACACCACAGATACAAAAGAAGCCCTTCCGATTTTTTCGAAAGGGCTCATTTTGTTTAGACCAACTCATCAAACCACTTTTTGGTTTCCTATTTTTGGAATCCAAGCGCCATTAATCTTCCAAAAATTATCAATCGTAAATGGCTTAAGCAAAATAGATTGGGCACCAATTTCAATATAATAATCAACCTTTTCAGGTGCAACGTGCCCACTCATCACCACAATGGGCACATCAAAACCTCGTTCCCGAATGGTTTTAATGGCCACTTCTCCTGGAGTGGGCATTTGCAGGTCTGTAATAACCAAATCGACCTCATCGAAATCGACTTCATCCAAAGCAGGTTGGGCATCTGAATAGGCCAATACGTGGTGGCCAAACATTTGCAAAAGTTTACAAACAAATCGACGAACAAAATCGTCATCGTCAAGAACTACAACAGTTGCCACAAAATCCTCCCCTAAGAGCAGGCAACAAAAAAGCCGCCTCCAAAGCTTGGAAACGGTTTCATCAAATTTTTTATAACCCCAAATTAAGCCCCATGCCCCGTAATATCCAAGCTTTTAGGAAAATGGGCTTTTAAGACAGACAAGTCAAGCAAAATCACACGCAGTTTAAAAGAATAGTTAAATATACCCGTGCAAAATACGCTCTACCTTTAACAGTTCTTCTCCGGTAGCCACCTGCAATGTTGCTGCCATTTTGCAAACACCTCGATCAGACAAAAAAACACGAGTGGCAAGCATATTGCCAGGCGTTACAGGACGATCACAATGCCCACATACGGGTATACCCTTTACAACACGCAAGTGTTGGCAAGCCATACAACGAACCGTTTCGGTCTTCATCACGACCACCTAACTTGGGAGGGAGAATATTTCCAAGCGCCATCTGAAATACGGGTTAACGCAGTTTTACTAACAAATCATGCCCAAGTCAACACAAATATTCTTAAAAAAACATGACTTTATAAAAAATTTTAACCGTACGATAAAAAAGGCTATGGCAGAAACTTCTACCATAGCCTTTTGAGCTGACATCATCAACGAAGATGATTTTAATTTTTTTAAATCATTACGGATGTTTTTCAAACAAATACCCCACCAAAGCCACACGCTGTTCATCGGTCATTTGCAATTTGGGCATAGGTGTATAATACTCATCTCGCCACTTTTGAAGCCGTTCGTCTTTTTCGGCATAGGCTATTGGGTTGTCTAAAAATGCCGTCAGTGCCTGTTGGTTAAATTTGCGCCTGAGATCCTCTAACGGCGGACCCAATGAAGCACCTTCTCCATCATTGCCGTGGCAACGCGCACACCCAACGGTTAAAAAAACTGTTCTTCCATCTACAGGTGTTTTTTCACACCCCAGACATCCAAAGCCTATCCAAACACAAATGACGACCCCACGCAAAAACAAAAGACAAGTCCTTTCCCAAACCAGCTTTCAATTCTTTATCAATCTGCCAAAGATTTACGCTGCATATAATATAATATGGGTACGGCCATTCTCGACAACAACAATGACGCCACCTCACCAGCCATCAACGCAATGGCCAAACCTTGAAAGATGGGGTCAAACAAAATAACCGAAGCCCCCACAATGACTGCCGCCGCCGTCAACAACATCGGGCGAAAGCGCACCGCCCCAGCATCGACCACAGCTTGCTCGAGGGGGAAACCTTCTTCAATTCTCAAATTAATAAAATCGACCAATATGATCGAATTCCGCACCACAATACCAGCCCCAGCAATAAATCCAATCATAGATGTGGCCGTAAAAAATGCCCCCAACATCCCATGTGCGGGCATAATGCCCACAAGTGAAAAGGGAATGGCCGACATAATAACCAACGGTGTCAAAAACGACTGAAACCACGCCACAACCAAAATATAGATCAGAATCAAAACCGCCGCAAAAGCCAAACCCAAATCTCTGAAAACTTCATATGTAATATGCCACTCACCATCCCACTTCATGGCCAACTTGTCCGTCAAAAAGGGTTGGCTTGCTGTAAATTGTTCAATCTCATACCCTTCGGGGATCTGAAGTTTTGAAATGGCCTCACCCAATTGCATAATGGCATATACCGGACTTTCATATTGCCCCCCCACATCGGCTGTCACATAAACAACAGGCTTGAGGTTTTTGTGGTAAATACTTCTGTCAGTGTTTGTTTCAAGCACCTGTACCAATGCGCCCAATGGAACCAATGTGCCCGTTGGAGTTGCCACCTTCACCTCTAACAAATCTGGCACACTGGAGCGTTCGGCCACGGGAACTTGCAAGACGATGTTCAAATCTTCAGCTTCTTCGTCTTGATGGGCCAACCCCACCACCACACCTCCAACCGCAATAGACAAGGTTTGTGCCACTTGCTCTGTGCTCACCCCATTGAGTGCAGCCTTTTCTTTATCGACCACAAAGCGATACTTCGTTTGATGGGCCTCCGTATACCAATCGGCATCCACGACGCCTTCCGATTGTTCAAACACCGCCAAAATCTGTTGGGCCACCTCAATTTGGCGATCATAGTTGGGACCATAAATTTCAGCCACAAGGGTTTGTAATACCGGTGGGCCTGGTGGGACCTCTGCCACTTCTATGCGTGCTCCCCACGCTTGTGCAATATTTGTCAACTCTGGTCTGACGGCCTTGGCAATGTCATGGCTTTGTCGCGAACGGTCATGTTTGGGCGTCAAATTAACTTGAATATCAGCCTGATGGGGCGCCTTTCGCAAAAAGTAATGCCTGACCAACCCATTAAAATTAAACGGCCCCGATGTCCCCGTGTAGATCTGGTAGTTTGTCACCTCTGGCACACGTGCCAAATAAGCTCCCATTTCTTGTGCCACCGAAGCAGTCGTTTCTAACGTGGTGCCTTCTGGCATATTGATCATCACCTGAAATTCACTTTTGTTGTCAAAAGGCAACATTTTCACGATCACAAATTTTATCCCCACCGTGGTCATTGCCATAAGCAACAAGCCCACCATCCCCAACAGAAAAATACCGCGCTTTTTACCCGAAGCAATTAAAGGATTCATTGCCTTGCGATAAATTTGGGTGGTCCACCCTTCTGCTTCGTGAGCGTGTTCGTCGCCGTCTTGTTTTAACAAACGCAAAGCCGCCCAAGGGGTTACAACAAATGCAACAATCAAAGAAAACATCATCGCCGCAGTTGCCCCCACGGGAATTGGGCGCATATAAGGGCCCATTAATCCCCCTACAAAAGCCATAGGTAAAATGGCCCCAATGACCGCAAATGTGGCCAATATGGTCGGATTACCCACTTCGTCAACCGCTTCAACGGCGACTTCGGTCAATGAACGACCACGGTTGTTGGGCATACGAAAGTGGCGCACCATATTTTCAACCACCACAATGGCATCATCTACCAAGATCCCGATGGAAAAAATGAGGGCAAATAAAGTAATGCGATTGAGGGTATACCCATACAAATAGAACACCAACAACGTCAATCCCAACGTCACCGGAATGGCCACACCCACCACACCGGCTTCACGCAACCCCAAAACAAACCAAATCAAAACAATCACCGACAAGGTGGCCAAGGCCATATGAAAAAGCAACTCATTCGATTTTTCGGCTGCCGTTTCGCCATAATTGCGCGTAATGGTCACTTCAACATCACTGGGAATTATCCGCCCCTTTAACGCCTCCACCTTATTCAACACTCTGTGAGCCACATCAATGGCATTTTTGGCCTTTCGCTTAGATACCGAAAGCGTTACCCCCGAAAAGGTTTGCCCAATTGCAGCATCCAAACCACCCGTTTGCTCACTCGCCCCCACACCAAACCGCACATAATCAGCAGGTTCCTCTGGGCCATCTATCACTTGTGCCACATCGCGCAAATATACCGGCCGCCCCTCAGTGGCCGAAATAACCACCGCACCCACATCGTCGGCATCTTCAAAAAAAGACCCCGTTTCGACCACCACATGTTGGTTGCGTTCCAAAATCCCTCCAGCAGGCAACAAACGATTTGCCCCACGCAGGGTTTCCAAAACCCCACCAGCTGTCACCCCAAAAGCCGCCAACCGATCAGGATACAATGCCACATTCAGCTGTCTTCTAAGCCCACCAATCAGTTGTGTTTCAGACACATCATCAATGGCCTTTATGGCATTTTCGACCTCAGCCGCAATACGACGCAACATATAACCATCATAGTTTGCACTCCAAAAGGTAAGCGCCAATATGGGCACATCATCTATTGAACGAGGCTTAACAAGGGGCTGAGAAACCCCAGGGGGAATTTTATCAATATTTGAATACAGTTTGTTATACGTCTTGAGAATACTGTCTTCTTCATCTTCACCCACATAATACCTGACAATCACCATGCTTTGTCCTGGGCTGGAAGTCGAATACACATATTCCACACCCGGTATTTCCCACAACAATTTTTCCATTGGAGTGGTCACGCGTTTCTCTATTTCCTTGGCCGATAACCCTGGCGCAGAAACAAATACATCTACCATGGGTACCTTAATTTGAGGCTCTTCTTCTCGAGGCAACATCACCACTGCAAAAGCCCCCAACAACAAAGATGCCACAATGATTAAGGGGGTGAGCTTCGATTGGATAAAATAATGCGCCACCTGACCTGCAACACCCAATTTACGCATTGTTTACCACCTCCACCTTTTGGCCATCTCGCAGGCTCTTAAACCCATCCGTCACAATCTCATCTCCCACAGACAACCCCGAAATGACTTCTACTCGATCACCAAATACCTTTCCAAGCCGCACCCATCGCAACCGCACCCGATCGCCATCAACGACATAAACGCCTTGCAATTGTCCCTCTTGCACCACCGCAGATGCCGGAATTAACAACCCAGGACGACTGTCTTTTTGAAATTGCACCCGTGCAAACATGCCCGATTGTAGGGTCGCACTTTTATTATCCAAAACCACCCGAACTTCAAATGTACGACTGCGGGGATCACCCGAAGGAATCACGGCTTCTACACGGCCATCCAAATCTTTGCGATATTGTGTCGCTTCAATGCGCACCACAACAGGTTGTGACACTTTGATATAGGGCAAATCGCGCTCACTGATTTGAACGGTCACCTTCATTGGGTCTTGTTGCTCCACCGTAAAAAGAGGCGCACCTGGTGTGGCCATATCTCCTAATTCAACAAATTTTTGTACCACAATACCATCCACAGGTGAAGACACCGACAAATATCCCACATTGGCATCCACTTCCATAAGTGCGCCTTCGGCAGCAACCACATTGGCTCTTGCCCGTTCAAAAGCCGTTTCCGTTTCATCCAAAACCTGTTTGGAAACCGCCTTTTCGTTAAACAGATTGCGAATGCGCCTCACCTGCGCTTGGGCATTGTCGCGCACAGCCTGAGCTTCTTGTAGTGCCGATGCCGCTTGCTGACGCTTTGCAGACAAATCACTTCCCTCTATGCGCACCAGCACCTCACCGGCTTTCACACGTTGGCCTTCTTCGACTGCCACCGAAGCCACCCGCCCCAAAAGACGCGTCCCCGGCGTGGCACGTGCATAGGGCTCAGTCGTTCCCACCGCGGTCACTGGCACAGGCACATTGGCCAAGCGCACCATTTCAGAAGTTATTTTTTGGACCTCACCAGATTCTGGTGCCATATTCTGATGTTTCTCTTCGGCACAACTACCAAGCAGAGCCACTCCCAATATGAACATCAAACGTTTCATGCATTCTCCTCTTGCCGACGATTCCCAGTCTCTTCTTTGCCTACTTGCTCATCCAGAGCACGGGGTGCCATTCACGTATCCACACCCATTTTGGGCAATAAATATCGCATCACAAATACATATCCCCCCAACATCAAAATGACCCAAAGTATATCCATGTATGTCCTTTGCGATTAATGGGCTTTTCCAACACCCAATTTTGCCAAAATTATTTCCAATGGACAAAATCCAGTTAAAGATGATTGAAACAAGTTAAAACCAACAAAAGCCGTAAACAAGAACCAATAGGGGCTTACATACCACCCCAATGCCAAACTCGCCAAAACAAAGAGGCCAGCAAACATACGAATAATGCGATCCATGCTCATAGCAACTCCTTTCAATAATTGCCTAAAGTGTTTGTCCCACAGAAACTTCCAGCTCTGACAGTCCCAAATTTAACAAATACAACGCCTGAAGCAATAAAACACGTGTTCTTCGCAAGTCAGATTCGGCAGTGAGCAAATCGAGTGACGTTGACAACCCTTCCCGATATTGCAATTGGGCAATGCGCAACCGTTCTTCAGAATGCCCAACAGCCCGCTGCGCAATATCCACTTGGGCATTGGCGGCCATTACATTGCGATAAGATGCCCGCACCTCCCGAATCACATCGGCCTGCTTAAATTCCACAGCAGCCCGAGCACCCAAATGTGTTGCTTTGGCTTCACGCACTTTGCCAAGGGTTTGCCCACCCGAAAAAATGTCCCAAGACACTTGCCCCCCCACCAACCAACTTTCCCCTTCTCGCTTAAGCAAGTCTTCGCTGTCAAAGGCAAAGGTGGCAAAAGCACTCACCTGAGGTATATATTTTGCCCGAGCCACACCCACACCATATCCAGTGGCTTTTTCTTGCAATTGAGCAGCTTGAAAATCTGGTCGATGTTTTTGGGCAACATCTAAAAGTCGCTCCAAATCATTGGGAACTGGCTTTCTCATCAAACTGTCTGTAAGGGTTAATCCATCATCAAAATTCAACCCCATAACAAGAATCAAGTTGTCGCGAGCATTGGCCACATCGTTAGAAGCCCGAAGGGCCTCACCTTCCAATTCGGCCACACGCACACGTGCCGCAAGCACATCGGCCATATCTGCCGTTTCTTCCCGATAGCGCACCTCTGTTTGGGTCGCGTGTTTTTGGGCTGTCTCTAGGCCTTTTTGAACGGCTCTAAGGGCCTCTTGCGCCAACACCGCCCCCCAATAAGCCCTTGCAGTTTCAAAGCGCACCAACTGCGCCTGACGTACCAATTGTGCCTCTGATGCTTTTACCCCCATAGTGGCCGCTTTGCGTCCATAAAGGGTTTCACCACCCAAAAACAAGGGTTGGCGAATTTCAAGCTGCGTTTGAAAGTTTGTGATGGGTGCCGGGTCATTTAATGCAACAATAGAAAAATCGGCCTGAGTAAAACGCTCCTGCTTTAATCGCATACCAAAAGCTTGCACCGCATCATTGGTGCGAATGCCCGATTCGGTCAATTTCACCCAAGGCAAATGCCCTGCCCAGGTTTGGAACTTTTTTGCCTGGGCTTGTGCCACTTGGCTTTCGGCAATGCGCAATTGATGGTTGTTTTCGATAGCAAAACGTTGCGCCTGTGCCAAACTCACCGGTTTCACATCTTCAGCACCAACTGACAAACTCAAAACCAATGTCAAGCAGGTCACATATTTAAACATCTTTCAATCCTCTCTTTGTGGTGGTATCATTTACTATTGCAACCCATGTGCCAACACAGCAAATAAAACATATTACCTTAATAAACAATTATTTAAAAACAAAATCCAAAAAGCACATATGTTGCAATGCAACACATGTGCTTTTATTTTTGTTGCACAATTAAAACAATTACGATGCAACGTTTTTGTCTCTTTTAATTATTGAATGATTTTAGATATGCTCCCAATAGTCTCTTGCATAGGAGGTTTTGATACGCGTGTTAAATGTAGAAATTGCGAAACATCCACGCCCTCAAAGCCTTCCAAATCTTGAATGGCCTGAGGTGGAACGGGTTGATAGAGTAACTCGCAATATACCCGCAAAGCCACTTGCCCTTTGCGATAAAAACGATAAGTCACCCGATCAGCCCCCTCACCGCCATCAAAATTATCATCTTCCAATGCGGCACCCACCACTTTTATATCTTCGCCAAATTCATCCATCGTATCATGAAAGCCACTGGGCAACAATCGGTTATCCTTAAGCTTTGTACTGGCACGTAAGATACGTCGCGTTCTTCGACCCTGCAAGTCGCCCGGAATCATTTCGTAAATTTGAACCTGGTTTGAGGCATTGATCAAATCAAAATGAGGCATGATTTCTCTGTCCATCGCAATTTGCCCCAACGTATCCACGGCACCACTTTCAAAAACAATATGCCCTGCAGGGTCTTCCACCCATACATGTAACCAAGCACGTCGTTCGGGATATCCTGTGGGAAATTTGTGTCCCGTCAGGTTTGTCAAGCGAACCACCACATCCACTGAATCACCTTCTGTTTTTACTTCCATATCCATTTCCACTGCCGTTTCCAAAAAGGTGCGCGTTTCTTCTATTGTTCGCTCAAAATCAAATTCCTCTCGCGATACATTGAATGCATCTCGCTTATATTTTAGCAAAGACAACAAAAACGTATTGCCCCCCACAATACGATGGTTCCACACCGTTTTTCGCACAGGGGCAAACGGAGGCATCAATGCAATGCGCGAATTGTTTGCCAAACCGGGCATGTGGCACGACTGACACGTCTCTCCCACTTCGGCATAATCCGAAGCCGCCCATTCACTAAAAATAGTTTGCTCTGCAAATTGCCCCACCACTTGATTGTCATCATCTAAAACTGGCGTGTACAAATTGTGACACGACGCACACAACGAAGCACTTTCGATGTGTGCGCCATATTGAGGCACAAAACCCGTATGCATCCACATAGGTCTTTGCAATGGGTTTTGATAAGGTCCATAAACCGACTCATCTTTTGCCCATTGAAAATGCCCACTCATATTCGCTTTTTTTCCCAAACCATCTGGTGCAATGCGATGACAAGACAAACACGTTACACCATCCAACCCCAAGGCATCGTGTTCGAGCGATTCACGGGTGTAAGGCTGTCCATTTGCCACAGCTTTGGCCACAGCAACAGGGGCATGGCAAGTCAAACATTCCTTTTCAATGGTCGCTTTCATACTCGGCCGATCGGCCACCTCTGCTGCCATTTTTGCTCGCCAATATGGGTCTTGTGATGCAAATGCCATGACCGATGCTTTCCACCCCTGAATGGGGCTCACATCTTCCCCCGACACCATCAGCACATTTCCATCAGAACTGTGACATTGAGCACAAGTGTTCGACGTAACCAATTCTTGTGCAGACACTTGAAAAGAGCACATACTCACAATTAGAGCCATTGCATACCGCTTGATAGCAATCAAGTTCAACCTCACCTTCCAGTTCAAAACAACTGTTACATCAAAAATCTTAGGATGCACTTTGGCACATATCAATTACGGATGCCATACCACCCATATAAAATCACCAAAACCACCCAAGTGAATTTTTTTCACCACCATTTCCAACAACGGAAATAATCACACCCCATACTCACATCTGAGCAATTCACCAGGCATGATGCAACCCCTAAGTTATTCCCGCACATCGCCATAGAAATACATAAAAACCTATTTTGCTGCAACTTCCATACTTTCCAACAAAACAGTTTCCACTTCTTGCGCCACCTGATCCAACCCTTCACCACCAAACATCTGCAACATCAAAGCAGGTTTTAAAGTGGCCAAAACAACACTCCCATCATCTTCGTATACCGAAATACGACAAGGCAAAGCCGTAGATATTTCCATGTTTTGTTCCAAAACAGTCTTGGCATGGCCTGGATGACACACTTCAAATATCCGGCACTCCCGTTCAAACGAAACCCCTTTTTTAGCCATTGTCTCTTTCATATTATGCATACCAACCACGCCAAACTTTCTGTTTGTGATGGCCACCTGCAAATCTTCACATACTTGCTCTATATTCTTTTTTGATTGCACAGTAATAACCATTTTAGAACACCTTCCCAATTTAGAGGTTTATTCAGCAACTGTTCATCCACGTAACAAAACATCCCAAGGCACAGAACCCATATTTTCTGATTGGGCTTTTAGCAATTGGACTTGCCGATACCACACTTGTATCATTTGCGCCACCACACTGATCGCTATTTCACCAGGCGAATTGCCCCCAATATCCAACCCAATGGGCGCACATACCCGCCCCAACTCACATTCTGTGAATCCATCCTTTTTAAGTGCATTAAAAATCTGTTCAACTCTATCCCGACTCCCCATCATGCCTACATAAGCGATAGGCCTTCGTAACACCTTTGCCAAAATTTGGCAGTCCCATCGATGTTTATGGGTCATAATAGCAACAAATGTTTTGGGATCCATTTCTACTTCATCAACAGCTTGTTCAAATGGACACACTTTTATTTCGTCTACATAGGGCAAATGTTCTCGACTGGCAAAGGTTGCACAATCATCCACCACCAAAACGCGAAAACCTGCCAGGGGTGCAATATACGAAATGGCTTGTCCAACAAGGCCTGCACCAAAAACACACAACCGTGGTCTCTCCTCCAAGGTCTTAACAAGAGGTGCCAAGCTAGCAACAATATCACATTCCCACAATTTCGGCACAATCCCAAAATCCGATTCCATTTTGCCCCCAACGATCCAAATTTGTTGCACACAAGGGGCGCAAACATCGTGCCAACTATCTTTGCAAAACAAAAACATTCAAAATAATTAAAAACAAATACTTAAACAACTCCCTTCCAATACCCCCTCCATCGCCTTGATGCAAAAAAACAGGGGTGTTGCAACACACTTGTTGCAACACCCCTACATTTGAAACAACTGGATTTTTATGACAACTTTGGCACATCAATACCATATTCTTTCATCTTGCGCCAAATGGTTGTGCGATGCATACCCAAAAGCCGGGCGGCCCGAGAACGATTCCACCCCGTTCGCTCCAAAACAGAAAGCATCTGTTCTTTTTCCGATAAGGGAGATTCATCTGCAATCAAGGGGTAATCCCCTCGCACTTCCCGAACAAGTCCCAAGGGCAAGTCCGAAACCCGAATACCATCTCCGTGGCATTTCACAAAAGCATGTTCAATGGCATTTTCCAACTCGCGCACATTGCCCGGCCAGTTATAATCCATCATCAACCTCATGGCATCGGGCAACACTTCGCGAATCGGTTTGTGTGTCACATGTTTAAATTTTTCTAAAAAGTGATTCACCAACAACGGCAAATCTTCTTTGCGCTCTCTCAATGCAGGCAATTCAATTGGTACCACATATAACCGATAATACAAATCGTCTCGAAACAAACCGTCTGCCATGCGCGCTTTCAAATCGCGGTGTGTAGCAGCAACCACCCGTACATTGACATGGCGTGTTTCAGTGCTCCCCACACGCTCAAACTCACGTTCTTGCAAAACCCGTAACAGCTTTACCTGTACTGCAGGGCTGATATCGCCAATTTCATCCAAAAAAATGGTGCCACCATCTGCCAGCTCAAATCGCCCAATTTTGTCTTGTATCGCCCCCGTAAAAGCCCCTTTGACATGACCAAACAATTCGCTTTCCAAAAGCCCTTCAGACAATGCCGAACAATTCACCTTTACAAATGGTCCTTTTGACCGATGGCTTCGCCGGTGAATCGCCTCGGCAACCAACTCTTTCCCCGTACCACTTTCACCCAATATGAGAATGGTGGCATCACTTTCACCAATGTCATCAATCAACTGATAAATCTCACGCATACGGTGATTTTTACCCACCAAACGCTCAAATTGCACCTGTGAACTGATGGCTTTTCGCAATGCGTATAATTCTGTGAGATCGCGAAAAATGGCCACCAACCCCTGCGAATGTCCCCGATCATCTTGCAAGGCATGGGTTGTAATATTCAATTTCCTTTCACTGCCATCGGGGTGCAAAACCATCAATTCGGCATCTTTTACCATGCGCCCACTTTCAATAATGGGCCGCAAAAAACAACTGGTTTCACCATCGGCACGCGTAAGCACATCCGAACAAGCCCGCCCCAAAATATCAGATCGACTCTGTCCTATAATTTGCTCAGCCGCATAATTTAGGTTCACAATCCGAAACAATGGATCAATAGCCAAAATGCCATCGGTCACACTGTTTAAGATTGCTTCCAAATTTTTGCGTTGAGAAATGCAATTTTGGATCTGATTTTGAAGAATTTCATCGCTCACAATTCACAACCTCACAAACTGCTTTGCCTTTACCAAAAAAAACAGGTAAGGTTAATCCCCCACCCGCCCCAATACAATGTGTTCATACACATCCGTCAAGCAGTTTTTTAATATACAAAGCGCTTGATATTATACATCGCCATCTTGGGTTTGGCCACTTTATCAAAGTGTAAACCCATCACCAATTGCTCATATTGATCTGCCAGGTCAGTGTCACAAAGTGGCTCAATATTGGCCGCCCACATATCTTGGGCATAAGGCAAATGGGAAGAAACCACCAATGGCGAAAAATAAACCATATCGCCCATCCCCAACCCCATCTCGTTGATCACTGCTACCGTATCCCATACATGATCTTGGGCAAATGCCTTTCCCCCAATGCCCAACATCACAATCACCCCCACCGAAACACCAGCGGCTTTGAAACGCCGAATCACATCACAAGCCAAAGCCGCAGACCCTCGTTTATTCACTTTTTTAAGCAAGGCATCATGTCCCGTTTCCAAACCCAGATACACACGTTTCAAGCCCATAGACCGCAATGTCTTTATTTGCTCAATGCTTAATCGACGCCCCCCCCATGTATCAACAAATGCATAGGTTTCTCGCCACGATGGGCCGAATCCCTTTTCTGGAAAATGAGACTGAAGACAACGAAACATATCCAAAATAGCCGACCAAGAAACCGATAATGCATTGCCATCGCCTAAAAAGATAGACCGCCTCAAACCAATCCCATCTCCCCAAAACTGACGAACACCTTTCACATGAGCATCTAACTCATCTAACGGGCGAATACGAAAGGATTGACCTTGATAAAAATCACAAAAGCGACATCGATTCCAGGAACACCCTTCAGTTGCCTGAACAACAACTGAGAGATATTGGTCGGGAGGCAAAATACCAATCGGCCTATAAACCTGCTGGAAAAAACCCACATCCTGCAAATAGACATCGGATGTCCAATGGCCAATACGGGAAATTGCATGATGTTGTTTGTCACTCAAATGATGCGATGCCACCATGGCCACTTGGCGGTGAATACCATCAAGCATATCCACCGCCTCATCACCACAAATCCATCTTTGGCGCAAACCACCCATTCCCCGAAAACCAACCCGCCATGATTCTAAAATGCGATTGTCTAATGCCCGTCGATAATGTCTGCCACGCATAAATGCCGCATGCAACCGCCCCGATGGTTCAAAAGTATAGACATGGCTGGTGTCCAAAGACACATTGATCACGTGCGGGCGCACCCGCACCTGAGCTTCACATAACATGCAACACACCCGATTGCATGAGCAACAACAAAGGCAACATCAAAATACCTGCCAAACCCAGCACACAAACCGTTCGAACAAGAAACGACATCATTTCACTCACCTCCCTTAAACGCCAACAGCCTCAGATGCCCGCTGTATCATAACAGGTTCATGAACACAAAATGGTTCTTCCCCCAAATAATTGCCCGTCATGCCATATGCTCGGGCTCGGCACCCACCACACACATTGCGATATTCACACCCACCGCACTTTCCTTCCAAATTATCTGTATCACGCAATTCTTGAAACAATGGGGCATCAGCCCAAATATCGGAAATCGACTCATTGAGCACATTGCCAGCCGAAACAGGAAAGTAACCACACGGGTAAACATCTCCCGTATAAGACACAAAACACACACCTGTCCCCGCCAAGCACCCTTTTGTCATTGCCGCCATACCATCTGTTTGCAGAGTCACTTTTCGGCCTTCTTCTCGTGCCCGTTGCCTGATAATGCGATAATAATGTGGCGCACACGTTGCCCGCATTTCCATTTTTGTCTCGCGAGACTTTTGATAAAACCAATTGAGTACATCTTCATATTCTTCAGGCGAAATTTGATCCGTTTCAGCCACTTCCAAACCACATCCAACTGGCACCAACAAAAACAGATGCAAGGCCACCGCTTTTTCACGCTCAGCCAAGGCCACAATTTGCGGCAACGAGTCAATATTGTGTTTGGTCACAGTGGTATTAAATTGCACCCCCACACCTTCGCGACGCAAAAAAGCAGCCCCATCCAAAGCGGCTTCATAAGCCCCCGGCACCCCCCTAAAAGCATCATGCATAGCATTGTTCACCCCATCAATACTAATGCTCACACGAGAAATACCAGCGTTGTGAATGGCGTGGGCCATTTTTTGGTCAACCAGTGTCCCATTGGTCGCCAAAGCCACCTGCAAGCCACGCGATGAAGCATGTTTGGCAATATCTAAAATGTCGGGTCTATAAAGAGGTTCTCCGCCACTGAGCACAAGAATCGGCTTGGCAAAAGCAGCAATATCATCCACAAATTTCAACGCTTGTTGGGTATTCATTTCGTTTGGAGAACGCCCAGGTTCTGCCGAAGCACGGCAATGCGCACATCTCAAATTGCACCCAACAGTGGTTTCCCAAAACAACAACCGCAAATCAAAGCGTTTCATGGCGGATCCTCTCTTGATATATCGACTCAAACAATGGAAATTAAGACTCCGCTTTTGAGTCATTTTGAACAAATTGGGCCATCAATGACCGTGCTTCATCCAATGTTCTACAATGAATGCTAATGCTACGCCCAGTTGGAAACAGATGCTCAAACAAATTGCCATCTTCTCTTTGCCAGATACGCACATGTTCACCAGCGGCAATCTGCTGATCGTGAAAAAGTTTTGAACCCATCATCGCGAATATCCAAGCAAAAGGTAAAATGATCAATAACACGCACAACAAATCACTTGAGCAAGTTCCGTGCCTTTTCAATAACACCACATTTTACGACCAAATTCTCCACTCACAGAATGAAAAGAGACATTTCTGTCTCAACACAGGTGGCAATCCTGCCTCACAATCAAAAGTAACAATTCTAATACTGAAACAGAAAAAATATGCAAATAAACTAATAAATTAACACTTAAGCGTGGATACGGCTCCCCATAAAAAATAAGAGCCGTTGGCACGTTTCTTGTATAAATCAATATTAATAACTTCAGGCCGAATGCTTTTCTAAAAAGAAAGTACAACGGTATGACACACCAAACAAATCGATGGAAGATTGTGGCAGGTGCCCTCATCGTACAAATCATCTTAGGTACGGTCTATGCGTTTAGTGTTTTTATCAAACCTTTGCAATTGGAGTTTGGATGGGATCGGGCAACCACCCAATGGGCTTTTTCTTTCGCATTGGCCACTTTTGCCCTCACCATGATACCGGCAGGTCGGCTGCAAGATCGCTTAGGCCCACGTATTGTAGCCTCCATTGGAGGAGGGCTTTTGGGCTTGTCCTTCCTTTTGGGTGCATTTCTCATTTCAGCAGACCGCCCTTGGGCCTTATATGTTACCTATGGCATCTTGGGAGGAGCAGGTATTGGATTTGCCTATGTTTGCCCCATTGCCGCATCCGTTAAATGGTTTCCTGACAAAAAAGGCCTCATCACTGGTCTGGCAGTAGCAGGTTTTGGAGCCGGCGCACTCTTTTTTGCTGGCCCAGCATCCACCCTCCTTCTCCCCCCAGGCGAAGGAGACGAAGCCATGGGCTTATCTCAAATATTGCTCGTAGGTTTGGGTGTGTATCAAGGTTCGGGGTTTGGCATTGGTTGGCAATCCTTCTTTATCCTCCACGGCCTTGTCTGCGCCATCGCTGTCATTTTGGGAGCCAGTCTCCTCAAAAACCCACCCCCCGGATGGACACCTCCCGGATGGACGCCTCCTCAAAATGATTTTAACAAACAAGCCGACTTCACCTACAGAGAAATGCTCAACACACCCTTGGCGTGTATGCTTTGGTTGACATTTATATTTGGAGCCACATCTGGGCTTATGGCTATTGGACAATGGAAACCCATGATGGGTGCCATTCTTCAAGGCAAAACCTTTGCCCCTGCCTGGATGGGTGGTTTTGGTCGATTTATTGAACCTGTTGGCATTTTGGCCATATTCAATGCGCTGGGTCGTATTTTCTGGGGCAAAGTCAGTGACTTGATAGACCGCCCTCGCGCCATGATGATTATGTTTTTGGCACAAGGCATGGCCTTTATGGTCTTGGTGAGTGTCGAATCCCATTTGGCCATCTTCTTAGCATCTGCGTGGGTAGGGCTCAATTTTGGTGGCAATTTTGCACTCTTCCCCTCAGCCACGGCCGATTATTTTGGTCCCAAAAATTTGGGTATGAACTACGGGTGGATTTTTACGGCATATGGCGTTGCAGGCATCTTGGGGCCAGTGGTGGGTGGGGTCTTATTTGACATCACCAAACAATACATCATGGCGTTTGTTTTTGCTGGCATCTTATGTTTTATCGCAGCAGCTTGCGCCATTGTGGTTTGGGGCCTTGCACGCGCACAAAGTGCTACAAACAGCATAGCGGAACCCAATTTGTCGTTTTCATCCAAAATAAAAACAGCATAGAGGCCTACCCTGAAACACATCATTTTTTCTATTGTGGCCATATTGGTCTTTGCAAATATCCATGCGCAAGAGCTACAAACCAGCATTTATGGATACCTGAAACTCGACATCGCCTACGACAACCACCTCTCAAGTCATGGCAATTTCATTATGTATGTGGAACCCCAATCACAACAAAAAAGCGCACACACACTAAGCTTCACCGCCCGTCAAACGCGCCTGGGCGTCCAGCTTATGCGCGACAAAACAAAAGGCATAATAGAAATAGACTTCTACGGAGGCGGCACCGAAAACAAAAACAGCCTCGCCCTTCGCAAAGCCTATGTAGACATCCCCCTGGGGCCAACCATGCTCCGAGCAGGTCAAGCCATAGACCTCATAGCCCCCTTAAATCCCACTTCCACCAATTATACAGTTGGATATGGTGCAGGCAACATTGGCTATCGACGCCCCCAATTGGCCATTTTTATCACCCAAATGCCCTACACATTTGCCCTTGGTATCACCCGCAGTTTAAGTTCCGACTTAAACGCCGATGCCATCCCAGATGGCGATGCTTCTGGGGTTCCTACCATCCAAACGCGCACGGCGTTGCAATTTTCTAAGTTTGCCATTGGTGCATCTGCCCATTACGGCCTCCTCAATGCCCCCGGTACAGCCCAAGAAGAATATGCTACGTGGTCCATCAATATAGACGGCAAGTTTGACCTCTCCTCTCAAATAACCCTCTTGGGAGAGGCTTATACAGGAGTGAATACAGCCGCCTATTATGGTGCCATTTCCCATCACGATTGTGTCAACGAACTCAAAAGCAGAGGCGGTTGGATCAATCTGACATATGATCCCAATGGCCCACTGGCATTTTCTTTGGGTGGTGGTTTAGACGATTTATGTGACGAAGAAAAAAACTATCTCGCCAACCTCCCCGATATCCGTTCTCAAAATGCATTTGAATTTGGCTTGGTTACTTATGCCTTGTCATCAAATACCCAGTTTGGTTTTGAAATTTCACACTGGCAAACAAAATACCGCAACCCATCACCCAACAATGCCCGCATCGCCAACGACCTTCGGCTTCAATGGTCGGTGCAATCTGCATTCTAAATCGTTTATATCACCCAAAGCAAAACCCGCTAAACCAGGTGGTTTAGCGGGTTTTTTTATTGTTGTGAAGCAAATCAAAATCTGCGTATTATGTTCTTTCCTAATATTTTTGGCATAAACCACCATCCCCTTAAAGGGGTATTCCCCCATTTCGTCCATATTCTTATGGCTTTCATACACCCGCATATCGTGACCGAGCAAGCCACACAAGGTGTCACAAACAAATCTGTAACAACGGGTTTGTTTGTGGTGGTTTTTATTAATCTTTGGGTGACCTATTCTGAAACGGTTGTACATGCCTCTCGTTTAAATTTGAGTGTTTTCCAACTCACTCTCATGGCGGTGTTTTTGGGCATCATCCTCATCGTTAATCCCCTGCTCAAAAAGTGGTCACCACACAAAGCCTATCACCCTCCAGAACTCATGGCTGTGGTGGCCATTGGTATGGTCGGATGTGTGGTACCCGCTTCGGGGATCACGGGATTTCTCATTGGCGTCATTTCCACGCCCTTTTATTTTGCCACACCAGAAAACAGTTGGGTTGATTTTTATCACCCCTATCTCAACAGTTGGATTGTGCCTACCCAACCAGAAGCCGTAAGAGGTTTTTTCGAAGGCCTTCGCCCTGGACAAGACATTCCCTGGACCATATGGTTTATCCCATTGGCCTGGTGGGCCACACTCATTGCTGCCATTTTTGCCGTTTCTGCCAGCGTCATGGTCATCTTAAGAAAGCAATGGGCAGACAACGAAAAATTGGTTTATCCATTGGTCGCCGTACCCGAAAATCTCATAGCTGGTGATCAAAAATTACCCACCGTATTTTACAATCCCTTGTTTTGGGCCGGTGCGGTTTTTCCTTTTGTGTTGCTGTTTTGGAAAACCTTGTCGTGGTTCTATCCGCTTTTACCCACCCTCGACATTTTCCCCCATGCTGGCAAATTCAATTTCACACGGTATTCACCCCATATCTACGTTGAACCCCTCAACTGCTTTACCATTGGATTTGCCTATTTTGCCAATTTGCAGGTGCTTTTCAGCGTGTGGTTTTTCTTCCTCCTACATGTTGTTGAAGGCGGTCTTTTCAATCGTTTTGGTTACCAAATTCAAAAATCTTCAGATTCCTTTAGCGCAGATCCACCAACCCAAGCTTATCAATGTTTTGGTGCACTGGCCTGTTTGGTCGTTTGGCGTTTGTGGGTTGCCCGACATCACCTTCACCAGGTTTGGAAATCGGCCATAAGCCTTCAAGCTGAAGACAATCGCGAAGTTTTGTCTTATCGCACCGCACTCATCACGCTGATTTTGGGGCTTGTTTATGTGTTCTATTGGCTTAACCACGCCGGCATGGATCTTGTTACTGCTGGTCTTATTGTTGCCGCATCCAGTGTCATTTACATAGGCATTGCCCGTATTGTAACCGAAGCGGGGCTTGTGTATGCAGGTGCAACCATTACCCCCCAAGCCTTTGCAATGGACGTTCGCGGAACCATTGGCCTATCGCCCCAAAGTCTTACCGCCGTAGCCCTTTCTTATGCGCTCATCGATTATATGCGCGGTCTGTTTGCACCCGGTGTTGCCCACGCGGTTCAAATAGGTGACGGATTGGGTAAAAACCGACGCAAGCTCTTGTTTTGGATATGCATCAGCATTTTATTGGGCCTATTTGCATCCGTTACACTCACCCTTTATTTAGGGTATACCCACGGTGCTTACAATTTTCCGCGTTTCCCATTTTTTAGCGGTGATCCCAAAAATGTTTTCAGCACCACACTGGTTCAAATGCGCACCCCACAAGCAGCCGATCCCAATCGGCTGATCTTTTTTGGCATTGGAGCAGGTCTCATGGCCACCCTCACGTTTTTGCGTTATCGCCTCTCTTGGTGGCCCTTGCACCCCATTGGCCTTGCCCTGTCATCTGCCGACAACACTGCCCATCTGGTCATGCCAGTTTTCATGGCTTGGGTTGCAAAATCAATCATCATGAAAGTGGGCGGGGTTCAACTCTATCAACGCGCACAACCCATCTTTCTGGGTCTTATTGCGGGTTACACCGCAGGTGTTGTGTGGGCGTTTGTGGTTGATGCCATTTGGTTTTCTGGCCAAGGGCATTTGGTGCATTATTGGTAATCATAAAAAAAAGCCCGTCACGTTGACGGGCTTCTAAATCATCGAATGGGGTTGGGCACCTGATCCCAAACATTCTCACGGGCCGCAAAAAAACGCAACAACGCCAATGGCGCGGGGTCGTCAACCAATGCCCTGTCCCCACTTACAAAATACCCCTCCCGAAAACGGCTCCCCATAATATTGTGCACCACACGCTCAGCCAAATCGAGAAAAACGTCGAGCTGCGTACAAGCATACAGTTCGATCAATGCATGAATGGTATCGGCATCGGCACAGTCTGTGATGAGGTTTGCTTGGCCATCAAAATCACCCAAGCCGTTGCCACGGGCAATATCTCTTATCATTTGCCACAAAAAGGCACGCTCTACACGATCCAAACACAAACGATAAGCCGTTGCATAAGCCCGCAACATCAACCCACCCGCCCGAACAGGTTCCCACGTACTGCCTGCTTTGCCATAATAACCATCTTGTTCAAACACCAACCCCGTTAAACGCGTGCCATCGGTATGCGTTGCGTGCAAAGTATTGTCAGATGGTTCGTAAGCCCACTTACCGTAAGCAATCAAATCTTCTATGGCCGTTTGCGCAAAATTCCACCCAATATCACCCAAACGATCAGATAGCGCCATCCTTGCCAACCCAGCCAACCCACATATTGCCTGAATTTGTCGAGGGTGCGAAATGGCTCCTTCGGCAATAAAATGCCCCGCCAATTGATTCCCAAATTGATGGATCGCCCGATCTGACCAATATTGTGCCCCTGGCAAATGTCTCAGCGTAAACTGATATCCCCCCATACCCGTATTGGGGTCACGGGTTTCCAAATACCGCCCATTTAAACGCTGTGCCCAAGTCAATGGCATAATTTCACCCCCAAGGCCATGTAACATACCTGCAGCATAATACAAGTCACTGCCACAGTTAATAAAGGTAAGCCCACGCCCAACAAAAAAGATACGCCCAGGGTGATACCGATGGTTCCACAAATCGCCCATTTCCAAATCGTATTTTCCGTGCCTACTAAAATCCAAAACCTGCCAATTATAAATATGGGCGTTCCAAAAAGCCTCAATATATCGCTTGGTTCCTTCAGGATTGATGTCCCACATCAAATCATAAAAAGGATAATGGCACTTCAATTCATGGGGCCCCGATTTTCCAGTCACAATTTTATTGTGCTCCAAATCAAACGCCACATGCCCTCCCCAATAAAACAATCCGTTTTTATCAGACAACACATCAAACATATATTTCATCACAGATTCAGCGGCATTGCCATAGGTCTCGTCTCCTGTCAAACGAGACAACCCCACCAACGTCCGCAACAAACGTTGCTGACAGGCGGGATTAGACAACACAGCCCCATCAACCACTTCTGCAGCCACATCAATACGCGCCCCACCACCATTGACCAAATCGATGCCATCAGCAATCAAAGGATTTTCCTGGTTGCCATACAAATAGCGCCCTTTATCTAAAATCAAATCAGCAAACCGTTTGACCGATTCCAATATACGGTCCTGGCTCATCGGCTATTCTCCTTTGTAATTAAGCTTCTTAAAAACAAATGCACCCAATTCATACTGGATCACCTGTCCTTGACAACGTTCAAATACCACTTTTTCACCTGCCCCTCGCCCCCCCACCACCCGAAAAGAATCTTCTTCCATGGGTTTCAACACTGCAGGTGCATGAAGCGAATAGGCCTGTCCTTTAGGTACTTGCAATTGTAATTTATTATCACGCCAGACCACTGATACCCAAATGCCAGGCGCCGCACAATACAAGCCCAACATGTCAGCATATTCTTGTGGTACCTGCGAAGGGGTTGCAGTTGTTTTTTGAGAGACACCCGAAGATTCTTTTAAAAGCATTTCTAACACATCTTGCACCAAAGACTGACCACCAGGTGGTGGCCACATATTGATAACCTGAATCACGCCCAATTGGCTGGGTACGTTAAACCAAACTTGTGTGGCAAAACCGTGGATTCCCCCTCCATGGTTGTAATATACCCGATTGCCCACGCGTGTTGCCCGCCACCCCAAACATTGCCCAGAAGACCAATCGGGTGACATATATTGTGGCCGATGCATTTCCCTGAGCGATCGCCCCGACAAAACTTGTGCCCCAGCCCGCATCCCCCCATCTTCGCAAAATTGAAACAACACCCACTTGGCCAAATCGGAGACACTCGAAAAAAGTTGCCCTGCCGCCGCCAAACCATTCAAATGTGCATACGGTGCTTTGTTGGGTCTATCTTGATAGGGCGACGGATCATATCCCGTAAGCAAATGATCTCGGTTTGCGTCCACCAAATCAAATACCGTAGCCGTCATGCCCAAAGGATCCAAAATGTGGTCTTTAATATAATCTTCATAAGATTGCCGGGACACACGTTGAATCACTTCTCCCAAAAGGCCAAATGCCAAATTGGAATATTTCCAATCGGAATCTTGATCAATGACAATTTCTGTTTGATCCAAGGCCTCCAAAATGGCTTCACGTGTTGGAAAGTTTAAGGCATCCCAACCAGGTAAAGGTGCTTCCGTTGATAAACCCGAATAATGGGTTAACAACCGACGCAAAGTCACATCTGCCAATGAACCCGCCACAACCTTGACTGCCCCAAACTCGGGCAGGTGCTGAATCAACGGATCATCTAAGCTCAGTTTACCTGCATCGCGCAGTTGTAAAATAGCCGTTGTTGTAAATGTTTTTGTAACAGAAGCAACACGGGCAAGCGAATGGGAATGAGGTGTCTCATTTCCATCCAGGTCTCCTCGCCCAAATCCACCAAACCAAGCCAGTTCTCCCCCTTGCACAACCCCCAACGCAATGCCTGGCAAGCGGTGCGTCTCCAGTGTTTGCTGTGCCAAAACTTCAATTTTTTCAATTACCATAGCATCCATACCATCTCCGCTCAAACCTACTTTTCAATAACAATCCCGTCCGTCAAATGAATAAACGCTTTCCATTCGCCATCGCCCGCACTGACATCAACCGCACCTTGTCGCCAGTTTGTCTGAAAGTAGATGGAATAGGGGTCGTCATAAGATGTATAAACCAATTTCCCATCACGGTAGAAATCGACATAATTGATGGTTTCAGGATACAAACTGGCCACCCGTAACCAACGTTTCCCATCATAAGACCAGTTGGGTTCTAATCCTTGCAAATAATATTGATCTTCTTTTGCTATGGGATCAACCGCAATGCCAATACCTTCTGCCATGCGCCAGGCAAAAAAAGCATCTTCACCTTTGGTAATGCCCCAGTCGGCAGGCGGTTCTTGTTTGGTCATGTTGTTATAATAACCCCAAGAAGTTTGTGTTTTATAGGCCACTTCTATTTGACTTAATGCCTGAGAATCTTCATTGCACACAATTGGCCGATTCAATTGCCACCCACGCACCTCTTGTATCATATTGTAATATCGTTGTCGTGTACACCCATTGCCATGAATGATAATCACGTCACTCGCTTTGGCCACCTCAATATTTCGATACCCACCCCCGCCACTGCATCCCACAAGCATCCCGCCCGATTCTTCACGTGCCAAATCCAACAATGCAGCCATGCCTTCTGGTTGCTGAATGATGGGGTGTGCGTCAAAAGACCCAATATTCATTTCGTTGGCCACTTCAACAATCACATTGGTGTAGCCCCCTTCTTTCAAAAATCGCGAAGCCGTTGTAACCGCATTGCGAACGGCTTTGCCATCTTTAAGGCGTTTTGCCTGATCACCATAAAAATAGCTAACAAACACAACCATACCCGCCTCATCTGCACCTTTAATCAGTTTGTCCATACGCGTGGCATATTCAGCATCCAACGTTAAACCATCTGCACCAAATGGGTTGTTGTCTATTGTATGATTGGGCGTCGTAAAACAAGGTCCACCCCCTTGAAAACCAACCGTAAACCCTCTTAGCCCATGTCGATACCACTCTGGTAAAGCAGCAATTAAACGATCGGTATTGGCCATCGCATCCCATTCGAGATACCCCCAACGTGCAAAACGATTGGCATCGGCTTTATCGTCAAAAATACCCTGAATAAATCGTGCATTCATCAACAAGCCATGAGCATTGGGATTGCTTTTTTCTAGGTCAGCGTAGACCAATTTCCCATTGATCAATATTTTTTCACCTTCCACAGACACTGTTGTTTTCCCCATGAAACTTCCCTTCCTTTTTTGAATATTTGTCCGAACCAGAAATCCATCTTTCATTTTTTACCCCCACTTTTCAAAACCGATTTCCCAATTTAACCCTTCGAACAAAAATTGACAGCATAAAAAATCTCGCCTATCATACCTGCGTTAATTTTCATTCTTAACCTATATGGAGATACTATGAAACTCGGTATTGGTTTTCCACAACAACACGTCACAGACGACAACCTGCTCTTTGCCAAACAATTGGGGGTCACACACATTGTGGTTCACAACCCACGTTTGGGTGATCGGGGTATTTTAGAATTAGACCAACTCAATGCATTAAAAGACCTCATTCACAAGCACGATCTCGAATTTGCAGCCATAGAAAACTTACCCAATGACCACTGGAATGACGTATTGCATGCCGGTCCTAAACGCGACGAACAAATTGACAATATTGGCCAAACTTTACGCAACATGGGCAAAGCAGAAATTCCCATATTGGGCTACTATTTTAGCATAGTCAAAGTTTGGGGACACTGGCGCAATTACAAAGGAGGCGGTCGTGGTGGGTGTGGCATCAAGAGCTTTGACCTAAGCAAAGTCCCCGATACATCTACACACGAAACGGGTGCGGTAAGCATTGACGCCATGTGGCAGCGCTTAGAATATTATCTCAAACGCATCATACCCATTGCCGAAGAAGCAGGGGTAAAACTGGCCGCTCACCAAGATGATCCACCTGCCGAATATTTGCGCGGTATCGGCCGCTTGCTTACCAATCACGACAATATGCAACGCTTGCTCGACATCGTTCCAAGCCCCAATAATGGGCTTGAATTTTGCCAAGGTACCGTGGCCGAAATGGCCCCCGACAAAGTCATTGAGGCCATCCACCGTTTTGGCAAACAACAAAAAATATTTTATGTCCATTTTCGCAATGTACGAGGACAATTTCCCAAATTCGATGAGGTTTTTATAGACGAAGGTGACGTCAATATGTTTGACGCCATTCAAGCATACAAAGATGTTCAATACGATGGCGTACTCATACCCGATCACTGCCCCATCATCCAAGGAGAATCCAACTATCGCCATCGCGGCATGGCTTTTTCTCTTGGGTATATGCGGGCCCTTTTGCAATTTGCCCAAAGATAATCATCGCAGGAGTCATAAAATGCATGTCAAACTTTCAAATCAAGGATCAGACCGAGCAACAGCCTACAACATCAGCAACAAAATCGTTCGGCGAGACAACGAATTGTATGTGGGTTGGCTTGATGCCCCCCAAAAACAAGGTGATCCGGCCACCATACAAATAGGTGTTTGCAATGGCCAAACAGGTGCACTCAGTCACACCATTCCATTGGGTGAAGGCCGCGACAACCACTGTGGGCCCGCACTCTTATTGGATCACAACAACCGTCTCCATGTCCTAATAGGTGCCCACCATGGCGACTTTTTACACCGTTGGTCAGACACCCCATCCGATCCCCATTCGTGGTCAAACCCCGTGCCCATTGGCCCCAAACACAGTTATCCTGCATTTTGCATCGACAAAGAAGGCACATTGCATTTGGCCTGGCGCGAAAGTGGCGACAAATGGCAATTGCAATACACCCGAAAACGCCCCAATGGAAACTGGGAAAAACCCATAGCCATTGCCCAAAGCCCCACCCCAGGTTACAACCATTTTATGCATTCCTTATCTTTTGGCCCAACTGGCACATTGCATCTCACCTTCCAATTTCATTATTCAGAATCGGGACATGCCCGCGAGTGTTTGGGCAAATCAGCCATTCATATGACCTCTTTAGATGGTGGCGATTCGTGGGTGAATGAAGGCAAGCCCTGCAACCTGCCTCTCACCATTGAAACAGCCACACCCTTTGCACAGTGTTATGACAATCCATCCCACTCTTTGCGCATTGGTACCCACGTCATAGATAAAAATGGTCACCCTTGGATATTTTGCTCTATGCCCGATTCTCAAAGTGGCGTGATGTGGCGCAAAACCTATCAAGATTGGCATCGCATCGATTTGGCCGAAGCCCTTCCCAACATAGACTTATCGCAAGGCAAATCCACCGCCATTTCTTATGATCAAAATGACCATGTCCATTTACTCGTTGGCACCCGTCCCGATAAGCAACCTTCTGGGTGGTATGACCCTTCTCATGAACTTTTCCATATCGCATTTAGCCCCAATGGCGAAGTCATCGGTTGTGATCAACTCACCGATACCGATCCCAACAATGCCCGATGGCTCCCTGCCATTGAACAATGGAACTGGGCAAACCCCAACCCGATCCCCGACAAACATTGGTATTTATACACGTCGGGTGTCAATGCGGGTTTGTTTAGTGACCCCACCTACGACTATACCCAAGCCACAGAAGTTTATTTGGGAAAATTATCTTAACGAAGCCCTGCTCTATAAACAAAAAAGCGGTTACGAGATCCAACTCGTAACCGCTTTTTTGACATGTTTCTTTTATGTTTAAAACGAAAACCCAACATCTAAAGACAAATTATTGCGTTTGCCAAAATGATAAAACGCGTCATTCGATTTGTTGCTTTCAAAATCATATACCATACGCCCACGCACCCGATTGCCCAAAGGGGTTTCAAAAGCCACAGAGAGGTATGGGTTTTTATCTTTGCGCAAATCATCAGCAAAAAGTGGCACGCCTTGCCAAGCCAATGTGGTCAATGTTTGATAATGACGCACCGCCAAACCACCTGCCATAATCAACTGTCTGCGATGAGGCAATTGTTGTATCAATTTGGCCGACCAAACTTGCCCATTGTAATCATAACGGTTGTTCAACAGGTCAATATCTTGATCCAAAAGATCACCACCAAATACATGGGCATGGGTGTTCACCCGCCGTTCATACCGCACACTCAAGCTTGTATTTTCAGCCAATGGTTGACCCAATTCAAGACCCAAAACAATTTGCCCCTCAGAATCACCATGCTGTTTAAAACCATACCCCACATCACCGCGTAACAACGTTTGTGTCGAAAATTGTTTGCTCATTTGCGCATAAATAGAATGATCGGCATATTGACCAACATCCATCTGCCAATAATTTCTCACCTGAAGCGTGTAGCCCACATGCAACATCACACGCTTCGGTAAATACATCTTAAATGTTGCATAATTCTTTAAGCCATAATTATTATAAACTTCATACCCCGCACGGTCCAAACGCACCGACGCAAAACTCCCCACCTGCACCTGTTTTCCTTGCCCAAATTCTCCCGAATAAGACACCCCCACACCATTCAAAAGAAAAGATCGGCTCCCAATTTCTGCAAACATATACCCCGTTCCAGAGTAATAGAACTGGGTTTGTGATTGTGCCTTGCCATAGCTCCAGGCGAAAAATCCATTTAATTGGGTAATGTAGTCACCTTGACTGTTTGAGTCTCGCAACACATTGTTATTATAAGACGTTGCAAGCCCCACACTTTTAATCATGCCAGCCCCAACAGGCATCGATCCCAAACTCAGTGCCACACAAAAAGATAAAACAAACCACATTTGTTTTTTTGGATGTCCAAACATCCCAAGCCTCCCGATCTTTTCACCGTATCTCAATCTAACGGTAAGTATCCAAACATAAATATTATCTATATTAAACATCTTAAATGATATTTTGTTCCCTCCCAAATACATACATCCAACAAATACACAATGATTTGTTCGCTCAAATGCTAAAAGAGGTTATGCTCAAAATCACATAACCCCTTCTATAATTTATATTTTGATATCATTTAAACCAAGTATCACCATGCCCCAACCTTAACTC
>JAYODI010000148.1:0-6849 GCA_038279365.1 Candidatus Latescibacterota bacterium | reverse complement strand
TACGAGCCGACCATTTTGAGTAATAATGGACGTGAAGATTTTGCCGCGAATGAAGCGCCAGTTGTAGATGGTCAAGACGATCAGGAAAGCCTCCCTGTTTCCGTGGATGACAACCCAGGAGAATTTGATGGACCATCAGAATTAGATGGTGTAACACCAAATGATGGGCCATCCCATCCAGAACCATCCCATCCAGAGCCGTCTCATCCAGAGCCGTCTCATCCAGAGCCGTCTCATCCAGAGCCATCCCATCCAGAACCTAACATTCCCCCAATAAAAGATCCAAATGATTTTCTGGTGAAAATAGTAGAAATTTTGGCAGATCCTCCTTCGGGTTTGGATGGTGATGTGAATGGTGATGGTGTGCGTGACAGTCGTCAAGATGAGTTTGTAGAAATTATGAATATGGGTAAAGAATCTGTGGATTTAAGTGGGTGGCGTTTGGGTGATGATGATGTTTCTTTTGATGCAATGTTTCAGTTTGAAGAAGGAGTGCAAATACAGGCAGGAGAACGTATTGTGGTTTTTGGAGGTGGGGAAAATGTATCCGTTTCAGGGCAGGTTTTCATAGATGATGGCAGTATTGGAAATGGACTGACAAATGGAGGAGATGTATTGGTTCTGTTCAATGCTTTGGGTGATACAATAGATACAGTTGTGTTTGGTGCGGAAGGCGGGAAAAACCAATCGCTGAACAGGGTAGGCAACAGGTTTTTATTACACCGTGAGGGGAATGGAAGGACATTGTATTCGCCCAATAGGCCAAGGCCCGTGATCGACTTGGCATTTCCTCTGCCAGCAAACAGAGAAATCTCAAGCGGGCAAGTGTCTGGTATGGGTGCGTATGTGCTTTATACAGATAAAATAGATCAACCCATACCTAAAGAAGATGTTTACTGGAAGTCTTCAGACACCCTTGTTGTGTCTATGCAACCAGATGGAATTTTTAAAACAAAACAGCCGGGTGTGGTGGAGGTGTGGTTTGCTTGGAAGGGAATGGAAAGCCTTCATGCAAACATTACAGTCCTTTCCGCAAAGGAAGATTCCCAATTATTTGTAGCACCAAACCTGAATGGTATCGTTGTTTCAGAAATTCATGCTAATCCTGATGATGGTGAGTTTGGAGATACAAATGGTGACGGTATTCGGGATGGTTATCAAGATGAATTTGTTGAAATTTTAAACACCAGTGACAAAAGCATAGATTTATCTAGATGGTATTTGGGAGATCTGACAAAACTGTCTGGGTTGTTTCAATTTCCATCTGAAACAATCCTTGGGCCAGGGCAATATCTTACACTGTTTGGAGGAGGGCAGGTAAGGAACGTTTCTGGTGTCACATTTGTAGATGATGGGCGGATTGGGGATGGTTTGTCAAATTCGGGGGATGCCATAAAACTTATTTCACCCAATGGAGAATATACGGCACTTGAAGTGTCTTTTGGTTCAATTACCAAAGGTGTTTCCCTAATGCGAAACGCTCAGGGAGATTACGTTCCACACGATGTTCTCCCGAGTAAGGGAGGTTTGTCTCCTGGGTATCGTGGTGCTGTTTTAACGAGTCTTTTTATTCAATCAGAGCAGATGGCAGGCAGTATCCGTGATACATTGTATTTGGTTGCCAAAGGCGTTTTTGATGACGGCGATGTTTTAGATGTGACACATCAGGTGACATGGAAAGCCAATCCACCGCACGCACTGTTGGGTAGTGGTTTGGTTTTGTTGGATGATGTGGGAGAGTGCCAGGTATCTGTTGGGCTGGATGAAATACACAGCGAGTCTGTTCGTCTTATCTTTAATGGTGACAGTGCACATGCTGATACCACGACAAAAGATTCGCCATCCAAAACCGACTTTGTTAAACGCGCTGATCGAATTCGAAGCCAGCTGGTGTTAACGGAAATTTATGCCAATCCTGGACAGGGTGATTTGGGTGATACAAATGAAGATGGAAAAAGAGAGACTTATGGAGATGAGTTTTTGGAGTTTTACAACAATGGTTCAGATACCCTTGATCTTTCTTTTTTTCGTATTGCACAAGACAGTATTCCGAATACACCGTTTTTTGAATTCCCATCAAAAACAATACTCCCTCCTTCGTCATTTATTGTCGTTTGGGGAGAAAAAAAATTATTAACTCAAAGCCAATTGTCGGCGAACGGCAAGATTGGAGATGGTTTATCCAATGGTGGGGAACTGATATGTTTGCTGACTCCTACTGATAATTCCAGTGTTCTCCAATGGCAATATGAAGGCAGTTATGCTGGTGATTCTTGGCTAAATGATGGCCAAAATAAGTGGATAAGACATAGTCAATTCCCATCTGTTGAAAAATATTCACCGGGCAGGAATCCTGTTGTTGTTTTACAACTGCAAACAGAAATTAAAGAAAGAAAATTAAACGTTGGTGAAAAAATACATTTAAGCGTAAACGGTGTTCTTAGCGATGGAGAAAGAATAGATCTTACTCAGGTTGTTGCTTGGGATATAGAATCTGAAGTTGTTAAGATACAGGATGGCATTTTAAGTGCCCTTGTGGTTGGTCAATCCGCTATAAGACCCGTTATGGGAGATGTGTTGGGTGATGTGTTAGAAATATGGGTGGTGATACCCCAAAAGGACATCCCAGATTCTACAGCGACGGGCCAATTTGATGGTGAAGATATCGAATCTTATCCGTCTTTGCCCGAGGAAGAATTACGTGATGCATCACTGGACAGTGTAATAAATCAAGCACCCATTTTTATGAATAGAGCCAACGCCAATGTCTTGGTTGGGCTTAAATATGTATTTGACCCGGTTATCAGTGATTCAGATGGTGATTCTATTTGGATATTGGATTTGGAAAAACCGTCTTGGTTACAATTTTCAATGGGAAAATATGAGGGATATGCACCTGTTGGAGGGCCCAAGGACGAGCATTTGTCTTTGGGTGTCACTGATGGACGGGATACCACATTTCAGACAGTAAAATTGAAAGTGTTGGACTTAACTGCGATAGGGCTTTCGTTTGTGGATCAGACTTTGTTAGAGGCCTCACAATACCAAATTGATTGGCCATTTCCTGAGCAATACGAAATGCAACTTGATGGTGATTGGGAATGGCACAGAAATGAAGATAAAATTACTCTGAAGCCGCTTAAAGAGGGTTTGCAATTATTGGCTTTAGGGGTCAGTTATCAGGGCGAATCTGTTTACAAATCTTGGATGGTTGATGTTCTGCCTCAGCCTCAAGTCATTTTGGTAGGTGTTGTTTTAATACCTTCAGAAGATCACAATCAAGATGGGCACATAGACTTGTTAGAAGATCAGGTTGTTTTTTTTCAAAACACGGGCAATACCAGGATTGATTTGTCAAATTGGTATGTTGGAGAGGCTTATAAGGCTAATACACAGATCCCTCCCAATACGGTTTTGTTACCTGGCGAGATATTGAACATTTATGGAAAAACTTCCCAAATGGGAAACGGGCAAGGTATTTCGGCCAATGGGGGGATTGGGGATGGATTAAAAGCGGGTGACATCATTGTGTTGATGACTGAAAGTTTGAAGGATACGCTTATTTTTGAGCGCATACCTGACTTGCCCAATGGAAAAATACTCCAAAAGTCAGATGGCACATGGTCTCTGAGTGCGAGTATTGATGCATTTCGTTTGGAAATGGGTTCTGATGCGACTTTCGCTGAACCGTTACGAGACGAGGGGCACGTTGTCGATTCTTTAATGATTGGAGGGGGCTATGGTGCAGATAAGGTAAAGCTTTTGTTACCAAGTCCCAATCCTTTTAATAATCAAACCCAATTCAATTTTTATTCTAATGGTGGATCGGTTCAAGTGATTGTTTATAGCGTTTTGGGGCAGCCTGTGCGGCAGATAGTCAACCATGATTTACCCATGGGCTATTATTCTCGTATATGGGATGGAACCGATAATTTGGGAAATCGCTTAATTGCAGGTGTCTATCTCATACACTTCAACGTGGCATTTGCCACCTACACATATCGGGTGGCGCTTTTGAGGTAAATTATATACAGAAAGGAGGTGAAGAAATGGCTCAACCAGAAATTACATTTCGGCATGGTCCTTGTAGTGCGTCGGTTTTTGAGAACGAATATGAGCGAGGTGACCACAAGTTTGCCGTGCGGAATGTATCATTCCAACGTCGATATCAGGATAAAGACGGGAATTGGCAAACGACCACAAGTTTAAAAGTCAATGACATTCCCAAAGCCGTTTTGGTGTTAAATAAAGCATATGAATTTTTGACATCAAATGTCCAAACCGAAATTGACGAAGAAGAGGTTGTTGTTGAGGTTTAGATCTTTTGAACAACCGGAAGGGCGCCCTTCCGGTTGTTTTTGTATATGTATTTGTTAAACAATCGTTTTTTGAGGGTTTTTAACTGCTCCAGTAGATTTTTTGGGTTGCGTTATTAAGCCAATAAATTTCAAGTGTCTCTGATAGACAACTGGCAACAATTGCAATGTATATGCCCTCTAAATCACCATACCAAAGCCCCAAAATTAAAACCACGATTATTGCAGGTAATTTCAACATTGAGGCATATTGAATTTGCGTAGTAAGGCCTTGGCGAATCAGAACACCATGGTAAAGGCTGCGCAAAGTTTGTAAAAATATGAGTGGCAACATCCATCGAAACCCCGATACTGCTAAAATTTTTATATCACCCGTAACACCCATAAGCGTAGTAAAAACAAAGTCTGATATATAGGGCATACCTATTAGCGAGACCAAGGCTGTGGCAATAAGCCCCAAGCGAAGCATAAATATTTTTGTTTTTTCGTAGCTGAGTTTATTTGTGGCTTGGGATATCACAATTTGTTGCGCATTCCACAATGGGGTACGCGCAAGCCATCCTAAGGATGCAGCAATGGCATAGGCCGCTAATGAGGTTGTAGGATTGGGGGCACGTGCCATCCCTGTTTGTAGGGCGGGATCTACCAGGGCTGTAAGAATTGTTGATATCGCCAATGGGAAGAAAAAGATGAGGAGGTACCGGTTTGTACGGTTTTGGTTTGGGATAGCGTTTGATAAAGCTGGCATCTGATTTTTAATGATAGGGAAGGTTGGTATAGCAACGATCAATACATATAATATTTGCCCAATCAGAGACGCGATGGCTGCCAGCAGCGCACCTTCTAATGTAAAAAAATGACTGCCTAATAATAAGGTTAAACCGATACCAATTACATAAAAAAAGGCTCCTGTGCCTATTGGGCCCGCTTTTTTGTAGTGAACAAGAATTCCTTGGTAATATCCACGCCCAACACCTAAAATGGGTGTAACAGCAAGAACCAGTAAAACGGGGGCACCCATTTGAGAAATCTGGGGGGGGATGGCCATGATATCTTCGACAAAAAAACTATAAATGGGTGGTATGCATAAAATCAGAAGCAGAACAGTTGCAAGGCCACCTAAAGTAAGTGTTAATGTGCGGATACGTCCCAACATATCTCTGTCGGTTGAAAGAGCTGTGGCGACTTGTCTTAATCCAAATAGGGGAGACATGATGGGCATGGTTATGCTCAATGCAACAGCAAATGCGGCAAGTGCCCACTCTGGGTTTTCGGAACGTGCAAGTCCTGCATTGATCATTGGGCGGGCCAATGGAAAAAAAATACCACTTACAGCGAGAGGGACAAAAAGTTTGAACAGTTCGGATTGGGTTGGAAGTTGAGGGGATGACAACGATTACTCCATCGCATGTTAATGTTTGAGTACACCAAATAAAAAAGGTTCAGCAGATGGCTGAACCTTTTTTATTTGGTGTGTACGATCTTAATCTATGACACCAAGCCCGTTGAAGGGGAGGTACCAAAACCGTTTGCATGTTTTTCAGCAGATTCGGTTGAGTCACCCGAAGGTAGATTGGCTAAAGGTTTATGAAGTGCTTTTTTGATTAACACACCCGCTTTAAAATAACTTTTCCGTCGAGCAGGCACATAAACAATTTCGCCAGTACGTGGGTTTCGTGCTGCGGGTTTGGGTTTGGTCGGTTTAATACCCAAGACTCCAAAACCGCGAATTTCTATCCGATTTCCATCTACAAGACTGTCTCGCATTGCTTTGAAAAGTGTATCAACAATTTCATACGCAAGTTGCTTTCTAACCCCAAGTCGGTCTGAAATTTTTAATGCGAGGTCTTTTTTGGTGGTTGTCATTCATGGCCTCCCGTTTACGCTTCCAAGTCAAGCAACGATAATAATATAGTCTTAATTGCAGGGAAGATGCAAGATAAAAATTTACTAAGACCTACACCAAATTCTGAACAAATGGCGGGAGGTCATAGAATGATCGTTTTTTTATAAGTTGTTGTTAATCTTGAACTTGAGTAATTTTTGTATATGTTGTTGTTTTTTAATGATTTATGTTTTTTTGTTTTGTTTGCTTGACATAATGAAAAAGAAATTTCACCTTATAGACCAAACCCTAAGAATTTTGAGCGACCCGATAACCTGCAAATTGAGGTTTTTATGTTTATTGTTTTGTGTTGGGATGGTCTTCGGCCTGATTTTATTTGTCCAGAACTCACGCCTAACTTGTGCCAATTGCAAAATAAAGGTGTACACTTTACCAAACACCATGCTGTTTTTCCGTCGGAAACGCGTGTCAATGCAAGCAGTGTTTCCACTGGGTGTTATCCTGGAACACATGGGGTGGTTGGAAACAGCATCTACGTTCCTGAAGTTAATGAGGATGTGGCGCTTAATACAGGGAATCACGAAGATCTTCAGGCAATTAGCCGTGTTCAAAAAGTATTGTCTGTGCCTACCTTGGCTGAAACTCTGAAACAAAACAATAAAACATATGCCATTTTTAGTTCTGGGT
>JAYODI010000006.1:86277-138555 GCA_038279365.1 Candidatus Latescibacterota bacterium | reverse complement strand
TGTAAATACCTGACATTTTGTTAGGGGAACAAGGGTTATAAGTATTTGTTTTTTTATAATTACCTCGATGTGTTTAATTGGGCATCATATTTTGTCTTTTAAGCTGTCAGGTTTTATTTGGATTTGGGTATTTGATCCTGTGCATTTATTTCACAAAGGAGTGGGTTATGGTTCATTGGCGCCTCTTTTTATTTTTGGCTTTGTTCTTCTTGTCACCTCCAAATGGGTTTGCGCAAGAATATTTTGGCAAGAATAAAGTCAATTATAGCCAATATGATTGGTTGTACATTGAGAGTGAACACTTTACCATTTATTTTGGTGAAGGGTCTCTTGAATTGGCTGAATTTGTCGCCAAAGAGTCGGAAAGATCATTGGTCAATATTGAAAAAACATTAAAATACACCATGAAAAACCGCTATCCCATTGTGATATATAATTCGCATAATGGGTTTTCTGTGACCAATATTTCTTCAGGTGAACAATCGGAATTTACGGGAGGTTTTACCGAGTTTGCGCAAGGCCGTGTGGTTATTCCTTACACGGGGTCTTACGATGATTTGCGCCATGTGATTCATCATGAGCTTGTGCATGCAGTAACCATCGAGCTGTGGACGGGTGGTGGGTGGTTGGGGTCTTTGGTTTCACAAACGGCTACTTTGCCGCCGTTGTGGATTGCGGAAGGTATTGCCGAATATGTCTCTCGTTATGGATGGCACAAAGAACACGACAATTTTATGCGTGATGCCACCATTACGGGTTATGTACCGCCAATCGAAATAATGTCTTTGAGTTATTTTGCATATCCAGGTGGCGCATCGGTATTTTACTTTATCGACCAAGAATACGGAAAAGATAAAGTAGCCGAATTTATTTCGGCATTCCGCACGGCCAAAACTGCAGATAAGGCCCTCAAAGCTTCTTTGGGCTTTGGCATGAAGGAATTGAATGAAAAGTATCAATTGTGGCTCAAACGACAATATTGGAATGAAATTAACTTACACAGCACACCCAATGAAATTGCAAAGAATTTAACCGACAGAGAAGAAGGACGTTCTACATACAATTTGGCAGCCGCTTTTTCACCACAAGGCGATAAGGTTGCCTATTTAACCGATCGCAATGGCACGTTCGATATTTATTTAATGTCTGCAATAGATGGCAAAGATTTAGGGCGGTTGGTTGAAGGTCAAAAGTCTTCAAACTTTGAGTCTATGTTTGTTTTACGGCCAGGATTTACTTGGTCACCAGATGGACGCAGCATTGCTTTTGCCGCCAAGTCGAACAACAAGAATACGCTTTATATTCTTGATGTGAAAAAAAAGAAGGTGCGTAAACGATTTAAGTTTGAGTTAGACGGATTGTTTGAGCCCACGTGGTCACCTGATGGGCAAAAGATTGCAGTGGCGGGTATTCAAGATGGTTGGTCGGATATTTATGTGGTCGATATTGAAGATGAATCACTCACACGCGTGACCAACGATCCGTATGATGAGCGGCACTTAGATTGGTCTCCTGATGGCCAATGGATTGCGATGAGTTCTGATCGGCCCGATACAAATTTGGCATTTACGGCAGGAAAAGACTTTCCTTTTGGCCAATATGATATTTATGTCATTAAGTCTGATGGGTCTCAAATGAAGCGCGTGGTTTCTGATAATGAGGCCGAAGATGCACATCCTGTTTGGGGCCCCGACAGCAAACAATTGGCATTTGTTTCTGATCGGACGGGTATGGGCAATATTTACATTGCCAATTTAGATAGCTCAACGGTCTACCCGATTACCAATTTGTTGTCTGGGGCGCAATATATCGATTGGTCTACGGATGGTCGCAAAATTGTATTTAATGCTTTCCATAAAGGCGCTTTGGATGTGTTTGTTTTAAAAGATCCGTTGGATAAGCGTAAAGATATGGCAGATGTGCCTCAGACGCGTTTTGTAAAACGGTTAGAAGGGGCAGATACAAAAACTTTTGTTGAGCGTCAGCGAGAAAAATACGATGAAAAACGCAAAGGAAAAAAAGATGCCGAAATAGAAGTGTCTGTGACGGATTCTACGGCTGAAAATGATGTTGCTGTATGGATATCGGACCAAGCAGAATTGGCTGCTGCAGTGGCCGATACCAGTATTGCAAAAGACAGTTTGAACGTGGCCACCACCTATCCGGTTGAAGGAAATCCCGAAAATGCCAGTAATACAGACGATGGTGGCTTTCGCGACTGGGGCGAAAAGGAGTTTCAGGTTAAGAAATATAAGTTGAAATTCAAGCCCGAATTATTTGGTGCACAAGCTGGCTTTGATACGTTTTATGGCGTGAGCAGCTTTATCCAACTGTCCGTGAGTGATGTGATGGGGGATCATCGTGCAACGCTTTTGACAAGTTTGAATTTTTCGTTAAAAGACAGTGATTTTATGCTGAGTTATGCCTTTTTGAAACGCCGAAATAATTACTTTGGTCAGTTATTCCACACAAGGTTTTATTTTTTCAATAACAATGTTTTGCATGCCGACCGTTATTATGGGCTTGCCGGTGGTTTAGAGCGCCCCTTTAATCGATTTTCTCGGTTAGAATTTAACATGCGTGCCGTGGCCATTGATCGCGAGCAATTGGGCGCAACGCCAGGGGGGAGTTTGAGCCCTGGTTTCCAAGGCATTGGAAATGGTTTTAATGGGGTATTGATAGATCGCCAACGTTCAATCGTGACAGAAGCGGCGTTGGTTGGCGATTCGGCACTTTATAGTTTGTTTGGGGCTGTTGATGGTAAGCGATATCGCTTTAATGTAGAAGGTTCGGCATTGGGTATGGAATTTGTGACCATGACCATGGATTATCGCAAATATGTTCGTCTATCGGATCAGTATACATTTGCGTTGCGTTTGGCAGGTGGTACAAGTTATGGTCCAAACAGCACCGTATTTTTCTTGGGTGGTGTGAACAATCCTATTAATCCCACATTTTCTACCATTGCCAGTGTCGATCAAAGTCGCATTTTCTTTTCGTCTTATGTGTGGCCTTTGCGCGGTGCAGATTTGCTCGAAATGGCGGGTGATTCGTATGGGTTGGTCAACTTGGCATTTCGATTCCCGCTCATTCACCAACTGGCCATGGGGTGGCCTTTGCCGTTTTTCTTTCAAAATATCCAAGGCGAGTTGTTCTTAGATGTGGGTGGTGCCTTCAATCGAGATACCGTCGAGTTGTGGGAGGCGCGCGATGGTGGGTTTGAGTTGCGAGACTTGCAAGCAGGTTATGGTTTTGGTGTGCGGGCAAATATGGGATATTTCTTGTTCCGGTATGATCTCGCTTGGCCAACCGACTTTGCGCAAACCTTTCATCCCAAGCAATATTTCTCAATTGATTTTACCGGCTTATTTTAATAGTGCTTAATTGAATGATAATGACAGGAGAGGTGCCATTGGTTCCTCTCCTGTTTCTTTATGATTAATGGCATTGGGAGGCTGAAGACATTGAGGCAGTGTCCTTATTGTGGGGAAAAAATAAAAACTGAGGCCATTAAATGTCGATACTGTGGTTCTTTTTCAGAGCCCGAAAAGATGGCCAAACCCTGTATTTTTTGCCGTGTGATGATTGGCGTAAGTGTGGCACTACTGCTTATTTGGTTGATTGTTTTTGTTGGGATAAGTGGGTAAGTTGATGCTTAGATCTATTTTGATTATTATTGACAACAAAGGCGATCATTAGATTTTTCAAGGTTTGGATGGAAAGGATTTTAGATGACGGCAAAAGAATATTATATGGCAGGATTGGGAAAATTGGGAGCGGGTGAACTGGATGGTGCAATCATCAGTTTTCAGAAAGCTTTAGAAGCAGATGAGACATTTTTTATTGCTATTTTGGGGTGGGCACAGGCATTGGATCGACAAGGGAAGGTGGATGATGCCATTGAACAGATTAAAAAAGCCATTGAGATAGCACCTGATGAGGCTTTGGCACATACGAGTTTGTCTCGGCTTTATCAGCAAAAGGGCATGATTCCTGAAGCTGAAGCTGAAATGGCGATTTCACAAAGGCTTTCAGCAAAAGTATAACGGTTATAAAAGCAATTAAGAAGAAGCGTGGATTATGTTTTTTGCGCTTCTTTTTTTTGTGTCCATAACATTCGAAACAATGGGGGGCCACCAAATAAAAAAAAGGCTAAAAAAGCAGCTCCGTGTACGGCGGTTGCAAAGGCCAATGCTTGAACTTCTGGTACATTAAAAAATATATGTAAAGTTTTTGAACAAAAGAAATGATAGGTTCCAGCACCACCGGGTGTGGGAATAACAACACCAACACTGGCCAGCACCATAACGATCATGGCGTCAAATAAACCCAAGTTGTATTGCTCAATAAAGTCAAAACTATAAAAGGGCAGATAGATAGATAAGATATAACAAAAATTGGTGAGCACGGTTGTTATGAATATGCCGGCATAACTTTCTGCAGAACCAATACCTGCCATGCCTTGTATAAAGGCACGCAACAGTTCGGATATTTTATGTGCAATATTGGGAGATATTTTCTCGGTTAGGCGTTCAAAATTTTCAATGCCTCGTTCGCCATAAATCGAAAGGGCAATAAGCATTGCAAATGCAAAAATTACACCGAAAAGTGCCACGATGCCCACGCTCTCAAGACCCGGAAATGCTTGGGCTATTTTATCTCGTGCAAATACCAATACAATGGCAAAGAGAAACAACAGCGCAAGCATGTCGAGTAATCGTTCGACAATAACAGATGCAACAACAGCCCCCATGGGTAAGGGATGGGATCGGGTAAGTGAAACCACGCGGGCAAGTTCACCGGCACGGGGAAAAACATTGTTGCCTGCATAGGCGATGAGTACGGCTTTGAATGCTGATGCAAAACGAATGTCTTTGGATACGGGAGCCAGTAAAATTTGCCATCTCCAAGCACGGGGTACACAGGATAAAATAACAATAGCGGCAGCACCTATAATGCCTAAGGGATCTGTTGTTCGAAATGTTTGGAATAAAGATTGCCAATCTACATTGTCGAATGTGATCCATAAAAAAATACCTGTTAAAACGAGGCTGATAATTGCCTTAAGCGCTGTTTTCATAGATGACTAAATCTTGGTTATAAAAGTGGACAGTGTGAAAGGGTAGAATGCATTTCTATAATTATTATTTGATTAAATATTGTAGCCAAAATCACGCAAAGCACCATCTTTTTTGCGCCAATTTTCATAGACTTTAACGTGGAGGTCTAAGAATACGGAGCGGTTTAAAAAAGCTTCTATTTTCTTGCGTGCATGCAGGCCAATGGTTTTGAGTGTACGACCACCTTTGCCAATTACGATGCCTTTTTGAGAGTTGCGTTCGACGATGATGTTGGCTTGAATATAAATTTTAGGCCGATCTTCATGGAAGGTTTCGACAGCAACGGCTATTGAGTAGGGTAATTCTTGATGCAATTGATGAAAGACCTCTTCACGGATAAATTCAGCAACAAAAAAACGTTCGGGTTGCTCGGTCATCATGTCTTCGGGGTAAAACTGAGGACCTATAGGCAAGGTATCAATGAGGGCTTGGTGTAAGGTGTCCAGATTCGTTTTTTTGGTTGCTGATACCGGAATAACGTGACTCACTTCGATGCTTTTGTGGATTTGGTCCTGAATGCTTTGCAATTGATCAGGGTTACACATATCCATTTTATTGAGTGCAATGATGCGGGGGATATTCAGTGCTTTGAAAGTTTCTTGAACGGTTTGATCAAACGTTGTTTCAAATTGAGAGGCATCAACAATACCCAATAAGATATCGGCACCTTCAAGGGCTTCTCGGATTTGCTTGCTCATGAAAACATGCAAGCGATATTGTTCGTCTAATAATCCAGGCGTATCCAAAAAGAGCATTTGGGCCTGTGCGTCAGTAACAATGCCTAAAATGTTGTTGCGTGTTGTTTGCGGTTTGGGTGAAATAATAGAAAGGCGTTCACCTACCAGTGCGTTGAACAATGTGGATTTCCCCACATTGGGGCGACCTGCTATAACAATATGACCAGACTTAAAGTTTGACATGAAAAAGCGAACTCTTAGAAAAAGATGGAAGTAGAAATGCGATATGAATTGTTCAATTGAGAGTGTTGGAGAACTGCCAAATCTATTGTGGCTCTGTTCAATTTGATACCCGCACCTGCTGTGAAATAGCTTCCACGACGGCCCAAACGCAACATGAGGCGTTGCTTGAGTTGATATTCGATACCCATATGAATTGCTTGATTGCTTTCTATGCCTGAAACATCTTCTCCCCAATGCCCACTGATGGCACTGAGCAAGCGATGGGTATCTGAAAATGTATGTGTATAGCTTGCGCCTATGAGCACACTGGGTGAGATCACATCTGTATTTCCTGCATCAAAATGAATGCGTGTTTTGGTGAGATTGCGTATCACGAGTGCAAATTTTAGAGGGCGCTTACCTTGATAGAGGAGACCCGTATCTGTTCCAAATCCTGTGCCTGTGCCCACGCTAAGATCTCTGTGAATGAGTTTTATGGTTATTCCCAGTGTGAGGCCTGAGCGTATGGGGTGCCCATAAGCAATGTAAAATGTGTTGTCTGTTGTGCCAATGGTTTGGGTTATGATCGGGCGATTGTCGGGGCCTAATGGACGTGTGGGGTCTTCAAGTGATGTGAGGGAGATATTGTCGACACCCAATCGGATTATTCCCAAACCCAAACCGCCATTGTGTAGGGGCAAGCGCAATGCGATGATGTCGTGATTGACGCTGCCGCCAAATTGCTCTGTGTGCTGAACGTGAAGTTCTTTGTTTTTGGGTTGTACCAAACCTGCAGGATTCCAATAGATGGCTGTTGCATCGTCACTGATGGCTACAAACGCGCCACCTAATCCCAATGCGCGTGCACCAGCACCCACTTGCAATGGGTCACCTCCATATTGTGCGTTTTGTGCCCTTACAGGGGTCAGCATCCCACACAAGAAGAGCATTATGAATGAAATTCTTTTCACTGTTTTTTTCCAATAAAGGGCATATGAGATGGAAAAATGATTATGTGGCTTTGAAGCTTGAGGGCTGATGCGAGTGCTTTGATATCTGAATTACTTAAGCAGATACCTGAGATATGTGATGGTTGGGCAAGTTCGTTTGGCTGAATGAGGAATGAGGGCATAAAATATAAACGAGATCGTTGTGTGGGGCCTGTGCCTAGCCGATTTGAAAAATGCAACGGAAGCAGATGGTGGCGAGATATGGTTTCAGGTTCGGGTGTGTGTGGCAGAATATGAGTTTGTAGCGTGAGCATCTGAGTTTGGGTAGGTAGATTACCAAAATGATCCAGTATTTTACATGTTCTAATTATGTGAGCATCTGCTTTTAGGTGGGCTTCGTTGGTGCCAAGGTCAATGACAAGGTAGTAGGTTGCGGGTTTTTCTTTGATGAGGTCATATTCAAATTGAAGGGCGGCTTTTCTATTTTTTAGGAAAGCGAGATCGGCGTAAGCAGGAGATAAAAAAGTAAAGAATAATAAAAGGATATGAAACGCCATGAATGACTCAATAAATATAAACACGATTGCCTGTGTGGATGAGTTGGTAGGTAAGGGCCAGGTCTTCGTCATTGAGACGGATGCAACCGTGTGTAATATTTTTACCTAAAAGTGCAGGATAGAGTGTGCCGTGGATTTCGTATCCATCACCTAATTCGAGTGCATAATCTCCAAGTGTTTTTTGATCCAATCTCCGAAAAGCCCAAGGAAGCACGGGGACTGTATCGCCACTTTCTACAAATGCCCATATGGGTTTTGCCCAAATGGGATTGGTTACTTTGCGTTTTACATGCCACAAACCTTGGGGAGTGGTGAATTGCCAAGTGTTTTGCTTTTTGGGGTGCAAGAGAACTTTACCGCTGCCGGTTGCACAAATTGCTTGGTGAACAATTTGATCATTTTGTCGTATTTGAAGAATATTGTGGTGGGTGTCGATGACCACATATGGGTTTTGGGTACGGTAGTGTGACAGCGCACTTTCAAGTTGCTCTATCTCGGCTTGTAGTTGTGTCTGTGGTGCCGTATCTGCAAGAGCGGGTTGGCAAAAAAAGAATAATAGGAATGATGAGATTATTTTTAACATGTGTGAACCTAAAATTGGAAAACCGAGAAGAATCAATCTTCTCGGTTTTCTGTTTAAAATCTGCAATATGTTTGCGAGGTTTAGAGGCGATTAAACCAAGGCTTGTTTTGTTCTTTCCAAGCTTCAATCTTTTGATTGGCCATTTGCACAGAACTTTGAATGGGAGACAGTTTGCTTTCGGCACTGCGTGCTTGTGACAATGCGTCTTTAAATTTGCCACTGTTTAAACTGTTGCGTGCATCGCTCAAATTTGCATCGGCTTGGCTAAGGTCGGCACTCAACTGATCCAAGTCGCTATCGGCACCTTTGCCACGGGGGGCATTGTTGATAGACATACGTGCATCATTGATGCCTGGCCCAACGCGATTGATCACGGCTTGTGCTTCATCGCGAATTTGTTGTTTGTTGGTGTTTGCCTCAGATTTTGCGCGATCTGCGAGTTCTTTGGTTTGAATGGCTGATGCTTTTGCACCTTCATAGTCTTTTTGGTCAACTTTAGTATTGGCTTCGTTCATGGCATTGTTTGCTGAACGAAATGTATCAGGTGCATAGACTTCAGCTTCTGCTGCTCTGGCGGCATCTAAGGCTGCTTTGGCGGCATCTAATTCTTGTGTCGGTGGTTTGGCACAGCCTACGGCCACAAGTGTTAATCCCATAATAAGGCAAAAGTTCAGGACTGATCGCATCCTCTACTCCTTCTGATTGGGCGTCCTAAGAGGTCGCATTGTTCATTGTTTTTTATCTATTTACCTGATGAATACCAAAGATACAACACAACAAAGGCAAAGTCAATAGCATTTTTGGAGCAAATACTTGATCCTGCTATGTGTTAGCGACAAAATGTAAACTCAAAGAAGAACAGCCAATCTCAAAATAAATGTGGTTATAAAACAGATGTTTACTGTTTGATAGCAGGACATCCCAATTGGGAGACATTCTGTTTTTCCAGGTTCCAAGTCAATCAAGTGGGCATATCGTTTGTGATATGGTCTGAATTATTGTGTTGAAATGAGCGTTCCATCACGAAGCAAAAAAAAATGTGCGCTGCTATCATAACTAATTAATTTCCCACTATATAAAATTTTTTCTCCCGTGCGAAGATTGGTGATTTGGTCACGGTTGATACTGCGAAAGCGAACTTGTACTCCTGCTGTCGGTATGGTAGAAGGGTGATGTAAGGTAATAAACAGTTCGTCACCCTCACCATTGTTGACATAGGTCAGGGTGCCTTTCCACGTTACGCGTTTACCCTGGTATTTGCCAAAAAGATTTTTTTGTTGGTCTGTAGGAAGTGGGCTTACAGGACCAAAAAGAGCGTTGATTTCTTCAAATGTGACATTCGATTCCAGTGGGGCTGCTTGGGTTGACTGTGCGTGGTTTTTATTCCAAGTATAGGCATACAAGAGTATGACAATAATAATGACCAATGCCAACAACCCTTTTGTTTTTCTCAAGTTATCGGATTTGGTAGGCACACCACTGGCAATGCGTTGCAAGCGACGAATTTCTGCCCACTTTCGCTGTTCTTGGGGAGAGGGTTCGTATTCGATATGTGGGGGCATGATTTGTTCAAGAAATTCACCACAATAACGGCATTTGAGTGCAGTATCTTGAATGTCTTCAGCACAAAAAGGGCAAGGTTTCATTTTTTTTAAAAATATAAGATGACAAGTAAGTTGCTTGGCAAAATATAGGTCCGTCAGTTGGTTGTTGGCAAGTTTTGCAATGAAGGTGGGGAGATGGTATTGGGTTAAGGAAGTTGATGTTACCTGTCAAAAAAAAACCCTTCTCCCAACTTCGGCCACCCATTGGGTTCCTACAGTTGGAGAAGGGTTGCATCATCGGCTCACCCCGGGCCGATTGAGCGTTGGCTGATTAACGCCGCTCTGTCTTTTTATAAAAAAGTTTGTTGAGCGGTTGTTTGGGATTTGTAAGGTATTTGATTTCATCAACCGTTAAAGCTTTTGAAAAAATGGCAATTTCATCTATTTGGCCCGGGAATTTATAATGATTAAAACGCATGACCAAGTTGTTGATGTCCCAAGTCATTTTTTGGGCGATGGGGCCTTTTTGGCCTTTGAGTTCACCATCTATATATAGTGCCCACGTTGCGTCTGATTTACCACTGTTAAAGTTTGTCCACGTAATGGTAATATGATGCCATTGGCCGCTTTTCCAATTTGCAGGCACCGAAATGACCCGATCTGAAACCATCTGGTCACTTATTTCTTGTGTTTTATCTGGGTAGCATCCAAAGCGCAACGCATTTTCTGACTTTTTGAAGTCAATAAACATGACTGCGTCATCCCAAGGGAAATCACCCGAAACACGTTTGCCAATATGGAAAGGCTCTGGGTAATCCGCTTCAAAGTCAGCTGGGTTTATGTTGAGCCAGAATGCCACACTGCCAGACCATGCCTGATTGGCTTTGTATGGGAAGTTGGCTTTTGCAGGGTAGCTCAATGCACCAGATCCTGCATTGAACTGGAGGTAGCCATCGGGGTTGCCACCCGATGTCATGTGATTTGTATTTGCAGTGTCAAAGTCGGCCAGAGGTTCCCCTTCTCCGTCTAAGGCATCGACCCCTTTTTCAAAATTAGAAAAGAACAAAACGTGTTGTCTCAAGTTTTTTTCAATAGCTTCATCTGGGCCACCGCAAGCCAATAGGCCTCCTAGCAAAATAACAGATAAAACAGGCAAAACTTTTTTAAAGAAACAAACTGGCATACCGATACTCCTTTCGGGAATAGTAGCGGGCATAAAGTGCAATGTCGGAGATGGAATATAATAAAAAGATGCACAAAGATCGTCAAAATTTATATTAATATCTTCTCTTTGAGAAGGATTTGGGGATATATGTGTTTCTTTTTGGGATATTTCTGATTATTTATTCAGATGTATGTTTTGGGCTTATATTTAAAGTATTGAAAATACTACTGATGCTGTATCGCGTCGTATTTGGAAAAATCTTGACATCCCAGCATTTATTTATTAGCATAGGATTTCCATCGTTGATATTGACTTGTTAGGTTGACAGCACAGGAGTGATTGCATGATGCGTAAGATTGGTACGGCACTGCTTTGGTTGATTACAATATTCATGTTGTCTTCGGTTACCATATTTAATCCGGGACAGGTAACCAACTTTTTTGTGCAATTGTTTAACATTCGCCCAAGTATTCCGGAACTCAAACCGATACAAATCTCGGAAAGAGACCGAGAAATTAGAGCCATTGCAGAGTCTTTAGAAGAAGAACACATTCGCAAAACCGTTTCTGATTTAGCGGCTATGGGATCGCGTGTGCCAGGTTATCCTGGGCATCGACAAGCATTTGAATATGTCAAGTCGGCTTTTGAAGAAATTGGTTTGGAAAATATTACGATTGAGGGGCATTATGTAACGGTGCCGGTAGACAAGGGTGCTGCATTAGACTTGGGTGAGCAGGGCTCTGTAAGACTATATGGACTTTGGCCTAATCATGTTCAAACACCGACGTTACCTAAAAATGGGGTTCGTGGTAATTTGATCTATGGTGGAAAAGGTTCTTTTGAGGAATTAAATGGAAAATTGGTAGAAGGCAGTATCGTGTTGATGGATTTTGATTGTGGTCAGAGTTATTTAAACCCACGCATGTTGGGTGCTCAGGCCATTATTTTTTTTGATAATGGCCGTGTCACCCATGGAGAAGCCTTAGATAAATTTCTTCAAGTGCCTGTCGACGTACCGCGTTATTGGGTTGAGGGGGGGGACGCCAACCGTCTCGTGGCTTTGGCAAAGGCGGGTGATAAAGAAGTGACCTTGACTGGCAAGATGGATTGGGAGAAGGTGCCTTCGTGGAATATTTATGCAACATTGCCCGGAGTGGATGACTTTATTACCGAACGTCAAGAGCGAAAATGGTCTGAGCAGCAAATTGTGTTGAGCAGTTTTTACGATGCCATTTCGGTTGTCCCTGCGGTTGCACCAGGTGCTGAAAATGCTACGGGTATTGCAGCACTTTTACATACAGCCAAAATATTAAAACAAAATCCACCCAAATATTCTGTGATGTTTTTGGCAACGGGGGCACACTTTCAGGGGTTGGCAGGAATCAATGATTTCTTATTTCGACATTCTCGAGAAAGTGAGCATTTTAGAGAGCTTATTCCAGACCACGAGTCACTTGCTTGTCAAGACAACGATGCTTTGGATACCCGCCAATATTGTTTGGCCTGCCAGGCTAAAAAACCTGCATCTGAATGTTTACAAACTTTAGGTCCCAAGATTGATTTTCGTTTGTTTGTTGGTTTAGACTTATCCAGCGAATCCGATCAGATTGCCAGTTTTTCACATGGCACATTTGACAATGCAAATTGGCGCACAGATAACTACTTGAACAACTTATTGGCACCTTATGCAGATAAATTTGACGGATATATGGCCAAAGTTTTTCCAGGGCAGGGTGTGCGCCATGTAGATGCAATTGCGCCACCTAAGCGAACTTGGAAAAATTATATGCCTGTTCACTTGGGGCTTGACAGCGAAGCGGTGACTTTTGTAGGCAAAGAAGGCATTACTTTGGCCACACCATCTACTGTGCGACGCGTCGTTGATACACCCAATGACCGTCTAGAATTTGTCAATTTCGCAAACTTGACCAAGCAGGTTCAAACCACAGTTGGCGCGTTGCTTAAAGCGGGAGAAGATCCAGAGTTTTTCAGAGTTTCTAAATTGAAATTGCAAGATCGAGGTCATAGTTTAGAAGGGCGTATTTTGTGGTTTGATCGCAATGTCGATTTTGCTTTGCCGCGTGTACCTGTAACGGGTGCGATTGTGACCTATCAGCAACCGGGTTCATTTGGGAGTAATGCTGGTGTGCGAACCCTTATTGTTGATAAGGCCAGCGAAGGCCCTATTTATGACATTGCACAGGCTAATGATCCTCAACATATTGATGCCCATTTGTTCGGGCCACGGTCCGATGTTGAATTGACTGGGCGTTTTCATTTTGAAATTATGCGCAATCGTTTTTCGAATCGCATTTTAGCGTATGAAATAAACGATGAGGGACGTATCGTTTCGGCTCCAGATTTGGGTTCTGAAGGCGACAAAAAGTTTCCCATTACACAGCGTTATGGGTGGTGGGAAAATGAGATGATGGCTGTACTTTTTAAATGTGCGCCATTGAGTGTTTTTGAAATCATTGACTCAAGCTATTTGTCTGCACTTGATTTTATGACCGTATTAAACGCCAATGATACACAACCGATAGAATACAGTTATTCCTATATTCAAAACCAAAGTACAAAAGAAGGCAATGTAACACGGGCTGCCGTTGCTTTTTCTCGTTTGGATCATGTATCTGGCAAGGCTGAACGGTTAAAGGTTTTGATGAGTACTGGATTGTTTGGCGTGAAATTTTTGCTTATCAATGCGCCACAAGAGCTTTTGGACAATCCGATCAATTTGAAACAAGTGGATGAAAAATTATTGGAACGTGCACGTGGGGAGGGATACGAACCTGGTGTTATATTCCAGCCTTCTTATAAAGCAGCGAAAGATATGTGGGTGATTGATGATGTGCGCATGAAGCAATTGGCTCAATATGGCATTGAAAATAACCGCCTCACAATGTTGCATAATAGTGCACGTGATGCGTTGATAGAGGCACGCGCGCATTTGGCAGATCTCAATTATGAGGGCTTTGTTTCTGCATCTCGGCGTGCTTGGGGTTTAGAAGCTCGTGGTTATCCTGAAGTGATGTCTACGGCCAATGATACTGTGCGGGGTATTATTTTCTACTTCATTTTATTGTTGCCATTTTCATTCTTCATCGAGCGTTTGTTTGTTGGCGCTTCAAGTATTACGTGGCGCTTGGCATGGTTTGCAATTTTCTTTTTCTTGTTCTTCCTGATTTTGCGGTTTGTTCATCCCGCATTCCAATTGAGTAACTCGCCATATATTATTTTCTTGGCATTTGTGATTATGGCATTGGGTGGTGTGGCGATGGTCATTGTGGTGTCGAAGTTTGGCGAAGAGGTGCGCAAAATGAAACAGGCTTCGTCGGGCAACTACGAAGCCGATGTGGGGCGTTTAAGTGCAACGTCAGCTGCGGTTGTGTTGGGTATTTCTAACCTGCGCAAACGCCCACTTCGCACGGCCTTAACGGGCATCACACTGACGTTATTGACTTTTACAACGTTGTCATTTACATCTGTTCAAACATCTTTGAAGTTTTATAAATTGCCTCGCGATAACAATCCGTCATACCAGGGTTCTTTGGTGAGAGATCGTTCTTGGCGTGGCATGCAAGAATCTGTGTTGAGTTATTTGAACAGTGGTTTTGAAGGTCGAGCAGATATTGTACCGAGGTCTTGGTATATGTCTCAGGTTCGGGGTGAGCGTGCCTATGTGAATTTTTCGCGCATTACAGAAACCACGGCAGATATGGGCGTGCGCGAAACGTATATTGATTTTGATGTGGGGATTACAACTGGTAAAGATAGTTTTGTCAATGCTTTGCTTGGTTTAACATCCGATGAACCCAAAATTACGGGTGTTGATAAATTTTTGATGAGCGGGCGTTGGTTTGAACCAGGCGAAGAGTTTGTATGTTTGTTACCAAACGATTTGGCCGAACTGGTTGGGATATTTCCAGAAGATGCAGGCACTGCAAAAATTGAAATGCAAGGCCAAATTTTTACGGTGATCGGAATTGTTGACTCGGATGCATTCAATAAGTTTAAAGATTTGGATGATGAAAAGTTAACACCTGTTGACACGGTAAAAGAAAAAGACGATTTGGCTGATGCACAAGATCAAGATCCGCGTGTGGTCGCAGCAGCACCGATTGAGACCTTTACACATCTTGAATCAACAAATGTGCTCATTGTGCCATATCAATACGTTTTGGATGTTGGGGGCGTTTTGGCATCTGTTGCCATTGCCAACTTTAGAGACGAACAAGGCCAATTGAAAGCGAATTTTGTCAAAGACATTGAAGAGTTTATGACCCGTGTATCTTTGACAATGTTTGTAGGGCAAGGTAAAGGTGTGACCGTATATAGTTCAATTGGTTCAACCTCATTATCCGGTTTGGGCAATTTGTTCATTCCCATTCTCATTGCTGCGTTGATTGTGCTAAATACAATGATGGGCGCTGTTTATGAGCGGTTTAATGAAATCAGTATTTATTCGTCGGTGGGGTTGGCTCCCAATCACATAGCCGCTTTGTTTATGGCCGAAGCAGGCGTGTTTGCGACATTGGGGGCTGTGTTTGGGTATCTCATTGGGCAAGTGTTGGTGTTGGTCCTTTACAATCAGGGGCTATTGGGTGGGTTGGAGTTAAATTACTCATCCCTTTCAGCGATTTCGGCGACCCTTATTGTTATGGCAACGGTATTTTTATCTACACTTTATCCGGCCAAAAAAGCAGGTGATATGGCGGTGCCTGATGTGACGCGTAAGTGGGAGTTTCCTGACCCAGAAGGCGATAAATGGGTTTTCGATTTTCCATTTACAGTTGGTGGTGCCGAAGTGTTGGGTATGTATATGTATTTAACCCGCGTCTTTGAGTCGTATGGCGAGGGGTCTGTGGGCGATTTTGTTGCAGATCACGTCAAGTTTTGGTCTGAGGATATGGCTGGTGAGCCACAATATAATATTGATCTAACAGCATGGTTGGCCCCTTATGACTTAGGAATAAGTCAAGAAGTACAACTCAAGGCGATTCCTACGGGTGAGCACAATATTTATAAAATTGAGGTGATTATCAATCGCCTCAGTGGTGATGTGGCCTCTTGGAAGCGGATCAACCGTGGCTTCTTGAATGTGCTGCGCAAACGATTCTTGGTATGGCGAACCATTCCAGGAGAAGTGAAATTTACCTATGCAGAAGATGGCAAGAAGATTCTTGCTAACCAAAGCATAGCTGAAACAAGTGTCTAAACAGGTTTTTAACAATTTAAAATCACGAGACGGAATGACCGTAAATTTGTTGCTTTGGTGATTTTTTCTGGAGGCAATTTTGGCAACTGAACCCAAAGATACAAAAGAACAAGAGGACATGGCGCAATACGACGATATTATGCCTGAAAGTGCGCCGTATGAAGATGGTTTTGGATGGAAAACGATTTGGGCCATTCTGTTTGTAGGCATCGTGATGTTGCCTGGGGCGATTTATTTGGGCCTCGTCACCGGGCAAAGTATGGCTGGTGCGTCTGAATGGGTCACGATCATTCTCTTTTTAGAAATTGCGAAGCGATCATTTGTTAAGCTTAAAACCCAAGAAATTCTCATTATTTATTGGGTAGCTGCTGGTCTATTAGGCATAGGTGTGCGTTTAGGAAGTGGCGCACACACCTATGGTGGTCCTTTTGGTGGATTGATTTGGGATCAATATCTTCTTCAGTCGCCGGCAGCGGAAGGTTTGGGGAAATATATTCCAAGCTGGGTTGCTCCTGCACTTGATTCGCCTGTTTATGCAGAGCGCACCTTTATGCATTGGGATTGGGCCCTGCCTGTACTTATTTTGTTCTTGGTGATGATTATTAACCAAACGGCACGGTTGTCATTTGGGTATGTCATGTATCGGGTCACCAGTGATATTGAGCAATTGCCATTTCCCATGGAACCTGTTCATGCACGTGGTGTAACCGCATTGGCTGAGACTTCATCAAAATCTGAAGGATGGCGTTGGCGTGTGTTTAGCACGGGCACTTGTATTGGTTTGGTGTGGGGGCTGCTTTATGTTGTGGTGCCGACTTTGTCGGGTATTTTCTTAACGGAAACCGTACAAATATTGCCCATTCCTTTTATTGATTTTACAGCTGAAGTCAAAACCATTTTGCCAGCGGCAGTATTTGGTTTGGGAACGGATTTGGGGCACTTGCTGATTGGTTTTGTTCTGCCATTTTATGTTGTTATTGGTTCTTTTATTGGCGCGGTGTTGGGCAACTTGGTGATCAATCCTACATTGTATCATTTTGATATTTTGCAACGCTGGTCTCCTGGTATGACCGCCATTCCCGCAAGCATTTCTAACCGATTCGACTTTTGGTTGAGCTTTGGTATTGGCACCTCTTTGATCATTGCCTTTACTGGGTTTTATATGGTGGGTAAGACTTTGCTTGCCCAACGCAAGGCATTGAAGGAAACGGGGCATCATACCGTAAAGATCGATTTTGAAGATTTGCCTGAAGGTCGTGGTGATTTGCCCATGAAGTGGCCTCTGGTTTTGTGGGTGATTGCAACGGTGGCAACCATTGGCCTTTGTCGGTGGCTTGTACCTGAGTTTCATTGGGGCTGGTTGGTTTTCTTCGCGTTTATTTATACCCCCATTTCGTCTTATATTGGTGCGCGTATGATTGGGTTAACGGGCAGTCCTTATGGGGCCAGTATTCCTTATATTCGTGAAGCTGCGATTTTCCTTTCTGGTTATAAAGGTGTGGCCGTTTGGTTTGCGCCCCTTCCGCTCCATGATCATGGATTGGCCGTGCGTCAATTCAAACAGTTGGAATTAACCAAAACTAAGTTTAAAGGTTATATCAAAATGGTGGCATTGACCTCCTTTGTGATCTTCCTTTGTAGCTTTGTGTTTTGGGAGTTCATTTGGAGATTGGGCCCCATTCCATCATCGACCTATCCTTATGTGCAAATGTTTTGGCCCTTTGAAGCCACCATGCAAACCATGTGGCTTAAAGCAACCTTACCCCCAGGAGAGTTTCAGGGGGCAGCCGGTATGGAACTCTTAAGTGATATCATTAAACCTGCTTATGTGGGGGCTGGGTTTGTAACGGGTGGGTTGCTTTATTTGGTGCTTGCCGCCGTAAAGGTGCCTACGTTGGTCTTTTTTGGCTTCGTAAACGGTTTGGCACAGTGGCCACATTTTGTGATCTTGAATTTTGCTGGGGCAATTCTTGGAAAGTTTTATTTTGCTAAGCGTTTTGGCGAATCGAAGTGGAAGGCTTATGCGCCTATTTTGCTGGCGGGTTATTCGTGCGGCATGGGGCTTATTGGTATGACATCTATTGCCGTTGCCCTAATTTCTAAAGCCGTTTCACAGGTGGTTTTTTAATCTGAAAATGTCTTCTGTTGAGGGTTTCTGGAAGTGTGCTTTAGCCATTGATGGAAGTGGTCAAGTTTTTTTAAAAAATGCGGGAACTTTTTTTCGGGCAAGCGATGTCTAATAGGCACGTCACTTGCCCGAATTTTTTGGGGTATTGAATCTAATCAAAGGAGTTGATGATGCAGCGAATAAATCGTTTTGTGATGATTGCTACCGCTCTGTTTATGTTTGGGGCATTGGATGTGTGGGCACAGCCAGAAGGGGGACAGGGGGAACGTGGTGCAGGAGGGCGAGGAGGGGCTATGATGGCCATGCGTTCTATTCCCATTGAGCAAATTTTGGGGTTTCTGGCATTTGATGAAAAGGTTGGTTTAAGCTATGAACAGTTGGGCAAAGTTCGCGATGCGCTCAAGGCTGTTTATGTAGAACGATCAGCACTGGTTAAAAAGCTGGGTGACAACAATGATCGTGAAACTACGATGACCGAAGTGAGAAAATTGCGTGGTCAAATGACGCAAAAGTTAACGGCAGTTCTGGATGCAAATCAGGTTGAGGCATTAAAGGGATATATGCAAGAAATGAATCAGCGTGGTGGGCGTGGTGGGCAGGGCGGTCCTGGAGGACGAGGCAGTGGTGGGCGTCGAGATGGTGGAAATGACAGGGAATAACGAGCAAAAAAACGAGGTTCTTCAGAACCTCGTTTTTTTATGTAGCCTGTTTGTCTTGTTCTTGTTAGGGGGGCAAAAAAAGGTTACATTGTAGTTTCTGTTAAGTGTTGGTCTATAGCTACCGTTACGGGAGTGATGTGTGAAAGATTTGAAGCGGCCATTTTCCTTTGCTGTTGTGAGTGATACGCATTTTGTTCGGCGAGAATTTGATAGTCATTTTGAGCGGAGAGATACGCCGCTTGAGGTCGAGGCATACCTTGAAAATGTGACTTATGCACTTGCCCCAATGATGGATGCTTTGCGTGAGTTGGACCCCGATTTTATTTTTATTACGGGTGATCTGGTAGAACCAGGAGATCCGAACGAGCTTGTTGGAGATTTACGCGCAGCATTGGAATTTTTTTCGACCTGTGAAATTCCTATTGTTTATGCACGTGGCAATCTCGATGCATATGATGCATTTAAAGCTGTTGTACATCCAACGATGGCATCTTTGTTGAATATAGAACTCGATGAGAGTTATTTTTCGTTTGAGGTGGATGGCTGCTTATTTTTGATCCTTGACACTGATGCCTGGTCTCAAGAGCAATGTTTATGGGTAGAGCGCGTGCTAAAAGCCGGGGTAAAAAAGGGTTTTCAACATACTTTTGTATTCGGACATCATCCAATTTGGCCTGTTGCGCGTCAATTTTTTACACATCTTGAGTTCCATAAAAATATGGTGCGTATCCTCGATGATTTTGATGTAGATGCTTACTTTTGTGGGCACACACATAATCAGAGCGTTATTTTGCACCGTACGCAAGGGTTACCCGTATTTCAATTCATGGGAGCCATGATTGGTGTTTCTGATGAACCCCCGTTGGCCTTGAATCAAGTGCAGGCATTTTTGCCAGGAGAGGATGATCTTTTGGCTTGTTGGCCAGGTTATTTGGAAAACACAGCCCCAGGTTGGTTTATGGTTAAAGTGGGGGCACAAGAAGTGGTTGCTGAGTGGCACCATCTCAATCGGGGGGCTGAGGCGGTTGTGGCTTGGGAGCAACCCGGAGATATGCTTGATTTTTGGATGATGGATCAAAGTGCGCCTTCAAAATTGATTCCAACAGATTTAAGCCGTATTCGGCGTGCATTTTTGCGATTTTGTGCTTGGGACGGTCTATCTGGATTGAAAGCTTCTCTCAATGGTGCACGTATTGGTGAGTTACCCATTCGCGATGGTTTTGCTCCTGCGCGCATGGAATTACCCGGGCATTTGTTGGATGGCTTGCAGATGGAGAATCGCTTGGTTATACACCCTCCATCTGAATGTCATTGTACCCTGGGAAATTTGGTGCTTGAGGTCATGCTCCCTGGAGGGCGATATATTCGCACACCAGCAAAGGGTGAATTGTTTTCTTGGACGGATAAATGGGCCCAATGGCCATCTTCTTTGACGAACAAGAGCTTGCTCAAGCCCAATGAAGCTTTGCAAACGATGCTGTTTTTTGAATAAACCCAACATTTATATGATTGCGTAAATTTGGGGCGTGTTTGGTTGCCATTTTCTTAAAATAGCACTTGAAAAATATCTGGCTGTATACGTGGCATCTCTGTAATTTGAGTGTGGAGAGATCTCATCATATTTCATCTTTTAAAGGAAGGTTTATGTTATGGCAGATGTGTTGATTGTTGGTGATGGTCCTGCAGGTTTGAGTGCGGCGCTTTTTTTAGCAAAAAATGATATGACGGTTACTGTTTATGGACAAAACACAACGCCTATGCATAAGGCAATGTTATATAATTACTTAGGCATACCGGAGATGACGGGTAGTGATTTTCAAAGGGTGTCCCGAGAACAAGTTAAAAAATTAGGTGCACAAATTGTAGACGAAGAAGTAACGGGAGCAGAAAAAACTGGGGATGGGTTTGCTGTAACCACTGCGGATGGCAAGCGCAAAGAAGGCAAGTATCTGATTTTGGCAGGTGGAACCAATACCAAACTGGCAGAGAGTTTCGGGTTAGAAAAAAAGAACAAGGGAATTGTTGCCGACGAAGATGGTAAGACAGCCATTAAAGGTTTATATGCTGCAGGTTGGAATACGCGTTTAATTCGTACACAAGCTATTATTTCTGCAGGGCAGGGTGCTGCAACCGCTTTGGAAATATTGTCTGTTGAGGCAGGGGAAGACGTGCACGATTTTGATGTTGTTGGATAACCAAGATGAGATGTCAAAAAACAGGAGACTTCCTTTGAAGTCTCCTGTTTTATTTTGGATGGTTGACAAAAATAGATCGTTTAGCTATTTTTACAAGCTAACTCATTTATTTTTGGTTCTTTATTGAGTCTTTTTGGACTGGTTATATAGCTGGAAATGGGGCAAAAAATGATTGCCAGTATGACGGGGTTTGGAAAAGGGATGGCAGAAGGACCGGTAGGACGGGTGGCGGTTGAGGTGCGTTCTGTCAATGGGCGTTATGGAGATGTGACAGTACATATGCCCCGCAGTTTTTTGTCATTGGAAGCGCGTATAAAAGATTTGGTGTTGGCGTCCGTTTCGCGTGGTCGAATAGATGTTTCGATTGACGTACAGGGCCAACAATCCGACCAAGGTTTGCCTGTGTTGCGCACAGAAGTACTGGCGGCGTATTGTAATGAGATCGATACAATTAAAAAACAATTAGATAGCAATGATAAGATTGATGTGATGCGCTTGGTGACATTGCCACATTTGTTTGGTTTTGAAGCACCTACGATAGACAGCGAGTTGCTTTGGCAAACACTGGAAGGGGCATTAAAACAAGCAGTTGAAGGTTGTTTGGCCATGCGATTGGCAGAAGGCGCAAAGTTAACTACGGATTTTAAAAAACGCATCGCTTATTTAAATACATTAATCAAGCAGGTGGAAGGGTTGGCTCCCAAGCGCATAGATGTTGTGCGTCAAAAACTCAGCGATAAATTGGCCCAATTGTTGACACCAGAGCAAGTGGATAAAAATAGGTTAATGATGGAAATTGCCCTTTTGGCCGAGCGGAGTGATGTGACGGAAGAGTGCGTGCGATTCTACAGTCACAATGAACAATACTTAAATATGTTAGATCAAGATGAAGCCGTGGGCCGACGGTTAAATTTTTTGCTTCAAGAAATGTTGCGCGAAGCCAATACGATTGGGTCTAAGGCTGGTGATGCTGAAATAGCACACATTGTTGTGAATATCAAAGAAGAATTGGAAAAGCTCAAAGAACAGGTTCAAAATATTGAGTAGAAAGTCTTGCACTATGCATATTGTTGAAAAAACAGATAATACGCAAGCTGTTCAGGCTTTGCAAAAAAGGCTATTGGAAAACCCACGTGCATTTGCTGTTGTGGTGGCTGGCCCTTCTGGTGTTGGAAAAACAACAATATGCCGTAAAGTTCTTGAGGCTGAAAGTGATGTGTATCGGTGCGTGACCACCACAACACGCCATCCTCGTCCAGAAGAAGTGGAGGGTGTTGAACGTCATTTTGTGTCGGAAGAAGCCTTTTGTGAGATGTTTGACCGAGGTGTTTTTATTGAGTGTGCTGAAGTACATGGCCATTTATATGGTGCTACCTTAGATGCGGTAGATGCGGCCATGAAAGATGGACATGTTATGTTGATGGATGTGGATGTGCAGGGTGTTGCGACTTGGCAAAAAGCATTGGGCGATCGCTGTGTTACAGTTTTTGTTTTGCCGCCTACGTTAGAAATGTTGGAAGAAAGATTGGCATTACGCCAAACTGAAACGGCATCCAATTTCCAATTGCGTATGAAAAATGCGATTGAAGAATTACGCCAAGCATCATTATGTGACTATATTATTGTTAATGACCATTTATCGGATGCCGTGATAAGCTTACAAACCATTATTCATGCAGAGCGGCATCGTTCGGCGCGTATGGAAGCGCATTTGACGCAATTGGGTTTGATTGAAGATTGAATATGGGTCGATTGATGTATTGGGTTTCTTAAACGTTTTATGGAAGGGTTCATTATGCCAATGGTGTATTTTACAGAAGATGTTACAGATGGTCAGGTCAATCCGTATGAAGCTGTTTTGTTGTCTTCGCGAGAAGCCCGTCGGTTGAATCAGGCGCGGTTAAATGCAGGGGTCGCCGAAGGCGAAGAAAAGGTCACAACTGTGGCATTGGGGCGATTGGCCGATAAAAAAATTCGACACACCTATGATGCAAAAAATACTGCCCAAGGAGACTGATATGTCACTTCAGGGGAACAAGGTTCTTCTGGGTGTAAGTGGCGGTATTGCAGCTTACAAAAGTGTTGAAGTTTTGCGAGGTTTGCAAAGGGCTGGTGCCGATGTTCAGGTGGTGATGACGCCATCTGCACATCGGTTTATTCAACCCTTAACTTTTGAAGCGTTGTCTCATCACAAAGTGCATACAGATCTTTTTCCAGAGTCCGGTGACCCAGATGTGATTCATGTGCGTTTGGCGCAATGGGCCGATCTGATTGTGGTGGCACCTGCAACGGCAAATTTTATTGGTAAAATGGCCAATGGTTTGTCGGATGATCTGCTGTCTTGCATATTGCTTGCCAGTGAAAGGCCAATATTATTGGCACCTGCGATGGAATCGCAAATGTTTGCCCACCCAGCGTTGCAACGCAATTTGTCTTTTTTAACAGAGAATGGTTACCATACCATTGGCCCCATGTCGGGTGTTTTGGCTTCTGGGGCTGTGGGAATGGGGCGTTTGGCAGAACCCGATCAAATTGTGGCGGCCGCCCAAGATTTGTTATCGCCCTCTCGAACTTTGGTTGGGCGCCGTATTGTGGTTACTGCTGGGCGAACAGAGCAACCCCTTGATCCTGTGCGTTTTATTACCAATAGGTCAACGGGTAAAATGGGGTATGCCATTGCAGAACAAGCCCAAAAGCGAGGTGCCAACGTGGTGTTGATTAGCGGCCCCAGCAACCTTGAAACGCCTCGGGGTGTTGTCTGTGAAAATATCAGGACGGTAGCCGAGTTAAAAAAAGCTACCGAACAGGCTTTTGTAGAGGCCGATGCATTGATCATGACTGCTGCTGTACTCGATTTTCGCCCGGAAACAGTCTCACAAAACAAGCTTAAAAAGTCGTCAAAAGGGTTGGATTTACACCTGGTGGCCAATGATGATTTTTTGATTGATTTGGGCAAAAATAAAGGAAATCGCAAAGTAATTGGTTTTGCGATGGAAACCGATCAGGCATTGGAAAATGCCCGTGGTAAATTAAAGCGAAAGCACTTGGATTTAATTGTTCTTAACGAACTCAATGTGGCGGGCGCGGGTTTTGGTGTTGACACCAATGTGGTGACGTTGATTGAACCCTGTGATCGGGAAACCGCATTGCCATTGATGTCTAAACATGAGGTTGCAGATCACATACTCGATTGGTTAGAAAAACAATGGGAATAGATCCGATGGTGGATCGGGCAGAACAAACACAAGAAATATTGGATTTGGCTCGCGAATTTTTAAAACAACAGCGAGAATTGGGTCTTGATGGGATTCCTAAATTGCCTCTGTCAACGGAATCGGGTGAGGTTGTTGCTGTTCCCCGTGAGAATTTGGAAACCCTACAGGCACAGGTTATAAATTGTCAGGCCTGCCAATTATGTGAACGACGTTCTTCTGTCGTATTTGGCACAGGACATCCCAATGCCGATATTATGTTTATTGGTGAAGCGCCTGGGGCCGAAGAAGACAAACAGGGTATCCCTTTTGTGGGCGCGGCTGGCCAGTTGTTGACGCGCATGATTGAGGCAATGGGATTGTTGCGTGAAGATGTGTATATTGCCAATGTGGTTAAATGTCGCCCTCCCAATAACCGCGATCCGTTGCCCGAAGAAATTGCCCAATGTGAGCCCTATTTGCTCCAACAAATAGAGATGGTTGCCCCGTTGGTCATTTGTACATTGGGGCGTTTTGCTGCACAGACACTGCTTAAAACCACAGATTCTATGGGGCGTTTGCGTGGGCAGGTTTTTGATTATCACGGTGTAAAATTGGTTCCCACATACCACCCTGCGGCACTTTTGCGAAATGCCCAATGGAAACGCCCTACGTGGGAAGACTTAAAATTAGTTCGTCACCTTTATGATGGAACCGAGTTATAATTATGGCCAGTGAGCGCCCAACCTCTTCATCACCTGCATCTGCTGTTGATCGTGCCCAACCCCAAGCTTTGGATGTTGAGCGTGCCGTTTTAGGTGCCATGTTGATTGATAACTTGGCAATCAACCGCGTGATTGAAGTATTGGGTGATGAAACGGCTTTTTACCATACGCCACATCGCAAAATATATGCATGTATTCATCGGCTATCAGAACGGGGTGAGCCTGTAGATCAGGTAACGCTTACGGAAGAACTGTCTCGTCGTGGTCAATTGGATGAGGTTGGAGGGGCTGTATTTATTGCAGAATTGGCTGGTGAAATGGCCACTGCGACCAATGTAGAATATCATGCCAATATTGTTTTAGAAAAAGCCCAAAGGCGGCGTTTGATTGATGCCTCGACACAGACGGCCATCGAATCTTATGATGAGACAAATGATGTGCGCGAGGTGATTGATCGTGCAGAACAACGTGTGTTTCAAATAGCTGAAGGCGAGTTGGGCAAAGGGGTGGTGTCATTAGAATCGGTGATGGATGAAACATTTGCGGCCATTGAACGCGCCCATGAAAATGCGGGGTCTTTATCGGGGGTGACGACAGGGTATACGGAGCTTGACGAAATTACAGCTGGTTTGCAAGCTTCCGATTTGATTATTTTGGCCGCGCGTCCTGCAATGGGCAAAACGGCCATTACCCTTTGTGTGGCACGCAATGCGGCCATTAAAGGCAACACACCTGTTTTGTATTTTTCGTTGGAAATGTCTGTGCAGCAACTGGCACAACGGCTCTTGTGTTCTGAGGCTCGAGTAAGTTCGCATCGGTTGCGCACTGGGCGTTTGTCAGAAGAAGAGTGGCAACGTTTGTCTGAATGGACGGGCAAGCTCATGGAAGCCCCCATTTATATTGACGATACCGCAGGTATTTCAATTATGGAAGTGCGTGCCAAAGCACGACGGGCAAAAGCCGAACACAATATTGGTTTGATTTTTATAGATTACTTGCAGTTGATGACTGCTTCTGAGAATTTTGGCAGTCGCGAACAAGAGATCGCTTACATTTCTCGTTCTCTTAAGGGGTTGGCCAAAGAGCTCAATGTTCCCGTTATTGCGTGCTCTCAGTTGTCTCGGGCAGTAGAGAGCCGCACAGACAAACGCCCCCAATTATCGGATCTTCGAGAATCGGGGAGTATTGAGCAAGATGCCGATGTGGTGATGTTTTTATTTCGCCCCGAAGTATATGGTATAACTGATGAAGAAGGCAATTCTCAAGAAGGTGTGGCAGAGTTGATTTTGGGGAAACAGCGAAGTGGGCCAATTGGCAGTGTGTTTTTGACATTTGTGGGCGAATATTTGCGTTTTGAAGAACCCGAATTGTATCGCGAATTTCCTTAAACTGGGAGGCGCCGATGGCCAAAATGCGGGTGCGTTTTATTTGTCAGCAGTGTGGTGCCGATTCGGGAAGGTGGTTTGGGCGTTGTGCTGGGTGCGGGGCTTGGAATACGTGTGTTGAAGAAGTGGCGACACCAGCCTCATCATCAGAACAGAAAAAGCGCGAAGGTCTTATTCGGGCCAATCCTCCCGTGCCTATTACGGAAGTTATTGGTGGACAAGATGAACGCACAACCACCCATATTGCAGAATTTGATCGCACGTTGGGTGGGGGAATTGTGGCGGGATTGGCCGCACTGGTGGGAGGAGACCCTGGCATTGGTAAATCGACGTTATTGTTACAGGTGGTGTCTCACCTTGCTTTAAATGGCTTGAAGGTACTTTATGTATCGGCAGAAGAATCACCTCGCCAAACCCGCATGCGTGCCCAACGAATTGGTGCCTTAGCCGAAGATTTGCTCTTGGTTTCGGAATCAAACCTGGAACTTATTTGTGGATATATTGAAGAAATCCAACCTGTAGCTGTGGTGGTAGATTCTATACAGACCATATTTAACCCCGAATTACCAAGTGCCCCAGGTGGGGTCGGGCAAGTAAGAGAATGTGCTGCAAGGTTGGTGTCTTTGGCCAAGCGCACGGGCACAGCGGTTTTTTTGGTTGGGCACGTGACCAAAGAGGGCACGGTTGCAGGTCCTCGGGTTTTGGAGCATCTTGTAGATACGGTTTTGTATTTGGAAGGGGAGCGGCACGGTGTTTTTCGCATTTTGCGTGCGGCTAAAAATCGTTTTGGCTCGACCAATGAAATTGGCATTTTTGAAATGCGAGATGCTGGCATGGTCGAAGTGCCCAATCCGTCACAAGTCTTTTTGCCAGACCGAAATGAACGTCGAGAAGGCGCTGTAACCATTTGTACGGTGGAAGGTACCCGACCGATTTTGGTTGAAGTACAGTCTTTGGTGGCCAGCAGTAACTTTGGTTATCCACAGCGCGTGGCCAACGGTTTTGACAGCCGACGCATGGCCATTTTGGTTGCCGTGTTGGAAAAAAGGTCGGGTTTGCAACTGGGATCACAAGATATTTTTTTGAATGTCGCTGGGGGGTTGCGTTTAGAGGAACCTGCTGTAGACTTGGGTATTGCGTTGGCTATGGTTTCGAGCTTTCGCAATAAGCAGGTGCCCCACGATACGGTTGTATTTGGAGAATTGGGTTTGGGTGGAGAGATTCGGCCTGTTGGGCAAATGGATCGCCGCATTGCCGAGGCACACAAATTGGGATTTTTGCGATGTATTGTTTCAAAAGGAAATTTGGCTGGCATTCGGCCTCCTGATGGTTTGGAATTGATCGGTGTTCAAGATATTGATGCGGCGCAAGAAGTTGCATTTGAAATGACTTGATCTGAAAGGCTTCAATAATTTGGGGAGTGTTTGGACGTATCGTATCGCATTTAGGCACATTGGGTGCTATCGCGTTTTTAAAATTTGTCATTAGGGGCAATCACCATGCTGCGAAATAAAATTCAGATATCCAAACTCTTATCATTGATGTTGCGCCATAGACCCCAAGAATTTGGGCTGGAAGTAGATACATATGGTTTTGCTGATTTGGAAGCGGTTTTGAGCGCATTGCAAAAAAAGGATGCTTCTTTAACGGTTGAATCAATAGAGGCAGTGGTTTATGATGGTGAAAAACAACGCTTTGAAATTGTAGATGGCAAAATTCGCGCCCGATATGGCCATAGTTTTTACATCGAATTGGGGGTTGATTCGTCACAACCTCCCGAATTTCTCTATAAAGGTGTTGACCCGTCTGCCGCACAGGCCGTAATTTCAGAAGGTTTGCGTTCAAAAGACCGAGAATATCTGCATTTGTCGTTTGATCCTGATGTGGCCGAACAATTAAGCAGTCGACCAGGCTTATTGGGAGCTGTTATTCGTATTGATGCCCAACGCGCATTTGAGGCGGGGGTGCCATTTTATGATTGTGGGCCGACCATTTTAACTCAGGCTATTTCTTCTGAGTTTCTAACGCTTGAACGTGCAGGTGACGTTTCAAAAGTAGCTGAGGAAAATGATGGGACGGGCGATGATACGCCCAAAACAGTTACTTATGGCCGTCGGCGTCGTTTTGGAACGCGTCGTTAATAGGGTGGGTAGATTTATTTGTTATTAGACCACTCTTTTTGGGGTGGTCTTTTCTGTGAGATATTGAGCGTCACATGGCTAAGTCGTCTAAAAAACGAAATCAGTCACAAATTTTTTTGGATATGGCTGCTGAATTTGCCCAAGATATGAAAGCCGACTTGATTTTGTTGGTGGCCGATTCGGGTATCACAAAGGCATCTGTACAAAAAATTAATGAGGTGTGTACAACTTTGGTTGTTACACGTAATAAAAGTTTTTTGAGTGGGATAGAAGAAACGGGTGTTCAGCGTTTGCATTTTGATTTTGGTACAGATGATATTTCGCACTTTGAACGGGTTCGACAGTGTGTCATTTTGGGCATGGAGGGGGGCTACATTCGGCGCGGCAGTCGTTTGGTATGTGTGACACGGATGTTAGACCCGCGCAATGTGGATGCCATGGTTGTGGTTGATACGGACCACGGTTTTGAAGGATATGATCCATTGCGTGTGGCGGAATTGGCCGGTGACTTGCCCTTGGAGGTGGTTAAAGCAGTTTTAGACTTAGCCGTAGAAATTGGGCAAGAAGGCCGAGAAGGAGATCCTATTGGTACGCTGTTTGTCATTGGCGATTCGGAACGTGTTTCAAACAGTTCCCGGGTTATGACCTTTGATCCTTTTCGGGGGTATGCCGAAAGAGAAAAAAACATATGCAATCCCGATATCCATGAAGGTGTCAAAGAAGTTGCGCTTATGGATGGGGCTTTTATTGTTCAGGAAGATGGGGTCATTCTTTCGGGTGGCCGATATATTTCTGCCGAAGTAAAGGGGTTGGTTTTGCCCAAAGGATTAGGGGCACGGCATGTGGCTGCGGCATCGATTACAAAAACCACGCGATCAATTGCAATTGCCGTATCTGAATCAACGGGTGCGGTGCGTGCCTTTCGGCGTGGCAACATTGTTTTGCGCATAGACCCTCCAAGACGAAGGGTTAAACAAGAGCGTCGGAGATAAGAGCAATCTTCGGAGATAAGAGCAATCTATGGAAGTTATTGTTATTGGCGCAGGGCAGGCAGGTTCTCATATTGCGCAAGTGTTGTCTCAGGAAAAGCACAGTGTGACCATGATTGATGTTGATCGCAATCGGTTAATGCATGCCGAAGAGAATTTGGATATTCGTACCATTTGTGAACATGGTGCAAATCCACAAATTCTGGAAATGGCAGGAGTGGCGCGTGCCGATCTTGTGGCCGCTGTCACAAACAGTGATGAGGTCAATTTGATTGCTGCAGGTACTGCCAAACAGTTGGGTGCCGTAAGGTCTGCTGCACGCGTTTATAATCAGGCATATCACAAGAGTGGAAAAATTGAATATCGAAATCTGTTAAATATCGATATGATTATTTCCCCCCAATCGATTACTGCATTTGAAATTGCCAAACTCATAGAAAATCCGGCAGCAGTTGCTGTGGAAAGTTTTGCACAAGAAAAAGTGCAAATGCGCCAAATGATGGTTCCCAATGACTCGTCTGCGGCAGGTAAGCGCATCTGTGATCTGTTTCCTCCCGATCGCGAACTGGAGTCTTTGGTTGTATCGCTTTCGCGTGGTTCAGTGATGACCATTCCGGGGCCAGAAGATGTGGTTTGTGCAGGGGATCGCGTAACGGTTATTATGCCATCGGGAAATGCACGGGCGGTGCGTCGACTCTTTAAAGATGTGGAAGAAGGTGCCGAAAGTGTGGTGATTGCCGGGGGAGGTACAACGGCTTTAATGTTGGCGCAAATTATGGAAACGCGTGGTGTTGCGGTTACGCTCATAGAAGGCGTGCGTGAGCGGTGTGATGCTTTGTCTCGCATTTTGTCGGGGACGCGTATTATTCATGGTGATGCAACGCGGTTGTCTGTATTGGCAGAAGAACGCGTAGGTGATGCCGATGTGTTTGTGGCCTTATGTGGCAATGATGAGGTCAATTTGATGTCTTCTTTGCAAGCCAAACAAATGGGTGTGGCGCATGTTGTTGTGGCTGTGAACCGGGCAGATTATGCTCCATTGGTGGAGCGCGTAGGGATTGATCATGCGGTGAGCCCACGTATTTTGACGGGCAACCGTATTTTGACTTTGGCGGGAGGTTCGAATATTCGTTCAATGGCGTTGTTGCAAGATGGGAATGCCGAAGTTGTCGAGTTGACCGCAGAGCCCAATGCGCCAGCAGTAAATCGCATCTTGGGTGATGAGTTGCGTTTTCCAAAGGGTGTTATTATTGGTGCATTGGTACGCGGAGATGAAGTATTGGTACCTCGCGGTGGCGATACCATTTTGGCCGGAGATACCGTCATTGCATTTGTTTTGTCTGATGTTTTGGATGAGTTGGAGACATTGTTCCAAAGTCCGAAATGGAAAAATTGAGATCATAATAATATGAATTTGCGTACCGTATTAAGGCTCGTTGGCGTGCTTGTGATGTTTATCGGCTTGTCGATGAGCTTTTCTCTTTTGTGGAGTTTGTATTTGGGTGAGCCCGATGTGGGCGCACTGGGTTTGTCCATGCTCATTTGTTTTGGTGCTGGAGGAGGATTGTTTGCCTTGGGGTGGCGCAGCAAGGCACCCGTGTTGCGACGAGAAGGTATGGCCATGGTGGGGTTGAGTTGGTTGCTGGCGGCACTTTTTGGCGCGTTGCCGTTTTATTTTTCTGGTGTAACTCCCAATTTCTCCGATGCATATTTTGAAGCAATGTCTGGTTTTACAACAACGGGTTCAACCATTTTGCAAGATATAGAGGCATTGCCCAAAGGGGTATTGTTTTGGCGCAGTTTTACCCATTGGTTGGGGGGCATGGGCATTGTTGTTCTGTTTGTGGCTATTTTGCCTTACCTCCGTGTGAGTGGTAAACAGCTGTTCAAATCGGAAGTACCAGGTCCTACGGCCGAAGTTTTACGCCCCCGAATAAGTGAAACAGCTGCGTTATTATGGCGTATTTACTTGGGTTTGACAGTGATCTTGGTTGCTGTTTTGTGGGCATTGGGCATGTCGTTTTACGATGCATTGTGTCATACTTTTGGTACAATGGCGACTGGTGGATTTTCGGTTTGGAACAAAAGCGTTGGATATTATAATAATGTTGTGATTGAGGTGGTCATTGTTGTGTTTATGATTTTGGCCGGAACAAATTTTGGTTTGTATTTTCAGATCATCAAAGGAGATTGGAAAACGTTTTGGCGCAATTCCGAATGGCGTTTTTATATGGGTATTATTGCAGTTGCAACATTATTGATATCGGTTGACTTGGTTTTGCGACAAATGTATGGCAGCATTTTCCATGCGATTAGGCACGCGGGTTTTCAAGTGGTATCTATTGTCACTACAACAGGATTTGGAACGGCTGATTTTGAGCAGTGGTCTTCTTTTTCTCAATTGATATTGGTGGCATTGATGTTTGTGGGGGGATGTGCTGGATCCACGGGAGGGGGGATGAAAGTGGTTCGGATTTTGGTGGTTCTCAAACAAGGTTATTTGGGTTTGGAGAAAGTGTTTCGCCCTCATTTGGTCAGAACATTAAAAATTGGTGGTGTTCCTGTGGAAAATGACGTTCGAGATGCCATTTTGATTTTTTTTGTTATTTCGTTGCATGTGGTGCTTTTTGGCTCTTTGGCGATGGCGGCTATGGGGGTTGATCTGGTAACAGCCGTAACGGCTGTCATTACGGCATTGAACAATATTGGACCTGGTTTGGGCATGGTTGGGCCTGTTGACAATTTTTCGTCGATTCCAGATGCTGGTAAATATTTGTTGTCTCTTTGTATGGTTTTAGGGCGTTTGGAACTTTTTGCTGTGTTGGTCTTATTTATGCCTGCTTTTTGGAGAGGGCATTGATATGGGCTCTTTTATGCGGTTTGCCATTGCATTTTTATTGTTAGCAGGTGTTATTGGTGGTGGCACGTTGGGCTATTATCTCATTGAAGGCAATCAGGCAGATGGCGAGCCTTGGACGATAACTGACAGTTTGTATATGACGGTCATTACGATTACAACGGTAGGGTATGGTGAGGTACATCGGCTGTCTGAGGCCGGTCGGCAGTTTACAATTGTGCTTCTTTTTTGCAGTATGTTAACAGCAGGATATTCTGTTACGACAGTGATTGCTTTTATTTTTGAGGGACAGATATTACAGTTGATGCGAGGGCGTCGTATGGAGCGTAAGATTTCGAAAATGCGTAATCACTATATCATTTGCGGTTGTGGGGTTGTGGGTAAAGAAGTGGCCTTGGAGTTTCAGCGGGAGGGAGTGCCATTTTTGATTATAGAACGCAACCCTGATGCGTCGGAGTTGGCACGTGATGAAAGTGTTGTTTTTTTACAAGGTGATGCAGAAGATGATGAGAGGTTATTGGAGGCGGGAATAGAACACGCCAAAGGTTTGGTGGCTGCGCTTCGCCAAGATGAAGCCAACGTTTTTGTGGTGTTAACAGCACGACAATTAAACCCCAAACTCATGATTGTTGCCCGTGCTGCCGAAGAGAGAACGGTGGGCAAATTAGAACGGGCTGGTGCCAACCGCGTTATTTCGCCTTATCAAATAGCAGGGCGGCGCATTGCGTCTGTTGTGTTGCGCCCCTCGGTGGTTAATTTTTTGGATGTGGCGATGGAGCAACGGGACATGTCTATGCGTATGGAAGAGGTGCATATTGCACAAAACTCTCCAATGGTGGGCAAAGCATTGCGCGAATCGGGCATTGGTAAACAAACAGGTGCAATCATTATTGGCATTCATGGGCCAAGTGGGCGAACACGTGTTGATGATTCTGAGACAAAATCTTTGTCGGCGGTTGTCTTACAAGAAGGGGATATTTTAATTTCGATGGGCAATGAAGAACAGATTAAAAGCTTGAAAGATTTTGCCGAGGGGCGTGTGCACTGATGCCGTTGACAAAATGGATCATTCCGCTTGTCTTGGGCGGGAGTATCGAATTGTGCCTGATCGGTGTGTTGGCTTTGGGTGATTTGGGAGCCAATATACCGATCTTTTTTTTGTTATATGGATTTGCGGGTGTGGCATATGGAATCGGGATATGGCAACAAAATTTATTTTCATTGCCCCTTATTTGGATATTTGCTGTAGTGTTTCGAGGCACCTTATTGTTTTCGGCACCGAGTTTGTCCGATGATATTTTTAGATATGTATGGGATGGACGTGTTTTAACCTATGGGATAAACCCCTATCTCTATTCGCCCGATTCTGAAGCTTTGATGTTTTTGCGCGAGTCATTTGTTTATCCATATATTAACCATCCTCATTTGCCTACCATTTACCCACCTGTGGCACAATTTGTTTTTGCACTTGCTTATTGGATATTTCAATCGATATACGGCTTCAAGCTGATCGTTGTTTTGGGTGATTTGTTGTTGGGGTGGGTGTTGGTGAGATTGTTGCATTTACAGGGTAAATGTGGTCAGGCTGTGTTGATTTATTTGTGGCATCCATTGGTTGTGATTGAAGGGGCGGGAAGTGGGCACATGGATTTTTTGGGGGTGCTGGTGTTGTTTCTGGCCTTATGGGCATGGTATGAACAACGTGATAAGATGGCTTTTATAGGTGTGGGAGTAGCGGTTTTGGTGAAATTTTTACCCATCGTTTTTATACCTGCTTTGATCCGATGGTCCAAGACCTGGTTTCCTCAAAATTGGAAACACATCTTATGGTTGCCCATTGTGGTGGTGATAGGTTATTTGCCTTTTGTTGTGATGGGGGGGCCAATTTGGGGCAGTTTGGGCACATATGCTGCCAATTGGGAATTTAACAGCCTTGCTTTTGGAATATTGAAAACGATGCTTGGCGATGGCCTTTTGGCACGCCAAGTGATAGGCGGGGTATTTGTGATACTTGTTTTAACCGTTACCTATTTGCGTTTGTCTCCTATAGAGGCAGGTTTTTGTATTATGGCGAGTTTTGTGGTTTTGACGCCTACGTTACATCCTTGGTATCTTATTTGGCTCATTCCATTTCTGGTGTTATATCCACGATATGAATGGGTCGGGTTTTCTTTGGTTGTGGTTGGGGCCTATGAAGTGCTTATTCTATACAGGCAGGATGGTGTTTGGGAAGAGTCGGGTTGGGTTTGGGGGATTGAATTTGGCACTCTTTTGGTGTTGGGAGGCATCGGTTATATTTGGCAGAGAATGTCCAAATGTTGTATGTCTTGACGAGATGATCACAATGGTTTAAATTTTTCACCACATTTTGAAGAGGGTGTTCTTATCTCTTATAAAAATAATGAAGATATGTGGTTTGTTTCTCTTAAAATTTATCTAAAAAAAAGGAACTTTTCATGTACTACAAGCGTCAATTCAAACGTCCTTTTGGAAAGGAGACATGCCCATGATGTGTTTTCAATGGATATTTCTCACACTTGCATTGGCGGTATTGGGGTGTTCGGGAGAGTCTGCTGATGCGTTGTTTCAAGAGGGTGAGAAAGCGACACACGATATCCATTCTTATGATGAAGCAGAAGCAAAACTGTCGCAGTTTTTGGAAAAATTTCCGCATGATTCACGCGCAGATGTGGCCTTACAAGCTTTGGCGCGTGTTTTGATGAATCGAGGCAAAAATGAAGCGGCCATTGCCCGATATGAGTCATTGATTCAGAAATTTCCAGACAGTCGTTTTTGTGCCCAAGCACAATTTATGATTGCGTATATACACGATCAAGATGGGGCATATGACAAAGCCAAGGCAGCCTATCAAAAGGTGATTGAAAACTATCCGCAATCGGAATTGGTTGATGATGCGGAGATTTCTATCCAAAATATGGGTAAAACACCTGAAACCTGGTTGTTTCCTGAAAACGGGTCGCAAGATAAGAAATAGCAGATTGGTGGGGTATTTATGAGTGTTGGACAAGATATACAAGTGATTAATGAACGTGTTGCTGGCGAAAGTGCTTTTGTTGACCGGCTCATGAATGAAGTTGGGAAAGTGATCGTGGGCCAACAAGATATGATAGAACGCCTTCTTATTGGTTTGCTTTGCAATGGCCATGTTTTATTAGAGGGTGTGCCAGGCTTGGCCAAAACCCTAACGGTGAATTCATTGGCCAAAACGATTCAGGCATCGTTTAAACGCATTCAGTTTACACCCGATTTGTTACCCGCCGATTTGATTGGTACGGTGGTGTATCGCCAACAAACAAGTGAGTTTGTGGTGCAAAAAGGGCCTGTTTTTGCCAATTTGGTATTGGCCGATGAAATCAATCGGGCGCCTTCTAAAGTGCAAAGTGCCATGTTAGAAGCTATGCAAGAACGTCAAGTGACCATTGGCAATAAAACTTTTTCATTGCCCGATCCTTTTTTGGTTTTGGCCACACAAAACCCCATTGAGCAAGAAGGCACTTACCCATTGCCAGAGGCTCAAGTTGATCGGTTTATGTTAAAGGTTCGGGTTACGTATCCAAGCAAACAAGAAGAACGTTTGATTGTAGATCGCATGGGGGGAGAAGGAAGCCCAGAGATCACTCCTGTAATTACAACCGAAGAATTGATTCGGGCTCGGAATGTGGCAGATCAGGTCTATGTGGATTCCAAAATTAAAGATTATATTGTGGATCTTATATTGGCGACACGTGCCCCATTGGAGTATGGTTTGCGCGATTTAGATGGTTTGATAGAGTTTGGCTGTTCGCCTCGGGGATCTATTGCGCTTGTGCGTGCTGCAAAAGCGCATGCATTTTTGCGACATCGGGGGTATGTGACGCCTGAAGATGTGAAAGCAATGGGTATGGATGTTTTGCGACACCGTGTTTTGGTGACCTATGAAGCAGAAGCGGAAGAGGTGACCTCTGAAGAGATTGTTCGTCAAGTCTTTGACCGTGTAGAAGTACCCTAATTGAGGGTGTTGTGGTAAGTTTTGTTGCTGGTCATTGCTGTTATTGACCTAAGACCAATGACTGAATCTGCCAGTGATTTGTGACCGATGCGCCTATGATTCCTGCCGAGATATTAAAAAAAGTTAAACGGATTGAGATCCGAACGCGCAACTTGGTGAATACCATCTTTGCAGGTGAATATCATTCGGTTTTCAAAGGCCAAGGCATGGCATTTGCCGAAGTGCGTGAATATCAGGTGGGAGATGATATTCGCACGATTGATTGGAATGTCACGGCGCGTATGTCTGACCCTTATGTAAAAGTGTTTGATGAAGAGCGAGAACTCACGGTGATGTTGATGGTCGATGCCAGTGCATCGGGAGATTTTGGTACCGTTGAGCAGATGAAGGGTGAGGTGGGCGTTGAGATTTGTGCGTTGCTTGCTTTTTCGGCCATTCAAAATAATGACCGTGTGGGACTCATTGTTTTTACAGATGAGGTGGAGTTGTTTATTCCGCCTAAAAAAGGGAAAAAACACGTTTTGCGGGTGATCCGAGAATTGTTGTATTTTCGCCCCAAACGACGCGGTACCAATTTGGGTGTGGCCTTGGAGTATTTGAATCGGGTAACACGGCGCAAAAGCGTGGCTTTTTTGGTTTCTGATTTTATGGCGGATGGTTATGAAAAAGCCTTGCGTATTGCCAACAAAAGGCATGACTTGGTAGCCATTGCCTTGTCGGATCCTCGTGAAGTGGATTTGCCAGATATTGGTATTGTAGAGCTGGAAGACGCTGAAACCGGGGAAGGTGTGTTGGTAGATTTTGGTGATTCAGAAGTGCGTCGTTTGTTTTCAAACATGGCCATAGAAACAGCTCAAAAACGCACACAGATGTTTCGCAAGGTGGGTGTTGATACAGTGGAAATTGGTATGCAAGAGCCTTATACAGAACCTTTAATGCGTTTTTTTAAAAGACGGGCGCAAAAAAGACGGGCTTAGTGGATGGTTTGGGTCTATGTTGTGTTCGTAGATATATCGTCGTAGAAGCCGTGCATGTTTTGATGGGGGGACTGCTGTGATTGAAGTTGATCATTTAACCAAACAATACGGTTCCTTTACAGCCGTAGACAATATCTCGTTTGAAGTGGGTAAAGGAGAGATTGTGGGTTTTTTGGGACCCAATGGTGCTGGAAAAACCACAACGATGCGGGTATTGACGTGTTTTTTACCTGCCAGTCAGGGCACGGCTCGCATTGCAGGCTTTGACATTTTTGAAGAACCCTTGGAGGTTAAAAAGCGCATTGGTTATTTGCCTGAGCTCCCGCCTTTATACCCCGATATGCGCGTAGAAGCCTATTTGGATTTTGTGGCCAATATTAAGGGGGTGTCCAAATCTGAAAAGCCCGGTCGTATAGTTGAAGTGTTGGAGCAATGTGGCTTAAAAGATCGGGCTCGGCAACTTATTGGACAGTTGTCAAAAGGATATCGTCAGCGTGTAGGATTGGCGCAGGCCATTATTCATAATCCCGACGTGATTATTATGGATGAGCCAACATCGGGGTTAGACCCCAATCAGATTATTGAGGTGCGGAATTTGATTCGCACCTTGGCCAAAGAGCGTACGGTTATTTTGAGCACCCATATTTTACCCGAAGTAGAAATGACCTGTGACCGGGTTATTATTATTAATCATGGCAAAATTGAGGCGATAGATACCCCCGAAAATTTGACAGCCAATATGCGTGGTACGTTGCGATTTGCGGTGCGAGTTTCGGGAGATGCATCTGTGGCGGTGCGTGGGTTGGCTGATTTGCCAGATGTGGTTGATGTGTCTATTGATACACACGAGGGCGAAAATGTCATTATTATTGATTGCCCCTCCGACCGAGATTGGGGGCCAATTTTATCGGCCAAAGTGGTAGAATTGGGCATGGGGTTATTGGAGATGCGCCGAGAAGATATGTCATTGGAAGAAATTTTCCATGCGTTAACCACGCGTGAGGAGGGGGTCTGATGGGCAATGTCCTGGCGATATTTGGTAAAGAGATGCGTTCTTATTTTGGTTCTCCCATTGCCTATGTGATGGCGGGGGTGTTTTTGTTGTTTACTGGGTTTATTTTTCGAAATCAAGTGCTCGAATTTCACGACATGAGCGTGTTTTTAAAATTTGCAGAGTATGAAGAGAAATCGCGCTTAAATGTGAATGAAGTGGTTGTGGAATCTTTTTTTGAATTTCAAACATTTGTTTGGATGATTGTGATTCCTATGTTGACCATGCGGCTTTATGCAGAGGAAAAGCGTGGGGGAACATATGAATTGTTGATGACGTCGCCCATTACTTCGGGGCAAATTTTGATGGGCAAGTTTTTGGCCTGTTATGTTTTATATGCACTGATTGAATTTTTGGCATTTGGTTATTTGGGCATTTTGGCTATGTATGCACGCATTGATTGGGGGCCTGTTTATTCGGGGGCATTGGCTGTTTTGTTGATGGGGGGCACATTTATTAGTGTGGGCATTTTGGCTTCATCATTGACAGAAAATCAGATTATTGCCGCTGTGCTGTCATTTTTTATGCTCATATTATTGTGGATGATCGATTGGGCGGCACGTTATGCTGGAGATGTATTTTTTGTGATACTGAAATTTTTGTCTTTGGTCGAACATACCCGCGATATGATTCAGGGGGTGGTTGATACCCATGACATTGTCTTCTTTTTAAGTGCAACTTTGTTTTTCCTGTTTGTGACTCACAATGTGCTTGAGTCGCATAGATGGAGGGCTTAAGAGATGGCATTATTTAGTCGGCGCACGTTAAAATATGGTTCCAATGCGCTTTCTGCTGTGTTGATTGCTTTGGGCATATTGGCTGTGGTTAATTTTTTATCGACACGCTACTACACAAGATATGATTTGACTCAGCAGGGGTTGTATACGTTGTCGCCTAAGACGATTTCGTTGCTTGAAAACTTAGAAGAGGGCTTGACGGTTATTGGTTTTTTTCGCGAGACAGAACGCGATGAATTTGAACGATTGTTGGAGCAGTATGCTTATCATTCAAAGCATTTTTCTTATCGGTTAATTGATCCTGACAAAGAACCCATAGAAGCCAAGCGTTATAAGGTGACCAATTATGGCACATCTATTATAGAATATGGGCAAAAAGAAGAGCGCATTGCTGAAGGGACTGAAAAGGCGTTGACCAATGGCATTGCAAGAATTACAAGTGATGCGCGTCAAGTGGTTTACTTTTTGGGTGGGCACGACGAGGTAAATATTGATCAAGATACGGGAAAAGGGTTTAAGCGCTTTAAGCAAATGTTGATTGAAAACAATAATGATGTGCGCCCACCCTTGATTTTGGCACAAGTGCAAAAAGTGCCTCGCGATTGTGACTTATTGATTATTGGTGGGCCCAAGGGCGCATTGCTGGCATCTGAGATTGGGGCCATTTCGGAATATCTGGATGAAAGTGGCGCAGCTTTATTTTTACTCGACCCACTCATAGATACAGGATTGGAGCCTTTGTTGTTTCAATGGTCGGTTGGGTTGCGAAATGACTTTATTGTGGATAACAGCAATGCGTTGCCAGAAGCCGATTTTTCTGTGCCTGTTACGGCAAATTACAGCAAACATCCCATAACAGACAAACACTCGGGCCTGATGACATTTTTCCCATTAACCCGTTCTGTTGAACGTGTGGGGTCTCTGCCTGGATCTGAAGTTTCTGCCTTGGCCATGTCGTCGCCACGCAGTTGGAGTGAGACCAACTTAAATGCCTTAAAAGAAAAACGCGTTGAAGAAATTAAGTATGATTCTGGGGCAGATAAACCAGGCCCTCTTTGGATGTCTATGGCTGTTGCTGGGCCTTTAAATTTTAAAACAACAGAAGAGATTCGTCGCTCACCAAGGGCTCGGTTGGTTGTTTTTGGAGATTCCGACTTTGCCACCAATCAATTTGTTGATGTGGCTGGAAATGGTGACTTGTTGATGAATTCTGTCAGTTGGTTGTTGAACGAACGGGATCAAATTACCATTCGTCCCAAATCGGCACAGTTTCGCCCTTTAGAGCTGGCTCCTGGTGATGAATTTTGGATTCGGTGGGTTTCGTGGTTGGTTTTGCCACTCATACCTATCTTGGCAGGCGTGGGTGTTTGGTTGCGCCGTCGTTAGCGATCCTTTAAACGCAAGATGTTGGTTGTTTCTATGCAAAGAGATAAAATATGAGTCCTAAAATAACGGGTTTGTTGGGTGTTTGTTTGTTGCTTTTGGTTGGATTTGTGTTTTTTTATGAACGCCCCAAAATTGAAGAAGAGCAAAAAGCAATTGCCGCTCAAAAGGAGTTTTTGGACGTCAAGCGTCAAACTGTTGCCAAGTTTACAATTGTGAATCGGTTTGGTAAATTTGTGGCTGAAAAACAAGGCAACGATTGGCTCATTAAAGAACCCATTGAAACACCTGGCGATTGGGAACAGTTTGAGGCTATGGTAACGGCTGCCAGAGCCGTGGAGCGTGGACGCGTTATTGTTGATGCGGAAGCTTATGACAAAACAGATTTGGCAGCTTTTGGCTTGCAACCTCCGCGTGTTGAATTGCGTTTTGAGAGTCAGTCTGGAGACGATATTTGGTTGCTTTTTGGCGATGACAATCCTGCTGGACGTGCGGCGTATTTGAGTTGGTCGGGTGGCAATCAAATTGTATTGACACAGCGGTCTTTTCGAAATCGATTTGATTTAAAATTGTTAGATCTTCGCGATCAACGTATTTTACCGTTTGATTTGGATCTGGTTCAAAGAGTGGTTTTAAAGCATCATGGTAAGACCTTTGAAATGGTTCGAAATGGTTTTAGATGGCAAATTGTCTCTCCTGGGGCGTATATGGGGGATGAGGCAGAAATTAACAATATTTTGGGTACGGTACGGGCTGAGCGTGTGGTTGATATTGTTGCCGAAACATTTGAAGACCCTACACTGTATGGCTTTGACACGCCAAGTTACCAATTGACAGTGGGGAATAAAAATGGTGAGGCACGCACGCTTACACTGGGCAAAACGGTTGAAGATGTGCGCTCTCGCTTATGGTACGCCAGTTCGTCAGAAAGACCCTATGTTTTTCTGGTTGAACCGTTTATGACGGACTTTTTAAATATTGATTTGGGCTCTATTCGATACAAACGGGTTTTTGAATTTGATCGTAAGGGCATTGATAAAATTCAGTTGGCCTACCCAGATAGTACGGTGACGTGTGTATTGGAAGCGGGAAATTGGAAGGTGGTAAACCCTGCAGGATATGTTGCAACAGAGGACATTGTGGGAACTTGGATTGATAAGGTTCATACAATGGCCGTAGCAGACTTTATGGGGGCCGAACAGAATTTAGACGCATATGGTTTGACCCAACCGGTGTTGACTGTTTCGTTGTGGCGTGGGGAGGCATTGGTAAGAGAGGTATTGATTGGGCAAGGCTATGATGGTTGGTATGGGATGATGCAGGGTTCGGATGAGGTGTTTTCATTTGATTATGGTGTGATGGCGGGCTTGCGTTTGCCATTGGGTGGTATCTCCCAATAGGGATAAAACTGGGAGCAGAATAGGACGTGATGAACAGAATTTTTTTATTTTTACTGACGGTGTGGGTTGGATATTTTGGCAGTGTCCTTCCGGTTGATGCCGCAGTTGATTTTCGAGCAGGGGTCAACCGAGATACCATTACAATCGGTGACCCCATTGTTTTTCGTATGCGCGTGTTGCGTGATGCTGGCGATGTCACAACTTTTGAGTGGGATGATCATTTCCCGACACCATTTGAAATATTGGAAAAGCGACCCGTACAAACACTTTCCCAAGATAGTGGGCGCATCCAAGAAACCACAGATGTGGTGCTGACCATTTTTCAATTGGGCACATTTGAAGTTCCCCCCTTGGGGTTGCGTTATGTTTTGAGCAACGGTGACTCTGGGCGCGTTGCTTCGCGTGCCATTTCGGTAACCATTCAAAGCGTGAAACCTGCAGGAGAGTCTGAAATTCGGGATGTCAAACCACCTGTTCAGATTGAGGCAACAATACCTCTTTGGGCTTGGTTGGTACTGGGTGCGGTTCTCATTGGAATTGCAGTTGGTCTGTGGTGGTTGCGCAAGCGCAAGAAACGCCCCACAATTGTGCCTCCGGCTCCTCCAATTGATTGGATGGCAGAATTAAACAAAATCAAAAACATGAATTTGATCGAGCAACAACAATACAAAACCTATTATTCTTTGCTTTCGGATATTTTGAGAAGATGTATTGAAGCAAAAACCACGGTTCGCGCCGTTGAAGAAACGACATTTGAAATTGCACGCGATTTGCGTGCAGATGGTGTAGACAGTGATTTTGTGCAACAAGTAGAGGCTTTTTTGATGCAAGCAGATATGGTTAAGTTTGCAAAATTTACGCCTACAGTGGATGTGATGAAAAACGCCTTACCAACCGTAGAAGCCATTTTGACGGTGTTGATTAGCTCAAAAGGAAAAGAAAAATCACCAGAAGCAAAGGGTGTGATTTCATGATTCGATTTCAAGACCCAGAGTGGTTGGTGTTGCTGCTAATTATTCCCGTGTTGGTTTATCGTTATATTTACCAAGAACGACAAAAAAGAGGGCGCATTCGGTTTTCGGGTATTGGTGCATTTAAACAGATTGGCCCATCCCTTTCTTTAAAATTGCGACATAGTTTGATGGTGTTTCGTTGTTTGGGGTTGGTGTTGTTGATTGTGGCAATGGCGCGCCCCCAATCGGGCCGTGAAGGCCGTGAGATTTTAAGCCAAGGCATTGATATTGTGTTGGCCTTGGATGTGTCGAGCAGTATGGAGGCCAAAGATTTGGCCAACCAGCGCAGAACGCGCTTGGCCGTATCTAAAGATGTGGTTGCCGAATTTGTGGGGGGGCGAGCAAATGACCGATTGGGTTTGGTGGTCTTTGCGGGGGAAAGTTATACACAATGCCCATTGACTTTGGATTATGATGTGTTTAAGGGGTTTTTGGATGGTGTTGAGATTGCCGAAGGCGATTGGGATGGCACAGCCATTGGTTTGGGCATTGCAACAGCAGTGAACCGCTTGCGTGAGTCTGAGGCACAAAGCAAAGTGATCATCTTGTTGACAGATGGCAAAAATAATCGGGGTGAAATTGACCCTATGACAGCGGCCAAAGCAGCCAAGGCCGTTGGGGTGCGTATTTATACCATCGGTGCAGGCAGTGAAGGCACCATTATGCAAGAACAAAGTACCATTTTTGGAAAACGATTTGTACCTGTTAAAGTAGAAATTGATGAAGAGACGTTAAAAGAGGTGGCCGATATTACGGGTGGAAAATATTTTCGTGCGACAAGTGCAGAAAAATTAGAATCGATTTATGCAGAAATTGGTGACATGGAGAAGACGGAAATCAAAGTACGCGAATATGTGGATTATCAAGAACTGTTTGAGAAATTTTTGTGGCCAGGTTTGTTTTTTTTAATGCTTGAGGTTGTGTTGGCCACCACGCGTTTTCGGAGGTTGCCCTAAATGCGATTTGGTGATCCATTTGCTTTTTGGTTTTTGATTTTTGTGCCCATATTGGTGTTGTTTTACATATGGGGTTTTAGGCGTAAAAAACGTGCATTGGCCTCATTTGGTAACCCTGTGCTGGTGGCCAAGTTGACCCATATGGCCAGCTTAGGACGGCAGTGGACAAAGGCTGGATTGGTGGTTGCTGGTTTTTTGTTTCTTGTTTTGGCATTGGTGCAACCACAATTTGGCACACAAATGGAATTGATACAGCGTCGAGGGGTGGATTTGGTTATTGCCTTAGATACGTCTTTGAGCATGCTGGCCGAAGATATTCGGCCTAACCGTTTAACGCGTGCACGGTATGAGATTGCAGATTTAATTGATCGGTTAGAGGGTGATCGGGTTGGTCTTATTGCATTTGCAGGGCGCAGCCATGTTTTGTGCCCGCTCACTTTAGATTATGGTGCTGCCAAATTGTTTCTCGATTCGGCAACAACAGATTTGATTCCGGTTCAAGGAACGGCTTTGGCTGATGCGATGCGCAATAGCATTCGGGCCTTTGGTTCGTCGGAAGGAAAATACCAAGCACTGATCTTAATTACAGATGGTGAAAACCACGTGGACGATCCTATTGCTGTCGCTCAGGAAGCCGCCAAAGTAGGCGTTCGCATTTTTGTGGTAGGGGTTGGTACACCTGATGGAGAGCTGATACCGATACGTGAAGGGGATCGGGTCGATTACTTAAAAGATGAAGCGGGGAATATCGTTAAGACCCGCTTAGATGAAGCGACATTGCGTGCCATTGCCGAAGAGTCTGGTGGGTTATATGTGCGTGCGGGTGGGGGGGGCATTGGCCTTCAAGCCGTGTATGAGCAAATTTCTCAAATGGAGAAGAGAGATTTGGGATCACGCAAATATTCACAATATAAACATCGTTTTCAGTGGCCATTGGGGCTTGCTCTTATTTGTTTTTTGGGCGAAGCGCTGTTGTCGGATCGGCGAAGAGAAAAAGAAGAGTGGCGTGGGCGGTTTGAACAGTAGTGTGTCCTGTGTTGACAACGATAAGGAATAGGGTGATGCGGAATTTTTTAGTGCGGCTTTTAATGGTGATTTTGTTATTGCCTTTTTGGGGATTTACATTTTTAGACCCCGTTGCAAAGAAAAACCAAGAAGGCAATGATTTGTTTGGCAAGGGCGAATATGATGCGGCATTGAAGCGGTATTTGGAAGCCCAACAAAATGCGCCCAGTCGCTCGGAACTGCGCTTTAATGTGGGTGACGCATTGTATAAGCAGGGCAAATATGAAGAAGCCGCACAGGAGTTGGGGCGTGTGGTTGAATCTGACAATCAGAGCTTAAGTGCTGAGGCGTATTATAATTTGGGCAATGCGTTTTTCAGGCAAGAAAAATACCAAGAAGCCGTTGGTGCCTATAAAAAGTCGTTGATGAAAAACCCCAAAGATCAAGATGCCAAAGTCAATTTGGAATTGGCATTGGAAAAAATGCAACAGCAACAGCAAAACCAAGACAAGAACCAAGACAATAAACAAGATCAGAATCAAGACAAACAAGGGAACCAGGACCAAGATAAACAACAAGACCAAAATCAAGAAAACAAAGATCAAGAACAACAACAGGATCAAGACCAGCAGGAAAAACAAGATCAGGGTAATAAAGAAGACCAAGACCAGCAGGATCAGGAACAAAAGCAACAACAAGATCAAGATCAGACTAAGGACGGTCAACAGAATCAGGACAAGCAAGACCCAAATGCCGATCAGCAGAATCCACAGCAAGCCCAAGGACAGCCTGGGGAATTGACACAAGAAGAAGCGGCGCGTATTTTAGATGCAATGAAAGACCGAGATGAAGCATCGCAAAAACGACGTAAAATAAAGGTTTCTGGACGGCGTTATAATGGCAATGCGTGGTAGCTTTTGGGGATAAACAAGATACGTATTAAATGGCCTTTAAAATTGGTAACGAGATGGATATTGTAAATAAATATTGGATGCTGAGTTTGTGCTTGGTACTGTTTGCGGTGCAAAATATTCAGGCACAGGTATCCATGGATGCATCGGTTGATCGTTCGCGTGTTGAGGTGGGTGAGATTGTTCAATTTACGGTGTCGGTGGAAGCACAACAGATAAGTGGCTTGCCCGCACCCGAAGTGCCATCGCCCAATGGCCTACAATTGGTAGGTAGCACGTCTTCTACATCTACCTCCATCAGTATTGTGAATGGTGCGATGTCAACGACCCGAACAACGACGTATGCCTTTTCTTTTCGCACCGAAAAAGAAGGGTCTTTTGTTTTGGGGCCAGCTAGGGTCATACATGAAGGAAAAACCTATCAGTCGTCTTCTTTACGTATTGAAGTGATCAAAGCCACAGGGCAAGCACAAACGCGACCGACCCCTTCACCGGGACAGTCTTTGAGCACAGAGCAGATTCAGGAAATTCAAGATAATTTGTTTTTGCAGGCTGTGCCAGATAAGCAGTCGGTTTATGTGGGTGAACAGGTGGGAATTACGTATAAACTCTACACGCGTTATGACTTGAACAATGTGCATTATGGTCAAATACCCACATTTACCGGTTTTTGGGCAGAAACTATTTTTGATGCAAAACGCTTAGATCTCAAACGTGAAGTGGTTGATGGGCGGGCTTATAATGTTTCAGAATTGAAACGGTTGGCTTTGTTCCCGACCACACGGGGTACCCACCAATTGGATCAGTTGGAAGTTGTTTGTGATATACCCATGCGTACACGGTCGAGAAGTTTATTTGGTTTTGATCCATTTGATTCGTTTGACCCTTTTCGCACACAGCAAGTCACTGTGCGATCTGAAGACATTTCCGTGGAAGTTAAACCTTTGCCTACGGGAGCACCACAGGGTTTTTCGGGTGTCGTAGGTCGGTTTGATATCACGGTTGATGCAACGCCAAATGCTGTGCTTGCAGGAGATCCTGTTTCTGTTAAAGTCAATGTGGTTGGTGTTGGGAATTTGCAGGCCATATTAGAACCTGTTCGTCCAAATGATCCTCAATTTCGTTTTTATGACCCCAAGACGACTTTAGAGGCCGATGTGCAAGGTGGGCGTTATGGCGGAAAAAAAACGTTTGAATATGTGATGATTCCAGAAAAATCAGGGGATGTCGAATTGCCGCCCTTTAAACTGGTCTTTTTTGATCCCGTTCAGGAACGTTATGAAACCGTTGCCTCGCGCCCCATTGCACTTACCGTAACGCCCAATCGGAATTTGTCACAACCAGAAGTGATTGCAAATCGCGAAGAAGTTCGGCTTTTGGGGCAAGATATTCGGTATATTAAGCCAGACAGAGAACAGTTGGTTGATCACAGCCAGTTGTTGTATCAGCGTGGCAGTTATTGGCTGTTGCAATTTCTGCCCGTTGTGGGTGTGGTGGTTGCATATGTGTATCGCAAACACCAAGAGCGGCTGGAAGGAGATGTGGCCTATGCCCGAAGGCGTCGCGCACACTCTGAAGCTCGAAAACGATTGGGGGAGGCTTCGCTATTGATGGATGGCGGAGATCGCGCCGCTTTCCATGCGGAACTGCATCGGTCTGTGGCACAATTTTTGGCCGATCGTTTGAACCGATCTGCCGCAGGTATGACTGCCGAAGAGGCCTGCAAGATATTAAAAGATAAAAACATTGATGAGGAATACATTGTTCAGGTACGTCATATTTTTCAACAATGTGATATGGCCCGTTTTGCACCCGGGCAAATGAATGCTCAGCAAGTAAAAGCATTGTATGAAAAAGCAGTCGAGGTGATTGATTATTTGGAGCGTGAGATATAATGCCGGGGTTGAGAATGTTACGTTTTGTAGTTTTGATGTTGCTTGCTGTGAGCACTGTAACGGATGCGACAGAAGGTTTGGTGGGATTATATAATCAAGGTAATGTTCATTATCGCAATGGCGACTATGAACAGGCTATTTCTGCTTATGAACAAGTGATTGGTCAAGGGCTTCAAAATGGAGAAGTGTATTATAACTTGGGCAATGCTTATTATAAAAATGAGCAGTTAGGACACGCTATTTTGGCCTATGAACGTGCGTTAAGGTTGATGCCCAATGATGAAGATATACTGGCCAATTTGAGGTTTGCCAATGCACGTCGGGTGGATAAAGAAACAAGCGAAGATCCCAATTTTTTGACACGCATCTTGCTTTGGATTTATCATTTGTGGAGCATCAATACATTATCTGTGTTTTTGTGTTTTTTTGTATTTGGAATAGCGGGTGGTTTGGTTGGGTGGTTGTTTTTTCCATTCAGGCGTGTTATTTGGATGGTTTTGTTGGTGGTGTTGGGGGTGGGGCTTGTTGGCAGTGGTGGTTTGTTGGTCCTTAAAGTGCAACAACGCGGTGAAGAGAAGGCCATTGTTTTGAACGATGAGGCTTTTGGACGCAGCGGGCCTGGAGATGATTTTTTGCAGGTTTTTGTTTTACATGAAGGCACCAAAGTATTTGTGGAACGCACAGAAGGAAATTGGTTTTTGGTGCGCTTGTCTAATGGTGTGGGCGGGTGGGTGAAGCGTGATGCGTTAGGAATCATATAACGGTTGTTTTTAAGAAGATGAACGTTGGATTTGAAAATGCCCGATGAGGGCTTTTTTATTTGCCCGATGGAAGAGAAGGTTTATATTAAAGCGTTGTAACTTTTGGTGATCTTGAACGATAATTAAAATTTGATCGAAGGATTTACGTATGGGTGACGCACAGTTTCAATCTTGGTTTCGTTGCTTTCGAGGGTGTGAAGGCAAGTATCCGCTCACCGATGTGATTTATGAGTGCCCAACATGTGGCGGGTTGTTGGAAGTTGCGCACGATATTGAAGCACTCAAGACACGTTCGGCAGATGCTTGGCGTGACCTGTTTGATCAACGCTATATGCGTACAGAGTGGCCTTATGGCAGCTCTGTGTGGGGGAAAAAGGAGTTGGTTTGCCCAACGGTAGACAATGCCAATGTGGTGTCAATGTTTGAGGGGGGGAGCAATCTTTTTTGGGCAGATCGCTTGGGCAAAGAAATTGGGGTGGATGAACTTTGGGTGAAGCAGTGTGGCAACAGTCATACAGGTTCTTTTAAAGATTTGGGCATGACCGTTTTGGTGTCTATGGTCAAGCAGATGATTGCCAATGGCCAACAGGTTCCGGCTGTGGCGTGTGCGTCCACAGGGGATACGTCTGCAGCTTTGGCGGCTTATGCTGCAGCGGCGGGTATTCAATCGATTGTGTTTTTGCCAAAGGATAAGATTTCGACCGCACAATTGCTTCAACCTTTGGCAAATGGGGCGTTGGTTTTGAGTTTGGAAACGGATTTTGATGGGTGTATGACATTGGTGCAGGAAATTTGTTTGAAAGAGAATATTTATTTGGCCAATTCTATGAACTCTTTGCGGGTTGAAGGCCAAAAGACGATCAGCTTTGAATTGGTACAACAGTTTGATTGGGAAGTGCCCGACTGGATTGTGATACCTGGTGGCAACTTGGGCAATGTAAGCGCACTGGGCAAGGGATTTCGCGAAATGCAGGCTATAGGGCTCATTGACAAAATGCCGCGTATTGTGGTTGCACAAAGTGCTCAGGCCAATCCGTTGTATCAAAGCTATATGAAAAATTTTGACAGCTTTGAAGCAGTTCCAGCCAAGCCCACATTGGCCAATGCCATTCAAATAGGAAATCCTGTAAGTCGCGAAAAAGCGATTGATACACTCAAGTCTTTTGGCGGTATTGTGGAGCAGGCAACCGAACAAGAATTGGCCGATGCCGCAGCGCGTGCAGATCGTACAGGGTTGTTTACTTGCCCACATACGGGCGTAGCTTTTGCAGCATTATTTAAATTGGTCGATCGGGGTGTGATTAAAAAGCGCGATCGTGTTGTTGTCATTTCAACGGCCCATGGGTTGAAATTTACAGAATTTAAATTGGGTTATCACCAGGATACTCTCAAAGCACATGGGGTTTCTGCTCATTTGCGTAATGAGCCTGTGGTTTTGCCGCCCAAAGCAGATTTTGTGCGCGATGCGATCTTTCGCGCCATTGAAAAGAACCAAGAGTTGACAGGCTAAGACCTTTTGGTTACATTGGGTTACAACATTGATCGGGAAGTGGTGATTTGCGTCATATTGCAGCCACTCTAAACAAGTCGCTAAAAAGTCACCGGGCTTTTTAGACCGGTTTTTTTGCGTATGATACGGGACTTGCTTAGCGGCAGTCCCGTTTTTTGTATGAGGAGATGTAGAGTATGTCCGAAGATCAAGCGCGTGATGTGGTGTGTACATCTACCCGTGCCATTCACGGTGGAGAAGAAAAAGGGCATTGGAAAAATTCATTAACGGTACCCATTGCCCAAACTTCGACCTATGTTTTTGAAAACACCCAAGCCGTTCTGGACTTTGTGGGAGGGGAAAATCCCCAGATTGATTATGGCCGATATGGCAATCCGACCCAACATATAGCTGAAAAAAAATTGGCAGAAATAGAAGGCGCCGAAGCCGCGATATTGTTTTCGTCGGGTATGGGGGCAGTGACCACAGCATTATTGGCCATGCTTTCTACTGGGCAACATGTTGTGATGATGGATGATTGTTATCGTAAAACGGCGCAATTTTGCAAAATGGTTTTGCGCAAATTTGGTATCGAAACAACCTTCGTCCATGCGGGTGATTATGAAGCCCTTGAATGTGCTATCCAAGACAATACGCGGGTGTTGGTTTCTGAATCGCCAACCAATCCACATCTCAATGTGATTGATTTGGAACGTGTGGTTGCTATTGCCAAAAAACATCGTGTTAAGACCATTATTGATAGCACTTTTGCAACGCCGTTTAATCAGCGTCCATTAGAGTTTGGCATTGATCTGGTAATTCACAGTGCCACCAAATATTTTGGTGGACACAACGATTTGATGGCAGGTGTGATAGCCGGTAGCGAGCTTTTGGTTGGAGCCATTCGGGATTATCGGGGTATTTTGGGCGGTGTGGTCGATCCGCATTGTGCATATTTGCTGATTCGTGGTTTGAAGACATTCCCTTTGCGGATGCAACGCCACAATGAAACGACTTTGGCTTTGGCACAATTTTTAGATGGGCATCCCAAAATAAAACGCGTTTATTACCCTGGTTTGGAGACGCACCCACATTATGAAATTGCAAAGGCCCAAATGCGTGGGTTTGGTGGTGTGGTGAGTTTTGACCTGGACACCGATCAAGCGGGTACTTTGGCGTTTATTGACCGTTTAAAAATTCCGTGTATTGGCGCCAGTTTGGGTGGGGTTGAGAGTATTGTGTCTCACCCGGCGTCTATTTCTTATTATGAATTGGATCGGGAAGATCGGTTGGCCATTGGCATTGCAGATGAACTTGTGCGGGTGGCGGTTGGCATTGAAGACACCGAAGATATTCTCGCAGATTTTGCACAGGCATTGGCTTAAGACAGGATGGTTTATGCTGGGGCTTTTTTTAATTCAGCACTTTAAATTAATTTTGAATACACCCAAATGGTGGCAAAAGGTATTGCCTGGTGGCATTATGAATTTGTTGCCGACCTTGGCTTTGAGCGCGATGCTGATGGGAATGGTCGATCCCATTGTGGGGGGGGTATTCACATTGGCGGGGTTGGGCGTGTTTTTGATTGCTTGGGGGTATTTATATCGGGTCTTCATCGATGGCTTAAATGGCACAGAAGAACTTGTTTTGTACGATTGGTTTGCTTGGCGAGATTATGCCTTGGCTGGTTTTTGGTTGTTTTTGATTGCTGTGGGATATTGTTTTTTGGCTGCATTTGGTTTGGGGGCTCTCATTTCTATATTGGGGTGGACACCCAGTATGGATGACCCTGAAAGTGCGGGCCCTCTTTCTTTTTTGCTTATATTGGCCATGATATTTTTTTACGGCTTTTTTCCTGTGGTGTTTACCCGCTATGCTGCCGAAGGTCGGTTGTGGGCAGCTTTTGAACCAGGTCCATTGTGGGCCGATTTAAAGCGCGTGGTTTCTGGGGCATATATTCAAACGTGTTTTGGTTTGTTTGGTGTGTCTATGATGGGGAATCTCATACTTGGTTTTTTGCCTCATGTAGGCATTGTTGTTGCTTCGTTTTTTTGGTTTTTGATTATGATTATTTTTGCACGGGCATTTGGTTTAATGATTCGTCAAGCGTTGACGCCTCCGCCGCAATCATCGACGCCTTATGCCAATTGATGTTGTGAATCAAAAATAAACCCCAGCCCAAAAATAGGCTGGGGTTTGCTTTTTTGACTTTATGCTTCCGGTAAACATAATTAATCAAATGTTTTTTGTTTAGAACTCGGCCGTAAAAGCACCGTGTATGTTAAATGCTGAAAGGGTTACTGTTTTGTCTTCTGCTTTGCCTGTCATTTTGGTGGCGCGAAGGTTGATGTGATACGGGCCAAATGAAAAAACGACGCCCCCGCC
>JAYODI010000006.1:4353-86267 GCA_038279365.1 Candidatus Latescibacterota bacterium | reverse complement strand
AACCCCCGGTTTTTTTTAATTTGTTTTATGGTTTTTTTTTTTGTTTTGTGTTTTGCGTTTTTTTTGGGGGGCGCGTGGTTTGTTTTGATCGGCCAAAATTTAAAAAACGACGCCCCCGCCACCTTCTATCAAATAAGCGTCGCCTTGATAGAGTGGGGTGTTTGCTGGGTGGGCATTGGCCGTTAAATGTTTGGCATAACCTGTGCCATAGAGGGTGAGGTATTGGGTTGGCATAAAACTGATTTCAAGATTTCCTCGCAAATCATTTCCATTGCTGTCTCTGGTTTCATACAAAAAGGCACCATTGGTGAGTGCTTGGTTTTTGAGACGGGCAATTTCTGTGATTTCTGATATGACTTTAAATTTTCCCGCCGTGTAGATTATTGCGCCTTGTAACAAAATTTGTTTGCCATTTTGAAAGACCACGAGGTTGTTTTGGCGATCTGTTAAATAATAAGTACCCGCCGCACTGAGACGATAAACAAAAGAGCCATGAGTATAGTCAAAACCGATGGAACCCGATATGACATCCCCTGGTTTGTAGTTGGTCACGCCCGTAAGGGGTTCATAAGCACCTTTGCGTTGGTAGGCAAAACCAGCACTCCACGTCCAAAAGCCACGGTGGCGAACCAAACTGAATGCGCCTCCATAATCCAAACCTTGCCCAAATGTTTTTACAGGAAAATTCAGGTCGTTTCGGAAAAGATTTTGGGCGAGCGTAGCATCAGAAGTGCTTAAGGCATGCTTGCCTGTTGGAATGGATGCATGTAGGCTTAAGTGAGCGACTTTGCCCACTGCCCACTGCCCTTGAATGTCTGTATTTGTCGCGCCCCATATTTGGTCATTGGCCGTTGCATCTTGATGGAAAATCATCGCAGCAGACCGAATTTGAATATTGCCTTTGGCAATAGGAATTTGGAGGCGAATGGGGGCAACCCACTGCGTTAAACGCGTTTGCGTTGAATCACGGGTGAGGGTGATTTGATGAACAAAGCTGCTGATGTGGGTGTGTGCGCGTTCTGCACCAAAGGTCGATGACGCACAAAACAACCAAATCATGCACAATAAACCCCTCATGGCACAGTCTCCGGTTTGGGGGGGGTAAAAGGCATTAAAGTTTCTTTTGCCGTATCTAAGCTGTTGTTTGGCATCAATAGGTTTTGTGTGGCCAAAATGCGTTGTGAGGCGGCTTGGTGAGGGTTGGGCTGAAATTTTAGCGACTGGTAAAGTGCTATAAGGTCATTACCAATTTGACTGCCTACATGGTCGGCCCGAATCCATTGATCCAATTGAATTATTCGTGCTGTGTTTGGGGCAAGGCTTATGGCGCCAGCAATGTGTTTTTGCGCTTGTTCAGAATCTCCTGCAAGGTAAGCGCCGAGGGCTTGACCGTAGAGGGTAAGCGCTAAGGATGATGGGAATGATTGAGGATCCTCAGAGATGGAATGGTCAAGAATTTGAGAAACGGTGTGAATCAGACTTTCCCGAAATTCTGGGAGGGCATTCATGTGCCCAACAACAGGTGGAAATTCGTGAATGGTTTGCCCCCACGCATTGGTTAATGTGAGGGTGAGAGTGATTTTGTGATTTCTGCTATGTATCAAAATGCCAGACAGTGTTTGATCTGCGCCTGCCCATTGGGCAAATGCTTTTGCATCGGCATTGGGAAAGGCTTCGAGGTAAGCGTGGGCAAGCAGTTGGGTGCGTAAAAATGGAAGTGTTGTGTGATCACCCAAAAACTCGGAAAGCAACATATCTGTTAAACCAAGTGCAAATGCGGCGTCGGTTTTGTTAGGCGACCAAGGCAGTATGGGAAACAGGGCCAATGGCGTTCCTTGAAGCGGGGGCACATTTTGATGTTGCAATGAGATTTGGGCTGCTCTTTCTTGGGTGCGACGAAACAGGTAGGGCAGGCGTGGCTGTAAAAGGTCAACCCCTTCATAGTGAGGCGTTTGCTGTAAAATTTGGTTATAGGCAGATAAGGCCAAATCGGGGCGATTAAATCCTTGGTCATAAATGAGGCCAACCAAAAGCGCGCTGCTGGGCTCTTGGGGGCGAATTTCTGTTGCCAGATACGCAAGGCGAAGCGCTCTGACATAATCAGCACTGCGAAACAGTTGCCAAGCCGAAGCTTCATAGGCCGTTGCATTTCTATTTGTTTTTTTAGGTAATTGTGGTGTTGAATGGGGAGCACTTGGGCTTTGTTGGGGCAATGTGGTGGCACAGCCCAATGCCAAGAAGACTACCATTGTGTAGGGGAGAATGGTTTTCATGGAGAATTTATGGTGTTTGGTTTATGAGGCAGATCGTTATTCAATGTTATCGGCTTTTTGGAGAATTTCTCCAGTTGTAAAGTTTTTCCATTAGCTGTTGCGTGGTAAAATAACTTGAAATGTGGTACCTTGCCCGATTTCACTTTTGACAGTAACGGTGCCAGCGTGTGCCTCAACGATGCCTTTTACAATAGATAGGCCCAGTCCTGTGCCGCGTTCTTTTTGAACATCCGATTGGTCTGTACGGTAAAATTTATCAAAAATATGGCTTTGGTCTCGATCTGCAATACCGATGCCAGTATCTGAAATGGTGAAGGTTGCCTCTTGGTTGGTTGCGGTCATTGCGATAGACACGTGTCCATTTTGAGGGGTGTATTTTATGGCATTGTCTAATAAGTTAATGACAACACGATGAATTTGTTCTGGATCTGCCAGAAGGCCTATTTCTTCTAACATATTTATTTCATTGAATATGATATTTTTTTGTTGGGCAAGTGGTGCGATTTCTTCTTGGGCGGCACGCAAGATCTGAGACAGGTTTATTGTTGACATATTCAGTTGTAACTTGCCAGCATCCAAACGGGCAAAACTGAGCAGCTCTTCAATCATAGTGGCCAAACGCTGGTTGTCGTCACGGAGAATGCGCAACAATTTAGCAACGGTTTCGTCATTTTGACTTACAAGTTGGGATAAAGATTCTGTTGACCAACGCATAGAAGTGAGCGGGGTGCGCAATTCGTGAGAGACGGTGTTGATAAAGTCTGTTTTGAGTTGGTCGAGGTCTTTAAGACGCTGGTTTGCCGCCAGCATTTCTTCTTGGGCCCGTCTGTTTTCAGTTACGTCGCGAAGTAAAAAATATATGGCATCTTGGTTGCCATATTCAATGCGACAGGCGCGCACATCGACAGGCTTGGGGTGTTTTGGAGACGTGATGATATCTAAGTTGTGGTATTCGGCAGTTTGCTGGGGGGCTACAAGGAGCAGGGTTTGAAATTTTGCGTGGTGTTTGGTAGGCCAAAGTTTTTCAAAGGCCGAGTTGAGCAATTCACTGCGATGGGCCTGAAAGAGATTTTCAGCTGCAGGATTGATGTCTAGGATGAGACCATCGGGGGTGGAAATGACAATAGGGGCACTGTTTTGAACAAGTGTTCGGTTTCGTTGTTCAGATTGGGCAAGATGGTTTTCATAGCGTTCAACCAGCCAGCCCACAAAGAACCAAGACCCTGTGCTGGCAAGACCGATGATGATAAGCCCCACACCCATGAGGCGTTGGCGCAGGTTATTGATTTGATCAGATACGGGGCGGTGCGATTTGTGCACGCAAAGATAGGTCATCAGGTCTGGTAACCAGTCTATGGCAATAATATCTGATTGGGTGCGATAAATGGCCGAAGTTTTTTGATGTCCTTCGGAAAGTTTTGTAACAGGCGGTGGCATTTGTCCCAATAGGGTCTGGGGTTTGTAGGTTTCAAATGGTGCGCGCATGCCCACCATTTGACGATTGGGGTGGGCAAGCACTTTGCCTTGTTCGTCTAAGACACAGGCAAAACCCTTCCAGCCTTTGGATTCAAGGGCTTCTAAGACATTTTGTATTTGATGGATTACTTGGTTTTTTTCTACATATTGTTTGGTTACCTGATCTATAATGATGCTTAAATTGGCCTTGACGATTTCGTTGTCTTCTGCCATTTGGCGTTCGAGGGTTGTGCGATAAATGGCAAGGGCGTGTGTGGCCCATGCGACGGCCATGACCACCAAGAGCACTGTTAAAACGCTGGCCGTGTAAAATTGTAATTTGCGTTTGTCAAAACCCATCTGCCATTCCTTATAAAAAAAGCCGGACGTCTTCCTTTGGAAAACACCGGCTTTTAAAATGTTTAAGCGGCAAGTTATACCAATGCCCACGCTTCATCGAGCACGCGCTTTGAATTGGCAATAATCACTTCTGAAGATTCTCCTGGCATTGGCGCAACTTCAAAGCTTAAGATAGGACGTTTTTCTGGGTCGAGATAACCAATATTGAGCAATTCTTTTAAAAAGTCTACCACTTCTGGCACATCATTTTCGCCATCTTCGCACCCAAAACGAGGGTGATTGTCGCCATAAGCTGGGTGGTCTGGGTTGGTCATCACACAATTTCCCAAATGCATTTGGACAATGTGGTCACGTGCAATGTTAAGAGAATAGGCGGTGCTTTCACCTTGAAGTGGAAAATGGCTCAAATCGAGCATCAGGCCAAAGTTTGGATATTGGCGACGCAAGCGGTTGGACACTTCCACGGCCAAAGCATTGGGCCCAATAATACAATTTTTGCCAAATGGCAGGCGGTCGAAGGTCTCTAAGGTAATACCCATACCTTTATTGCCAGCATAATCACACAATTGGTTGAGAGAGTCCACCAAAAGATCTAAGCCTTCTTCACGTGCCGCATCACCTGGGTCTGCACCAGAAAGCAGTGCACAGCTGGGTGCTCCCAATTCTTCGGCTTGGTCGATGCCTGCTTTAACGGCAGCAATGGCCTCTTTGCGATGGTTGGCGTCTGGAGAGTTGATATTGTATTTGTTTCCCAATAAAATGGGTTGGGCACCAAATGCAACATCCATATGAGCGGATTTAAGCAAGTCTCGTGCTTGGGCACGCACTGTGGCATCTTTCATATGGGTGACTTCTACCACTTGGAAATAAGGATCTGTGGCAATTTTTTCAAGGGTTTCAACGATGGGGCCTTCACCACCGATACAAGCTTTGTATGCCATAAAGTGCACAATGCCAATACGTGCATAATTTTGAATGGGCTCTGTCATTGGAAAGCAACTCCTTTGTTGTGAAAGACAAAAAATGCATAAGTGGCGCCAATAATAGCAAAGGGTCTTGGCTTTGTCAATGTGCAAATGGCTTAATTTGTGGTATTTTGTTCGCATTTTTGACTTGACTATCGGGCGTTACACTTGTATTTTCTACGCCTGTTAAAAAATGGGTGGGAAGTTACCAAAGCGGCCAAATGGGGTAGACTGTAAATCTACTGGCTCTTGCCTTCGGTGGTTCGAATCCGCCACTTCCCACCATTTTTATTTTCCTTCCAAATAAGGGAGTTGGGTGTCATTTCACAAAACTCCTTACCTACCGTATACTTACGACAAAAAAATCTTGACGGCCTCTCCTCTTTTGCATATATTAAAAATTCTTCGGAAGAAAATTTTTCATGGTCTACCAGCGCCCTTTTAGTGAAAAGGGTTGTTTTTTATTGATTTATGGGCGGGAATAGCTCAGCTGGCTAGAGCGTCAGCCTTCCAAGCTGAGGGTCGCGGGTTCGAATCCCGTTTCCCGCTCCAGAAAATGGCACTTATGTTGCCCATGTAGCTCAGTCGGTAGAGCACCTCCTTGGTAAGGAGGAGGTCACCGGTTCAAGTCCGGTCGTGGGCTCCACTTTTTTGTTTCATCCGTTCTGATCGGGTGGGTCAGTAGCTCAATTGGTAGAGCGTCGGTCTCCAAAACCGGTGGTTCCGGGTTCAAGTCCTGGCTGGCCTGCCATTTTATGACAGTTCCGACATGTTAAGTTGGATCACATTCGGTGCTCTCTTGAGACAAATACTATGTTTGGAAAAATTGCCCAGTTTATTCGAGAAGTTCAAGCTGAGATGGGAAAAGTGACTTGGCCAACCCAAGAGGAGCTGAAGTCTTCAACAACGATTGTGTTGGGGCTGTCGCTCGCTTTGGCGGTCTTCATTTTTGTTGTTGATTACATTTTGGCTGGCATTATGGATTTGGTGTTGATATAATTGGAGATGCCCAATGGCACAGCGTTGGTACGTAGTTCATACATATTCTGGGCACGAAAACAAAGTTAAAAGCTATATCGAAAACGCCAAGGCAAATTCTGAGATTGGCGATAAGATTTCGCAAGTTGTTGTGCCACAAGAAGAAATTGTTGAAATGCGCGATGGTCGCAAGACAACATCTATGAAAAAATTCTTGCCCAGCTATTTGTTGGTTGAAATGGATATGGACAAAGAATCTCTCCATTTTGTGACCAATGTGCCAGGGGTGACCAGCTTTGTTGGTCCTGGGCGTAAACCACAGCCGCTGCGTACGGATGAAGTTGAACGTATTTTAGGACAAATAGAACGTCGTCTGGTTGAAGAGTCGGAAGATATTCCATATCAAGTGGGTGATCGTGTAAAAGTGATAGATGGTCCTTTTAGCGACTTTATTGGTTTGGTTGACGATATCAACCCAGAAAAAAGTAAAATCAAAGTGATGGTCAGCATCTTTGGCCGCAACACGCCTGTTGAATTAGACGTTTTGCAGGTTGAAGAAGCGGTTGATGCCTAACAAATTAAGAGGGGCAGATGGCTCGAAAAATTCTTACCACTATTAAGTTGCAAATTCCAGGAGGGCAAGCAACACCAACCCCTCCCGTTGGCCCCGCATTAGGTCAACACGGGTTGAACATTATGGAATTTTGCAAAGCGTTCAATGCGCAAACCCAAGACAGACAAGGTCTGATCATTCCGGCTCTCATTACGGTTTATGCAGATCGTAGCTTTTCTTTTGTGTTGAAAAGCCCGCCTGCAGCTGTTTTGCTCATGCGTGCAGCAAGTATCCCAAAAGGATCACCTGAGTCAAATCGCACCAAAGTTGGGCAAGTTACGCAAAGCCAACTCAAAGAAATTGCCGAACAAAAAATGGTAGACTTGAACGCAGCGAGTGTTGAATCTGCCATGAGCATGATCGCTGGTACCGCTCGTAGTATGGGATTAACCGTCGAAAAGTGACGCAGGAGATACAATGGCACGGGGAAAATCTAAGATTTATCAGGAAGCCGCTACACTGTATGATCGCCAAAGTCAATATCCTTTGGCTGATGCAGTCGGTATTTTAAAAAAAATGCCTTCACGGAAATTTGATGAGACCGTTGAACTCACATTCCGTTTAGGGGTTGATCCACGCCATGCTGACCAGCAAGTGCGTGGAACCGTTGCCTTGCCACATGGCTTGGGCAAATCGGTTCGCATTATTGTCTTTGCAAAGGGTGATCCTGCTGCCGCTGCAGAAGCCGCTGGTGCTGATGTGGTCGGTGCTGAAGACTTGGTTGAAAAAGTCAATGGTGGATGGACAGACTTTGATGTTGCCATCGCCACACCTGACATGATGGGGCAAGTGGGGCGTTTGGGGCGCGTTCTTGGCCCGCGTGGTTTGATGCCCAACCCCAAAAGTGGTACGGTTACACCCGATGTTGCTCGCGCAGTCGAAGAAGCTAAGGCTGGGCGCGTTGAGTTTCGTGTAGATAAAACATCCAATATTCATTCTCCTATTGGCAAGGCTTCGTTTGATGTTCAACGTCTTGTTGAAAATGCACAAGCCGTTATCGATGCCATTGTGCGGGCACGGCCCTCGGCTGCAAAAGGGCAATACTTGCGTTCGGTGACACTGTCATCGACAATGGGCCCGGGCATCCGCTTGGACCGAACAACATTAGCCAATTGATTTTTTGTGTAGGAAGGAAATGTAGATGCCTACTGCCCAGAAGGTGGCCACAGTTGAAAATCTCACACAATTGCTCAAGCAATCTAAAGGGATTTACCTGACAGATTTTACAGGTCTTGATGTGCCCACTGTAACAGAGTTGCGCAAGCAATTGCGTGATGTAGATGTTTCGTTTTTGGTGGTTAAAAATCGTTTGGCCAAAATTGCCGTTAAAGAAGCGGGTGTAGAAGGCCTCGATGATTTATTTGTTGGGCCTACGAGCTTGGTTTGCTCCGAAGGGGATCCCGTTGCACCTGCTCGGGTTTTGAGCAAATTTGCCGAAGGCAGTGATGGCAAGCCTGTCATTAAGGCTGGATATGTTGACGGGGATGTATACGTCGATGCCCAACTTGAAGCTTTGGCAAAGTTGCCTTCGCGCGAAGTGTTGCTGTCTCAAATGGTTACAGCCATGCAGAGTCCTATTACGGGCTTGGTTTATACCCTTAATGGTATCATACAAAAATTTGTTGCTACATTACAAGCTGTTGCAGATAAAAAGCAAGCAGAAGGCTAAACGTAAAGCCTTAATTTTTATTAACTTTATATTGCCACATCAATTCTTACAAGGTGGACGGAGGACGTAAAATGGCAGTCGAATCAATTATTGGTGAAATTGAAAAACTTTCTGTGCTCGAGTTGGCTGAGTTGGTCAAGGCATTGGAAGAAAAATTTGGTGTTACAGCACAAGCTGCCGTAATGGCTGCCCCAGCAGGTGGTGGCGATGCGGCTCCTGCAGCAGAAGCACAATCTGAGTTTGATGTGATTTTGTCTGCAGCTGGTGATAAGAAAATTCAAGTCATCAAGGTTGTTCGTGGCATCACAGGTTTGGGCTTGAAAGAAGCCAAAGCACTTGTTGATGATGCTCCCAACACCATTAAAGAAGCTGTTTCCGCCGAAGAAGCCGCACAAATCAAGGCTGAGTTGGAAGAAGCTGGGGCTATGGTCGAAGTTAAGTAGTCTTTCAGTGGTGAAACGCACAGATCTCCAACCCGTCACCGATCGTTATTTCAGCACAGGAGCGTGAGCCCTTGGCAGATAAAGGCTTTATCGAGAGGAAGTCGTACGGAAAGATTAAATCTGCAATCGAGATGCCAGATCTTCTTGATATTCAAATCGATTCATACAACTGGTTTTTGCAGAGAGATGTACCGCCTGGAGAACGTGCCAAACAAGGCCTCCAGGCGGTCTTCAATAGTGTCTTCCCGATTACCGATGTCCACAACCTTTATTCGTTAGAGTTTGTGGATTATTCTATTGGAACACCCAAGTACAGTGTTGTTGAATGCCTTGAGCGCGGCACGACATATGCCGCGCCTTTGCGTGCAACTTTGCGTTTGATTTCACGAGAAAAACAAGGCGATAATGATTTTCGCGTGAAGGATATTGTCGAGCAGACCGTTTTCTTAGGTGAACTGCCCCTTATGACAGATGAGGGCACATTCCTCATCAATGGCTCTGAGCGGGTCATTGTCAGCCAGTTGCATCGTTCACCGGGTGTTTTCTTTGATGACACCATTCATCCAAATGGCAAGCGGCTGTTTTCCGCGCGTATCATTCCATACAAAGGTGCTTGGCTGGAATTTAGCCTCGACATCAACGACATCATGTATGTGCATATTGACAGGAAACGTAAGTTGCCTGTTACCACATTTCTTCGTGCCTTGGGTTTTGGTAAAGGCGAAGAAATTTTGGGTATCTTCCATGGTGATACTCAGGCAAAAGTGGATGCTGAATTGATCGATGCTGTTGTGAGTGAAGATGTTGTTGATAAAAAAACGGGTGAAGTCATTGTTGAAGCCTATACGACTTTAACGGATGAATTGATTGTAACCCTTCAAGAAAAAAAGATCACGCAAGTGACCTTGCTCGATCTTGATCCTAAAAATGATGGTGGCATTGTTTCTAACACATTGGCAAAAGATCCTTGTGACAATGAAGAAGAAGCTTTGTCTCGCATTTACAGTCTTTTAAGGCCTGGTGATCCGCCCAATATTGAAACAGCTCGCGGATTGCTTGAGCGTCATTTCTTTAGCCCCCGTCGTTACCACCTGGGTGAGGTTGGGCGATATCGTATCAATCAACGTTTGGATATGGATATCCCACTCAACTTTACCACATTGTGTGTCGATGATTTTATTTTGGTCATCCAATACTTGTTGGGTTTGGCAATGGGGCAAGGCTTTACCGATGATATAGATCATTTGGGTAATCGCCGTGTACGGTCTGTGGGCGAGTTGTTGTCCAATCAATTTTCAATTGGTTTGGCACGAATGGCACGCACCATCCGTGAGCGTATGAGCTTGCGCGATTCCGATCAATTAACCCCACATGATGTGGTTAATGCGCGCACAGTGTCTACTGTTGTGCAAGCGTTTTTCGGCAGCAGCCAATTGTCTCAGTTTTTGCAACAAACCAATCCCTTAGATGAATTGACACACAAACGTCGTTTGTCTGCTTTAGGCCCAGGTGGTTTGACCCGTGATCGTGCAGGTTTCGAAGTGCGCGATGTACATCATACCCACTATGGCCGTATTTGTCCTATTGAAACGCCTGAAGGGCCCAATATTGGTTTGATTGCATCGGTTGCAACCTATGCACGCGTGAACCCATTTGGCTTTTTAGAAACACCTTATCGTGTGGTTGTTGATGGCACTGTAACCGAAACAGTTAAATATCTCCCTGCAGATTTGGAAGATCGTCATACGATTGCACAAGCCAATGTGCCCGTTTCTGCAGACGGAAAGTTCGAAAACAACGTCAATCAAGCACGGCGTCGGGGTGATTTTCCGGTTGTAAGTCCCGAACAAATCGACTACATGGACGTTTCACCCTTTCAAATGGTGAGTGCGGCTGCAGGTTTGATCCCATTTTTGGAGCACGATGATGCCAACCGTGCTTTAATGGGCTCGAATATGCAACGTCAAGGTGTTCCTTTGCTTATTACCGATGCGCCACGTGTTGGTACGGGTATGGAGCGCAAGGTTGCCATTGACTCCAAAGCTGTTGTGACGGCAAAAAATGCAGGTACTGTTACCTATGTCAGTGCCAATAAAATTGTGATTAAACGTCGGAAAGGTCGCAGTGTAGAAAGCATCGACCTGTCTGATGAAGACATCTATTGGTTGACAAAGTTTAAACGTTCCAATCAAGATATGTGCATCAACCAGCGGCCTTTGGTGCGTGCGGGTGATAAAATAGAAGAAGGTCAAGTACTTGCCGACGGCAGTGCCACAGATCGTGGTGATTTGGCATTGGGCGCAAATGTGTTGGTTGCATTTATGTCCTGGAATGGTTACAACTTTGAAGATGCCATTATTATTTCTGAGCGTTTGATCAAGAAAGATATTTTCACCTCCATCCATATTGAGGAGTTTGAACTTCAAGTTCGCGATACCAAACGCGGAAGTGAAGAGATTACGCGTGAAATTCCCAATGTGAGTGAGCAGGCAGTCAGAAACTTAGATGAGCATGGTATTATTCGCGTGGGTGCAGAAGTCGGCCAAGGCGATATCTTGGTCGGTAAAGTGACACCAAAGGGTGAAACGGAACTGTCACCTGAAGAGCGTTTGTTGCGTGCGATCTTTGGCGAAAAAGCCGGAGACGTGCGTGATGCATCATTAAAAGCACCACCAGGTATGGATGGTGTGGTGATGGATCGCAAGGTTTTTTCACGCAAAGAACGTGATGAAAAAACGCGAAAAGAAGACAAAGAAAAGGCCAATATTGCTAAAAAACAAGCAACCGAAAAGATTGCTTCGATTAAGGCAAGTCGCGTTGAGCAAATTTTGGCCTTATTAGACGGCCGAAAAGTAAATACTTTGCGCAACACGGAAGATGGTTCTGTGGTGGTACGTGCAGGTACTGCATTTAACGAAAAAGTAGTCGAAAAGATTGATTTTGGTATGCTTCAAGCAGATGAAGGTTGGTGTGATAGCCCAGCAATTAACCAGAAGATTGATCGACTGATCGATTTGTCTGAACAGGTGATCTATCAGGCCGAAGAAGAGTTGGAGCGTGAGCTTGAAAAAATAGCTCGTGGAGATGAATTGCCACCGGGCATTGTGCAACTGGTCAAAGTATATGTTGCCCGCAAACGCAAGTTGATGGTTGGCGACAAAATGGCCGGTCGGCATGGAAATAAAGGTGTTGTTTCCATTATTGTGCCCGAAGAGGATATGCCTTACTTAGAAGATGGCACACCTATTGATTTGGTTCTCAATCCATTGGGTGTTCCTTCTCGAATGAACTTGGGCCAAATTCTCGAAACCCATTTGGGGTGGGCGGCCCAAACATTGGGGATACATACTGCAACGCCTGTTTTTGACGGTGCAGATCTTTCAGATGTGCAAGCGCTGTTGAGAGAAGCCAATTTGCCAGAAAGTGGCAAGGCAAAACTCTACGACGGCAAAACGGGTGAATGCTTTGATAAAGAAGTGTTGGTAGGTGTCATCTATATGTTGAAATTGTCGCATTTAGTCAGCGACAAGATTCATGCCCGTTCTATTGGACCTTATTCGTTGGTCACCCAACAGCCATTAGGTGGCAAAGCACAGTTTGGTGGGCAGCGGTTTGGCGAAATGGAAGTGTGGGCATTGGAGGCATATGGTGCCGCACACATGTTGCAAGAAATGTTGACCGTTAAGTCCGATGATGTTGCCGGACGTTCGAGGATTTATGAGGCGATCGTGAAGGGAGAGAACCCACCTGAACCTGGCGTTCCAGAGTCTTTCAACGTGTTGGTAAAAGAGTTGCAAAGTCTTTGCCTCGACGTGGTTCTAGAAGACACACAAGATTAGTCTTCGTTATGTCTCTTGTGATATTGTTTTTGTCATTCGATCGATCGTAAAAGGGGGTACTTCCCGTGGCCGATATCAATCATTCTCATCGACCTTTAGATTTTAATTCGATTCGCATTCAATTGGCTTCTCCCGACACCATCCGAGGATGGTCTCGGGGTGAAGTGACCAAGCCTGAAACCATTAATTATCGGTCTTTTAAACCCGAGCGTGATGGTTTGTTTTGTGAACGCATTTTTGGCCCAGTTAAAGACTGGGAATGCCATTGCGGAAAATACAAGCGTATCCGTTATCGTGGTGTGGTATGTGATCGGTGTGGGGTTGAGGTGACTCAATCCAAAGTGCGGCGTGAGCGTTTGGGCCACATTGAGTTGGCTGTTCCGGTAACACATATTTGGTTTTTTAAGTCATTGCCTTCTCGAATGGGTTATTTGTTAGACTTATCTATTCGAAATCTTGAACGTGTTATCTATTATGAATCCTATGTTGTTCTCGATCCTGGTGATGCACCCGATCTTAAGTTCAAAGATCTTTTAACAGAAGATGAAGTGATTGAGCTTGAAGAGAATGGCCACAAGCTGGAAGTGGATATGGGGGCTGGTGCCATCAAAAAGCTTTTGGGTTCTATTGATGTTGAAGAACTCTCAGCAGAATTGCGTACACAAGCTCGCATGGAAACATCGGTTCAGCGCAAACAAGAAGCACTCAAGCGCCTCAAAGTGGTCGAGGCATTTCGCCAATCGGACAACAACCCTGATTGGATGATTTTGGATGTCATTCCTGTTATACCGCCCGACCTGCGCCCATTGGTGCCTTTAGAGGGTGGTCGTTTTGCTACTTCCGACTTAAATGATCTTTATCGTCGCGTAATCAATCGAAACAATCGGTTGAAAAAATTGATCGAAATCAAAGCGCCCGAAGTCATTTTACGCAACGAAAAGAGAATGTTACAAGAAGCCGTAGACGCGCTGTTTGATAATGGGCGTCGTTCACGTGCTGTAAGAGGAGATGGCAATCGTTCGCTCAAATCCCTTTCAGATTTGCTTAAGGGGAAACAAGGTCGTTTTCGCCAAAACTTGTTGGGTAAACGTGTTGATTATTCTGGGCGTTCGGTTATTGTGGTTGACCCCAATTTGCGTTTGTATCAGTGCGGTCTCCCAAAGCACATGGCTTTGGAATTGTTCAAGCCTTTTATTATTCGTCGTTTAGAAGAAAAAGGTCTTGTGCAGACAGTGAAAAGTGCAAAGAAATTGGTCGAGCGCGAACGGGTTGAGGTTTGGGATATCTTAGAAGAGATTATTCAAGACCACTGCGTGTTGCTCAACCGTGCACCAACTTTGCACCGTTTGGGAATTCAAGCTTTTCAGCCTGTATTGGTTGAAGGTAAGGCCATTCGTTGCCATCCTTTGATTTGTGCTGCCTTTAACGCTGACTTTGATGGCGATCAAATGGCTGTGCATTTGCCCTTGTCGTTTGAGGCGCAAATTGAAGCACGGTTGTTGATGATGTCTTCCAACAACTTGCTCAAACCAGCCGATGGTTCGCCCGTGGTTGTTGACAAACCCCAAGATATTGCTTTGGGTTTGTATTATTTGACCAAAATAGTGCACCGCGATGCCGATCAAATGTCTGCATTTAGCAGTCCGTTGGAAGCTCGTATGGCTTTTGATCATGGACAACTCCATTTGCACGATGCCATTCGCCTTCGCGTAAATGGCAAGATGATTACGACAACGGTTGGTCGGGTTATTTTTAATGAAGTTGTGCCCGAAAGCATGCCTTTTATCAATGAGTTGATTGATGACAAGGGTATTCGAAAAGTAACCGCCGATGTTCATGCGCGCTTTGGGAACCGTGTTACCACAGACTTTTTAGATGGCTTAAAAGGTTTGGGATATCGTTATGCCACCAAGTCGGGCATTTCAATCTCTGTGGCCGATGTGGTTGTGCCTCCAGAAAAAGAACGTTTGATCACCACTGCAATGGTTGAAGTTGAAAAGATTTTGCAACAACATGCACATGGTGTGATTACGGAAGGTGAGCGCTATAACAAAGTGATCGATGTGTGGCAACATACCACAAACAATATTGCTCAAGTGATGAGTGGGGCCCTTGAAAAAGCCGAAGATGGCTTTAATAATATTTACATCATGAAAGACTCTGGTGCACGCGGTAATGATGACCAGGTCAAGCAGTTGGGTGGTATGCGTGGTTTGATGAACAAACCCCAAAAGAAATTGACGGGGGCCATAGGTGAAATTATTGAAACACCGATTATTTCTTCATTTAAAGAAGGTCTAACGGTTCTTGAATATTTCATCTCCACACATGGTGCGCGTAAAGGTTTGGCCGATACGGCTTTGAAAACTGCTGAAGCCGGTTATTTGACCCGACGTATGGTCGATGTGGCCCAAGATATGGTTGTCTCCGAACACGATTGTGGCACCATTTTGGGCATTGACATGGAAGCCCTCAAAGAGGGTGAAGAGATTGTGGAGTCTTTGGCCGACCGCATTTTAGGGCGCACAACACAAGATGATATCGAAGATCCCGTTACGGGAGATATTATTGTTGAGGCGGGTGTTTTGTTAGACGAAGAAATGGCCGCCAAGATTGCAGACGCTGGGGTTGAACGTGTCTATGTGCGTTCTGTGCTTACCTGTGAAACACGGCGTGGTATTTGTGCTTTGTGTTATGGTCGTAACCCTGCAACTGCAGAACTGGTCAATACTGGTGAAGCGGCTGGTGTTGTTGCTGCACAAAGTGTTGGCGAGCCTGGTACTCAGTTGACTTTGCGCACTTTCCACATTGGTGGTACTTCCAGTCGTATTGCAGAACAGGCCGAAATTGGTGCCAAGCGCGCTGGAAAAGTAGTCTTTAAGAATCTTGAATACGTACCAAAAGATGAAAATTCTTGGATTGTTGTTTCCAGAAATGGTGAATTGGAAGTTCAAGACGATCAGGGACGCCCACGTGGTGGCCACTATTATGTATCTCATGGTTCTGTTCTTCGTGTAGCTGAAGGACAAATGGTTGAAGAAAATGAAACGCTCTACGATTGGGATCCGTATAATAATATGATTTGTTCTCCTCGGGCAGGAACGGTTCAGTTTGTTGATTTGGCTGAAGGCGTGACTTACCGAGAAGAGACCGATGAAACCACCGGCATTGCGGCTCAGGTGGTTATTGAGCACCGAGACCGTACTTTGTCTCCTCGTATCATGATTGTTGGCGATGACGGTGAAGAATTGGGTCACTATATTATCCCATTGGGTGCGCGTTTGGTTGTGCGTAATGGCGATAAGATTAAAGCGGGTGATACCCTGACCAAAATTCCTCGTGAGCGCAGCAAAACACGCGACATCACGGGTGGTCTGCCACGTGTGGCCGAGTTGTTTGAAGCACGGCGCCCCAAAGATCCTGCCGTCGTAACCGAAATAGACGGTATTATTAGCTTTGGTGGCTTGGTGCGCGGTTCTCGGATCGTTTTTGTGACTGCCGATGATGGTGAAGAACGCAAATACACCATTCCCTATGGACGTCATCTGCGCGTTCAAGAAGGGGATCGGGTTACTGCGGGTGAGCGCATGTCTGAAGGCTCGGTCAACCCACACGATATTCTTGCTATTTTGGGTATTCAAAAAGTACAAGAATATCTCGTAGATGAGATTCAACAGGTGTATCGTTTGCAAGGTGTGAAAATCAATGACAAACATATCGAAACGATAGTGCGTCAAATGCTTCAAAAGGTTCAGGTTACCGATCCGGGTGACACGAACTTTTTGGAAGGCGAATTGATAGATCGGTTCCGCTTTAGAGACGACAACGACAAAGTAATAGCTGAAGGTGGCGACCCAGCCACATTTCAACCGATTTTGCTCGGCATTACCAAGGCTTCGTTGTTGACTGAAAGCTTTATTTCAGCAGCCTCATTCCAAGAAACAACACGCGTATTAACCGAAGCTGCTGTTCAGGGCAAGGTTGATCAACTGCTGGGCTTAAAGGAAAATGTGATCATTGGACACTTGATTCCAGCTGGCACAGGGGCATTGAAATATCGCAGTATGAAAGATGAAGTTGTGGAAGAAGATGATTCTTTTGTCCAATTGGCAGAAGATGGGGCTGAAAGTGTGGGTTTGCCCCCAATTAATGCTTGACACTAAACGCTCAGCTTATTATATTGGAAGTCTCTCATAAGAAACGCTCAAGGAGGTAGGATTTGCCCACGATTAATCAGTTGGTTCGCAAGGGGCGGAAGGTTAAACGGAAACGCTCTTCTGCACCAGCGCTCAGAGGGTGTCCTCAAAAACGTGGTGTTTGCACACGAGTTTATACCACCACGCCTAAGAAACCAAACTCTGCTTTGCGAAAAGTAGCTCGTGTTCGATTGACCAATGGAATTGAAGTAACAGCTTATATTCCAGGAGAAGGGCACAATCTTCAGGAACACTCGGTGGTATTGATCCGAGGGGGACGTGTAAAAGATTTGCCATCTGTTCGTTATCACATTCTTCGTGGTGTGTTGGATACCACGGGTGTTGACGATCGCAAACAAGGCCGGTCGAAATACGGTACCAAAAAATCGAGTAAATAAGTTTTTAAAGCATTAAAACATGGGGGATGTCACTGCAATGTGGTGGTCTATCCCCCTTATTATGAAAAGGTCGAAGTGTTATGCGTAAGAGACGGGCAGAAAAAAGAAGGCTTCCAGGAGATCCGAAGTTTCACAGTGTGTTGATTACGCGCTTTGTCAATTGCCTTTTTCGCAATGGCAAAAAGAGTGTCGCAGAGCGTCTTTTGTATCAAGCTCTTGATTTAATTCAAGAACGCTCGGGCAATGACGGGCTTGAAGTGTTTGAAAAAGCAGTTGATAATGTAAAGCCTGTTGTAAAGGTTCGCTCACGTCGTGTGGGTGGTGCCACTTATCAAGTTCCTGAAGAAGTTCGGCCCGATGAACGGTTGGCATTGTCTATTCGCTGGCTCATTCAGTTTGCACGCGAACGTGGTGAAAAGACAATGGCACAACGACTTGCAGGTGAATTCATGGATGCCGCTGGTGGACAAGGGCGTGCCATGCAAAGACGAGAAGAAACTCATCGGATGGCTGACGCCAATAGAGCATTTGCTCATTATCGCTGGTAATTGAAACTATGCCAAGAAAATTTAGCTTAGAACGAACCCGAAATATTGGGATTATGGCCCATATTGACGCGGGTAAAACAACAACAACCGAACGCATCCTCTATTATACAGGGGTTTTGCGCCGAATGGGTGAGGTTCATGATGGTGCTGCCACCATGGACTGGATGGAACAAGAACGTGAGCGCGGTATTACCATTACCTCTGCTGCCACCACTTGTTTCTGGGATGATCACCGCATTAATATCATTGATACCCCAGGTCACGTAGACTTTACTGCTGAGGTCGAGCGTTCATTGCGTGTGTTGGATGGTGCTGTTGGTTTGTTTTGTGCCGTAGGTGGTGTTGAGCCACAATCGGAAACCGTATGGCGCCAAGCCGATAAATATGGTGTGCCTCGTATTGCTTTTGTGAATAAGATGGACCGCACAGGCGCAGACTTTGACCGCGTGTTGGGGATGATGCGTGAACGTTTGGCTTCTAATTTTGTGCCCGTTCAGTTGCCTGTGGGTGCTGGTGAAATGTTTACGGGGCTTATCGACTTAATCAAAATGAAATTGGTGACCTATGAAGATGATACAATGGGCACCAAGTTTATTGAAAGCGATATTCCTCACGATTTGGAAGAACGGGCCAATAAGGGGCGTGAGTTGTTGCTTGAGTCTATTTCAGACTTTGATGACACGCTTATGGAAAAGTTTTTAGATGGCCAAGAAATTAGCGAAGTTGAAATTAAAAGCGCGCTTCGAGCAGCTGTAAACAATGGTACTGCAGTGCCAGTTTTGTGTGGATCTGCTTTTAAAAACAAAGGTGTACAACGTCTTTTAGATGCCATTGTTGCATTTTTGCCATCACCTTTGGATGTGCCAGAAATTGAAGGTCATGCACCAAGAGATACTGAGCAAAAGTTGACACGCCCTGTTGCAGATGATGCTCCTTTTGCGGCGTTGGCATTTAAGGTGATGACAGATCCTTACGTTGGACGTTTGACATTCTTCCGCGTTTATTCTGGGCATCTGCCTACGGGTTCTTATGTGTTAAACTCGAATAAAGGCAAACGCGAGCGTATTGGGCGTGTGCTCCAAATGCATGCCAATACACGTGAAGAAATTGACGAAGTTTTTGCTGGCGATATTGCTGCCGTTGTAGGTCTTAAAGACACGGGCACAGGGGAGACCCTTTGTGTTGAAAGCGATCCTATTGTTTTGGAATCGATGGAATTTGCAAAGCCCGTGATTTCTGTTGCCATAGAGCCAAAAACAAAAGCAGATCAAGATCAATTGGGCTCTGCTCTTGCCAAGCTTGCTGAAGAAGATCCGACATTTCACGTTACCGTAGATAAGGATACAGGACAAACCATTATCTCTGGTATGGGTGAGTTGCATCTTGAAATTATTGTAGATCGCTTAAAGCGTGAGTTCAAGGTGGATGCAAACGTTGGCAAGCCTCAAGTCTCTTACAAAGAAGCCATTAAAGAAAAAGTTGTCGATGTGGACGCTCGTTTTGTTCGTCAAAGCGGTGGTCGTGGTCAATATGGTCACGTTGTGATTGATATGGAGCCCAGTGAGCCTGGTGCCGGATATATATTTGAAAACAAGATATCGGGTGGTGCCATTCCTGGTGAATACATCAACTCTGTTCGGCAAGGCATTCAAGAAGCAATGGCTGGCGGTGTGTTGGCTGGGTATCCGATTGAAGATGTCAAGGTGACTTTGCATGATGGTTCTTACCACGATGTAGACTCCTCAGAAATGGCATTTAAAATCGCAGGTTCAATGGCATTCCAAATGGCCGCAAAGCGCGCCAAGCCATACTTGATGGAACCCGTTTTTGATGTTGAAGTGGTTGTGCCTGAGGAATATATGGGTGAGGTGATGGGCGATTTGAATTCGCGCAGAGGCCAAATTGTTGGTATTGTCAACCGCCCAGATGCACAGGTTATTAATGCCACTGTCCCTTTGAGCGAAATGTTTGGCTATGCAACAAAATTGCGCTCAGGTACACAAGGGCGCGCTATTTATTCAATGGAATTTGCGAAGTTTGAAGAAGTGCCACGTAGCATTGCTGAAGAGGTTATGTCTAAGATTAATGCTGCAACTTAAATGTTAACAATGCGTCTTTTATAGGATCGTTTGCTCTCACAGGAGGAGACCATGGCGAAGGAAAAGTTTGAACGTGACAAACCACATGTTAATATTGGTACAATTGGGCATGTGGATCATGGAAAGACCACACTGACAGCTGCTATTACCAAAACATTGGCAGGCAAAGGTTTGGCTCAATTTACACCATTTGAAAATATTGACAAAGCCCCAGAAGAAAAAGAGCGTGGTATTACCATTAATACCTCCCATGTGGAATATCAAACAGAAGCACGCCACTATGCACACGTGGACTGTCCTGGACACGCTGACTATGTGAAAAACATGATCACTGGTGCTGCTCAAATGGACGGTGCTATCTTGGTTGTGAGCGCTGCTGATGGTCCTATGATTCAAACACGCGAACACATTTTGTTGTCTCGTCAAGTAAATGTGCCCGCCGTTGTGGTCTTTATGAACAAAGTCGACATGGTCGATGACGAAGAATTGCTCGACTTGGTTGATTTGGAAGTACGTGAATTGTTGTCTGAATATGAATTTTCTGGCGATGATGCACCAGTTATTCGCGGTTCAGCCTTGAAGGCACTGGAATCCGATGACCCTGATTCTGCAGAATGTGCTTGTATTTGGGAATTGATGGCTGCTGTGGACGAGCATATTCCTATGCCCCAACGCGATGTAGACAAAGACTTCTTGATGCCCGTTGAAGACGTATTTACAATTACCGGTCGTGGTACTGTCGGTACAGGACGTATCGAACGTGGTGTGGTAAATGTAAACGAAGAAGTTGAAATTGTGGGCTTGCGCGAAACCCGTAAGACCACTGTAACGGGTGTGGAAATGTTCCGCAAATTGCTCGATCAAGGTATGGCTGGTGACAATGTGGGACTTTTGTTGCGCGGTATCAACAAAGAAGATCTCGATCGTGGTATGGTTATTGCCAAACCCGGTACGGTCACCCCTCACAAAAAATTTGTTGGTGAAGTTTATGTGTTGACCGAAAAAGAAGGTGGACGTAGCAAACCTTTCTTCACAGGTTATCGCCCCCAATTCTTTTTCCGTACAACAGATGTGACTGGCAACGTTCAACTGCCCGAAGGCGTTGAAATGGTAATGCCTGGTGACAATGTGACGATGACAGTTGAATTGATTACACCCATTGCAATGGAAACCGAATTGCGCTTTGCTGTGCGTGAAGGCGGTCGTACAATTGGTGCTGGTGTGATCACGGAAATCATTGAGTAATAGCGGCCCAAGGAGTGTTCATTGCCAGCTCAGAAAATTAGAATTCGCCTCAAAGCTTACGATCACAATGCATTGGATCGTTCGGCTGAAGAGATTGTTCGGACGGCTAAAAGGACTGGGGCCTTAATTTCTGGCCCTATCCCTCTGCCAACCAAGCGCTCTTTGTATACGGTTCTTCGTTCACCCCATGTGAACAAGAAATCGCGTGAACAGTTTGAAATGCGGGTACATAAGCGCTTAATTGATATTCACAATTCGACACCGCAGACGGTAGACGCTTTGATGAAGTTGGATCTGCCAGCAGGTATCGATATTGAAATTAAGGTGTGATCGTGCAGGGACTAATTGGTACAAAAAAAGGAATGACACAGGCCTTTGATGAGCGCGAACAACTAACACCCGTAACGGTGTTGGAAGTCGCTCCCAACCCTGTTGTTCAAGTTAAAAAAACATCTTCTGCTGATGGGTATTCTGCTGTGAAAGTCGCTTATAATGAGACCAAAGCACAGCGTTTGTCACAGGCAGAGATGGGTCTTTTCAAAAAGACAAATGTGGCACCCCACAAAGGGCTAAAAGAATTTCGTGTTGACGATGCTGATGCCTTTTCTGTGGGAGACAAACTGGATGTGAGCATGTTTGCTGTCGGTGACATTGTAGATGTAACCGGGCAATCTAAGGGACGTGGTTTTCAAGGTGGTGTGAAACGTCATGGTTTTAGCGGTGGTCCAAAAACACACGGACAATCCGATAGACATCGTGCCCCTGGTTCCATTGGACAAAGCTCTGATCCCTCTCGCGTTTTCAAAGGCACTCGCATGGCAGGCCATATGGGTGATCGACAAGTCACCGTAAAGGGACTTAAGATCATTCAAATAGATACCGAACGCAATTTGTTGGTTGTAAAGGGTGCGGTGCCTGGTGCTCGTGGAGTGACGGTAATTATTAAAAAGCGTAGTTAATACTTTAAGGAACGTGATTCATGGCATCAATTGGGGTTCAAAACATCGATGGAAAAGAAGTCGGTTCTGTCGATCTGCCAGACAATATCTTTGGTATCGAACCATCTTCCGAAGCGGTCTATTATGTGGTCAAAGCTTATTTGACAAATCAACGTCAAGGCAATGCTTCCACAAAGACGCGTGCAGAAGTCGACTTAACAAAAAAGAAAATGTATCGTCAAAAAGGTACGGGTCGCGCACGTAAGGGTACTGCAGGCTCGCCGGTGTTGGTTGGTGGTGGTATTGCTCATGGTCCTAAGCCCCATGCATACCACGAGCGCGTGCCAAAGAAGGTTAAGAGTTTGGCCATTCGTTCTGCATTTTCTCAAAAGGTAAAAGATGAGGCTTTGCGGGTTTTGGAAGATTTTGATTTGGAAGCTCCAAAGACAAAACGCATGGCTCAAATGACGCAGCATTTAAAAGTTCAAGATCAGAAAACATTGTTGTTGACAGCTGAAAAGTCTGATAATGTGGTCAGATCTTGTCAGAACATTTCTCGGCTTTCTATCTTGCCAATTTCTCAAGTTTCAACTTATGATGTTGTTCAAGCAGATGCTTTGATTTTGACTCAAGGTGCGCTTGATCGTATTCAGTCTTTGTGGGGGGCGGCATGACAAATCACCATTCGATTATTCGACGCCCAATGATTACGGAACGTGCGTCAGCTTTACAAGAAAAGCACGGGAAGTATATTTTTGAAGTGCTCTCAAGTGCCAATAAGATTGATATTCGTCGCGCAGTAGAGTCCATGTTTGATGTTGATGTGGTTAAAGTAAATACATCTAACATGCACGGCAAACTCAAACGACTGGGTCGTTTCCAAGGGCGTCGGTCTAACTGGAAAAAAGCTGTCGTAACACTTGCACAAGGTCATAACATCGACTTTTTTGAAGGATAATTAATATGCCGGTCAAAAAATTTCGCCCAGTAACCCCGACACTGCGTTTTAAAACGGTTTCATCATTTGTCGAGATTACCAAAACAACGCCAGAAAAATCATTGCTTGAACCGCTCAAAAAAACGGGTGGACGAAACAGCAGAGGGCGTATCACGAGTCGGCACATTGGCGGTGGTCACAAACGGGCTTATCGTCGTATCGATTTTAAGCGCAACAAACTCTCTGTTCCAGCTGTCGTCAACAGCATTGAATATGATCCAAACCGTTCGGCGCGGATCGCATTGTTGCATTATGCAGATGGTGAAAAACGTTATATCTTGAGCCCCAATGGTCTTCAAGTAGGCGATCAGCTTGTTGCAGGTCCTCAAGCACCCATACGAGTAGGCAATGCGTTGCCTTTAGAGAACATGCCTTTGGGTAGCACGATCCACAATGTTGAATTGCAACCCGGCAAGGGGGGGCAATTGGGTCGTTCTGCGGGTGTTGAAATTCAGTTGATGGCCAAAGATGGTCGTTTCGCAACCCTCCAATTGCCTTCGGGTGAACGTCGTTTGGTTCCTTTGGTTTGTTATGCAACCTTGGGTCAAGTGGGCAACCTTGAACATGAAAATGTTGTTCTGGGCAAAGCAGGGCGCAGTCGTTGGAAAGGGCGTCGGCCTAAGGTTCGTGGTGTTGCCATGAACCCCATTGATCACCCACATGGTGGTGGTGAAGGTCGTTCCTCTGGTGGTGGTCATCCAGTGACACCTTGGGGAAAGCCAACCAAAGGTTATAAAACACGTAAGAAAAATAAGAAATCTAATCGAATGATTGTAGAACGTCGTAAAAAATAATTAGGAGTTGATGCTCTATGGCACGTTCTGTCAAAAAGGGCCCTTTTATTGAGGCCAGCTTGCAGAAAAAGATCGAACAAATGAACAAAGGTGGGAATAAGCGCGTGATCCAAACTTGGGCACGACGCTCTACAATTGCCCCAGATTTTGTTGGTCATACTTTAGCCGTACACAACGGCAATAAATTCATTCCCGTTTATATTACCGAAAATATGGTAGGTCATAAATTGGGTGAATTTGCACCAACCCGCACCTATCGTGGGCAGCGTGGTCAATCGTCAGAACGGGCAACGAGCTTAAGATAATCTGGATATTAAATAAGGACGAGTCACACATGGAAGCCAAGGCTGTATTGCGTTACACCAAAGTTTCGCCTCGCAAAGCACGGCAAGTGGTTGATCTGGTTCGAGGTAAAGGAATCGGAGAGGCAATGAATATTTTGCAGTTTACGCCGAAAAAGGCAGCTCGCCTGGTCGAGCGAACCTTGCGGTCGGCGGTTGCAAATGCCGTCAACCAAGAAGAGGTAACTGTGCGTGAAGAAGAATTGTATGTAAAAGAAGCATTTGTCGATGGTGGTATTGGTATGAAAAGAATGCGTCCGCAGCCAAGAGGTTCGGCGGGTGTCATTCGAAAACGATATAGCCACATTACGTTGGTTGTCGCCAACGACGAGTAATTATTAACCGATTAGGAGTGCTCCTTTGGGCCAAAAAACACATCCCACCGGGATAAGATTAGGCATCGTAAAAGATTGGAACTCTCGTTGGTTTGCCGGTCGAGAATTTCCAAAGTTATTGCAAGAAGATTTAATGTTGCGGCGTTATGTGAAAAGCCGTTTACAACGAGCCAGTGTGGCTTTGGTTGAAATTGAGCGTGCCCCTAAGCGCGTGACAATTACCATTAATACCGCACGTCCTGGTATTGTGATTGGGCGCAAAGGCACTGAAGTTGATAAGTTGCGGGACGAATTAAAGCACCTGACAGGTAAAGAAATCTATATCAACATTAATGAAATTAAACGTCCTGAACTCAATGCTCAGTTGGTTGCCGACAACATCGCACGCCAACTAGAATCTCGTGTTTCGTTTCGACGCGCCATGAAAAAGTCAGTTGCGTCAGCGGTTCGGATGGGCGCAGAAGGCATTAAGATCGTGTGCAGTGGCCGATTGGGTGGTGCCGAAATGTCGCGTGTTGAAAAATCGGAGCCTGCTGGTCGGGTTCCTCTTCATACTTTACGTGCAGACATTGAATATGCACAAGCTACGGCATTTACGACTTCAGGTGCAGTAGGAGTTAAGGTATGGATCTGCCACGGTGAAAAAATGGGCAAAGAAGCTGTAAACCCACAGCAAAATTAGAGTTTTTGGGGATAGGGAGTAATTTTTTATGTTAATGCCAAAACGCGTAAAGTGGCGCAAACAACAACGTGGGCGCCGTACAGGAATGACCAAAGGTGGGGCATATATTGCTTTTGGTGAGTTTGGGATGCAAGCTGTGGAGGCTGGATGGATTACCAGCCGGCAAATAGAAGCTGCTCGCGTGGCCATTAGCCGTTCACTTGGGCGCGGTGGTAAGGTTTGGATTCGTATCTTTCCAGATAAACCCATCACCATCAAACCTGCTGAAACCCGCATGGGTAAAGGCAAAGGCAATCCTGAATATTGGGTTTCGGTTGTGAAGCCTGCACGTATTATGTTTGAAATTGAAGGCGTACCGCGCGAAAGTGCACAACGTGCCATCCAATTGGCTGGTCGAAAGTTGCCGATTAAAGTGCGGTTTGTTGAACGGAGTCATGAAGAATGAAACCCAGTGAAATTAGAGATTTAAGCCCCGGTGATATTCGGGAAAAAATTCAAGAACAAGAAGCAGAATTGGCCAACATGCGTATTCAGCTGACCACCCGTCAGTTGGAAAACCCACTTTTGGTCAGAGAAACGCGACGTGAACTGGCTCGTTTGAAAACGATCTTGCGCGAGCAACAATAAAATTTGAGCGTCGATTTAAAGTTGTGATCTAAGGAGATGAACCAGTATGGCCGAAGCGCAAACTCGCGGTCGCAAAAAAACGCGGATTGGACTAGTGGTGAGCGACAAGTCGAACAAAACGATTATTGTCAAAATCAGTCGGCGGGTTCCACATCCGCTTTATGGAAAAGTTGTTCAACGCAGTTCTAAGTTGGCAGCTCATGATGAAAATAACGAAGCCAGAATCGGTGATACGGTCATGGTGACTGAGACACGCCCTTTGAGTAAAACCAAATGTTGGCGTCTTTCTGAAATTGTCAAAAAAGCACAATAGGAACGTGGTGAAATCATGATTCAAGAATATTCTGTATTAACTTGTGCCGACAATTCTGGTGCACGCAAAGTTATGTGTTTTCGTGTCTTGGGAGGTTCCAAGAAGAGATATGCAAGACTTGGTGATACCATTGTTGTGGCAGTAAAAGACGCTCAACCCAATAGTGCCGTTAAAAAAGGCGACGTTGCTCGTGCTGTGGTGGTTAGAACCAAAAAAGAAGTGCGCAGACCTGATGGTTCTTATATTCGGTTTGACGACAATGCTGCTGTTTTGGTTACCCCAGATGGTGAACCCCGTGGGACGCGAATCTTTGGGCCAGTTGCACGCGAATTGCGAGAAAAACAATTTATGCGTATCGTATCTCTGGCACCTGAGGTAATTTGACGAAAGGTTTGATATTGTGAAAGCCAGAATTCGAACAGGTGATCAAGTAGAAGTAATCAGTGGTGTTAATGCTGGACAGCGTGGCAAAGTTTTGCGGGTTTTTCCTGACAAACAAAGAGCTTTGGTTGAAGGTGTTAACAATGTCAAGCGCCATACGCGCCCAAATCAAAATAACCAGCAAGGGGGCATCATTGAAAAAGAAGCACCTTTGCACCTGTCTAAATTGATGTTGATTGACCCACAGACAGATGAACGCACGCGCGTTCGTGGTCAACAACTTGGTGATGGTTCTCGTGTGCGCATTTCAGTGAAAAGTGGCGAACAGATTCCAAACGCTGTTTAAGTTTCTCGAGGGGAATATGGCTGTTAGATTACAAGAATTTTACGAAAAAGAGGTAGCACCTCAGCTGATGGAGCGTTTCGCTTATAAAAGCGCGATGCAGATTCCTCGCTTGGAGAAGGTTGTTATCAACATGGGTGTTGGTGAAGCCGTGCAAAATTCCAAAGCCATTGAAGGGGCAGTGGAAGATTTGACGGCCATTACGGGTCAAAAACCCTCCATTCGACGTGCCAAAAAAGCCGTGTCGAATTTTAAACTTCGCCAAGGAATGCCCATTGGTTGTATGGTAACCCTTCGACGTGACAGAATGTATGAATTTATAGATCGTTTTTTTAATTTTTCAACGCCGCGTATTCGAGATTTCCGAGGCCTTTCAACCCGTTCTTTTGATGGCCGTGGGAATTATACATTAGGAATTCGCGAGCAAATCATCTTTCCCGAGATTGATTACGATAAAATCGATAAAATCAGAGGGATGGATATCACATTTGTAACGACGGCCCAATCAGACGAAGAGGCTCTTGAGCTTTTGACCCGTTTGGGGATGCCTTTCCAAAATCAGAATCAGGCTTCTGAAGCCGCGTGAGAAAGGGTGTTTGTATCTCATGGCAAAAAAATCAATGATCGCCAAAGCCAAACGCAAACAAAAATTTTCAGTTCGTCAATACAATCGGTGTCACCGATGTGGGCGACCCAGAGCGTTTTTGCGCAAATTTGGTGTGTGTCGTATTTGTTTTAGAGATTTGGCATTGGCTGGGGAAATCCCTGGCGTCACTAAGGCCAGTTGGTAGGAGGATATACGTATCATGATGACTGATCCTATTGCGGATTTGCTCACACGCGTGCGAAACGCATGCAAGGCTGGCCATCGAAAAGTTGATATCCCAAGTTCAAAGATCAAACGGGAAATTGCACGAATCTTAAAAGATGGTGGCTTTATTCATAATTATGCATATGTTGATGACAATCGTCAGGGATATTTGCGGCTTTATCTGAAATATAACTCTGAAGAACAATGTGCCATTCAAGGTGTGCAACGTGAAAGTCGACCTGGGTTGCGCAATTATGTGGGAAAAGATGATATTCCACGCGTTCTCAACGGCTTGGGTGTTGCCATTCTTTCGACATCTAAGGGTATTATAACAGGTACCGACGCACGTAAAGCTGGTGTTGGTGGCGAATTAATCTGTAGCGTTTGGTAAACGAAGGAGTCATAACGTGTCGCGAGTTGGAAAAAACCCCATCTCGGTGCCCAGCGGTGTTGATGTTAAGCTTGGCCCAGATTTGGCGCAAGTAAAAGGTCCTAAGGGCAACTTAGAAGTACCTTTGAACAAGGAAGTAAGGATTGGACAAGACGGTGGTGAGTTGACCGTTACTGTTCAAAACCCCAAAGATCGCAAGCAACGTGCTTTGTGGGGCCTGACCCGTGCATTGTTGGTCAATGCCATCACTGGCGTATCAGAAGGCTTTGATAGAGGCTTGGTTGTTGTTGGTGTTGGATATCGCGCTGAGATAAAGGGCAAAAACTTAGATATGAGTTTGGGTTTTAGTCATCCTGTTGTGGTTGAAGCGCCCGAAGGCATTGTGTTTAGTGTAGAGGGGGCGCCAGCAGGTATTGAAAGTGCTCAGGCTTTGGTGAAGGTTTCTGGTGCAGATAAAGAACTTGTGGGGCGCACTGCCGCTAATATTAGAGGCATCCGTCCTCCTGAGCCCTACAAAGGCAAAGGCATTCGGTATATTGATGAACATGTGCGGCGTAAAGCTGGTAAGACTGCTGCGTAATTGTTAGGATAAGCTCCATGGCGAATAATGATTCGAAAAAACGTGCGATGCGCACACGTCGAAAATTGCGCATAAGAAACAAGGTAAATGGCACTGCGGTGCGCCCTCGCTTGGCGGTTTTTCGCAGCTTGAAACACATTCATGCTCATTTGATAGATGATGCAACAGGGCAAGCGTTATTGGGTGTATCATCTAATTCCAAAGATTTGCGGGATGTTTTGCAAAATTTGGGTAGCAAGTGTGACAAGAGCCGAGAAGTGGGTAAAGCACTGGCCGCGAAAGCAAAAGAAGCGGGTATTGCTCAGGCAGTTTTTGATCGTGGTGGATACCTTTATCACGGTCGGGTGAAAGCATTGGCAGAAGGTGCCCGTGAGGGCGGTTTGCAACTTTAAAAAGGAGTACACGTTGGCCAGAATCGATCCAACTGGACTTGATTTAACAGAAATTGTGATCAACAACAGCATCAAGCGCGTATCTCATGTGCGCAAAGGTGGTAGACGCTTTGCTTTTAACGCATTGGTTGTTGTCGGTGACAAGAACAATGTTGTTGGTGTAGGCACCGGAAAAGCAGGCGAAGTTTCCGAAGCGATCCGTAAAGCAACGGACGATGCCAAAAAGAATTTGGTGCGGGTGCCAGTTGTTGATGGGACATTGCCCCACGATATTATCGGCCGTTTTGGTGCTGCGCGCGTTTTGCTAAAACCCGCCGCACCCGGTACTGGTATTATTGCTGGTGGTGGTGTTCGGGCGGTATTAGAGCTGGCGGGGGTTCACAATGTCTTGACAAAGTCATTGGGGGCGCAGAATCCGCAAAATGCTGTGAAGGCTACATTGATTGGGTTGATGAACCTGCGTGATGCAAAAAATGTTGCACAGCTTCGCGGCCTTGATGAGAAAGATTTGATTCCAGCACGAGGATAATGACTTATGGCAGGTACCTTGCGAATTACGCAGACACGAAGTGCTATTAAGCGCCCAAAAAAACAAGCACAAACATTAGAAGCTTTGGGCATACGCCGCATTCGGCACTCTGTAGAGCAAAAAGATACACCAGAGATTCGCGGAATGATCAATGTTGTATCTCACTTAGTTCATGTTGAGGAAGCATCCTAAAAACTGGTTTTGGGGTATTAAAAATGAAATTGGGTCAATTGGCTCCACCTAAGGGAGCTGTCAAAAAGAGCAAGCGTTTGGGTATTGGGGTTGGCTCTGGACAAGGAAAAACAGCAGGTAAAGGGCATAAAGGGCAAAAAGCACGCTCAGGTGCAAAACACCATGCTTGGTTTGAGGGTGGGCAAATGCCTTTGCAACAACGCTTACCTAAAGTGGGTTTTAACAACCCATTTGGTACTGTTTATCAGGTTGTCAATCTCGGTGATTTGGCACGCAAAGAACTTTCGGGTGAAATTACACCGTCAATTCTCAAAAAAGCTGGGCTTATATCTTCAAAAAACCGTCCAGTGAAAATATTGGGTCGGGGTGATGTGACACAAGCATTACAAGTTAAGGTGCAGGCCGTTTCGGCGTCTGCAACAGAGAAAATCGTTAAGGCTGGTGGCCAAGTGGTTACAGTAGCTATAGGCCCTGATGGAGAAGACGACTAAGGCACTTGGTTGGCGGGAGGAGACGTTGCTCGAAAGTATTAAGAGTATTTTTAAGATACCAGAATTGCGTAATAAAGTGTTGTTCACTTTGGGCATTTTGGCAATCTATCGCTTAGGCGGTCAAATACCTATTCCTGGTATTGATCGGGTTGCGCTGACGGAGTTTTTTGCTGGGGCCGGAAACAGTTTATTCGGCCTTTATGACATGTTTGTAGGTGGGGCTTTTACGCGTGCAACTGTGTTTGCATTGGGTATCATGCCCTATATCAGTGCGTCCATTATTTTACAATTAATGGGTGCCGTGGTACCAACCCTACAAAAATTGCAAAAAGAGGGCGAAGCCGGTCGCAAGAAGATTATGCAGTTTACCCGATATGGCACCGTGGCACTTGCTGCTGCGCAGTCGCTGGGTGTTAGTTTCTTCTTGGAAAGTCTCCAATCTCCAGAAACAGGTTCTCATGTCGTTTTGTATCATGGGTGGGGATTTCGGTTGTTGACAGTGTTGACCATTACTGCGGGTACTGTGTTCATTATGTGGTTGGGCGAACAGATTGACTCGCATGGTATTGGTAACGGAATGTCTCTGATCATTTTTATTGGTATTATTGCAGCACTGCCTTATGTGGTGCGGATGGAATATTTGGATTTTGTTACAAATGACAAAAGCATTTTATTAGAATTGCTTGTGGTTATTCTCATTGTCATTGTTACGGGATTGGTTGTACTGATCACACAAGGTTCGAGGAAAATCCCCGTTCAATATGCCAAACGCGTTGTTGGACGGCGCGTTTATGGTGGGCAAAGTACCCACATCCCATTAAAAGTTAACACTTCGGGTGTGATGCCCATTATTTTTGCACAGGCCATTATGTTTTTACCGGCCACGTTAGCAGGGTTTGCGCCAGGGAATGAGTTTATGCAAAATTTGGCAGCTTCGTTTTCACCCAGTATGACTTGGCAATCATTTCCATACTGGAGTATTTACAGCATTTTGGTTATATTCTTTGCTTATTTTTATACGGCAATTGTTTTTAACCCGATTGATTTGGCCGACAATATGAAACGTCAGGGTGGTTTTATCCCTGGTGTGCGCCCGGGTAAGAAAACAGCGGAATATATAGATCATGTCTTAACCCGTATCAATTTACCGGGTTCTGTATTTTTGGCAGCAATTGCAGTGGCACCATTTTTTGTCATCAACTATTTGGGTGTGCATCCTGGTTTAGAACAAGTTTTTGGTGGAACGGGCTTGCTCATTATGGTTGGTGTGGCATTGGACACATTGCAACAAGTTGAATCTCATTTGCTGATGCGCCACTATGATGGATTTATGAAAAAAGGTCGAATCAAAGGTCGTCGCGGTTAGGCGTCACTTAAGGGAGTGTTATCATGAAAGTGCAGTCTTCTGTTCGTAAACGCTGTAATCATTGTAAAGTCATTCGGCGTCGTGGAGTTGTTCGTGTTATTTGCAAAATCAATCCGCGTCACAAGCAACGCCAAGGTTAATTGAAAACTTTTCATCAATTTTAGGGGTAAATGAATGGCACGAATTGCTGGTGTCGATATTCCAAGAGAAAAACGTGTTGTCGTGGCGTTGACTTACATTTTTGGCATAGGGCCAAGCTCGTCGCGTAAAATTTTGTCACAAGCACAAATTTCACCAGAAACGCGTGTTTCATCTTTGTCCGAAGACGATGTGGCCAAGTTGCGTTCGGTGATTGAAGGCGGTTATAAAGTTGAAGGTAACTTACGTAGCGAAACCGCTATGAATATTAAGCGATTGATGGATATTGGGTGTTATCGAGGGCTTCGCTGGCGAAGAGGTTTACCGGTTCGTGGACAGCGTACGCGTACCAATGCTCGCACTCGAAAAGGGCCAAAGAAAGGCCAAATAGGTCGAAAAAAGGGCTAAACCTTTAGGTTTTAGCGCACAAGGAGGAGTCGGTTGCCACCAAGAACAGGAACAAAGCGTCGTACAAAACGTGTCGATGCCAACGGCGTTGCGCATGTCAATGCCAGTTTTAATAATACGATTGTTACCCTAACCGATCGCGAAGGTGAAGTTATTTCGTGGTCATCAACGGGAAAAGTAGGTTTTAAAGGCTCTAAAAAGAGTACCCCATATGCTGCACAAATGGCGGCCACTGATGCTGCTCGTGTGGCGATGTCGATGGGGTTGCGCCGCGTAGAAGTTTGGGTTAAAGGCCCAGGCGTGGGGCGTGAGGCCGCAGTCCGTTCACTACAAGGTGCGGGCTTAGAAATTTCTGCAATTAAAGATGTGACCCCTATTCCGCACAATGGTTGTCGCCCGCCAAAACGGCGTCGCGTATAACTTTTTGCAAATTGACTGAACCGAGGAGAAGATCTGAATGGCGAGGTATACGGAAGCCAACTGTAAATTATGCCGTCGTGAAGGTATGAAATTATTCCTGAAGGGCGCGCGGTGTCATTCTGACAAATGTGCATTTGACCGTCGTAGTTATGCACCTGGGATGCACGGGCAAAATATGCGCCGGAAACCCTCAGAATACGCTTTGCAGTTACGTGAAAAACAAAAAACCAAGCGCATTTATGGCGTTTTAGAAAATCAATTTCGCACCTATTATACCAATGCAGCGCGTCGCAAAGGTGTTACGGGCGAAGTCCTCTTACAACTGTTGGAATGCCGGTTAGACAATATTTTGTACCGGTTGGGTTTTGCGCCATCACGCAAGGCTGCTCGGCAGTTGGTGCGCCATCGCCATGTAACGGTTAATGGTCAACTTGTTGATATTCCCTCCTTTCAAGTATCTCCTGGGGAGACCGTTCAGATTCGCGAAAAAAGTCGTCAGATTCCTCTTATTCACGATGCGCTCAGACGTGTTGGCGATGGCCGTCAAGCCGCTTGGTTGTCGGTAGATAAGGCCAATTTGAGTGGTTCGATCTTGGAATATCCGCAACGCGATGATATCCCAACGCCAGTTGAAGAACAACTTATCGTCGAACTTTACTCTAAATAATTCGCTTTCGATACACGTTGTGCAACCAGCATAATGCACAAGGAGTCTGTTTTATGAAATTGAAAAATTTCCAGATGCCCCGATCTGTACAAATTGATGAAGATACCCTCACTCATGAATATGGGAAGTTTACGGTTCAACCACTTGAGCGTGGTTTTGGAACGACCATAGGGAATGCACTTCGTCGTGTGTTGTTGTCTTCGATTGAAGGATCTGCTGTAAAAGCAGCCAAAATCGAAGGTGTGCAACACGAATTTACAGTGATTGATGGGGTTGTTGAAGACGTAACTGAAATTATATTAAATCTTAAAGAAGTTTGTGTGCGCGTACACTCCGACGACGACAAAGTCATCCATATCAAAAAAGAAGGTGCTGGCACTTTGACTGCGGCTGATCTGCAAGTAGATGCCGATGTGGAAGTCATGAACCCAGAATTGCATATTGCCACCTTAGATAAAGATGGTGTGCTTGATATGGAGTTGACGATTGGGAAAGGTCGTGGTTTTGTTTTGGCCGATCAAAACAAGGGTGCAGATCAACCCATGGGCACAATTGCTTTGGACACAGCATTTTCACCTGTTCGTAAAGTGCATTACGAAGTTGACAATGCGCGCGTTGGCCAGCAAACAGACTATGATAAACTCGCAATGGAGATTTGGACAAATGGGGTTGTTAGACCCGATGATGCGGTTTCTCATGCTGCCAAAATTTTGAAGGATCACTTAGAGCTCTTTATTAACTTTGAAGATGAGCCCGAAGAAGAGCCAACAGAGGTGGTTGATGAAGAAACCCGTCGCATTGCAAACTTGTTAAAAATGCAAGTTGACGAGTTGGAATTATCGGTTCGTTCGGCAAATTGTTTGAAAGCGGCCAATATTAACACCCTTGAAGATTTGGTACAAAAACCAGAAACAGAAATGCTCAAATTCCGTAACTTTGGGCGTAAGTCACTCAATGAACTCAATGCTATTCTCGAAACGCTCGGTCTTTCTTTTGGCATGGACATTGACAGCTACAGCGATGTTGCTGCAAATGCCGAACAGATGGCGGTTTTGGAAGACGAATTTTAGTGAGGTTAGGAAGATATTATGAGGCACGGACAAAAAGGACGTAAACTCGGGCGCACAGCAAGCCACAAGCGTGCAATGCTTAATAATATGGCAACGTCCTTATTTGAGCATGGTACCATTCGCACCACATTGCCCAAAGCAAAGGAATTGCGTGGTGTTGCTGAGCGGTTGATTACATTTGCTAAGCGTGGCGATTTGGCCGCTCGACGCCAAATTTTGCGTCGTATTCGCAACAAAGTAATTGTGTCAAAGTTGTGTGATGAAATTGGCCCATCTTTTTCTGATCGGTCGGGTGGGTATACACGCATTTTGAAAATTGGCCCTCGACGCGGTGACAGTACAGAACTTTGTATGATCCAACTCGTTGGTGAAGAAGCGCGTGTTGAAGCACCAGCAAGTGATGCGGCAGAAGAGAAATAAGACGCATAGCACTTTGTGTGAACCAAAATTAGAAGGGCAAACTGATGTTATTCAGTTTGCCCTTTTTTGTGAGGATACTATGGCAAAACCACGTCGTGGGGAAGTTGTTGATGTAAAAATTACTCATATAGATGAGAAGGGACAAGGCATCGGTTTGTGGTCTGATTATACTGTGAAAGTGCGTGGTGCCATTCCTGGAGATTTGATTCGAGGGTATATCCGAAAGGTTCGCAACCGACAGCGGGAAGTAGAGATTCGTAAAACTGAGTTGTTAGATGCAGAAAAAAAACGCACAGAAGCCCGTTGTGAGCACTTTGGAACCTGTGGTGGATGTGTCTGGCAAGATGTAAATTATGTGGATCAGGTGGAGATTAAGCTGCAGTTGGTTCAACACTGTTTGGCTACGTCGGGTATTGATGTCAAATTAGAAGAACCATTGGTTATGGAGACCCCTTTTTTTTATCGCAATAAAATGGAATTTTCTTTTGGGATCTCCCAAGACGGTGGTATGGATTTGGGATTGCATATACCCGGACGTTTTGATCATGTATTTGACCTGAAAGCCTGTTATTTGCAATCTGAATTGTCGAATGACATAGTCTCTTATGTGCGAGAATTTTTGCGTGATCGTGAATTGTCGGTTTACCACCTCAAACACCATCAGGGTTTGTTGCGTTTTTTAACCATTCGTGAAGGCAAAAATACCGATGAAACCATGGTTATATTGACCACCTCTGGTGAAGACTTTGCTGATGCAGAGGCATTGTCTCTTGGGCTCCAAGACACTTTTCCGCAGGTTAAATGTGTGATCCATAGCATCAATCGGCGAAAAGCGCAGGTTGCTTTTGGAGATGAAGAGGTGTCTTTGGCGAGTCGGGATCACATTTTTGAAACATTGGGCACATTTACATTTGAAATTTCACCCAGTTCTTTTTTTCAGACCAATACCCATCAGGCGGAAAAACTTTATCAAAGAGTTGTTGATTTGGCAAACCCTCAACCACAGGACCGGGTTTTGGATTTGTATTGTGGTATGGGGGGCATATCCTTTTTCTTGGCAGAACGTGTTCAGCAGGTTTTGGGTATTGAAGTATCAGACGCATCCATCCAAGATGCCATTCAAAACAGTGCTCAAAATGGAATCTCTAATTGTGCTTTTATGGCTGGGCAAGTAGAAGATCTGTTGGGGCAATTGGCGGAGCAAACCGAACGCTTTGATTTGGTAGTTACCGATCCGCCAAGGGTGGGAATGCATCCAAAGGCCTTGCAGGCATTGATCGGGTTGCGTCCTCGAAAAATAGTATATGTTTCTTGTAATCCACAGGCTTTGGGACGAGACCTCAAAGTGCTCTCGGAGGCAGGTTATCGGGTAGATTATGGACAGTTGGTAGATATGTTTCCACACACCCCGCATTGCGAGGTGCTGATTCGATTGGTTGATGGCAATTAAAAAAGGCGACGCAAAAATGCGTCGCCTTTTTTAATTGATAATAAAAAGCTTTAGTCGCGTGAAATTTCGAGAATTTCGTAAGTCAGAAGACCAACTGGTACTTTGATTTCAACCACATCTGAAACTGCTTTGCCCAAAAGTGCTTTGCCAATGGGTGAGGCAGTAGATATTTTGTTTTCTGAAATATCGGCCTCATCGGTACTGACCAACTTATATTGGATCTCATTTCCTGTTTTTTGGTCTTTGAGCTTTACCGTAGCTCCCAAATAGGCTTTGTCTTTGGGGATGAGGCTTTCGTCAATGATTTCCGAATTGGTAAGTTTGGTCTGAAGACCTGCAATTTTATTTTCTAAAAATGCTTGTCTTTCTTTTGCTGCATGATACTCGGCATTTTCGCTTAAGTCGCCAAATTCACGGGCTTTTTTGATGGCCGCGATGACATTTGGGCGGTCTTCCGTTTGCAAACGAATCAATTCGCTACGAATTTTTTCGTAACCTTCTTTGGTTAAATAGACACGATCCATATGTTTCCCTACAAGGTTAATATTAAAAACCTATCCCGAAACTCGATTCCTCAATAACAGAGAAATAGAACCTCGGGATAGATTGGAATATAAAAACAGCGGCCTAACGCCGCTATTCATCTTATGTTCAAAAAACATAAGTACTTTTGTAGCATATGTCAAGGGATTTAAGGTCAGTTTTTTGGTTGTGGGCGCCTATGGTTGTGTCGTGTTTGACTGGGCTTGAGTGACATCTACACCTTTTGGGGGAAGATGGGGTTAGACATGCTTTTGAATGCATAGAGATTACTTGTCATGGAGATCATGAAAGGTTTTATATTTTATAACCTACCTGTGTAATTGGGGCATTGGAAGCTATTGCAAAAGCAGTAAATGTACCTATCTTATGGTATGATTGGCCATTGCAATGGACATGTTTTTTGGGTCTCTGTGGATAATAGTGGGTGTTTTACCTGGCTTGTGTGAGGTGTGTTTTGGAAAGAACAATAGGGTGTCTTCTGCGTTTGGGCGGGTGGATGATTCTTATGTGGTGCATTTGGGGAACGGTTAATGCCCAAGAGATAAAACCCGTTTATATGGACAGCACATATAAACATGATCCGTATGATTTGACCATAATGTCTGAGGTTGACAGCACGGATGTTTATTTTTCACGTGTGAATCAAGTATTTCTCAACTTATTGGTCAATGCGGCTCAGGCCATAGAGGGTAAAGGGCAGATCACGATTCGCACACGCAAGGTTGGGGAAATGGTTGAAATAGATATTGTTGATAATGGGCGAGGCATATCAAAAGAAAATATTTCTCGCATTTTTGACCCTGGTTTTACGACCAAAGGGGTCGGCGTGGGAACTGGGCTGGGGTTGTCAATTTGCTATCAAATTATAGAAGATCATCATGGAGAAATTCGCGTTTTTAGCAAACTGGGAGAAGGCACAACATTTACGGTATTGCTTCCTATTCAAATGAAAATGGATGAATAGGTGGTTTTCGGTAGGGACATCTTTTTGCAGATGATGCCAGGGTAAGAAGATAGGTCTGTTTCATTGTTTATTAGAAAAAGGGTGTGGTATGACGGATGCGATTTTGATTACGGGTGGGGCAGGATATATTGGTAGCCATACGGCACGCCGACTGTTAGAAGACAATCGACGCGTTGTGGTTTTAGACGACTTGTCTACAGGGCACAAAGAGGTATTGACATTGTTTGAACGGGTTTATGGCCCAGGACAATTTTGTTTTGAAAAAGTGAGTTTGTTGGATTTGCCTGCATTATCTGAGGTTTTTAACCGTCATTCCTTTGTGGGAATTATTGATTTTGCAGCCAAAAGCTTGGTGGGTGAATCTCAACAGAAACCGAGATTTTATTTTGACAACAATGTGATTGCTTTTCGAAATCTTGTTGCTGTATCGGGTGATGTGCCAATTGTTAAATCTTCAACGGCTGCGACCTATGGTGAACCTGCCTCAAAGCATATTCCTCTCAAAGAAAATTATCAGGATATGCTTTTGTCTTCTGGTGGGTTTGATCAGAGTCAGTTGATGCCCGCTTCGGTGGATTTTGAAACACTGTTAAATTGGTATACAAAAGAGGTTGCCGAACAAAATGATTTGCTTGCATTGGGTGGTGATGATGTTGCGCATTTAAAAATTCCGACCAATGTATATGGTATCACCAAGGTGATGGATGAACGTTTGTTGATCCGTTCGGGGCGTCGGTTTGCTGCTTTGCGTTATTTTAATGCAGCAGGTGCAGATCGTTCTCGGTTGATTGGTGAAGATCACGATCCTGAAACACATTTGATTCCGATTGTTTTACAAGTGGCATTGGGGCAAAGGCCCCACATTACAGTTTTTGGAAACGATTATGACACGCCTGATGGCACGGCGGTTAGAGATTATATTTCTGTGCCCGAATTGGCCGATGCCCATGTTTTGTGTTTGGATAAATTAATATCCGGTGCACCTTCCATGACCTATAATTTGGGGTCGAGCAAAGGGTTTGGGGTCAGAGAAATTATTGAAGCGGCCAGAGAGGTGACGGGGCATGCCATTCCTGAAATTTCTGGACAGCGCAGAAGTGGGGATCCTGCGACACTGATTGCCAATGCCGATAAAATTGCACAAGAGTTGGGATGGAAAACGAAAGAAACGCTATTAGAGACATTGGAATCGGCATGGCATTGGCATCGTTTACATCCGCAAGGATATCGTGTTGTTCAAGAAGAGCGGTTTAACCCATTTTGGAATCGATGGGTGAATATTGCGGCCCATCGGGGTAATAGACCATGGCGTGGGGAAACCCAAGCGATGGAGACTGGGGGGGATGTAACTTATGAACCTGAGTGTTATTTGTGCCCCACCAATACGCGTGTTACGGGAGATGTGAACCCAAAGTATGAAGGGGTTTGGACATTTGCCAATGATTTTTCATCATTGGTTTTGGATGCATATGAAGCTTCTTCACAAAATGGCCCGTATGCCTCACGAACATCGCGCGGTGTGTGTGAGGTGGTGGTTTATGGCCCCAATCATTCACAAAGGTTGTCTACGCTGTCGGTAGATGCCATTGTGAAAGTGGTGGATGCTTGGGCAGATATTTATGATCGGTTGGGTAAACAGATAGAGATTGTGTATCCGTTGATTTTTGAAAACAGAGGCACGGTGATGGGCAATTCACAACCTCACCCACATGGACAAGTGTATGCCTATGGCGAAATTCCGGATCTGATTATCAAACCCCAATTGGCCATGTTTTCACAATATCAAAAAGATCACGGCCGATGTTTTGTATGTGATGCCAATCAGGTTGAAAGAGATGATGGACGGCGTATTCTCGCTGATCAGGAAGATGTGGTGGCTTATGTGCCTTACGCGGCACAATTTCCTTATGATGTAATGATTGTACCCAAGCGCCATGTGGCCAGTTTGGTTGAATTGGATGGCCGTGAACGGTGGGGATTGGCCAGTGTTTTGAAACGTGTATTGGTGGGGTTGGATGGTTTATTTGATTCGCCTTATCATTATACATTGGCATTGTTGCAAACGCCAACCAATGGGGTTGATTATGGATACCACATGCAAATTCATATCACCTCTCTTTTGCGTGGGCCAGGTTTGCGAAAGCACGTGGTTGGTGCCGATATTTTTGGAAATTTGATTAATCCATCGGACCCAGATATCACCGCCGAAGAGTTGCGTCATGCCATGTGTGGATAATGGGTGAGAGGCAGTAAAATTTAAAATACTTATCTGATAAGTGAGAAGGAGGCGAGTGTGCATCCCATTGTTGTGCAGGCGCAAAGTGCATTTGAATCGGCTTTTGATTGTTCACCTGAGTTTTTGGTACAAGCACCAGGTCGCGTGAATTTAATTGGTGAACATACGGACTATAATGATGGTTTTGTGTTTCCAGTTGCGATTGATCGCTGGGTGGTGATTGCTGTGCGTGCCCGAAATGATCAGTTGGTGCGTGTGTTTTCGGGCATGCATAAGGAATTGGTAGAATATGCCTTGGACAAAGAATTGGTGGCTAAAAAACATTGGGCAGATTATGGAAAAGGTGTGATTAGAGAATTTCAAAAATTGGGTCATTCTCTTAAAGGTTTTGATGCTGCGGTGGTGGGCAATGTGCCTATGGGAGCAGGGTTAAGCAGTTCTGCGGCTGTAGAGATGGCCGTAGGGAAAATGCTTTTGGCGTTAAATGATATCGATCTTTCTGGCCCCGATTTGGCGCTGTTGGGGCAACGTGCCGAAAATCAATTTGTGGGTGTTAATTGTGGCATTATGGATCAGTTTATTTCGGCCAACGGCAAAGCTGGCCACGCGTTGTTTTTGGATTGCCGTGACTTGTCTTATGATTTGGTGCCATTGGCGAAAGAGGGTGTGCGTATTGTGATTTGTAATTCTGGTGTGACACGGGGGTTAACCACTTCGGCTTATAACGAACGTCGGTCAGCATGTGAGAATGGGGTGCGGCATTTGGGATTGGCATCAGGAAAAGATTTTAAAGCACTGCGCGATGTATCTATGGACCAGTTGGAGACCTATAAAGGTGCATTGTCGGAAGAGATATTTAAACGATGTCGTCACGTCATTACGGAAAATGACCGCACAAAAAAGGCTGTGGCATTGTTACAGGTAGGTGATGTGGCTGGCTTTGGACAATTGATGCATGCATCTCATGTGAGCTTGCGCGATGATTATGAAGTGAGCGGTATGGAGTTGGATCTGTTGGTGGATATTGCCAATGGGGTGCCTGGGGTTTTGGGGGCACGGATGACGGGGGCTGGATTTGGTGGTTGCACGGTTAATCTGGTGGAAGATGATGCTGTTGATGGCTTTATGGCTACAATCAATGAAAAGTACCCTCAGGCGACAAAACTCACGCCTGAGATTTATGTTTGCTCGGCGGTCAATGGCGCAGAGCGTATTGAGTGATAAGTTGTTAGACTGGCGGGAGGTGTAAAATACATTACATTTTCATTTATTCACATAGCCGGAGAAAGTATGATTTCTCATTTGAATAAATCACAATATTGTTTTTGGAGATGAATGAATGAAAAATATATGGGTAGGTTGTTTGCTGCTTTTGGTATGGGGTGTCACAACGGTGTGGGCAGAAGATGCCAAAAAGATGGAAGGTGTGGATAAAACAAATTTTGTGGTACACGAGGCCGATGGTGATGGCGTTTTTAAATTGTCGGATGCCAAGGGGAAGTATGTTGCATTACATTTTTTATTAAAGACGGCTTGTCCTTATTGTATTCGCCATACGATTGATTATGCGTGGCGTGCCAATGAAGTGCCAGAAGCCGTACACGTTTTTTTAAAACCTGATACAGACGAAGAGATAAAAGAATGGAGCGTTAAGTTAGATCAGAAAAACCAATCTGGTGAAAATGTTGCAGATGATTTGCCTGTTATTTATCGCGACACAGAAGCAGGACTTGCCAAAGCTTTTGATATTCCGTTTGGATATAAATTTCACGGTCAAGTGGTGCACTACCCTGCACTGGTGATTCTTGACCCAAAGGGTAAAGAAGTGTTTCGGTATGTGGGAAAAAACAATGGCGACCGCTACGATTTTGATGATTTTGTGGCTAAGATTGCAGAATTAAAAAAGAAAAAATAATTGGAATGGCATGGCCATTAAAAAAGCCCTTCAGAAATTTATCAGATTTCTGAAGGGCTTTTCTTTTTTCATTTTAGATGGTGTCACACCAGGCGCGTGCATTTTGAAACATTTGCAACCAAGGAGAAGCTTGCAGGTTATTTTTCCAATCGGTGGGCATCCATCCCCATTGCCATTTGAGAAAGGCGCGTTCGGGGTGGGGCATCATGGCCAAGTGACGGCCATCGGGAGAACAGAGGCCTGCTATGCCATTGGGTGAACCATTGGGGTTAAAGGGATAAGATTCGGTAGGGGCATTGTTGTCATCGACATAACTGACGGGCACCAAGTTTTCGTTTTGAACGCGATTGAGAATGTCTTTGTTGGGAAAAAAGGCTTGGCCTTCACCGTGCGCCACCCAGACGCCCAACGATGACCCTGCCATATTTTTGAGCATAATGGATGGGCTTTCTTGAACTTGAAGCGTGGAAAAACGCGATTCAAAACGACCTGAAGCATTGTGAATGAAACGGGGCTGAATGGTATCTTCAAGGCCAGAAAATGGCACCCAACCCAATAAGGCCATAAGTTGGCACCCGTTGCAGACGCCGAGTGAAAAGGTGTCTGGGCGATTGTAAAAGGCATTGAACTGTGTCCAAAGGTTTTCATTGAAACGAATGACACCTGCCCAGCCTTTGGCGGAATCGAGCACATCGGCATAACTAAATCCACCCACAAAAACAACACCACGAAATGCATCGAGTGTGACCAAGCCATTTAAAAGATCGGACATGGTCACATCCCAGGGTTCAAAGCCTGCGGCAAAAAAGGCAGACGTCATTTCGCGATCACCATTGCTGCCTTCTTCGCGAATGATGGCGACTTTGGGTTTGTCTTTGGCCGAAAGTATTTCATTGGATGTAGGCGTGGGAGTGAATGTGAGTTGATAAGGTGGTGCGCTGCGGGTGACCAAGCCTTCTTCTTCTTGATCGACACATTCTGGATTGGTTTGGCGGCGCTCGAGTTGGAAACTGGTGGCTTCCCACGTGTTGCGCAGGTCGGTCATATTGGCTTGCAGCACTGTTGTGGCATTAACTGAAACGTGAATGGCCGTATCGGATGTTACGTGTCCAATTGTGGCAATGGGCACATTGGCGTTTTGGAAAGTGTTTACAACATCGGCTTCACGTGTGGGATCGACTTCGATGACCAAACCGAGTTCTTCGGAAAACAAAGTTGAAATGGGATCGGCTTGAGATGTGAGATTGATTTGGATGCCACAATTGCCAGCAAAAGCCATTTCGAGCAAGGTGGTGATCAGCCCACCATCGCTGCGGTCGTGACCCGCTGAAATCCATCCATTTGCAATGCAGATTTGTAATGCTTCTATGGCATGTTTGAGTTGGGCCACGTTATCAACATCGGGAGATGTATCACCCAATTGTTGAAAGACATGGGCCAGTGATGATCCACCCAGACGGTGTTTGCCATTGCCCAAGTCGATATAGAGCAATTTGCCAGAATCTGCCAACTTGAGGTCGGGGGTGACCGTTTTGTTGATGTCTGGGCAAGTGACATAACCTGAAACCACCAGTGTGCCTGGTGTTTTAACGGTTTCGTCTTTTCCGTTTTCTCCTGGTGCAATGGCGGCCATGGACAGGCTGTCTTTGCCCCCGTCGATGGCCATGCCCAAGTCGAGTAGAATATCGACCAAGGCTTGGGCAGCATCGTAAAGGGCTGCACCTTCACCGGGTAATTTGGCGGCCCACATCCAGTTGCCAGAGCATTTGATGTCTTCAATGGCACTGATGTTTGCCCAAGCAATGTTGGTGAGCATTTCACCCACACAAAGACGGGCCATGGCGGCGGGGTCGATGAGGCCTTTAATGGGTTGCTCGCCAATGGCGGTTGCGGCACCAGTGGTGGCGAAATGGCTTTGGGCAATAACGGCCACATCGGCGGCTGTAATTTGTAAAGGGCCCACGCATTGTTGTTGGGCAATAAGCCCAGTGACGCTGCGATCTACTTTGTTGGTTAAAAAGCGTTTGGAGCCCACGGAGACCAAACGCAAAACGCGATCTAAGGCATCGACAACGGTGAGATTGTTTGGTAATGCGAGCGCTTGGGTTTGGATGGGGAAACGATCAAACTTAAATGTTTTTTGTGGCATATCACCTAAGACTTTGTCGAGTTCCAAATCGACGGGGGTGGTGTCTGTTTCGCTGTCGTAAACGACCACTTTGCCATCGCCTGTGACTTCGCCTACAAATGCGTAGAGCATTTTTTCGCGTTTGCAGAGGGCATCAAATAATTGGGCGTGTTCGGGGCGAACGAGTAGGGCGCTGTTTTCCTGAAATTCGGCACCCCAAATTTCGAGCACCGATAAGGTGTTGTCACCGACAATAACCGAGCGAATGTCGATGCGCGCGCCTTCGGGTTCAACAATTTCTTTAAGTACATTGCAGTTGCCACCGGCACCTTGGTCGTGAATGCTGACAATGGGATTGGCATCGCCCAATTCGACACAGGCGCGAATGACGCGGTTGAGCTTTTGTTCCATTTCGGCATCACCGCGTTGTACGGCATTGAAGTCGAGTTCGGCTTCGTTTTCACCTTGCACCATACTGGATGCGGCACCACCGCCCATGCCAATACGATAGGCGGGACCACCAATTTTGGTGACGAGCATTTTGGGTTCGGGTTTTTCTTTGTCGCTGTGGCGTGCATCCATTTGTCCAATGCCACCACTAAACATGATGGGCTTGATGTATTCGCGCCGTTCGCCATTGGGCAAGCGCAAACCAAATGAGCGTGTGTAGCCCTGAATCATGGGTTCGCCAAATTTGTTGCCATAGTCTGAGGCCCCGTTGCTGGCGTCAATTTCGATTTGCAAGGGTGTGGCCAAATTTTCGGGGTATTTGAATGTGCGATCTTCCCAGGGAAGATCATAACCGGGGATGTAGAGATTGCCCACGCAATAGGCCGATGTACCTGCCACAACGAGCGCACCACGGCCTGTGGCTTGCACGTCGCGAATGCGACCGCCAGTACCCGTTTCGGCACCGGGAAACGGTGCGACACCAGACGGGAAATTGTGTGTCTCTGCGGTAAAGATGATGTCGTAGTTTTGGTCGGTGAGTATAAATGCGCCTGGTTTTCCGGGTTGTGTGGGAGTGAGGGTGCGAATGGGGTACCCACGAATGGCACTGGAATTGTCTTTGAAGGCGATGGTGCTGTTGTTGGGGTTGGCCTTGAGTGGTTTTTGAACCATGGCAATGAGGTGGTCGGGCATTTCTTGCCCGTCGATGATCATTCGCCCTCTAAAAAACCAATGGCGGCAGTGTTCGCTGTTGGACTGGGCAATGTCAAAACACTCGACATTGGTGGGATTGCGTTTGATTTGATCGAGAAACAGATCGGTGTAATAGTCCATATCCCAATCGTCAAAGGCCAAGCCCATTTCGCGGTTGATGCGTTCTAAGGCGGCACGACCTTCTTCAATGAGCGGGATTTCAAAAGTGGGCTCTGGGGTGACACCTGTTTCAAAGGTTGTGAGTGGTTCTGGATAGGGGCATTCGGTCATTCGGTCGTGAACCAAAGCCAAGAACTGTTCTTGCTCTGCCGGACTGAGCGTGCCTTTGATGAGGTAGCGACGCGAGCGTTCTATGCGTGTGATTTGTGTGAGCCCACAGGCGTGACAAATGGATGTGGCGTTGGTGGACCAGGCAGTGCTAAAGTTCAGGCGTGGGCCCACTTCGAGCACGTGTCCTTTTAAAAAGCTTTGATTGGAAAATGCATCGGCTTCGAAGGTTTCTCTCAAGAGCCAAGCGAGTAGATTTTGTTGTTCGGCAGAGAGTGGGGTGCTTACGTCGATGTTAAAACAGTATTCGGTATCAAGGTCTTGAATGTTGGTTGATACATTTTGCCGGGCATTTTTGAGCAAGGTTTGTTTTTGTGCCGGGGAGAGAGCGGGTTTACGGAAGAAGTGCAGCAGGCTCATGAAGGCTCCTTGAGAAAGGAAGAAGAAAATTAAAAATGTAAAATTAAAAAGGGGACGAGTCAACGAATCAACGAGTCAGGGAATTAACGAAACTGCGAATCAACGGATCAAAATATCCTCGTCTATTCGTCTATTCGTCTATTCGTCTATTACGTGAGCAGCGGGGCACCTTCGGTGCGTTCTCTTCGAGAACTTGCGCTTTCGCACACCCGCAGGTTCGTCTATTCGGATTTGTATACATAATTGTTGTCGGCATCTTTGAGTGGGGGGAGTTGTGTGTCGCGTTCTGATAAGTTGGGGGTTTCTACGGGCCAAGGAATATCCAAGTCTGGGTCGTTCCAGGCGATGCCCCGATAGGTGTCTGGGGCATATTCACCACCGCTGCACTTGTAGGTAAAGTCGACCGTTTCACTCATGACACAAAAGCCATGAGCAAAGCCCTCTGGGACCCAGAGAAGTTCGGGGCGTTCGTCAGAAAGTTCAACGCCAACCCATTGGCCAAAGTAGGGAGAACCTTGGCGAATGTCTACGGCGACATCAAATATTTTGCCCTTGATGACAGAGACGAGTTTGCCTTGGGCCATGGGATCTTTTTGGTAGTGCAAACCGCGCAAGACACCATAGGTAGAGCGAGAGTAGTTGTCTTGAATGAATGTGCGCGTGATGCCGTGGGCTTCGAAGTCGGATTTTTTGTAGGTTTCCATGAAGAAACCTCGCTCATCGGGGAATTGTTTGGCGGTGATGAGGATGACGTCGGGGATTTTTAGGGGTTTGAATTCGAATGGCATTGGGGGCTCTTTTTGAGATAATATTTTAGGTTTTTAACTTTTTAATATTGTTTGCCTTCGGCGACCTACTTTTCTTGAACACCCAAGAAAAGTAGGCAAAAGAAAGGTGCCACTGCGTGGGGCTTAAATTTTGCTCAGTGTTTATTTCTAACAGAAACCACCCTTACCTGCCCGTGCCGTTCCCACATCACACCTCGCGTTCCACGCGCCACACCACTCACCCGCCACCACCGCACCAACTGCACAACGGCCCACACCACCGGGGAGATGTTTTAGGGAGAGGTGTGTTCTTTTGGGCAAAGTCAACTGCTAAGAGACGTGATCGACCAGTTGTGAAGCGATGCCGATGTAGGTTGCTGGGGTGAGTTTTGATAAGTAGTCTTTGTCTTCTTTTGGGATGTCTAGTTTTTGGATGAAGGCTTGTATGTCTTGTTCGGTGATTTGTACGCCTCGGGTGAGGGTTTTCATTTGTTCGTAAGGATTGGCGATGCCGGCTTTGCGCATTACGGTTTGAATGGCTTCACCGAGAACGGCCCATTCGGTGTTGAGGTGATGTTGAATGGGGGCTTCGTTAATTTCGGTTTTGGCCAAGCCTTTGAGTGCCGATTGCAAGGCCAGGCTGCTGTGTGCAATGGCAGGCCCCATGTTGCGAATGGCAGAGGAATCTGACAAATCACGTTGGAGTCGCGAAACGGGAAGTTTGGTGGCCAGATGTTCGAGCAAGCTGGTGCTGATGCCCATGTTGGCTTCGGCATTTTCGAAGTTGATGGGGTTGACTTTGTGGGGCATGGTGGACGAACCCACTTCACCTGCTACTGTCTTTTGTTTGAAATAGCCCATGGAAATATAGGTCCACATATCTCGGCAAAAGTCGAGGGTGATGGTATTAAAGCGAATCATGAGGTGAAAGACTTCGGCCATGTAGTCGTGTGGATCAATTTGTGTGGTGAGTGGGTTAAATGTGAGGCCGAGTGATTCGATGAATTCGCGAGCGATGTTTTCCCAATTGAGATTGGGATAGGCCGACACGTGGGCGTTGTAGTTGCCTGTGGCACCGTTAAATTTGCCGAGGTATTCGACGTGGTTGAGCTGTTTGAGTTGGCGTTGCCAGCGATAAGCAAACACAGCCATTTCTTTGCCCATTGTGGTGGGCGTGGCGGGTTGGCCATGTGTATGGGCCAAAATGGCAATGTCGCGGGTGGCTTGGGCGCGTTCAACAACGGCTTGGGTGAGGGCTTCGGCTTGGGGGCGCCAAACTTTTTCCACGGCGTTTTTGATCATGAGGGCATGTGAGAGATTGTTGATATCTTCTGAGGTACACCCAAAGTGAACAGCCTCACTGATATCGGCCATTGTGGTGGGAGCGAGCAGTTCTTTGATATAGTATTCAACCGATTTCACATCGTGGTTGGTTTCGCGTTCTATTGCGGTAACGCGTTGGGCTTGTTTTTCATCAAAGTTATCCAACCAGCTTTGGAGGGTTTTGTCTTCTTCGGCAGTGAATGCACGCACGTGGGTGATGTCGGGGTGTTTGGACTGAAAACGGAGCCATTCGATTTCGATGAGCACGCGGTAGTAGATGAGGCCAAAATGAGACAGGTGAGGCACAAGGTCGGTCAGTTGGCTGGTGTAGCGATTGTCGAGTGGGGATATGGCATTGAGAGGCATGGCAGACTCCAAGTGGCTGTGAATAAGGGACTGTGCAAGAAGTGATAATTGATAAGGGACAATGACACAATTTGCAACGGATAAATTGGGGTGTGACATACGTGATGGATGTTGTCTCAAACATGGACAAACAGGAGACATTTAAAATTTACGGATACAGATGGATTTTCAAAATTTATAATATTCATCGAATTGATAAATAATATTAATTACTGGTTTGGATAAATAAGTTGTTGAGCACAATAGCTTGTGAAGACATCGCACTTTTATTGGGCACATTTGAATAAAAAGCAGTCTGCGATTAGCATTGTGCCCACTCATCCTTACCTTTTGGATTAGGGTTTAAGTTGACTGCTGGACCGCCAGTGGATTCGATAAACTCACAAATTATTTTGCTTCAATACTTAGTTATTTTAAAATATGAAAAATTATATGACGTGCACTGTTCGCTTAAGTGTTTAATAAATAATATTTTGTTATTTTGGTGATTTTATAATAAAAAATGTTTTCTTAAAACAGTAGGTTGAGGCAGGTGCATACAATATAATAAGCACGGACTCTAGATAGGGGTGGATACTCTTTTAGACCCTTTTTTTGTGTGTTGGCTTTACGTGGGTTGTGTGTTATTTTGCGAGCGGAAATTTTAGCGAAAGGTTTGTGAATGATACAAGAGACTTCGGATGCCCCTCGGCTTTATGCTTTGTGGATTGGGCTTGGCTTGGTGGTGTTGATTGCGGCGGCAACGCCTTATAATGAAATGATGGTGCGCGGCAGTCGGTTGGGGTTGTCGAGTTTAACACCGGCTGCATTTTTTGTGTTTTTGGTGTGGATGCTGATTGTGAATCCTCTACTGAAAACAATTCGCCCAGACTGGGGTTTAAGACGCAGTGAATTGCTGTTGGTTTTTGGGATGATGATGGTGGCCACGGCCATTCCTACGCGGGGTGTAACGGGGCCTTTGTTGTCGATGATTACGGGGACGCACTATTATGCTTCGGCAGAGAACCAGTGGATGGAGCTTCTCATTCCGCACACCAAGTCGTGGATGGTGGCGCACGGTGAAGTTGGGCTGAGACATTTTTTTGAAGGGGTGCCCAAAAATGAAACAGCGGATTGGGCCATTTGGTTTCAGCCCTTGTTGGCGTGGGGCATTTTCTTTTTGGCACTGTGGGTGTCGGTGTTGTGTTTGATGGTTATTTTTCGGCGCCAATGGGTTGAGCGTGAACGCTTAACGTATCCGGTGATGCAAGTGCCTCTGGCAATGGTGGAGGATGTAGATAAAACGCGGTTTCCCAGATTCTTTCGCGATCCTTTGGTGTGGGCAGGGTTTGCCATTCCCTTTATTATTGGGTCTTGGGGGGCCATACACCACTATTTTCCAACATTTCCTGCTTTTGGGGGGGGCATTCCGCGTGTGAGTCTTTTCCGTGGTGCTGTCAATTTACAGTTTCGAACCAACTTGTTGATGCTGGGGTTTGCGTATTTGGTCAATACGCGGGTGAGTTTGAGTTTGTGGTTTTTCTATTTGATTAAGGTTTGTTTGTTTGGTGCATTTAGTGTGTTGGGCATTAGCAACAAAGAAGAGTTGGGTGAGTGGACCGATTCTGGACCTGTTGCACCCATATTTGCACATCAAGGCATGGGGGCAATGATTGTGCTGGTGGTGTTTGGTTTGTGGGCAGGGCGACAGCACTTAAAATCCGTTTGGGCGGCTGTTGTGGGCAATGGAGGAGGCGAAGATCAGCAAGAGATGATGTCGTATCGGCGGGCATTTTGGGGGCTGGTGGTGGGCTGGAGTGTGATGGTGGGGTGGTTGTGGCAAACGGGCATTCCGCTATGGATTGCGCCTGTTGTGGTGTTGGTGGCCTTTGTGATATTTGTGGCACTTACACGCTCAGTAACCGATGGTGGGTTGGCCACCATTGTACCGGCTATGATCCCACTTGGGTTCACGCTATCGGCTTTTGGTTCTGAGGCATTGGGTGTGGCTGGTGTGGTGGCCATTGGGTTTACGCTGGTGTGGTGTGGCGATTTGCTCACCTTTATGATGGTGCCCACCGCACATTCGGTGCGCATTGCCGATGAGGTGAAGGTGGGCAAGTGGCGTTTTGTGTGGGCCTTGTTGTTGGCCATGGTGTGCAGTTTGGTGGTTTCTGTGGGGGTGACGATTTGGTTGGGGCATCAACACGGTGCGGCCAATTTACACCAGCAATACTTTCAGGGGTTTGCACAGTTTCCTGCGGCCATTGCTGCCAACAAATTGCGCAACCCCACATTGGCCGATGCAGGTGGTTGGATGTGGACGGGTGTTGGTGCGGGGGTAATGGCGTTGTTGACGGTGTTGTCTTATCGCTTTACGTGGTGGCCGTTAAGCCCCTTGGGATATATGGTAAGCCCTGCGTGGATTATGAATGCCCTTTGGTTTCCGTTTTTGTTGGCGTGGGTGTTGAAGTCTTTGATGTTGCGCTTTGGGAGTCTTACGCTTTACAACCGATCGCGCTATTTGGTTTATGGTGTGATATTGGGGCAAATTGGTGTGGCGGGTTTTTGGCTGGTCATTGACTTGATGACAGGCACAACAGGGAACCGCATTCCTGTGTATTAGAAGGTTGGAAACGTTTAATTGGGTATTTTATAAGCTTGTCCATGAAGGGCCTGATATTCTTCACGCAATTGGAAGAGTTTGTCGGTTGGTAAAACAATACGTTGGTTTTTGGCACGGGCTTGCTCGATGAGTTGTTGGTGAATTTCTCGAAAGCGGGTGTAGCCATTTGAAATGTTGTCTGAGGTGATCACTCCATCACCGTCTGTATCAAAGAGGGCATCTATGACCAATTTGAGGATGATCTTTTCTACGGGGTCATACGTGCGCTGCAAAAGGGCTGTTTGATCGGCAACTTCGCGAAAACGATAGCCATTGAGATCGGTATATTCGACGGCGGCACTAAAAACAAAGCCCACTCGTTGGCGAATTTCTTCAATCATCTCTTTTTCGGAGAGTTTGTTGCCACTGCGCTCTATGGGTTTAAAAACATATCCCATATCCAAACCGAATACCAATCGAGCAGGCAACGAGCCATCGTCATAAGATTGTGTTTTTTTGATGCCAGTTTGTGCCTTTGAACCAATGGCATCGGCAACTTTTGCGGCAGTGATTTTTTGTAGAAAGGCCGTTACGCCGCTTTCTATTTGTACTTGATATTGACGCAATACCTCTTCCGTTTGGCCTCTTAAATCGAATCGACGACCTTTGATAAAGTAATAGTCTTTTGCATCAAGGCCGTCCAACCCCAAATCAACCAGTTCGATATAGTCGCTTTTGTAATAGCCCACAGGTTTGAGTGTGTCAGGTTCGGCAGGAATACGGTATCGTTTTACACTGAACCAATCGGCATTGTCAACATCGCCATTGCCATCATCAAAATATTTGAGTTGATATCCAACAATCCCTGATTCTACTTCGCGAGATACATAGGTGGCACCTTCTCGCCGATTTTGTTGTTTGAGATAGAGTGCAATAAGCCCCAATGAACCATCGACATCTCCAATGCTTGAATACGTAAACGTGTTGGTCGAGTCAATGTCGGCTTCGACGGGAACGGAATGGCCAATGGTTAAGAGGCTCACAATAAGCGCAGATATCCAAGCGCATTTCATAGCGGATTCCTTTTAAGGGGTGTCATTAGAGTCACTGTATTCAAAAGGTTCGTCGTCATCGGGAAATTCAAACACATACCCACATTCACAAATGGGGTGGTCACCATCTCGGGGGGTGTGACATTCTGGGCAACGTGGGGTAGGTTTGTGTAAATATTTGAGTGCGACAACCACGATGAGGACGCCTGCAAAAAGAAGGGTAATAAACATCGTTTACGAACTTTCGTTTTTTGTGTTCTAAGGGCAATGGATTTTATGCATGAACTGCGCATAATTTACCAGATGGCACCCCTGTGGTTTTGTATAATCTAAAGTATTTTGCAATAAAAAAGCAATAGGCGGGGCATTTGCCCCGCCTATTGCTTTTTTAAAGTGATCTGCTTCTTATTTAGGTACCACTCATATCGCCCATGTCAGATGCGCTTACCTCGGCTGTTTCTACAGGGTCACCGTGTGTTTGTCGCGCTTCGTTCATAAAATCGTCGATACGACTTTGAAGGGATTGGATGTCTTGTTCAAACTGGTCAAGTTCTTTGACCAAATCTTCAAAGTCGAGTTTGATGGTATCTGTTTCCCGCCAGCTCATAAAAGTCCTTTCTATGTTTCAATACAAACAGGGGTGGCTTAAAGGGAGAGAAAGGAAAATGGGGGATCCCTTTAGTCGGGAAGGAAAATATAGGACAACCTGATCGAAGGGTCAAGGGTGATTTTATGGGCGCATATTTTGGGATATTTTATTGATTTTTAAGTAATTGCCAAATTTGTGTTGCTGTGGGTATCGCGGGTTGTGCGCCTGCTTGGGTCACGGTAAGTGCCCCTGCTGCACAGGCAAAACGGGTCGCCTGTGGCAATGTTTGATCATTGGCAAGGGCATAAGCAAGGGCACCATTAAAGGCATCTCCTGCCGCAGTGGTATCGACTGGGGTTACGTGAGGGGCTGCTATGTGATGGGTTTGGGTGGGGGTAACCAGAAGGGCTCCGCGTGCGCCTAATGTGATAATTACATTTTGAACACCACGGTTTAAAAGCATCTGAGCTGCCCTTTGTGCATTTTGATCGGTATTGGGAGAAATGCCAGTGAGCATTTCGGTTTCGGTTTCGTTGGGGGTTATAAGATACAGATGGGGCCATATTTCACTTGGAAGCTGTGTGGCTGGGGCGGGGTTGAGAATGACGGGAGTTTGGTATTGGCTGGCCAACTGCGTAGCATATAGCACGGTGTCTATGGGAGTTTCAAGCTGAAGCAGGCAGATATCGGCGTGTTCAAAAACTCTTTCGGCAGTTTCAAGCTGAATGGGTGATAGGGCCGCATTGGCTCCCGATGCTACGATGATGCTGTTTTCTCCATGGTCATCGACCAAAATAAAGGCCACTCCCGAAGGCCAATCTGGGTCTAATAGAATGTGGTCGGTATGAATGTTTTCTTTTTGTAAGCTCAATAAGGCTTGTTGGCCAAAATTGTCATTTCCCATACGTGCAATAAACGTGGTTTTTGCACCGGCACGTGCTGCAGCAACGGCTTGATTGGCACCTTTGCCGCCTTGAACGGAGAAAAATGTGGCCCCCAATAATGTTTCACCAGGGGTGGGTAAACGTGGGGTATTCATCACCAAATCGGTGTTTGAACTGCCAACAACAAGAACATGTGGCATTGGAAACCTCAAGGGTCACAGATTGAAGGGGCAATGGGCTTTCTTGCGACATAAAATTTAAAATCGGGGTCTATATCGGCAATCCAACTGGGCGGTTTTTGTTGGTCGATGCGTTGCCTGCTGTTGTAATAGACCACTTCAAAACCCGTGTTGGCGAGCATTTTGCGATAGGTGCGTGGCGAAATGATTTGCATATAATAGACTTCCAAATTGCGGTTGGGGTCGTTCACCACTTCGCCAATTTCTTTTTCTAAGGTGGGGCGTCGCAACGTTTTTGAAACGAGAAAGGAAATGAGGCGTGAAAAACGAAGAAAGGTATATTGGTTCAAGGCCTCTATGGCGTGTGTGGTAAAAATGAAATGACCACCTGGTTTTAATACACGCCAAACTTCACTCAAAACACGTTGTTTGCCCAATTTGCCATCGGGAACCAGTTCAATACCATTGTATGAAAAAAGCACGGCGCCAAAAGTTTCATTGGCAAATGGCAAGTCTGTTGCATCTAATGTGGCCCAGGTAATGGGCAAGCGCCAACGTTCGGCTTGATCGCGTGCTCGTTGGACCATCGGAAAAGAAATGTCTGCTCCTGTTACCCAATAGTCTTGTTGGGCAATGGGGAGGGTGGTTCTGCCTGCACCGCAGCCCAGATCTAAAACGCGGGTGCCATATGGCCAAAACTTTTGGAAGAGTTCGTCTTCGGATGGCCACAACCCAACAACCGCATACTTATCGACCACCCAAGCGCGAGAATACCCTTTTTGTACCTGTTTTTTGATGTTAAAATTCATGGCCAAAAGGTAGTCTTTGTCTATCTTTCGGTCAAGTTGCAACGCATTTGGGTGACGGTTCTTGACTTGTTTGGGTCGTTTGCTTATTTTGGGTAAGCCTTTGTTGATGAGGGTGTTGTACTGCGATTTGACCGCGATTTCCCCTTGCGGAAAAACCAAAACCTCAGCACAGTTAAAATGGCCAGGTGGAACAATCCTGATGCTGTATCGTTTATGAACGAGGGGGACGTGTGACACATTTTTATACAATTTGCAGGTATGTGTTGTTGGTCGTATTTGGTTTGGGGTGTGCCAGTACGCGGTATGAAGAGTTTGGTGATCCACCCAAAGATGCTTTGATGCGCAACAGTGCAGTAGAAACCATGCCGCTTTTGGAACGGCGCATTCAGGATTTGGAAACGCGCGTTGGGTTGTTGGAAGCCGAGTTGGTCACCCGTTTTACGGGCATTGAAACATCACACGGTGATTTGGCCACACGGGTTATGGTTTTGGCCGAGCAATTGGAAGCATTGAGCAAACAAGTGCAAAATGCACCTCAAGAGATGATGGCTCCAACACCATCTGCACAAATGCCTAAAACCAACACCACCATGGTTCCTGCTGTGAGCCTGGATCGGTTGTATGAGCAAGGTTTAAGTGCGTATTATGACCGAAAATATGAGACGGCTCAAGATCTGTTTGAACGTCTATTGACCGATTATCCCAACAGCAACTTGGCCGACAATGCGCAATATTGGATTGGCGAATGTGAGTATGGACAAAAGAATTATCAAACGGCCTTAGATGCATTTCATAAAGTTTTTCAGTTTGACAAAACAGAAAAGGATGATGACGCACAGTTTATGTTGGGGCAGTCTTATCACCAGTTGGGCAACTTTGACAGTGCGTTGGTCGAGTTTAATCGACTGAAGATTGATTATCCGAACAGTGAATACATTGGGAGGGCGGAGGCATATATTCGCCGAATTCGTGCGGCTCAAAATGCTGGCCCATAAGTAAATTTGGCGATTGTGAGGGTTATGAAACGATTTTTGATTGTGGGGTGTGCGGCACTGCTTGCTTTATCTGGCGGATGTGCCCAAAATAAGTATCGGCGGTCAAGCCCAGAAATCTATTATGAAAATGGGCAAAAAGCATTGAAAGATGGCAAATGTTATCCTGCGGAGTTGCTCTTTCGCAATATGTTAATGGATTTTCCGGGATCCCATTTGACAGATGATGCCCAATTTGGGTTGGGGCAGGCTGCACAATGTCGAGAAGAATATTTGGTCGCTATTTTTGAATTTGAACGTTTGTTGAATGAATATCCGGTAAGCCCCTATGCTCCTGCTGCACGTTTTCAAATTGGGGAATCATATTTTCAGCAAGCACGAGACATTCACCACGACCAAAATGAAACAAACAAAGCGATTCAGGAGTTTACGCGCTTTATAGAAGATTACCCCAACAGTGACCTTGTCAAAGACGCACAAGCGCGTGTGACACAATTGCGTAACAAGCTGGCATTAAGAGATGTTGAAATTGCCCACAATTATCTAAAGTGGGGCTATGTCACATCTGCAAAGTTGTATTCGGACGCCATTATAGAAAAGTTTCCGAATACAGAGGCGGCGTTAGAAGCCCAATTTGTTCTTGCAAAAGTGAAGATCAAAACCCAAGATCTCAAAGGTGCTTTAAACGACCTGACTCTGTTGTCTGGACAAGATTTGGAGCCTAAGCTCAAAAAAATGGTGATTGATTTAACGGTGAAGGTGCAAAAAGACTTGCAGAAAAATTAACGGCTATTATGACTGGGCGCGTAGGGATTTATGGGGGCACATTCGACCCCATTCATATGGGACACCTCTTGGTAGGCCAAGAGGTGTTTTTGCAATGTCAACTCGACCACTTGATCTTTATGCCGTCTGGCATACCGCCACACAAGCAATATTCAGGCATGGCCACTGCACAAGATCGTGCAGAAATGGTGCGTCTGGCCTTGGATGACCACGATAAATTTTCGGTGAGCTTGTTTGAATTAGAACGTGCAGGCAAGTCTTATACGGTTGATACGTTGCGCACATTGCGCAATGAAATGGGGAATGGCGTTTCGCTCTTTTTAATTATTGGGGCCGACAATGCCGTGGATATGCGGTCTTGGCACAATCCTGAAGGTGTTTTGGATTTGGCTCAAGTGTTGGTGGCCGAACGCCCCCATTTTGACCGTGAGGGTATCGACCCCATTTTAAAAGCAAAAATGCAATTTGTCAAAACGCCGTTGCTGGAAATATCGTCTACGGTTATTCGCGAGCGCGTAAGAATGGGGTGGCCTATTCGCTATTGGGTTCCCAATGCGGTCATCGAATATATTGAAACACACAACCTTTACCAATAGAGACAATACGATGTCAGAAACTTCCAAAGCCATAGACCGATTGGGTGGCATTCCCGAAGGACGTGTGCAGCGTTATTTTTGTGTTGATGACGACAATTGTCGTGCGTTGGAACGTGTGTCTAAAGACGCCAAATTGCTTCACAAAGCACCGCGCGAAATTGTGGTGATGGGAAAGGTGATGAAGGGGTGGATCGTGGAGATCGAAGTGCCTGCAACCGATGGTGTTGTCAGGACAGATCCAATGGCCAAGTCTTCGTAGGATGGCAGGGCATTAAAAAAGGCCGAAGCGCAATCGCTTCGGCCTTTTTGTTTTACGGGGAATCTTGTTTAAAGCATGTTGAGAAGATCCAAGTTGCTGTTGATGCGTCGTGTTTCTTGGGCCCGGGCTTCTACATTGCTTGAGGCGTGCGTTGAATCTGGAGATGCGTCTTGATACCCCAGGGCAAACAATGTGGCCTGGGCGCTGCTGTGCCCTGAAAGTCCGTTGACTTGCCCGCCCAAATTGGCACGTGAGTGATAGGTCGATTTTGCAACGGTTTCGAAGTTGGTGGTTAATGGTGTGTAACGCCCACGGTTGCTAAATCGCCCATTTTCTATATCAAAACGAAACTGGTCTTTTATTGATGGGGGGCCATAGGTCTGTAACCCCGTATTGGCAGATGTGCCATTGGGATCGCCTTGAATGGAGATATCAACAATATCTTCAGGTGGCGATTGGGGCGTTGGTTCGGTTGTTGGGGGTGGAGCAGGTTGGGGCGGTGGTGTATTTGGGATGATATCAGTTGTTGACGTAACAGGACCCGGCATATTGAACCACCTTACAATTGTGTAGACCGGCAAAACGGGGTTGAGTTTCAAACTGTGCCGGCCAATGGCGAAGTGGAAATCTTCAGTGAAAAAAGAAAACTCAACCCCTCTCTCATAGTATCGACAGGTCCATATCATTTCTTGAGTTATTTTTTTAATTTTTTTTAATTTTTTATGGTGCTTGACAATCCAAAGCGAATCTGCTTAGATTTAAAAGCACTCCCTTATTTTTTTTAAGAAGAAATGGTACGAGCAATGCCCCCCAGCAGCAAGTATGATCTTGCACGCTCGACACACGCTTCTTTTTGCGAGTTAAGTTATGCCCAAAATGGACGATTATGATGTACATATTACGCGTGTGATCATTTTTGGTCAAGAATATGTACTTAAAAGCAGTGAATCGGAAGCCTATACCCATAAAATTTCAGGTTATGTGGATCGGCGGATGAAGGAAATTGCGCACGAGATGAACATTGGCGATACGGCAAAAGTGGCCATTATGGCAGCTTTAGATATTGCGGATCGTTTGTTTCAACACCGCGCCATGCAAGATGTGGATCAAACGCGAACGATTTCTGCCGTGAAGCGCTTGGGGCAGTTTTTGGATGGGGTACAAAAAGATGGAGAAGCCGCTTAAAGAAAAGGCAAAACAGATGGATGCGGGCGTTGGGCCATTGCAGGTGGTGGCCAATAATCTGTCGCGTTGGATTATGATGTTGGGCGTGGGGATGGGTGTGTTGGGTGTGGTGGCTTTTTATTATGGTCTGTTGCCCGTTGGTTCTATGTTGATGTCGATTTTTTTGGTTTCATTTACGCTCTATTTCTTTATTCGTTGGTGGCCCGAAGAAGATGAGCGCCCAACGCCCGTGCCTGTTTCTGCACCCGTTGAGGTGTCAGTGCCCAAACCCGGGCGAGCAATGGTTCAGGCTGTGCGCTTAGATGGTCCACCTAAGGTGCGGTGTATGATGGCCCTTCGCGAAATGGTACGGCGCCAAGAGACCTTTCAAATTAGTCAGCAGGGAGCAGAAGCATTTGCCAAAACAATTCGGTTTATGTTGCGTGCTCAAAAGTAATGCGCCTTTGTTGGGCGCATTTTTGTTTGGATGATGGGCTTTATTTTACGCCAACAAGTGTATACTTGAAGATGGTGTATAAGATTTTCCAGCCAGCTTTTACGGTGCCCTTGAGTGTGCCTGTAATTTTTGAAACGCCAATTCGCCGTCGATAACTCACGGGTATTTCTGTGGCTTTTAAACCCAATTTTGCGGCCTTGACTTGCATTTCAACTGTCCAGCCAAACGTTTTATCTTGCATGTTGATTTGCTGGAGAGCTGGATGAGCAATGGCGCGAAAAGGGCCCAAATCGGTGTGTGCAACCCCGTAGAACCAGCGAATCAGGCGGGTGGCCAACCAGTTTCCAAAACGCGCTTGAGGCAAGAGCGCACCGGGTTCCCGATTTCCCAAAACGCGAGAACCAATGACCAGATCGGCACGGTTTTCTAAAATGGGAGCCACAAGTGCCGTCATCTCATTGGGGTGGTCGCTGTAGTCGCCATCGAGAAAGACCACAATATTGGGGTTGTCAACGGCAGCCATACCTGCCAAACAAGCCCATCCATATCCTCGGCGGTCTTCTCGAATAACTTTGGCACCCATTTGGGTGGCCAAACGTGCGGTTTGATCGGTTGATCCATTGTCTACCACCAAGATTTCGGTCACGAGTTCTTTGGGAATTTCCCCAATGACCTTTTCGATGGCATCTTGTTCGTTAAATACGGGTATAATAACAGATATGCGTGGTTTCATGGTCGGTTGTTTGTTTTCATAATTGGGTGGATATGGATCAGAATATACCTTTGTTACAGCGGTTAGAAAAGTTGGAAACGCTGTTGGATGTCAACCGAGAATTGGCTCGCGAATTAGATTTAGATAAATTGCTGGCTCTGATCGCAGAAGCTGCCGTACAGGTCATGGTAGCTGATCGGTGCAGTGTTTATGTGGTAGATCGGGTTAAAGATGAGCTATGGACGCGGGTTGCGCAAGGAATAGATGAAATTCGTATGCCGGCCAACCGCGGCATTGCGGGCCTTGTGGTATCTTCTGGTCATATTTTAAATGTGGCCGACGCATATGAAATGCCTGAATTTGACCCCACCTGGGATCAAAAACATGGATATACAACGCGCTCGATGTTGTGTTGTCCTTTACGGGGGCGTATGGGGCAAGTGATTGGTGCTTTTGCGGTGTTAAACAAAAAGTCGGGCCTATTTGATGAAGACGATGAGGCTTTGTTACAGGCAATGGCCGCAGGGGTCGCTGTTGCATTGGAAAATGCATTGTTGGTTGATGAATTGCGTACCACCAACCACAAATTATCAGAAGCTTATGATCAGGTGTTGTTGACTGAAAAACTGTCGGTGTTGGGATTGTTGGCAGGTACGGTTGCACATGATATTCAAAATCCATTGGCTGTTATTATGGGCAATGCCGAAATTTTGGCCGTAAAATTTCCAGAAATATCGGATGTGTTGGACGCATCTCGGGTGATCGTGCGGCAAACGGAGCGCATTACCAGTTTGGTCGATAGCATTCAAAATTATGCGCGGGGTGATGCCGATTCTTTTGGTGAGGTGGATATCCATCGGGTCTTGTTAGAAGCCTTGATGCTTACAGAGCGTCTGTTGGTCAAATTTGGCGTCACGATCAAACAGCAGATGGCGGCAGAGTTGTCGCCAGTGTTGGGCAATGCAAATCGTTTGGAACAGGTCTTTATGAACTTGATTCAAAATGCTGCCCAAGCCATGCAGGGCCAGCGGGGAGGTACGCTGAGATTGGCAACGCGAGAAGTGGATAAATTGGGCAAGCGGTATGTTGAGGTGGAGGTTACTGATACGGGAGGTGGGGTTCCTGCAAACAAAGAGGCCGATGTTTTTAAAGCGTTTTTTACCACCAAGGCAAAAGACAAAGGCACGGGGTTGGGGTTGGCTATTTGTCAGCGCATTGTCAATGCCCATGCCGGCGAGATCGAATTGCAAAATCGAATAGGTGAAGGTGCTACATTTTTGGTGCGTGTTCCGGTTGCCAAAAGTCAGGTATAGGCCCACTTTTTTAAGGAAATGCTTTTGGAATGGATTTACTTAATTCTTATCATCGCCTTTGTAACTTGGACGGTGCAGATTTTAATGGTTTATCGTCGTCAAGTCGATAACATCCAAGCCCAAATTGAGATTGCACTGAGTAACCAGCAAGATGTGGCTGTGCAAGCTGAAGAATATGAGGCCCGTGCAGAAGAGTTGGCTGAGCAGTTGGCCGATCTTAAGTCTGAATCTGATACGTTGGAGCAGACAGAAAAAAAGATGGAACAAGAGGTTAATCAATTTCGCCAACAACAGGCTTCTCGGAGACCTACGCGGCATCGTGTGGAAACCGATGAAACTGTAGAGTAAATAAGATGTTGGTTGTGGTTTGGCTTTTGGACTGAAAGTGATTTTTCATCTATGGCAGAAGAGGAAGATGACCCAGAAGAAGATGCCCCCCAAGGTGCTGCCGCCCCACCTGCTGCGCCGGTTAAGCAGCCCAGTTTGTTGCGATATTTTCCAATTGTAATCATTATTCTGGCGTTACAAGCAGTGGGCGTTTATTGGGGAATTGAGCGATTTTTGTTTCAAAAAGATGGCGGTGCAGAAGGGGAGCTTGGTGAGCGCCCACGCGTTATTCCTGAAAGCAATGAGCCAGAAGACAGCGTTGACATGGGCAAGTTTGTGATCAACCCGCGTTCTGAGAATTTGCGATTGTTGGTGACGGTCGATGTGACCTTGGCTGTGTCACCAGATGATGCAAAGGGTGAAATTGAAGATGACGCCAAAATAGATCAAGTAAAAGATGCGATTGTTTATGAGTTTACACATGCTACGCCAAAAGAATTGTCTGGAAGAGATGGACGCGATGTGGTCAAGGAGCGCATGAAGTTGCGTGTGAATGAGTTGTTATATGAGGGGCAGGTGGTGGATATTTATTTTAGCCGATTAACCATACAAGCACTGCCAGGATATAAGAGCGAGTAAAAAAGAGAAATAAAAAAGCGGTGTGCTCCAAGTGAGCACACCGCTTTTTTTATTGCAGTCAAGATTGCGTTTATTGATGTCTAAAGGTTGGCTCTATTGTTGGGTCAACAAGCTCTATAATACGAACGCCAAATGTGTCGGCCACAACGACCACTTCGCCCTTGGCAAATAGTTTGCCATTGACGAGTATGTCTACGGGGTCACTTTCTTGGGCTTCGAGTTCGACAATAGAATCGCTGGTCCATTGCATAATGTCTTTGATTTCGATGGAGGCACCACCTAATTCTACTGTTACATTGACTTCAACATCTGCCAAACGTTCAATGCCATCGGCGTTTTGGGAGACAGATGCGCCACCCCCAAAAGCAGGGAGGGCACCAAAATGAGCGCCGGAATCATCTCCGGTATCATTTTGCATGGCCTTGAGCATTTCTTGCTCAAGCATTTCGTCAATGTTGCCCCCATCGTCGCCACCTCCCAAGGCGGCAGCCATTTCTGCCAACGCATCGTCTTCTTCTGAGCCTGTGCTTTCTGCGTCATCGCCAGATAATTCTTCTTGCATCATGCGCATCATTTCGGCTTCAACATCATTTTCATCAGGCGTGTTTTCATCGGCCATATAATTTCCTCCTTGAGCAGAAATAGTTATGAAAACTTAAGATAAACCCCCATTAAAATCAAGTTGGTTCGTTTGTTTTGCCGATTTTAGATCATGAAAAAAGGCTCAAGGACTTTGAAACTGTGACGATAATATTGGTGTAAATTGTTTAGAAACAATCAGTAGTAAACGATTTTGGAATACTAAGTAGTATTAAGTTTGTGGGTGATCAATGGATTGCCTCAATTTTTGAACGGCAAGGATGCCAAGATAAGTTGAACAAGGAGGTTACTGGTGCCACTTAGAGTCAATCACAATATCCCGAGCATGAATGTGCAACGCATCGGGCATATTAACAATAAGAACCTGAAGGTGCGCATTGAGCGCTTATCGAGCGGGTTACGTATCAATCGGGCAGCCGATGATGCCGCAGGATTGAGCGTGTCGGAAGGTTTTAGAGGTTATATCAGTGGTTTGCGTCAAGGTGCACGCAATACAGAGCAAGCCATTAATCTGGTTCAAACTGCTGAAGGTGCGCTCAATGAAGTGAGTGCCATGTTGATTCGGATGCGTGAGCTGGCCGTTCAATCGGCATCTTCTACGGTAAATGACGACAACCGCGAAGCGATCAATGCCGAGTTTGTGCAACTCAACAATGAAATTGACCGCATTGCATCGGTTACATCTTATAACAACACCACGTTGTTGACGGGATATGGCAATACCTTAGACAACAATGTGGCCACGTCAACGGCATTGGCATCGGGCACAACTGGTGTTGCCAATGTGCAACTGTCTGGCGCACAGTCGGGGAATTATGTGTTTGTTGACAGTGGCACAACCGATAATCAGATTACGCTGGGCAATGGGGTTGCCACACAAACACTGGATTTGGGGCCTTCTTTAGATATTGATGGGGCAGGTGGTGTGGTGGCCACTGGCAGTGCAATTGTGGCCAATTTTGATCGTTTGGGCATTCAATTGACGCTTTCGGGGCAAAAACCGGCTGCAGGCATTAAACCGGCAACCGATGGGTATCGTGATGGTGATTTGGACGGGACGACCTTGGTGATCAATGCAGGTACTGGAGGCACCTTCCAGGTGGGGGCTGATGATACCGCCGCGGATCGGCTTGAAGTGAATATTCACGATATGCGTGCATCTGGGGCAATGCTCAATGTGGGCAATTTGTCATTGTCTTCCCTGGCATCTTCTCAGTCGGCCATTCCTACAATTGATTTGGCCATTTCCAATGTGGCCAAAACTCGTAGCGATTTGGGTGCTTATCAAAATCGGTTGAGTTATAGCTTGCGAACGGTAGAAAGCTCTATTGAAAACAACCAGGCTTCCGAATCGTCTATTCGCGATGCCGATATTGCAGAAGAAGTTTCGGCCTTTACCCAGGCCCAAGTTTTAGTACAATCGGGCACATCTATTTTGGCGCAAGCCAATGTGATTCCGCAAGGTGCATTAACGTTGTTGCAGTAACAATTGGCTGGCAGTACCCTCAAAAACGGCGTGGTTTTTATCACGCCGTTTTTTCTTTGTACTTTGATCTTAGCTGCGGATGTCGTATTTTGGCGCGTCTTTCATCTTTTTTGTAATGAGGAGGGTAACCGATGAGCCAAAATGATATTCGGATTCATTATGCCACACACTTTTTGAAGCTGAGTTTGTGGTATGTGCGGCAGTTGATGGCCATTGAGGGGGCAGATTTTCAGGAGGCCATCAATGGGCGCGTGAATATTTATCGCAACACCGATTTTTATGAAGGTGGTAACAAGGTTCCTGGGCGGGGGCATGAAGACCCTGCTTGGGACGCGTATTTGGTAGGGTTAAAAGCCATTTATGATCGCTATCCCAATGCCGATGATACAGATGGGTTGGAAACTGAAGGATTGGCTTATTTGTGGCCTCATGTGAGAAAGGAATACCATTTGCCGTCCACGAAGGGGCGTCCTTATGAATGTTGGACATTTGACGATAACGATGACAACATTGCGATTCATATTGCCAATGTGTATCAGCCCAAATCACCATTGAGTGAAATGCGGGTTAACTTTGTGGCTATGTTGCTGAAATTATTGCGAGATACAAAAGAGAGGCGATCTGAGGTTGTGACGGTGGGGTGTGGCAGTTGGATGAATTCGATCAAACCATTTCAGGAAATGTTTCCCCCTGTTTGGCACAAAGACCCACACAAAAGCCCACGGTCTGGGTTTGGTATGGGACATTGGGGGCAGTTTATGGATCGCACGGGCAGGTTTCATGAGCGCAATGGGCAAATATTGCGCGATACGGGCGATTTTCCATATGCCTCATTGTGGTGCAGTGCGCCACTAGATGAGGTGATTGCCCACTTGGAAGCCCATTTTCCCGATGCTGTGGCTTTTTTGGCAAAAAGTTAGGCAAACTCAGGGAGTAGGCGCAGGGGCTTTTTGTAATGTTTCAGGCACAAAAAAGAGGAAGATGGCCGAAGCTGTAAGCCCCACGCCCGCAATAACAAAAGCGGCAGGAGACAAGCCCACAATATCGGCGACTTGGCCCACGATCATGGGGCCACCCATATGCCCACCATCGCCAATGAGACGCCAGAAACTTAGAAATTCGCCCATGTTTTCTTTTGGAGCCAAATCGGCACCGAGGGTCATCATGGTGCCAGAGCCAAGGCCGTTGCCAAAACCAATGAGGCAGGTGGCGGCAAGCAGCCCAACAAACCCACCCGTGAGGGGGATGAGGGCCATGCCAAGGGCTTGAATGGCAAAGCAGGGAATCATGGCAAATTTGCGGCCAAAACGATCCATGATGATGCCTGCTACGGGAAAGAGGAGCATGTCAACAAAACCCGATATGCTGACAATATACCCCACATCTTCATAGCCCAATCCCAAGACATCGGCACCAAAGAGGGGCACAATCACGGTGCGCCCACTGCGAATGGTTTGGGCACACAGTTGGCCAATGCCTGCTGTGCATAAAATTTTATAGTGTGTTTTGAAGATTCCTGCGATGTGGTGTAAGTGCCCTTTGGCTGGTATGGCAACGGGCACATCCTTGCGCTCGACGGCCAATGCCGCCACAAGTGTTGCCAGCAATGCGATGAAGCCAAAGGCGAGAAACGGGGTGCGCAGTGTAAAGGCTGCGGCCAAAATGCCACCCAATGCGGGGCCAGCAAAGGTGCCAATGCGATTGACGCCCCCAAATACAGCCAGCGTTCTGCCGCGCTGATGGGGAGATGTGACATCGGTGATGTAGGCGTGGCGAGAAATGTTCCAGATGGACGCGCCAATGCCAGATATAAGACGTAAGATCAAAACGGCAATGACGGAAGGGGCAAAAAACAATCCAACACCCGAAAAGGCGACCAACAGCACGCCCAATATCATGGCATTTTTACGGCCCAATTTGTTCAGCACAATGCTGGTGGGCAAATCGCCAATGATGCTGCCAATGCCTTCTGCTGCCAAAATGACACCGACGAGGGCATAAGAAATATCGAAAGATTTGGCATACAGCGGTAAAATGGGAATGATGAGGCCTCTGCAAAACGACAGCAGAAAGGTGGGGACATATACCGGAAAGATGATGGGGTTGCGAAGCAGTGCTTTCATTGGATTCCTGTTGTGAAATATGAAGATGCTAAGAGTAATGGGATCGCCTGTTGTTGTCAAGAGATGGTATTAAAATTAACGCGATCCTTGTCTGGTAAACATTTGAGGAATGCATGGTATTTGGGATGTAAAAAAGTGACATCATTCGATTTTAATTCATGTAATACATGTAACTTATTGCAAGAGCGTATTTAACAAGAATTTGTTGAGGAGCAAGGCATGCCAGTATTAAAACAACAAACCATTTGGACGGGTGGCGAACAAGGGTATCATACCTACCGAATTCCTGCATTGGTCAAGACGGTAGATGACACTTTGCTGGCATTTTGTGAAGGGCGTAAAGATGGGGGAGGAGATGCTGGCACCATCGATTTGCTGATAAAGCGCAGTGAAGATGGTGGGATTTCTTGGGGCGATACGCAGGTTGTGGTGGCCGAACAGGGTATGACCTGTGGCAACCCCTGCCCGGTGGTAGATCGCAATACTGGCACCATTTGGATGCCTTTTTGTAAGAATTTGGCCGATGGTCCAGAGACGCTCATTTGTGAGGGCAAGGCACCGCGCACAGTTTGGCTTACATGGAGTGACGATGATGGGCGTTCTTGGGCCGAACCCATAGAGATTACAAAAGATGTGAAAGACCCGTCTTGGACGTGGTATGCAACAGGGCCCGGTCATGGCATTCAGTTGCAATCTGGGCGATTGTTGATTCCGTGTGATCATATGATTGGTGTGCATTTTGATCGCAAAAAAGATCCCTATCATTCCCACGTGATTTATAGCGATGATTATGGCAAAACGTGGCAGATGGGGGGCAGTGTGCAAAATGGCACCAATGAGTGTGAAGTGGCAGAGCTTCAAGATGGCACGGTGTATATCAATTGTCGAAACTATGTGGGGGATAAAAGACGGGCTTCGGCATTAAGCCGTGATGGTGGGCAAACATTTGGCGATTTTCGCTGGGAAGAGACATTGGTGGAACCCATTTGTCAGGCCAGCGTGATTGCTTTGGAAAATGATCGGTTGATTTTTGCCAACCCAGCCAGTGAGGCACGCGAAAACTTAACGGTGCGTTTGAGTGTCAATGGGGGGCAATCTTGGTCTCGTGGGTCTGTTTTGCACAAAGGTCCTGCGGCTTATTCTGACTTGGTGGTTCAGGCAGATGGCCAAATTGGGTGTTTGTATGAATGTGGTGAAGGTAGGCCCTATGGGCGTTTGGTTTATGCGCAATTTGATGTGAATTGGGTTGCGTGATTTTTGAAGGTAATATTATTAACTGATTGTGTGAGTGCTGATTATGGATGTTTGTGGATTGTCTCCTGAAGCCGTGTGGTTGTTTCGGCACAATGGCTATTTGAAATTGCCCAATGTGTTGCCTCCTGATCGTGTGGTGGCGCTAAAGGATGCCATTTTAAACAATGTGACCAACGCTGTGGAACCCGTGGTGCGCAATACAGACGGGCGCGTGGTGCGCCTGTCACGACTTTTAAGCCGCGATTCGATCTTTGGCGAGACTGTGTCCGACAGGGCCGTTTTGGAGCCCCTTACGGCTTTATTGGGCCCGAATATTGAGGTGGTGCTCAATCGGCATAACCACGCAACACTGAACTTGGCTGGAAAGGCCGATACATTTCACCGCGATGTGGTGCAATGGACACGGGGATTGGTGACGGTTATTTTTTATTTGGAAGCGACGACTTTGGAGAATGGGTGTACACTGGTGGTGCCGGGTTCACATCTTTGGCCAGGAGTGACAACGCTTCATAACTTGCAAGCAGACGGGGCCATTGATCATTCGGGTTTGTTGTCGCAAGCGGTGCCTGTGCCGATGCCTGCTGGTGGCATGCTGGCCATTGACAGCCTCATTTTTCATCGCATTGGTGACAATGTAACCGATCAATCACGCATGAGTATGACAGTGGGGTATCACAGCGCAGATGAGTTATTAGGCGATGTGCAACCGAAGCGATGGTTGGTGCAGGGTAAGCGGGTTTATATGGGGAATGATAAGTAGCTTTCAGCGGTCAGCGGTCAGCTTTCAGCTATCAGCTATCAGCTATCAGTTTGGATGTTGCTCCGTTATTGGGAGATGGGTTATGGGTGACAATGGTTTGGGGCACGAGATAATAAGTTATTTTGGGATATGTGTGTTTGGTTTGAGTTGTGCATGTAATTTGTTGTTGGACAATCTATAAGGGCGATTTGTTATGGCAGGTTTTAGATTGTGGTTGGGCGGAGACGCTCATGTCGGAACGGATTTACGCAATGGGCGAAAAAGTCTTGCGGAGGCCATTTTGTTATCTGAAAATGGTGGGGATGAAGGTGGGCCTCCTTTTGATTGGGATGTGATGTTGGACGTGGGAGACTTGTCTGGGTCACAAACCCCGCCTGATGATGGAGAGGGTGAAGAGGTGGTGGCACAATATGGGGTTTCGAGCAAACACCCTCGCGAGCACTTTTACAATATTGTGGGCAATCACGATGCCAGTGGCCCCAATGAACCCACACAGTGGTGGTTTCAAAAGTGGGTTGATCCGATGGGTGAGCACACTGCGTTTTCGGGTGTGGATGCGCAGAAACGGCCATACCGGGTTGAGGGCAATTGGGCACGATACAAGTTTGAAGTGGGCAATATGGTGTTTTTGTGTATGGGGGATCGCAACGATGGTGGGCCACCTGTTGGGCGAGGTGAGCGCGGTGGTTATCCTGCCGGGGCGGTTTCGCTTGAGACATTTGAATGGTGGAAAGAGCAGGTTTTGGCCAACAAAGATAAGATTGTGATTACAGCGCATCATCATGTACTCAAAGAAACAACGGTTGCTTCGGGCGATTGGGAGGGCATGGAAGGCAAGTATCACGGTCGTTTTGAAGATGGGGCTCCCATTGGAGCATCTTATCTCTATTGGGTTGGGGGAGAGCCAGATACGGGAAAATTTGAATCTTTTTTAGAGGCCCATCCCAATGCGGTTGACTTATGGTTTGGCGGGCACACGCACACACATCCTGATGATACACGCGGTGGCCGTTCGCACATCGAGAAAAAATGGGGTGGCACAACATTTATCAACTGTGCCTCCATGAGCAAATATCACGCACATTTGACCACGTTTGCCATGAGTCGCTATTTGACATTTACACCCCACAGCGCAGATGTGCGGGTGCAATGTTATATGCACACCAGCGATTATGCTCCTCAAGGGTGGTATGAACCTGCAGAGCGTGTGGTGACTTTGTCGCGTCCGTTCGTGTGGTGAAAAGAAGCTGTCAGCAGTCAGCGATCAGCAGTCCGTTTAAACCCTAACCCAAAAGCAAGGAGGGGTGGGCTGAAAGCTGAAAGCCGACCGCTGAAAGCTGAAAGCTATAATCTGTTGAGTGTTTGAGACTTGGAAGGAGTTTGGGTGGCGGAATTTTCTTATGACGCGGTTTTGTTGATTAGTGGTGTGATTTTGGTTGCGGCGTCTTTGCAAGGGATTACGGGGTTTGGGTTTAATATGTTGGCTGTGCCGGCCTTGATTTTGGTTTATTCGCCCCAAGTGGTTGTGCCTGGTGTGATTATGTCGTTTATCCCATTGGGTTTGCTTCAAACCCTGTTGATGTGGCGGTTGATCGATTTTCGGATTTGGGGTTCTTTTGTGATCAGTGCGCTTTTTGCACTGCCCTTTGGGGCCTACATATTGGGGCAAGCCGATGCCGTGATGATGCGCATGGGCATTGGGGCCATGATGATCGGTTTGGCTGCGTTGTTGCAACTTCGCCCCGGGAATCCGTTTTCCCATGATTTTTTGTCGCGTATCGGAACGGGTTTTTTGAGTGGGGCTTTAGCGGCCAGCACGGGGGTATCTGGGCCGCCCTTGGTGTTGCTTGGGCTTAAGCAAAAATGGCCATATCTAAATTTTCGAGCAACATTAATTGCCTATTTTACAATGGTTTCTCTTTTGAGTATTCCCTTTCATTGGCATATGGGGTTGGTTCATGGTGATACGGTTCGGTTTGCTGGCGCGGCTTTTCCGGGGTTGGTAGGTGGGTTTTTCTTGGGCAAATGGCTTCGTTCTTTGGTGAATGCGCAAATTTTTAGGTGGGTGGCATTGGGCATGGTCATGTTGGGTGGGGTGTCGGCGATCATTTTTTAAATGCGGTTTTAGGTGGGGTTGACTTATGGCCATTTGGGGGGCGCGAGAGAACATATTGGATCGGCAGATTTTTCGGTTGGGTTTGCCGAGCATGGTGGCCTCGTTGTCTGTGCCGCTTATTGGGATTGTCGATACCATTTTGGTGGGGCATTTGCCCGATGTGGCGTTTTTGGGCGCGGTGTCTGTGGGCAGTGTGATTTTTGATGTGTTGTACTGGGGATTGGGTTTTTTGAGGATGGGGACCACGGCTTTAACGGCGCAGTATTTTGGTGCCAAGCAGCATCAAGATTGTACGGGTGTGCTGTTTCAGGCAGGTATGATTGCCCTTTTGGCAGGGTTGGTATTGGCCATATTTCGTGCACCTTTGGCCGATGTGGGATTTTGGTTGGCTGGAGGCAGTGAGGATGTGCAGATGTGGGGCAAGCAATATTTGGCGGTGCGGATGTTGGGGGCGCCGTTGGTGTTGCTGACATTTGTTCTTACGGGGTTTTATCGGGGCATTGCCGATGCTGTTTCGCCCATGTGGTTGACGTTGGTGGTCAATGTGGTGAATGTGGTGGCCGATTATATGTTGATCAGTGGTCATTGGGGGGCACCTGCCTTGGGTGTGGTGGGTGCGGCGTGGGCCACGGTGTTGGCGACGGCATCTGGGGTTCTTTATGGTGCGGGGATTTTGTTTTGGAAACATCGCGGTTATTTGCTTAAGCGACCAGATAAATTGTTTGATATAGAGAAGTTGCGACTGTTGGGTGCAACCAATTTGAATCTGTTTGGCCGAACGGCTTGTTTGCTCTTTGCCCAATTTTTTATGCTCAGCCAAGTGTCGTGTATGGGGGAAGTGGCTTTGGCGGCCAATGCGGTTTTGCTTCAGGTGTGGTCGCTGGTGAGTTATTGCATTGATGGGATCGCACATGCTGCCGAAACTTTGGTGGGCAATGCTTTGGGGGCAAAAGATTTTGTTTTGGGGCGCGAAACGGCCAAGCGGTGTTTGGGATGGGGGGTTGTCTTATCTGCCGTTTATACAGTGATTTATGTGTTTGGACTCGATGCAATTGTGAACGCTTTTACCGATCATCAGGCTGTGGCCGATTTGGCAGGGGCACAGTGGTTGTGGGTGTCGCTTATTTTGCCAATAAATGGCGCAGTTTTTGTGTGGGATGGGGTGTTTATTGGAGCCAATGATACGCGCTATTTGTTTGGGGCCATGGCAGTGGCTTCATTTGTGGTCTTTTTACCCGCATTTTTTATTTTTGTATATGGCTTTTCACTGGGGCTTACAGGGGCTTGGTTGGGGCTTAATAGTTTGATGGTGGGGCGTTTTATGATGCTGTGGCGCAGGTATATAGGGGATGTTTGGTTGCGTTCTGCTATATAGGTCAAAGGCCTTATTTCTCTTGACACCGTGTGCCATACTCTTTAACCTTGTGTTATTACAACATAAAGCCACTCATTGTGCGTTTGTGAGGAATTGATTATGCTGAATTTATTTGGGGGCAAAAAAAAAGAGGCTGCCCCAACGGCCGCAAGTGCTAAGCCAAACTTTAGTCGCATACAGGTGGTGTCGAAGCCTCCAATCTTAAATATGTTGTTAAAAGGTGTGCGCGAAGAAAACGTGACCGCCAATGTGAGCCGAATTAAGCTTAAGGCGGCCTCTTTGGTGAGTGGGCGTGGTGAGGCGCAAATTCATACTTACAGCATGTATAAGTTTAAAAGTGGGCCTAAGCCTGTGCTGGTGATGACTTTTCCGCGTTCTACCAAGGGAGGGAATTTTGTTCCAGCAGACAATCCATTAGAACCAGGAGAGGCCATCGAATTTAGCTACAGCATGGCCATTCCCGAAGCCGATGGCAACACACTTTATTTTACGGCCAAAGCGACTTATGTGCAAACGGCACTGTTTATTCCCAATCCAGAAGATCCCAGCAAGCCGTGGGTGGGGTCGCGCGATGCCACCGAAAAGAAATATGGTGAGTCGGGTGTGAATCGGGGCGAAGAGGTGTTGCAGGTTCGTGTGGATCAAATTACCGTTTTTCCAAATCCACCCGAGTCTTTTTCGGCAGATCAAATTTCTCCTTATGTTTTTGCGCCCGAACTTCATGTTTTGGGTGGTGGTGGGGTGTGGGCCAAACGAGGGGGCAATGGTTATTTTGAGGGGATTCCCGATACTTTAGAAAAATATATTGAGAAGATTGAAGAGAAGAAGGTGATTTCGCCAGTCACATTGATCGAGTTTGGCGTAGATGAAATTTCGATGTTTGTGAGCATCAATCCGCTTACAGATATTGACCACGACTTTTTGGCCCCCTCGGTGCTTCGCAAGCCCAATGACAATTTGCAAAAGATCAATGCCGCTTTGGGTTTTTTGCTGAAATTTGAAGTTTCTGATGAAATTAAAGAGTTGTTGATGCGCACCATTGGGACAAAAATCGGCAAAGAATCAGAGGTGTGGTTGCCGCTAACTTTGGGGCAGATGACCGATGCCGAACCCGGCAAATTGCGCCTGCTGTTTCAATTGTTCCCACGCGATTTGACTCAAGAAACCAACCCTGCTCGGCGCAAAAAGTTTCCAGGCATTAAGTTTGTACCACCTTTTACCTTGCATCCCAACCCTGAAGATCACAACACATATCGCAAAATGATGGTTGCAATTGGCCAGCGCATGAAAGACGATGCACGCCCAGATGAAGAAAAGAACAAACTGGCTTCGGTTCAAGATTCTATCAAGAGCCGTCGGGAAGAGACGAAGGGGAAATATGTGGATGAAAATTTGAAGAAGGCTTTTGCCAAAAGGCGCGAAGCCAAAAAGAGACAAGATATGCAGTAACCAAAGGCAAAAGACAACGGGCAAATGTGAAACGGCAAATGGCAAACGAGGTGTCACTCCGAACGTGGAGAGGATGCTCCGTTTGCCATTTGCCGTTTGTCTTTTTGGGTCTTTTGGGGGAGGGATGAAGTCTTGCGTCAGCAGATTCAACGATGCCTTGATTGCCAATATTGGGTGATTGCCCTAATTTACAACATCTTATCGTTCATCCTTTTGACTTGTTTTCAGTAGGATATATCTATGCATGCAGAAAAACACCCAATAGAAGATGCTTTGGCCAATCGAATTTTGATGCTTGACGGTGCCATGGGCACCATGATTCAGGCATATGAGTTAGATGAATCTACTTTTAGAGGCCGTGATTTTCAAAACCATTCGGTTGATCTCAAAGGATGCAATGATCTCTTGGTGTTGACCCAACCAGATTTGATTGAAGAAGTGCACTGCCAGTTTTTGGCTGCTGGGTCTGATATTATTGAGACAAATACATTTAATGCCACGGCCATTTCAATGGCCGAGTATCAGTTACAAGAGTGTGTTTACGACCTCAATTTGGCAGCGGCAAAGGTGGCGCGAAAGGCAGTTGATGCCTTTTCTTCCAAAACACCCGATAAGCCTCGGTTTGTGGCGGGGGCCATTGGGCCAACGAGTGCTGCGTTGTCTTTGTCACCCGATGTGAATGACCCTGGGTTTCGCACGCACACATTTGATCAGGTGGTTGCTTCTTATTATGAGCAGGTGCGCGGATTAATGGACGGTGGGGTCGATGTGTTGCTGACGGAAACCGTGTTTGATACGTTGACGGCCAAAGCGGCCTTATTTGCCATTGACCAATATTTTAAAGAACACAAGGTGCGTGTGCCCTTGATGATTTCGGGAACCATAACCGATCAAAGTGGCCGTACCTTGTCGGGGCAAACCATTGAGGCTTTTTGGTTGTCTATTGCCCATATGAAGCCGATGAGTGTGGGGATCAACTGTGCTTTGGGCGCTCACGACATGCGGCCTTATGTTGAAACGTTGTCTCATTTTTCTTCGGCGCTTACCAGTTGTTACCCCAATGCGGGTTTGCCCAACGAATTTGGTGAATACGATGACACACCCAAACATATGGCAGGTGTTTTGGGCGATTTTGCCGAACAAGGTTGGTTAAACATGGTGGGTGGGTGTTGTGGTACAACACCCGATCATATTCGGGCTATTGCCGAGGCGGTAGAGGGTAAGGCACCTCGCACTGCGCCCAAACGGCCAGAATTGTCTCGATACAGTGGTTTGGAGCCCATGATTATTTATCCCGATTCCAATTTCATAATGGTGGGTGAGCGCACCAATGTGACGGGGTCAAAGCGGTTTGCGCGATTGATTAAAAATAAAGAGTATCAAGCCGCCTTAGATGTTGCACGCGACCAGGTAGAAGGCGGGGCTAATATCATTGATGTAAACTTGGATGAGGGGTTGTTGGACTCAAAGGCCGAAATGACAACCTTTTTGAATCTCATTGCCGCCGAACCCGACATTTCACGTGTGCCCATTATGATAGACAGTTCCGATTTTGAGGTGATTGAGGCGGGCTTAAAATGTGTACAGGGCAAAGCCATTGTCAATTCGATCAGTTTAAAAGAGGGCGAAGATGTGTTTCGCCATCATGCCGAAACCGTTTTGCGCTATGGTGCGGCGATGGTGGTAATGGCTTTTGATGAAGAAGGGCAGGCGACCACCATAGAAGACAAGGTGCGCATTTGTCAGCGGGCCTATAAGATTTTGACCGAAGAAATAGGGGTTCATCCAACAGACATCATTTTTGATCCCAATATTTTAACTGTGGCAACTGGCATTGAAGAGCACAACGATTATGCCGTGAACTTTATCGAAGCGGTTCGAGAAATTAAGAAAGTGTGCCCGGGTGCCAAAACCAGTGGTGGGGTGAGCAATGTCTCTTTTTCGTTTCGGGGCAACGATTATGTGCGTGAGGCCATTCATGCATCGTTTTTGTATCACGCAATCAAGGCCGGTTTGGATATGGGCATTGTCAATGCGGGTCAATTGATGGTTTATGAAGAGATTCCCAAAGACTTTTTAGAAGTGATTGAAGATGTGTTGTTTAATCGGCGTGCAGATGCAACCGAGCGTTTGGTCGAATTTGCAGAGTCTGTGAAGGCCAAGGGCAAAACGCGTGAGAAAGATGATGCGTGGCGAGAAGGATCTGTAGAGGCACGGCTCAAACATGCATTGTTATATGGACGCAGTGAGCATTTGGAAACCGATTTGACAGAGGCATTACAAACGTATAAACCGCTTGAGTTGATAGAAGGCCCCCTGATGGATGGCATGAATGTGGTGGGAGATTTGTTTGGGGCTGGAAAAATGTTTTTGCCACAAGTGGTCAAAACGGCGCGTGTGATGAAGCAAGCCGTGGCTTATTTACACCCATTGCTTGAGGCCGAAAAAGCCGGCGGAGGCAGTTCTCGTGGCAAGGTGTTGATGGCCACCGTAAAGGGCGACGTACACGACATTGGCAAAAATATTGTGGGTGTGGTGTTGGGGTGCAACAATTATGAGGTGATTGATTTGGGCGTGATGGTGCCGTCTGATCAGATTTTGAAGGTGGCACGTGAAGAAAATGTCGATATCATTGGGTTGAGTGGTCTGATTACACCTTCTTTGAATGAAATGGTTCATGTGGCAGAAGAAATGAAACGCGAAGGGTTTTCGGTGCCGTTGCTCATTGGTGGGGCAACCACCAGCCGTAAGCACACCGCCGTGAAAATTGCGCCCGTCTATTCGGATGCCACAGTGCATGTCAAAGATGCGTCACGGGCTGCACACGTAGTGGGGGCCTTGTTAAATGATGAGTTGAAAGCTGATTTTGTTGATCAAAACCGCGCGGAGCAAGAACAAGCGTTGGTCGATTTTGAAGGTGGTACACCGCGTCGGGCTTTGATTGACTATACCGATGCGGCAGCCAACCGCCCCGTGTTGGATTGGGCGGGTGTGCCCACCCCATCCTTTACGGGCGTTAGGTCGCACAATGTGAACATATCAGATCTTGTGCATTATATTGACTGGGGACCCTTTTTTCATACGTGGGAATTGCGGGGCAGTTATCCCAAGATTTTCAATGACCCTCAAAAAGGTGAAGAAGCCCGTCGGTTATATGATGAAGCCCAAACGATGTTGGATCGGGTGATGGCTGAAAAGTGGCTTCAAGCAGAAGCTGTTTATGGATTTTTTCCTGCCAATAGCGATGGTGACGATATCGTTGTTTATCGCAATGAAGATCGCAAAGAGGAACGGGTGCGTTTGCATATGTTGCGCCAGCAACAAGAGAAGCGCACGGGCGGGCCCTATTTTTCACTGGCCGATTTTGTGGCGCCCGTGGGCTCTGATGTGGCCGATTATGTGGGAGGGTTTGCACTTACGGCTGGTTTGGGTGCCGATGAAAGGGCCAAAGCATTTAAAGAAAAATTGGACGATTACAATGCCATTATGGTTCAGGCCTTGGCCGATCGTTTGGCCGAAGCCTTTGCCGAATATTTACACGCTCAAGCGCGACGCGATTGGGGGTATGGGCAAGATGAAAATTTGACAAATGAAGAATTGATTCGAGAAAAATACAGAGGCATTCGCCCCGCACCTGGCTATCCGGCTTGCCCCGATCACACAGAAAAACGCACGTTGTTTGATTTGTTGGGAGCTGAAAAAGAAACGGGCATTCGTTTAACGGAGAGTTTTGCAATGTTTCCTGCAGCTTCTGTGAGTGGGTGGTATTTTTCACACCCAGAGGCCCAATATTTTGCAGTGGGCAAAGTGGGTGAAGATCAGGTGGTCGATTATGCCAAGCGCAAGGGGATGACGCTGGCTGAAATGGAACGGTGGTTGGCTCCCAATTTGGGTTATAAATAATGGTTGCGTTGTGAGCTCCCAAAATGTAAATATCAAACCCCATCTCAAAAGGTGGGGTTTGGTTTTGTGGGTCAATATTGGATTGGGGATATCTTGATTGCACAGGTGTTTGGGTGCAATCCATTTTGAAGGAGATGGAATTAAATGGCACAGATTAGACCGTTTCGAGGTATTCGATACCATTTGGAAAAGTTGGGCAATGAGGCTGGTAAATTGGTATCACCTCCTTATGATGTGATTGATGAGAAGATGCAACAAGCATTATACGATGCACACCCCAACAATGTGGTGCGCATTATTCAGGGCAAAGAAGAAGTGGGTGATTCGGCCCAGGTCAATAAGTATACCCGCGCTGCAGATTGTTTTTTGGGTTGGCTAAAATCGGGTGATTTGGTGAAAGACGACGTGCCCAGTATTTACGTTTATGCCCAAGATTTTTTGGCGCAAACACCCGATGGCCCCGTAGCCAAAACGCGGTGGGGCATTGTTACATTGGTGAAGATTGAGCCGTTGGGCGAGGGGTCTATTTTGCCCCACGAGCACACGATGCCCGGGCCAAAAGCAGATCGGTTGGAATTGATGCGCCACACCGGTGGGGCATTTGGCCAAATTTTCTCACTTTATTCGGATCCTGAGCACAAGGTTCAGGCGTTGATCAATGCCCACGTGGGGGGGGCGCCTTTGTTTGAATATGTGGATGGTGAAGGGGTGACACACAAGTTTTGGCAAATCACAGATTCAGCCACGTTGACGGGCATTGCCGAGGTGTTAAAAGACAAGCCGTTGTTTATTGCCGATGGGCATCATCGTTATGAAACATCGGTGACCTATCGCAATGAGCGAATGGCCAAAGAGGGGGTGACCGATGCATCTGACAAGCCTTACGGTTTTGGGATGCAAACTTTGGTGAATATGGATGATTCAGATGGGTTGGCGGTTAACCCCATTCACCGTGTGGTGGTCGATTTGGGTCAAGGGGGTATTGCGGCTTTAGAAAGTGGGTTGGCCGAGTATTTTACGGTTGAAACGCTGTCTTTTGCGTCGTCCTCTGAGGTGATGAAAGCCCTTGAGGCGCGCAAAAGTGGTGCGCCCGTTTTGGCGATGTGCGCGGGCGATTTGTCACGGGTGTTGTTTTTGACTTTAAAATCTGGCGTGGATCTGTCTGCACTGGATGTAGAAGGTCATTCCGAAGCGTGGCAAACGCTCGATACGGCTTTGTTGCAAATGACGTTGGGGAAAGTGTTGGACTTGGACACAGAGACGCTGATCAAGGGCGAGAAGGTGCAGTTTGTGAAAGTAGAAGCCGATGTGCTCAAGATTGTCAATGGCGCCAAAGACCGTGTGGGCTTTTTCCTCAATTCGACAGGAATGGATCAATTGCGAAATGTGGTGCTCAATGACGAGCGCATGCCGCCCAAGTCCACGTTTTTTTACCCCAAGGTATTTAGTGGGTTGGTGATGCAAGATTTAAGTGCGTTTTAATGGGAGCAATCAGCCATCAGCCATCAGCCATCAGCTATCAGCTTAAACCCTATCTACGTGCTGAAGGTGGGGGGGGCTGGGCGTATTTTGACTCTGGCGAACAGGGTTATACCGATTATTTAAAAGGTGATAGATGAGGTTACGCACAAAAAAGCGGGCGATTCCTATTTGGAATGCCCGCTTTTTTGTGAATATTTTGGTTCTATAAAAAAATGTTTATGTAGAATTATTAGAAATTTTCATTTTAAATATTTGTATTTAATTGTTTTATGTATTTTCGTGGCTAAGTAGTATCTATACATTTTTACTATATTCACGAACCACTTCCATGACTTGCACCCGATAGGATGCATACCACTCCGATTGCCCCCGTTGTTGGGCCACCAAATGCTCAGCATCATTTTTCCACGCCCGAATGTGCGCTTGGTTTTCCCAATAGGATATGGCAATTTCTTGGTTGCCCTCTGTGACCGCCGTGAATTCAAGGCAGCCATATTTTTTTATCGCCAATTCCCGCATTCGAGCCGCCATCACACGATAGGTGTCATCAAGGGCATTTATTTCGGCTCTGAAAACGACTGCGAACATTTTATTTCCTTCCTCATACAATCTCAGAAATCACCAGCTCTTAGGGCAAAAGAAAATGAGGCTTTGCCAGATGACCTATCTCATGCAAAGCCCCATGATACATATAAGCGCTAATCGACGGCTATTTTGACAACAACTTTGTGCAGAATGCCGGATGCGATGAGGGGCATGTGTGCATCGTCGGGGAAAAAGATGGCAAATGCACCACTGTGTGTTGCCAACCACGTGTCGGGTGTGTCTTTAAAGAGTTGCACATCTTTTTCAGAATCGTAATCACTGGTGGCTTGTTTGCAGGCAGAACGTGGTTTCCAGCCCATTGTGTCAATGCCATCGAGTACCAATTGGATGTCTATGTATTTATTATGTGCTTCAAGGAGGGCTTCTTCTTTTTTACGGCCTGGGTCTTTGGCAACCATGGCATAAATGCGCTTGCCATCAATTTCATAGGTGTCTACGGGCAGTTCTTTTAAGTCGGGGCGTTGCAAAAATTCAATGGCTTTGGCAAATCCTGAGTTTAACGATTGATACAGATGTGCATTTTCGAGTATGTCAAAGATCATGGTTTTCTCCCATTGGGTGGACAACGTTGCCATTGGTTGGCGTGAATGATTACTTTGGGACTTTTACCTTAGGCAATGTAAGAGCAACAATAGTCCGTAAGGCTGTGCACTTTGAGTTTAAATTTAGATGATGCAGGTACTTCAAAGGTATCACCGCCCTTAAAGGACTGCCAATCAGATGAATCTGGTAACAAGACGTCCAGCTTGCCCGCTAAAATTTCCATAATCTCTTTTTCAGCGGTTCCAAATTCATATTCCCCAGGATTCATAATGCCCAAGGTCTTTTTTGAGCCGTCTGCAAACAAAATGGCTCGGCTGGTGACTTGGCCATCAAAGTAGATGTTGGCAGCCTTGATAACAGTAACATTTTCAAATTGTGACATGTTTTCTCCCTACATATTAATTTGAAGGTAATAGAAGTTCAGGCAAAGATGCTGAGCGCGTACCTGATTTTGGCGGATTGTCTTTGGGACGATAAGTAAACAGAACGGATTTACGCGCCACATTTGATCGGTTTCGGGTGGCGGCGTGAAAAGTTTTGCAATGAAAAAAAACGACGTCGCCGGGTTCCATATCCACACCGACTTCTGTTTCTATGAGTGCATTGTTTTCGGGGAGATCTGTGCGTAAGAATGTGTTTTCGTCCAGTTGGTCAGGGCGAAATGTCATGCGGTGGGTGCCTGGTAAAAAGCGCAGGCATCCATTTTCGATGTTGGCATGGTTGAGGGCCAACAAGGTGCTGACGAGTTCCTGGCGTTCAAAATGCCAAAACCGAATGTCCTGATGCCACCCCGTGTCGCTGCTAAAACGTGGGTCTTTGACCATGATACAGTTGTGGTGCGCCAACGGCATGACAATATCTGGACCCAAGATCGGGCGCAATAATTGGATAACATTGGGCGACGTGGCCCAATCCAAAAAGAGGGGGTGGCGGCTCATGGCGCGCAAAAAACGTCGAATGGTTTGTCCACCATCTGCATCTGTGGTAGACGGTGCACCCGGGTAACCCAATTCGGCTTCATATTCAATGGGCGGAATTTGGTCGATCATAAATTGGTCGGTTAAGGTGACCATTTGTTGTACAATTTTAATATCGACCAGTTTGGGCAATTTTATAAAGCCATCACGGTGAAATGTTTCAATCTGTTCTTTGGTCAGTGTGGTCATGTCAACTCCCATCTTCACCCCAATTGAATGTGCGTCTTTTTTATTGCGAGGAGGAATATATCGCAAACACGCTTTTATGACAATGTATGATCTGCGATTGTTTCGGGTTTTTTATGGGTTTGGGAGATGTTGTGCGTGGTGCACCAGGGAGAAGTTTTGGTGAGATAAAGGTAAAAAAACACCCGGCTTATGAATTAAGAGTGGTGTTTTTTTGTGCGGTAACTGATGGGATCGGTTAGGTTGTTTTCGCCGTATTTTTTTGTAAATGCAACCAAATTGCAAATGTTGTTCCTTGGTTGGGAGCACTGATCACTTCAATCTGGCCTTGCCAACTGTGGATGGCTTTGTAAGTCGTTGAAAGTCCAAGCCCCGTACCGACGGTCTTTTTGGTGGTAAAAAAGGGTTCAAAAATCTTAGCCTGCACACTTTCAGACATACCTATACCGGTGTCTTTAATGGTTAATAAGGCCTGGTTATTATTTTGTGTGGTAGAAATGATTATTTCACCGCCTTGAGGCATGGCATCTACGGCATTAAATATGAGGTTGACCACGACATCTAAGAGGCCCGATTGGGTTGCCAACACATTGGGCAGAGGTTGGAGCTGGGTATGAACTTGAATGACTTTTCCCAAAGCTTCACACTGATCTTTCCAACGTGGGCGTGTAATTTGTACGGCTTGTTCAACAACGGTGTTGAGGTTTGTGGCACAAGGCATATCATCCAGACCTCGTGTAGACAAATGAAGACGATGTACTAATTCTTTGGCTCTTAATCCGGCATTTAAAATGTTTTCAATTTCTTCTAATGCTTCTGGATTTTTGGTGGTCATTTGCAAGAGTTGTGCTGGGCCAACGACCCCCACCAAAATGTTGTTCAAATTGTGACAAATACCCGCCGACAGTTCCCTTACGGCGTTCAGGCGCTGAATACGAATCAACTCCTGTTCCATTTCTTTGCGTTTTGTCACATCAATCATCACCCCTTGCACCAAAACAGGGCGTTCTCCTTGGCTGATGACCGATACAATATCGTGTAGCCAAATATAGTTGCCGTTTGCGGTTTGCATGCGGTATTCAAATTCATGGTTGCGGTTTTCGGTTGTGGCTTGTTGGCAAAATGCTATTGCCCAATCACGATCATCGGGATGAATGTGGTTTTTCCAGAAATCTTTTTCATTTTGCCATTGTTGAACAGGGTAGCCCAACAGGCGTTCTGCTTGTTTGCTCACAAATGTAAATTCAAATGTTTTGGCATCGGCCTCCCACACAATGCCATCAATCGAGTTGACCATTGCTTCATGCTTTAAGCGTGTTTTTTCCACAATTTCGAGATCTTCTATTCTTGAAATGCTAATGGATATTACGGCAATGACCTGTTCTAAAAACTCGATGTCAGTTGGTGAAAAGGAATTGGGCTGAGAACTGCGAAGCGTGAGATGGCCCTTTGCGTGTGGAAA
>JAYODI010000006.1:0-4253 GCA_038279365.1 Candidatus Latescibacterota bacterium | reverse complement strand
AAAAGGAATTGGGCTGAGAACTGCGAAGCGTGAGATGGCCCTTTGCGTGTGGAAATGCCCCAGTGTTTTTTGGTGATTGCCAAAAAATCATCGGGTAAGTCATGGTTATGTTCTATTTGGGTGATATCGGGACGATATGAATATGTGTTAGATTGCCAGATCGCATACATGTCTGGTCTTTGAGCCACATTGTAAGAATAAGAACCGTCATATAGAATACTGTGATTGGCAAATGTTTGTGTTTCGGGGGCTATAAGTCTTGAAAAGGTGAGAATATCAAAATGGAGAGGAACGGATTGGAGATGGTGGTATAGTTTGTATATAAATTCAGACAAACTGCTGGTATGTGTGAAACCTCGAATGGCCTCGCATATTTGTAGAAATGCTTTTTTATAAGTTGGAGATGCCATAAGATTATTCATCAGTGTCATTAATGAAACTAATTTGTATACTGAAATGTCCCTCAATCTTTTGCACTTGTCAATGGTTTTTGTGGCGTGGTTTGCTCTGGTGGTGCTGTTGGGGGAACGGCTAATGGGCTACAGGCCTTTGGAATGAACCATCTAAACCGAGTAACTTTTATGGTAGGAAAAACGATTCATATGGGCGTTTATATCAGATTTTCTCTCTTTACACATTGTGTGGAGTATCGTATCATTTAACTCGTTGTTTTCATGTATGATTACTGACTTTGGAGAACAAATGGCTGTTGACTCAGCGCCCAAGCCTCGGTCATTAGGCGAGTTGATTTCGCGAACCAAGGTGCCAGCCAACACGGTGGGCATTTTTTGGCCGGGTGGCTCGTCAATGGTGTTTAAGAGCGTGCGGCAACGGGTCTATATTTTTGATCCTTCATCTGCACAATGGACAAACAGCAGTCGTGTAGGAACAATTGATATTCGGCCCGATTTGGTGTTTTGCTCCGTTGGCCCCGGAGAACACTTGGATTTGTCGGCCTTAACCCATTTGGCTGCGGCATTCCCCGAAGCGCGTTTTGTGGGTTCATCCTTAGGGCGCGATGCCATGATTGGACGGCATGGCAATGCGATGCTTGAAATGCCGATTGATCCTGAACGGGTACATGCTTTAGAACATGAGTTGCGTTTAGATGTGCGCCAAGTTGGGGTTGCCGATGGGTTACGGGTGCGTGTGTTGCCTGGTGTTGATGGGGATGACACACAACCTTGGAATTTGATGTTGAGCTTTTCGGGGTTGCAGATTTGTTTGCTACAACGCATTCAGAGTGAAGAAGGTGTAACCAAAATATGTGAAGCGATTTCACGGCGGGTAGATGTGTTGTTGTGGTCTTTTCAAGGTGCGCAAATGCCATTTGCCGCCAGTCTGCTCGATCAAATGCGTCCAGGTTATGCCATTCCATTTGCCTATGATCAGTTGGCCATGGGTCGCGATATGGCACGCGCGTTTCGAGAGTTGGTTGGGCGAACCCCAGGTGTAAAGACCTATCTTTTTGCCGAAGATTATATGGAGGGGTTGTTGTATTCTCGCATAATGAGCCACAAGCGTCGATTTTGATGGATGTTTTGACTTTTAGGAGATGAAAAATGGCAAATAAACTACGTGTAGCCGTATTGGGTATGGCCCATGATCACTTGTGGACAAATTTGAAGCAGTTGGCCAATTTGGATGGTGCCGAGTTGGTCGCAGGTGCAGATGGAAATGCCGATTTAAGAAAGCAGTTCACCGAAAAAACAGGGTGCGATGCTGTTTATGATGATTTTGTGACCTTATTAGACAAAGAAAAACCCGATGCCGTTTTTGGCTTTACAGCCACAGCACACCATGCCCTTGTGGTTGAGCTGTGCGCTGCTCGAGGCATCCATGTGATGGTTGAAAAACCGATGGCGGCCACTTTGGAACAGGCCGATCGTATGTTAACCGCCGCACGCAAGGCCAAAACAACCCTAATGGTCAATTGGCCTACGGCTTGGAATCGTGGATTGCGCACGGCCTATCGCTTGGTCAATGAAGGAGCGGTTGGGCAAATGTGGCAGTTGTTGTGGCGCGGTGGGCATTGTGGCCCCGATGAGTTGGGGTGTTCAGAGCATTTTTGTGGCTTTTTGTTCGACAAGCATTTAAATGGTGCTGGTGCTTTTAACGATTATGGTGGGTATGGTGCCAGTATGTGTGTCTTGTTCTTGGGGCGCCCTCATGAAGTGGTTGGCGTTGCTGGGCGGTTGTTAAAAACGCATTTGCCTGTCGATGACAATGGCATGATGATTTTGCGTTACCCGCAGGCAATGTGTCGTTTGGAAATGACATGGACCGAGGCCGTGCCTTATAAGCCCCCTCATGACGTGATTATTTATGGCACCGAAGGCACACTCATTGCCGGTGGTGATTCGGTGATGGTCTATACACGCAACAACAAAGAGGGTGAAGCGGTTGCACTCGATGTTTTGCCAAAAGGCCAAAGCAATGGGCCAGAACACTTTGTAGATTGTATTTTGTCGGGCAAAGAGCCCGAATTTTTAAGCAGTGCCGATTTGTCTCGCAATGCCCAAGAAGTGATGGAAGCAGGCTTGATTTCGGCGACCAGTGGTGCAACAGTGTCGTTGCCAATTGAAGACCATTTGTTTCGGGAGTAAGGTATGATGATGCGTTTGGTGGTGGCCGTTTTTATCGGTTTAACGTTCAATGTTCAAGCCCAAGACGATGTGCTAAGTGTGGCCAGTGCCACAGACTCCATCGATGCGCTTTTGGTTGAGGTGCCCGTAGCGCAGACGGTTGCCCAATTGGGCGATTCCCTCTTTTTGGTGCCCAATCGCAAAGCTCGCATCTTCAGAGATGCCTATGGGGTCGCGCATGTTTATGGTCAAACCGATTTGGACACGGCATTTGGTTTTGGGTATGCCCAAGCCCAGGATCACCTCATTGAAATGTTGTTGAATTATCGCCAGGCAAAAGGGCGGCTGGCCGAAATTAAAGGGGAGGCCTATCTCGAACGCGACCATCGTGCCTTGCTGTGGCGCATACACAGTGTGGCAGGCAACAGATATGGTGATTTACCCAGTTCTACGCGTGATTATATAGAGGCTTTTGTCGAGGGTGTTAACCATTACATTGCCGTTCATAAGCGGGTTTTGCCACATTGGGTTGAAGAGGTTCGTGGTGTAGATGTCGTGGCGTTGGGGCGTTGGTTGATGTTTCTTTTTGCCGAGCAAACGGGTTTGCCAGAGTTGCAACAAAAAGATTTGACACTTACCATACCGCCATTGCCCAGTTCCAATCAATGGGTGGTTGGCCCTTCGCGTTCTGCCACGGGCAAACCCATCTTTGTAATGGATGCCCAATTGCCTTTTCACGAACCCTTCCAAATGTATGAGGCGCATTTAATCAGCAACGAAGGATTGGGTGTTTATGGCACGACCTTTTATGGTTTGCCCGTGATTTTTATGGGTCACAACGAGCAAGTGGCCTGGTCGATGACCAAAAATGATGTCGATGTTTTTGATGTGTATGAAGAGCGATTGGACCCTGCAAATAATCGTCGCTATTTCTATGGAGACGAAAAGCAACGCATGACCTCTCGGCAGGTGAAGATCAAGGTGCGTGGCAATGCCAGTCAAGGGGTTTATGAAGTAGAACGCGAATTGCTTTATACAGGGCATGGGCCTATATACAAGACCATTGATCAATGGGCTTATGCGTGTCGAACAAGCATGGAAGATCTTGTCGATCTGGTGGGGCAACTGTTGGCGATGAATAAGGCCATAGATACGGGAGAGTTTCGTCAGGCCTTGGCCAGATTGGAGTTGCCCACGTTCAATGTGATGGTTGCCGACGTGTTGGGCGATATGCAATATGTTTTTAATGGTCGTGTGCCTAAGCGTTCTGAAGAATTTAATTGGCGCAATGCAGTACCGGGGTGGGCTTCTGAAACGGAATGGCAAAATGCGTTGACGTTTTCACAACTGCCAAAGCTCGAAAATCCCATTTCTGGTTTTTTGCAAAATTGCAATGTTGCTCCCAACTTGGTCACGGTTGAAAGTGGATTGGATCGCAAAAATTATCCCCCGTATTTGGGGTGGGGGCAGTTTAATCACAAAGGTCAGCGGGTGCTGAACTATTTGTTTACGCATAAAGACATGACAGCAGGGGATATGCAACGCCTTGCGCGCGATAATTATTCGATTGATGCCGAAGAATTAAAAGGATTGATTTTGCGGGCCTATAACCGCACATGGCATACGGTATTTGATCCAGACGGCCAAGTGGCTTTGGCCATACATTTG
>JAYODI010000005.1:98456-138578 GCA_038279365.1 Candidatus Latescibacterota bacterium | reverse complement strand
TAAATGGTAAATGTATTTTCTCTCAAAATGATTTTAAAAAGCGGTTTATGTTTTTCTTTCGATGTTTTTTGCTTCCTTAAAAAAGAAAGTTTTTGTATATGACGTTTCAATATATGTTGACCAGTTTTTTGATTGGCCTGGGTAGTATTATGATGGGGCTGTCTATTTTTAAGACAGCGCGTATTCTGACTTTACTTAAAGATGGGCGATATGCCAGGTCTTGGCGTTTGCTCATATTTTTAATGATCTTTTTTTTAATTGGATATCTCATCGTAATTGGGCTGATTGCTGCTGGTATGACACACCTTCTTGTTGGTTTAACGGGGGTTATTTTTTTATTTGGGGCATTATTTGTTTATTTGGTTGTGCAAACAGGTCAATTGACCATTGAAGATTTGCTTCAAACAACCGTATCTAAAGAAATTTTGGAAATCACTTCAGAGCAACTAAAAGAAGCTCGCGATCAGGCGTTGGATGCCAGTCGCACAAAGAGTGAATTTTTGGCCAATATGAGCCATTAGATTCGCACCCCAATGAATGGTGTGATTGGTATGACCGATTTGGCTTTGGAAACCGATTTGTCACCCGAACAAAAAGAGTATTTGGGGTTGGTCAAGACATCGGCTTATTCTTTGCTTGAGATTATAAATGATATTCTCGATTTTTCCAAAATTGAGGCTGGAAAACTCGATTTAGATCCCTATGACTTTTTGCTGCGAGACAGTGTGGCCGACACACTAAAGGCATTGGGTTTAAGGGCACACAACAAAGGTTTGGAATTGGTATATGATGTTGCACCCGATGTACCCGATGCCCTTATTGGTGATGCGGGGCGGTTGCGACAAATATGGATCAATTTGGTGGGGAATGCCATAAAGTTTACAGACCAGGGTGAAGTCGCATTCCATGTGACACTGGTTAAGCAAGATGAAGATTCTGTCTGTTTGAGATTTTCTGTTTCAGATACGGGCATTGGTATATCGGAAGAACAAAAAGAACATATTTTTCAAGCCTTTTCACAGGCCGATGGTGGCATTACGCGTCGTTTTGGTGGCACGGGTTTGGGGTTGTCTATTTCGGCAAGATTGGCTCAACTCATGGGTGGTCAGTTGGGTGTCGAAAGTAAAATCGGTGAAGGCAGTACGTTTTCTTTTGAGGCCAATTTGGAGGTGCAAAAAAACTTGGCGGCGTCGGTGCGTATTTTGCCCGTAACGGTTGCAGGACGTTCCGTTTTAATAGTGGATGACAATGAAACAAACTGTACGATACTTAAAAATATGCTTGCTGGGTGGCAAATGAAAACGACTGTTGTGACGTGCGCAAAAGATGCTTTGGAGATATTGGCCCTCAAGATGGAACAAGCACAGACTTTTGATTTGGTTCTCACAGATTGTCAAATGCCAGAAATGGATGGATTTGCATTTGTTGAAAAGATGCGTCAACAGGCGCCACTTTTTAATATGCCAGTGATGATGGTGACATCTGCCGGGCAAACTGGCGATGCGGTACGGTGTAAAAAATTAGGTATTAATGCTTACTTATTAAAGCCAGTTAAAGGTTCAGAATTGTTAATGGCCATGCAAACGCTTTTTGGCGAGCAAACGAAAGAAGCTCCCCAAAAACTGGTGACACGACATTCCCTTAGAGAAGCACAGAAAAAATTGCAAGTTTTGTTGGCAGAAGATAATATGGTCAATCAAAAATTAGCCACGCGTTTGCTTGAACGTGCAGGGCATAGGGTCATATTGGCAGGAAATGGTCAAGAAGCTGTTGAAGCATTTGATACCCATGTTTTGGATTTGATTTTGATGGATGTTCAGATGCCAGAAATGGATGGATTTGAGGCCACCCGCGTCATTCGTAAAAAAGAACAAGTCACTCACACCCATATCCCCATTATTGCGCTAACTGCCAATGCAATGAAAGGGGACCGCGAGCAATGTTTGGAAGCTGGCATGGATGATTATGTGTCTAAGCCGATTCGGTTTGACGAATTATCGGAGGCCATTGCACGAGTGATTCATACAGACAATGATTAAACGTAAGTAAATTCTGTCTGTTTCAATATGATGTTATCAAAAAAAGAGCCATCTCGAATACGCGTTCGGGATGGCTCTTTTTTGTAAATTTATGTGCAGTAATTATTTTGTAACAAGGTCAGGATAATATTCCTTGCTTGCCGCTTCAACGCGCTCTGGCGAAATGGGTTGAGAGAGACCCACTTTAAATGCGAGCATCCACATCACAAAGACGCCAAATGCGAGCATGAGCAATTGCCAAACCCAAAGTGAGGGCAACCCCAAAGGTGCCCAAGTGGTTGGGTCATTGGGTGTTGAGAAGAGGGTGTTGCCAATTGTGGCAAATGGGCCAAACCCAACCAAGAACCAAAAGATGGTGAGTATCCAAGCAGGTGTAACCCATTTTTTTTGATCTTCATTGAGGCCCGAAATGGCTTGGATAAAAGTATGGTGTTTGTGGCGCGAGGCACTTTCTTGTGGATCATCTTCTCCAAACTTAGAGACGAGGATGGCCACAATGAGGTTGGCAAATATACCCCATCCTGCGCTGTGAATGGTGAGTGGAAAAGCTCCCCAATACCATTCGCCAAGGTTGCGCAAATGTTCGGGTAAAAATGCCCCAAAGATGATGGGCAACAAGGTGACCGTGCGGTCTGTGAGTGTGACGGCAATCAGGCCCGCAATTAACCCCCAAACCACACCTTTGCGCGTGAGCCATTTAAAATAACACACGCCCATCAATGCCGGATACATTTGAAAACCATAAGCAACAGCAAGACCACCGAGCATTACTATGGCACCTGTAAATTGCGCGGCAACAAAAAGAGCAGCCACTGCAACAACGATGACAAAAATGCGGCCACAGAGTTTTTGTACATTGTCTGACGCATCGGGGGCAATATACTGTTTATAAAGATCGCGTGTGACCATGCCTGAAAAAGTAGACATATAAGCCGCACCCGTTGATTGCATGGCGGCCAGTGCACAAACGGCGAGCAAACCGACCAACCACGGTGCCGCATCTGAGAGCAGGTTGATGAGTTTGGGCACGAGTGTTTTGTCGGTCACACTGTCAAAAACGCCCAAGGCCACCAAAACATTGCCACCCAAGCCTTGGAAGATGGTGAATGTGAAGAGGATGATGCCAATGACGATGGAAGATGCCACCACTTGTTGCCAGCGAAAGGGCTTGCTGGTTTTGTTGGCAAAGCACCACATTGAAAAGGCGGGTGATGATTGGATGCCCATAAGCGCAAACATGTAAGTGAGGCACATCATACCGGTCCACACCCCACCTTGGGCCTGGGCACCCGATGAGACCATTTGAATGGCGCCGGGTATCGCCACGACGTGCGAGTGGCCATCGGGCGTGAGTTTTTGCCCAGCGGCCACATCGGCGGTGACATAAGCCGCAATGCCTTCAATGAAACCATTCCAACCACCTGAATAACTGATGACAATAAAACCCAATATGACAATGCCCAAAGCAAGCAGCACACATTGGGCACAATCGACATATGCCACAGATCGCAAACCGCCAGAGGCCACGTAAATCATCACGACAGCGGAGAGGGCAAACATACCGACTTCTATGCCAATGAGACCATCTGTGAGCACGTTGAATAGATCACCCGATGCGCGCAATTGTACACCGAGATAGGGCACGCTAAAGAGAAAGGCAACAAGCACAGTGAGAAGGCGTATGGTATTGCCGCCATAATAGTTGCTATACATTTCACCTGGGGTGATGTGATTGAATGCACGCCCCACGACCCATTGGCGGCGCAAAAAGAGCACACCCGTAAAAGGGATCGTGAGTGCATAAAATGAGGCAAAGGCATAGGGCAAACCATCGGTAAGAATTTTGCCTGGATGCCCCACAAAGGTCCACCCTGAAAAACTGGTGGCTGTTGCGGCCAATACAAAAACCCAAATGCCAATGGAACGCCCTGCCACAAAATAGTCGGCAGATGTTTTTGATGTGATTGCGCCTTTGATGCCCCAAAAGAGACAATAGGCCCAATACAATCCGACAAATGCAAAAAGCCAGATTAATTTTGCTTCCACGTTTACCCTCCCTTTATGATCCTTCAACTCGAAAACATCTCTACAATTTACGGTCTGATGTTTTTTGATGTATCAGATGATGACGAGTGAATGAATTGTGGCGTGATACTATGCGTTTGGTTTTGCGCACACATCATAATATCTTAAAGACAAAAGAGCAATGGAATTATGTCGATAAGCATTTTTGATGCCTGTGGTTATGGCGTGAGATCGGAATAGGTATGGATGTTGGGAAACAGAAATTTCAAGATCAATTGTCGCGCGAAATTTTACTCGGTCAACAATTGCGGTTGGCAGTGGTTGCGGGGGTGATGAGTTTTTGTGCGATTTTTTTGATGGTGGAATTTATTCGGGTGGAATGGACCCATGGTGAAAGGCATCCCCCCGTTATTGTTATTTTTGTTGCGACACTGATGACCATTTATCAGTTGCTGGTACGGCGTTATGTCCGTGGCAGATTACGCCAAGATCGGCGAAAAGATGTCGTTTTATGTTCGAATATCGTTTTCGCCAAAGAGGAAAGATAAGAGTGTGAAGCGTTGGCCTTGGGTAACGGGTGTGACTTCGTGTAGGTGAGAGCTGGAAAAGAGAATGGCACCCCCCGCATCGGGTTTGTAGAAATGTGGGCCATATTCGGGAAAGGTGAGGTATCCACCCTCGTAATTGGTATTGAGGTTGAGTGTAAGGGCAAATCGGCGGTGCGCTGTAGATGGGCTCAAGTTGTCGCGGTGGGCGTGAAAGAAACCGCGATCTTCAGCTTTGTAACACACAATTTTGAATCCCTCAAATCGGGTGGCCTCAAAATGAAAGGCTTTTTTGAGTTCGGGCATCACACGTCGGCCAACGGTGGTAGAGATTAAACGCATTAATTTTTCGTCGGTGACCACATGGTCTCGGCGTTTTTTATTGGTGTGGTCAATGATGTTTGCTCTGTGTTGGTGAACCGATTGCTCTACACCCGTTTCTTCATTGCCTTGTGTGTGCCATACGTTGATGAGGGCTTGGCAAATGTCGTTGGTGAGTATGTTTGGAATGAGGAGAACGGGTGCCTGTGTGGTGATTTTTTGGGGTGTTGGATGGGGTTGCTGGGCAATGGTTTGGGCAATCTGTACTGCGACACGGTTTGGATCATTGAGTATGTGTGAAGATAAAACGCGCAAATTGGGGTTGAGTAAGAGGATGATGGTTTGGTGGGGTTGGTTGATGCGATACGCTTGGCGAACTTTGCCTTCTGTGTCGGCAAAGGTGGTGACGGTTTGATCTGTGATCTCTTGTACTGATTGAACAATGAATAGGTCGGGTGTTTGTTCTTGTATTTGGAGCTGTTCAATTAGTGAATAGACGTGCGTGTTTGAGTCAGGTGTAAAAATGAGTACGGTTGGTTTACCACCTGCATGGGCATAAAACCGTGTGGGTGTTCCATTGTGAATGGGCAAAACGAAGTCAGGTGCACGTTCTCCCACGCTGATTTGATGAGATGTATTCATAGATTTACCACAATTTCATCGCTTCTTTAAACATGATTTCATAATCTTCAGCTTCGGCTGGGCGCGGTGAAAGTTTGGTCACACGGTGTTGGGGCAGAGTGCCTTCTACAAGTTTGGGAATGTCGTCATGGGTGAATCCAACAGCCGAAAGACCATTGGGCATTTCGAGCTGTTTCATGATGGAAATGATCTGATCTGCAAGGATATCACCTGCTTCATCAAGGGTGGCCTTGGCAATGTTTGCACCCATAACCGAGGCGGCATGTAGATGACGTTCGGGGCAAGCTTGTCCGGTGAATCGAAAGACGGGAGGCGCGTTGAGCGCAACAGACATGCCATGGGGTATGATCGGGTGATTGGTCATCATGCCATCGGGTTTAAAACTGCGAACCATGCCAGAAACGGGATAGGACATGCCATGACACAAGTGAACGCCAGCATTGCCAAATCCCATGCCAGCCATAGAAGCAGCCAACATCATGGCACCACGGGCTTCATCGTCTTTGGGGTTGCGCACCGCCCGCACAAGATATTGGGTAACATATTCGATGGCTTTAAGCGACCAGATGTCGCTGATGGGGTTTGATCCTTGGTAAGCGGGACGTTCGATGGGGCGATTGGGTTTGGGGCGTTGGTTATAGGGTATGGCGGTATATGATTCTAATGCATGGCAAAGCACATCTAAGCCTGTTGCTGCGGCAATAACGGCGGGCATGGTGCGGGTGTTTTCGGGGTCTACAATGCCAAGGGTGGGTTTGAGATAACGATGGGCAATGCCAGTTTTAACATGGCGGTCTGACAAGTCCATAATGGCAACACCCGTGGTTTCACTGCCTGTTCCGGCGGTGGTGGGAATGGCAAATAAGGGTTTGACTGGGCCGGGAACCGGCTTGCCTTGCCCGATGGGGGCATTGATGTAGGCAAAAAAATCATCGGGATAGGTGGCATACAAATTGGCGGCTTTGGCCGTATCAATGGCCGAGCCTCCCCCAATGGCAACATAGGCTTCATACTTGCCTTCTGTGGCCACCTGAATGGCGTCTTTAAAAGAGATGTCTGTGGGTTCTACACGCGCCTGATCAAACAGATCATATGCAATGCCTTCTGTTTCAAGTGATTCACGTGCTACCTGAACGGGAGGCAAATGGACCAGATTGGAATCGGTCACAACCAGCACGCGCTTGATGTTTTGATCGCTGAGGTCCATCCCAATTTCACGTGTGATACCTGGCCCAAAGCGCAAATTGGAGGTGCTCATTTGAATGGCCAAATCTTTTTGTTCATCCATGGTTTAATCTCCTGTTCGATGCCGAAGTCGATCAACGGCTACTGCAACGACGATAATGATACCGGTTACAATTTCTTGCACCCAATTGGGTAAGCCTATTTGTGAACAACCTGAGCGAATAACCGTCATAATGAGTGCACCAACCACACTGCCCAAAATAGATCCTTCTCCCCCCGAAAGACTGCCTCCGCCAATGACCACGGCAGCAATAACATCCAGTTCTAAACCCGCTGCCACAGTTGGATCGCCCACTGTAAGGCGTGAAAATTGAAGCAGGCCTGCAATACCTGCGGATGCACCTGCCAATGTATAAACGAACAGTTTGACACGTTCTACACGTATACCACATAAGCGTGCCGTGTTTTCGTTGGAGCCAATGGCAACGATGTGTTTGCCCATACGGGTAAAGGACAGAAAACCACCCGTGAGCAAGGCAAGCACAATAAGCAGCCAAACTCCTATGGGAAATATCCACCAAGAGCCACGCGGTAAGGCCGCAAGCAAATCAATCAGCCATGTGAGGGGCGCGTCTATTTTTTGCTCGTGGGCCAGACCTTTGGCCACACCGCGTACAACCAATAATGTCCCCAGCGTGACAATAAATGGCACCACTTGCAAACGCGTAATGATCAGACCATTGATGAGCCCACACACGGCTCCTGAACCTATGCCAATACACACAGCGGTGAGGGGGCCAAAACCCGATTGCAGTGTGGCGGCAATGGTCACTGTGGTGAGGGCAATGATGGAGCCTACAGAAAGGTCAATGCCACCGGCCATAATAACCAGCGTCATCCCTAAGGCGGCAGTGCCCACAATGGCGGTTTGGCGGGCAATGGTTTCGAGGTTGCGCCCACTGGTAAAACTGTCGGGGCCCAAGATCGCAAAAAGGACATAAACGGCAATGAGGCCCAAGACGGGAGCCAGTTTTTGGAGGGCGTTCATGTGGCCTCCTGCCCTGTGGCTTCGACCATGAGGCTGTGTTCGGTGCATTGTGATGCGGGGCGTGCGGGGGTGAGAGATCCACGAGACATCACAGCAATGCGATCACAGATACCCAATAGTTCGGGCAAGTAACTGCTGATGAGCAATATGGCTTTGCCTTGTTGGGCCAGTTGGTCAATGAGATGATAAATATCGGCTTTGCTGGCAATATCAATACCGCGTGTGGGTTCGTCGAGTAAGAACAGGTCTACATCGTGATGGAGCAGGCGTGCAAGGGCCACTTTTTGTTGGTTGCCACCTGACAGTGTTGCAATGGGTTGGTTGGGTTTTTCCACGCGAATACGGAGATGTTTGATCCAGCGCTGTGTGATTTCATCCATTTTGGGAGAAGTTAAAGGAAATGATGGCAATTTGGAGAGCGTGAGGTTGTCTGAAACAGACATTGTTTGAGCAAGGCCTTCCATTTTGCGATCTTCACTGAGCAAGCCCATGCCTTGCTGAAGGCGTTGGTGGGGGGATGCACTGCCTGTGTATGTTGCAAATGTGATGTGGCCACTTTGTATGGGATGAAGCCCAAAGAGCGTGCGCAACAACTCTGTACGACCTGCACCAATTAACCCTGCAATGCCAAAGACTTCGCCTTTGTGCAAGGTGAGTGATGCGTCTTTGGGCAGAGGGCTACCCGAAAGTGATGAAAGGGAGAGAATCGGATCATACTGGGTGTGGTTCGATTTGGGAAAAAGGTTTTCGATGTGCCTGCCTACCATAAGCTGAACAATGTCATGAATGGGGGTTGTAGAGACAGAGCCAGAACCCACTGTGTATCCGTCTCGCAGTACGGTAAATTGGTCGGCAATTTGTTTGACTTCTTCTAAAAAATGTGAAATGTAAACAATGGCAAGGCCACGTTCTTTTAGGCGTGCAATCACTCGAAAGAGGCGTTGGGCGTCGGTGCGTGTGAGGCTGCTGGTGGGTTCATCCAATACCAAAATCTGACATTCAACAACAAGTGCGCGTGCAATTTCTACAATTTGTTGAAGGGCAATTGGCAGGGTGTGAATGGGGGTGTTTGGGTTGATTTCGGGATGTTCAAGTTCAATCAGGGCTTTTTGGGCGGCTTGATGCATCTGCTTTTTTTGCAACATCCCGCGGTTTGTTTTTTCGATACCTAAAAAAATATTTTCGACTACAGTGAGGTGTGGCGCCAGTGAAAGTTCTTGGTAAATCATCGCCACGCCCAAGGTGCGTGCTTGCATAGGGGTGGTGGGGGCATAAGCAACACCATTGATTTGCATGCTGCCCGAATCGGGTTTGAGTGCTCCTGATAGAATTTTCATGAGCGTGCTTTTGCCTGCGCCATTTTCACCGATAAGGGCGTGTACTTCCCCTGCTGGCACCGAAAAATTTAGGCCGTTGAGTGCGGTGGTTGCACCAAATCGCTTGGTGATATTTTGCATGCAAAATCGCAAAACCGCATTGTGCACTATTTCAGCCATTGATCTAAGTCGGGTACGAGTATCGCTTTGATTTCGGGATCATTCATATTGGTTTTTGTCACCAATGCAACACCTGTGTCAATGCGTTTTTCTACCGGTTGGCCATTGAGGTGTGCAACCATAGTTTTGACACCCAGATATCCCATTTTAAACGGATTTTGTAAAATGAGTCCGTGGATTTGATCATTTTCGAGTGCTTCAACCAATTTTTCTGAGCTGTCAAATCCGATAAAGGTCACACTGCCGGCAAGCCCCGCATCTTGCAGGGCTCGAAGCATGCCAAAGGTGGTGGATTCGTTGGGACAAAAGATGCCATCAATGGTGAGTTTGCCTTGTGCATCTTTATATGGTGCAAGCAGATTTTCACTGGCTTGGTAGGCACTTTCGGTGGTGGCGCCGCCATGTTGGTTAGAGGAAACCACTTGGATATGAGCTGATTCTGCAATGGCATCGAGAAAGCCTTGTTCGCGTTCCATGGTGCTGGCCGAGCCTTCTTGATAGCGAAGCATGATCACTTTGCCTGTATTGTTGAGACGTTTGGCCATATCGGTGCCTGCCATTTTTCCGCCTTGATAATTGTCGGTGGCCACAAAGGAGACATAGGCATCACTTTTGAGGCCCGAGTCGATGATTACCACGGGAATCTCACTGCGAACGGCATTGGAAACGGGCACGCGTAGGGCCGTGTCATCCAGTGGGGCCAACACAATGCCAGATACACCGCGAGAGATGAAATTTTCGACCAAGGCAATTTGGTCTTCGCGGTTGTCTTCTTTTAACGGCCCTTTCCAGATGATGTCTACATTGAGTTCGCGTTGGGCTTTGATGGCACCAGCATGAATGGATTTCCAAAACTCATGGGTGGTTCCTTTGGGAATAACGGCAATGGTGGTTTTGGTGGGGGCGGGGTGTTCACTGCTGCACGCAAGGGCAAACAAACAAAGGAAGCAGATGGCATATTTCATGGAAGATTCCTTCGATTAAAATGGGTGTTGTCTGTTTCGTTTATGAAGGGTTCAGATCCTTTTTTAATGTGATTTTTTGCCACAGGGTTAATGCAATCAAGAAGGCTAAGCCAATGACATGTGCAAAAAACGCAGGCCATAAAAGCAAGGTGGCAGAACCCAAAAAAAGAATGCGAATGGGCACCGTTAAAGACCGCATATGAAAACCTTCGGAGGCGGCAGCAAATGCCAACAAACCGAAAAAAGCACTAAGGGTGGTATCGGCCACTTGCCACCAAGTGCCTTCAAAAAGAATGGGCGTATAACAAAATAGAAGTGGAATGAGATAGAGGCCTTTGGCAATGCGCCAAGATTCAAATCCTGTTTGTAAGGGATTGGCCCCAGAAATGCCTGCTGCGGAGTAGGCCGCCAAACAAACAGGTGGTGTGACATTGGCATCTTGTGAGTACCAAAAGATGAGCAAGTGGGCGGCTAAGAGGCCCACGCCCAAGTTGGTCAGTGCAGGGGCAGCCAGCACGGCCAGCACAATGTATGAGGCCGTAACGGGTAAGCCCATGCCCAAGACAAGGGAGGCCAGTGCAATGAGTATAATGGCGAGCAATACGCTGCTGCCAGCAACTGCAGAGATGAGCAGTGAAAATTTAATGCCCACGCCCACCATCAAAACCACACCCACCACAATACCTGAACAAAGCAGAATGATACCCGTGCTGACCAAGTTATGTGCGCCCAAGGCGAGTGCATCTAAAATGTCGCGGAAGTTCATGCGCGTTTTGGGGTTGAGCCAACTGGCAACCACAATGCTTAAGGTACCCAATGAAGCGGCATAGGTGGGTGTGAAACCATAGATGAGGAGACCCACCAGCACAAACAAAGGAATGGAAAAGTGCCAACCTTCTTTGATCACATCTTTTATTTTGGGTATCTCAGAGTCTGCAAGGGGTTTGATACCTCGGTTGCGGGCTCGAAAGTGCACAAAGAACATCACGCTGATAAAGTAGAGCAGGGCGGGAATGATTGAGACTGCGACAATGGTGAGATAGGGAATTTGTGTCCATTGGCTCATGATAAAAGCACCTGCCCCCATAATAGGAGGCATGAGTTGGCCACCTGTAGATGCGGCTGCTTCTACGGCACCGGCAAAGGTGGCCGAAAATCCAGTGCGTTTCATCATGGGAATGGTGAGCGACCCTGATCCTACGGTATTGGCAACCGCGCTGCCCGATATGGAACCGAGCATGCCACTGGCGCACACAGCCATTTTGGCGGGCCCCCCTACGGTGCGTCCAAGCATGGACAATGCGAGGCGGATCATAAAGTCGCCGGCACCCGATTTGAGCAAGAAGGCACCAAAAAGCACAAAGAGTGCAACAAAGGTTGAAGAGATGGTTGCAATGGTACCAAAGATGCCGTCGGGGGCAAAGTACATGCGGTAAAGCATGCGCGACAAGGAGACACCGGGAAAATTCCAGATGCCTGAAATGTATTGCCCCCAAAAAAGGGCATAGGTTAAGAATAAAAGCGCCAAAATGGGAATGAACAGACCTGTGGTGCGACGCGTAATTTCCAGTAAGAGAAGGAGGGCCATGCCTGCAAAAATGAGGTCGGTTGTGTTGGGCACTTCATTTCTGTTGTGAAGGGCATCTTCAAAAAAAATGAGATAGAGGGCTGTTAAGATGGCCAATATGGCCAAACCATAATCAAAGCCCAATCCAAGGTCTTTTTTACGGCTGATGGGGTATTGTAAATAACCTAGAAACAGAATGAGGCCAAAGTGGATGGCGTTGCTCTGAATTTCGGGCAAAACACCAACGGCGTTGCTCCACAAATGAAACAGAGAGAGGAGGATACCTACCACAAACACTATGGTGTGGTTTTTGCCTGTTAATGTGCGTTGGGGCGTGACGACTTCTCCGCCGATATCTTCTGTGGGGAGGGGTGTATGATTGGGCATAAAAGATGGATCAGAAAAGGGTTGATGGTTGATTAAAGGAACGTTGAAATGGGGTATGTCTTTTGTTTTCGTTTAGGGCGCAATGAGATCTGCTGGGATGGTAAGGCCTTTTTCTTTGTAAAACTTTGCAGCGCCCGAGTGCAAGGGAACGGCAAGGCCAGCAATGGCTTTTTCGAGTTTCATGGCCAAGGTGGCTTTGTGAATGTTTTGTATTGCTGATAGATTGTCATAAATGGTTTTCGTGAGGGTATAAATCACGTCTTCGGGTAAATCGGCATGGCAGGCCAAAAAGTTGGGTTGGGCAATGGTTTGAATGGCTTCGGTTTGGCCTGGATAGGTGTTGATGGGGAGAGTGTAGGCTGTCCACACAGGGAACTCTGCGCGAATTTTTTCGAGTTGTGCGTCTGTAAAAGACAACAAGGTCACATCTTGACCCAATTGGGCCAGTGCTTGTGTAACGGCTGCAACGGGTGGGCCTGCGGGTGTGCTGGCACCCGCTATGCGTCCGTCGATCATGGCTTGTATAGAAGGACTATATCCGAGGTATTCAGGTGTAAAGTCTGTGTCTGGCTCAATGCCCAATGCTTCAAGGATTGTCCGTGTGGACCCTTCTGTACCACTGCCTCGTTTGCCGATGGAATATTTCTGTTTTAAATTCTGTAAGTCTTGTATGTTTCCTGTTTTGGCATAGCTACTTTGTAAAAGAAAGTGTTCCACATTTTCCCACAACATGGTAATGGACCGAATATTTTGGATGGGTTGGCCAGCATAGGTGCCTTTGCCTTTATATGCCATTGCCCCATAAAGGCCTTGCAAAATAGCCAATTGGGCTTCTTTGTTGACCAGCATTTGAATATTTTCACCCGATCCTGCCGAATTGATGGCTGAAGCCGTCAGGGTGGGGGCTTGTTTTTGGGTAATGATGGTGCCCAGTGCAACGCCTACGGGGTAATATGTGCCACCGGTGGTTGCCGTAGCAATGATGAAGTTGTGGCTTTTTTCATCTGATTGTGTTCCACCACAGGCAAAGAGCATGGTGATAATGGTAAAAATGAACATTTTTTGTTTCATAGATCCCCCGTAAGACTTTATGCTTTATTTGGTTATTTGGGCAGATGCATGATACGGTTCCGCATCTGTGCGTCAAGTGAAAATTGGAAAAATTGTGTTTTGGCATTGTATCTTGACAACCGTGTAAGCGATCTCTATACTTTTGGACAACCCGTTTTGCTGACAATTGAGATGACCAAGATGATACGCGTTACATTATATGTAGGCCTGATGTTTATGGGTTTGGTTGGCTGTGGACAATATACGGCTTATCAATATTTAAACCAGTCATTGATTGCACAGGCCCAAGGTGATGAAGATGGGGCCTTGGCATATTTACAAGCAGCCGTTGATGAACAGCCTCACGATGCCTATTTGCTTCGACGCTTGGGATGGTTTTATACCCAACGCAAAGAATATGATGCGGCTTTTGTGAGCCTACAAACCGCCTTACAACTCGAACCTGCTTATTTGGCTGTGTATCAAGACTTGGCATCTGTGTCGGAAGCACAAGGCAATGTGGCAGGCGTTATTGGGTGGTTAGAAAGTGCCATTGCGACCGTACCGGCATATAAAGATACCTACAATGATTTGGCCAATATATATTTGGCTCAAGAACAGTATCATGAAGCACAGGCACTTTTGGAAGGGGCTGTTGCGCGTTGGCCCGATGCTACTTGGGCATATTTTCGTTTGGGCAGTTTGTATGTGCATTTAAAAGTGCCTCAGCAAGCCATTGACGCATTTCGCAAAGTTGTCGCTTTTGAACCTGCAAACGATATCGAATATGCCTTGTTTGTTGAAGCACACAGCGCATTGGGAAATATTTATTACGATCAAGAAAATTATGACTTGGCGATTGAGTTTTTTAAAAAGGCGATTGAGTTAAATCCTGCAGATCACAGCAGTATGAATAATTTGGCGTGGGTCTTTGCCACACAAGGGGTTCACTTAGAAGAAGGGATCGTGTTGTCTCGTCGATCTTTGCGATTAAATCCCAATTCTCCAACTTACTTGGATACATTGGCCGAGCTGTATTTTGCCCAAGGAGATGTGGAACGGGCGATACAGATTATTCGACAAGCGATTGCACAAGACCCCGATCAGCCCGAATTGCGTGCGCATTTGCGTGCGCAATTGGCGCGTTTTTTGGCCAGTGGGCAGGGAAAGGTTTAAAAATGGCAGAAGATGAAACGGCAGCCGACGGCGAAACAGGTGCCAAACCAGAAGCTGGGAGTGGGCCTGGGCGATACTTTGTTTTGGTTTTGCTGATCTTGCTTATTGAAGGTTCTGTGGGGTATTGGGTTCTTGACCGAGCCATTCCTGCCCCAGAGGTACCAGAAGAAACAGCGCCAGAAGAAGAGGAAGAGGTGGTTGTTTGGACCCCACCCATTTATTATGAGGCATTGAAAGAGCTGATTGTCGAGCCCACATCATTGCGTGGCAGAAGCATGGTGCGCTTGAGCCTTGTGTTAGAGGTCGATGATCAGGCTGTCATTGAAGAGTTGACCTTGCGGCACACCGTAATTTGGGATTTGGTGTTGCGGCGGTTGGAATTGTTAGACGAAAGAGATTTTCGAGATCCACAAAAGAAAAAATTGAAAGAAGATTTGATCAAAATGATCAATGCCGAATTGAAGAACCCGGGTGTTCTCAACGTTTTTATTACAGATATTATTATGCAATAATATTTGGTGATGCGATGGCGTCAAGGAGTGGGTGCATTGTTAGCACAAGAGGATGATCCTGAATGGTGTCGTTTTGAAGGGCAAGAACGCCAAAAGGTTAATTTGCCTCAAATTATGGCAAAATTATCCGTTTTTGATACCCTCACTTGGCGTGAGTTGGCCACCTTGGAACGTATTGTGCACCGCCGTTATTTTGTGGCCGGTGAAACAGTGATACGCGCTTTTACGCCACGGTCTGGGTTGTTTGCTGTCGTTTCGGGGCGCGTGCATGTGGTGCGCCATGTGGTGGGTGCACGAGATTTGGTATTAGACACCTTAGGGGTGGGGGAGCTTTTGGGTGAGTTTGCCTTGTTAGATGACGCGCCTCGGTCTACATCTATTGTGACTGCCGAATCGAGTGAATTGATTGGGTTTTTCAGGTCCGACTTGGTTGACCTGATTCAAACGGAGCCTCAAATGGGTTTTAAAGTGCTCTATCGTTTGGCCCAAATTATGTCTAAGCGCATGCAAAACGTTATGGTGTCTTTGCGTCATTTGCGAGAGACGCTCAATGGAGAGGTTGCTTAAGCCTTTGTGCTTGCTCGCGATTGGCTCAAGCCCTATATTTATTAACTGTTTCCATAGGTAGATAGCCACTCAATAGGGATGCAGTTGGCCGTTTTTACTGATTGTGATGCCCTTATTTTTCACTTACTTTTTGAGAGGATGTTGGGACATGACGCGGATTGAGTCGATTCATGCACGTGAAATTCTGGATTCTCGCGGGAACCCAACCGTTGAAGTTGATGTACATTTGACTTCGGGTACGGTTGGGCGCGCTGCCGTACCATCGGGCGCATCAACAGGTGTTCATGAAGCTGTTGAATTGCGAGATGGCGAAAAACGATATTTGGGTAAGGGTGTTTCAAAAGCCGTTAAAAATGTAAATACGATATTGGCCAAAGCCGTTGTTGGGCTCGATCCGTCAGACCAAATTAAAGTGGATCAGGCCATGCGAGATGCTGATGGTACGCCCAATAAGGGCAAGGTGGGGGCCAATGGCATTTTGGGTGTTTCATTGGCCACGGCAAAAGCAGCAGCCAATGCATATGGCATGCCGCTTTATCGGTATATTGGAGGGGCATCTGCCTGCCAGTTGCCTGTGCCGATGATGAATATTCTCAACGGTGGAGCACACGCTGATAGCAGTGTGGATTTACAAGAGTTTATGGTAATGCCTGTTGGCGCAAAGAGCTTTTCAGAAGCTTTGCGGGCGGGCGCAGAGATTTTTCATTCTTTGCGGGCAGTGTTGCACAAGGCAGGTTATAGCACGGGGGTAGGCGACGAGGGTGGTTTTGCACCCAGCTTGGGGTCTAATGAAGAGGCTTTAGAAGTAATTGCTGTGGCCATTAAAAATGCGGGTTATACATTGGGTGACGATATTTTGTTGGCCTTAGATCCTGCATCGAGCGAGTTTTATGATGGCAACCAATATGTGTTTAAAAAGTCTGATGGTTCTAAGCGTAGTTCGGCAAAAATGGTTGAATTTTGGAAAGATTGGACCACGCGTTATCCCATTGTCTCCATTGAAGACGGTTTGGATGAAGACGATTGGAAGGGCTGGGCCGAATTGACTGCCCAATTGGGTGATCGTGTGCAGTTGGTGGGTGATGATTTGTTTGTGACCAACACGGCACGTTTGAAGCGTGGTATTACAGAAAAGGTGGGTAATTCTATTTTGGTTAAGGTCAACCAAATTGGTACATTGACCGAAACTTTGGATGCCATCGAAACGGCCAAACGTGCAGGGTATACGGCTGTTATTTCACATCGTTCGGGTGAAACGGAAGATACGACCATTGCTGATATTGCGGTGGGAACCAATGCTGGACAAATCAAAACAGGCTCTGCTTCACGGTCGGATCGGATTGCCAAATACAATCAATTGTTGCGCATTGAAGAACAATTGGGCGATGCGGCTATTTATCCTGGTCGGGATACCTTTTACAATATTCAGGTGCCCGCATCTAAGGCCACGGCCAAGAAAGCCACAAGGCGCAAAAAGTGAGCGATGTGTTGATTCAAATTACGCCACCCATTGGGCAACATGAGCCGATGTTGCCCAATGAGGTGCGTGCGCGTTTGAACGAATTGTATGAAGAAGTACCTGGGGTGTCGTGTAGCAGTTGTGATCAACCGGGTAGTTGTTGCGAGTTGACCCAAGTAGAGTGGGATGCCGAATATGCAACGATGTATCCACTTTATACGGTCGAATACTTAAACATTATTGACTACGTACACACCCACTTTGATTCTGAACGACAGCGTGCACTGTTGTCTGGTGGTAATGAACGCCCCAGACGATGTCCATTTTTAACCGAGTCGATGGGCTGTTCTATTCATCCTGCGCGCCCATTAACTTGTCGCACATATGGCGTTTTAAATCGGGCCGAACAAGTAGATGCTGTGGCAAAAGCCCATCAAGGCGACCTGCCACGGTTTTGGGTATCGGCGTTTTTATCCACAGAACGTTATACCGTGTGTGCCCAAACCAAACTTCAGGAACCCGATAAATTGCAGGCCCATATGGATGCAATGATGTCGTTTGAGTATGAACGGCGCATGATTGATATGGGGCAGACTGTGGAGGCTCTAAGTAAAGAGCGACAGGAAATTTTTGAAGCCATAACAAAAAAAGAAGTTCCTATTCGATGGACATTGGGTGGGTTTAATGTTCTTTTCTTTTCATCCATTTCTTGGCTTAAAAAAAATTTTTCAGCCTATTGGGAAAAGTCGTTTTTAGGAGAATAATAACGACTTTTTTTCTTAAAAAGGGTTGGGCTTGGTGTTTATAGGAGAAAAAGATGCGACAGATATTTTTAGAAGATGCCCAACCTGGCGACGAAGTTGCCCAACCGGTTAAAAACGATCGGGGCATGGTGATTTTGCCCAAAGGGGCAAAATTATCTGTGCCCATGATAGCAAAGATGCGTCGTATGGGTGTGCTCGAAGTGGTTGTTGAAGGCGATGACCCCAATGCGCCACCTCCTAAAACTTTAAATGAATTGCTCGAAGACTTAGATTTCCGTTTTGAAGGTTTGGAAGACAACAAGCTGATGATGGCGATAAAAAAAACAGCGCGTGAACATTTGTTACAGCGTAAGGGGAACTGAGACATATGGATCGCAGTGAAATGCGGCGCATGGTTGAAAAAGTAACGTCGCTACCCACGTTGCCGGGGTCTGTTACACGCATTACAAAAATGTTGGATGATCCAGATACGACAGCGGCTGAGGTGGGGCGGGAAATAGAAAAAGATCAGGTTCTTTCTGCTAAAGTATTGAAGTTGGTCAATTCGGGTTTTTATGGGTTTTCACAACCGATATCTACCATTCAACATGCCATGGTGTTGCTGGGTTTTAATGTGGTCAAGACACTGGTGTTGTCGACTTCTGTACTGGACATGATGTCTAATTCTATGGCTGGGCTTTGGCAACACTCTTTGGCTTGCGCAAGAACGTGTGCGATTATTGCTCGTTTTTTAGATTTGGACGATCCCGAAGAAATTAGTGTGATTGGTTTGTTACACGATTTGGGAAAGGTGGTCTTAGAAGCCCATGTCAAAGAAGCATTTGAACCCATATTGGATTTGGTAAATAAAAAAGATATGTTGTTTTATAAAGCAGAAGAAGAAGTCATGGAAATTACCCATGCCACTGTAGGGGGGTGGTTGCTTGATCAATGGCAATTGCCCAGTCAATTGGTAGAACCCATTATGTATCATCACGATTTTCATCCTTCGCGCACTCACGCACTCAGAACGGGTGTGGTACACTTGGCAGACATTTTGGTGCGTGCCGAAGGATTTGGTTCTGGTGGTGATCGACGTATTCCTGTTTTGTCTGAAGAGGCTATGAAACTGATGAAGTTGGATGTAGACGATGTGAAAGAGATTATGGAAGAGATGATGGATGAGTTGCGAGATATGATTCGTTAAGTAAAAATTTTAGATAGACCTGTTTGATTGGTGGGATGTTTGTGAATATAAATGAAGAAACTATTTTATATGCGCCTTGTGCTCTAATTGTGATTGATCACACATTGATTCCCCTTGCGTGCAGTCGTAAGGGGTTTTCTGTTTTTGGGGTGCGCCCACACCGCGATCCAAGTCCTGAAGATTTGGTGGCACTTAAAGATGTTTTATTAGGTGATCATAGTTTGGTCTCAGAATTAAAAAATACAATAGATAGACTGCGTCGTCCGGGCAGTGATGCGCACTTTCGATGGGAACGCACTGGGCGTACGTATGAGGTCAGTATGGGTGCTTTGGGGCGAGGTGAAGAGCGATCTTTTTTGGTTTTGTTTCACGATATGACACAACAGATCCAATTTGAAGAGACCCGAGAAACTGCACGACGATTTTTGGAAGATATATTGAACAATGTGCAATTGGGTGTTATTGTGCTCAATCGTGAAATGCGCATTACCAATATGAATCGCAAGCAGGAGCTGTTTTTGCAGCGATTGGGTGTTTGGTTAAGTTGGGTAGAAGCCATTGGTATGCCTATGGCTGAGCTGGTGCCCAATGATCCGGCCGATAGGTGGGAGCAAATTACCGATACGGTATTGGGAGAGGGTAAAACCTATGAAGAAGCACGTCGTGTTTATGATACGCCCGATGGTGATTTGATCTTATCGGTAGAGGTGACGCCATTAAAAGACCAAAATGGGCATGTTATTGGTGCCATTCAAGTGTGTGAAGATGTAACCGAGCGGGTGCGCTTAGAGGCAGAGCTGCGCGAAGTGGAGATTGTTGCTGAACGCTTGCAGGCTGTTAAAGAAACGGCCATTACCGTAAACCATGAGGTCAATAACCCACTGACGACTATTTTGGGTGCGGCACAGATGTTGTTGTTGTCACCAGATGGGCTGAGCGATAAGGTGCGTGAACGGTTGCAATTGATCGAGCAAGAAGTGAAGCGTATCGCCAAAGTAACCCAACGGTTGAAAGATTTGGATGAGCTTAAAACAGACGATTATATTTTGGATGGCCCCAAAATGTTGGATTTGGGTTTAGACAAATAAATTTTAATTGGGATGATTGGTACATGGTGAAAAGCCAAATAGATATTTTGTGGGTTTTGGTAAGCTGTGGCTTGGTGTTTATGATGCAAGCGGGTTTTTTGTGCTTGGAGGCAGGGCTTACCCGAACCAAAAACTCTATCAATGTGGCACTTAAAAATATTGCTGATTTTGGTTTGTCGATGTTGCTGTTTTGGGCGTTTGGATTTGCGATCATGTTTGGTACTTCGCAAAGTGGTTGGTTTGGCACCGACCACTTTTTTGTGTCTGTGTATGCTGAAACATCGTGGTTGGCCACATTTTTTTTGTTTCAAGTGATGTTTTGTGGTACGGCAGTGACCATCATTTCGGGGGCGGTTGCCGAACGGTTGCGTTTTAATGCTTATTTTTTGATTTCAATAGTGGTTTCAGCTTTTATTTACCCCATGTTTGGGCATTGGGCTTGGGGAGGCGCTTATGTGGGCGACTCGGGGTGGTTGGGCGCATTGGGTTTTGTTGATTTTGCAGGATCTTCGGTTGTGCATAGTGTGGGAGGTGGGGCAGCATTGGCCGTTTTGTTGATTATTGGTCCACGTTTGGGGCGATTTGTTAAGGGAGAAGCACCCAAAACAATACCTGGCAGTTATGTGCCTTTGGCTTTGTTGGGTATGCTGCTGATTTGGTTTGGGTGGATTGGGTTTAATGGTGGCAGCACGTTGGCCATGAACGATAAAGTGCCTGGTATTGTATTTAATACGATGATTGCCGGTGGTGCAGGGTTGTGTATGGGGCTTATGATTGGCCAATTTTTTTATGATTATTCGGTTGTCGATTTGGCCATGAACGGTGCTTTGGCAGGGTTGGTGGCAATTACTGCAAATTGCCATGTTGTAGATACACCCGAGGCTGTGATTATTGGTGCGATAGGAGCTGTTGTTATGGCAGTTTCAACAAAGCTCTTAGAAAGATTTGGCATAGACGATGCAGTGGGGGCTGTGCCCGTACATTTGGGGGCTGGTATTTGGGGGACTTTGGCGGTAGGGTTTTTTGGCAATTTGGAAATGCTCGACACGGGTTTAGACCGTCTGACACAATTAGGTGTACAAGGTTTGGGTGTGTTGGTGTGTTTTATATGGTCTTTTCTTTCAACTTATTTTTTGTTTAAAGTGATCAATCGTATTTATCCTCTGCGCGTATCAAGTGAGGATGAACAATTGGGTTTAAATGTGGTTGAACACAAGGCAACGACAGAGATTTTAGATTTGTTAAATATTATGGAATTGCAGGCTCATTCACAAGATTTGAGCTTGCGGGTTCCTGTTGAGCCTTTTACGGAAATTGGACAAATTGCCAAACGTTATAATTTGGTCATGAATTCGTTGGAAGAATCGGTGGCGAAAATTGATGCTATTGTTCGCACTGCGAAAGATGGCATTATTACATTTGCCAAAGATTCTATGGCTGTTATTTCGGCAAACCCCAGTGCAGAAATGATGTTTCAAGGACCAGGGGGAAGTTTGATTGGTATGCCCATTACGACATTTTTATCGCGTGATGAAGATCGACAAACTTTTATTCGGTTGGTCAATGATGATGCGTTGAGTGTAGAAGAAATTATTGGAAAACGGATAGATGGTTCACGGTTTCCTGTAGAGGTTGTTGTGACCGAAGTAGAAGCTGGTGGTGAATTGTTCTATACCAGCACATTTCGCGATATTACGGAGCGCAAACACGCAGAAGAACAGTTGCGTAACAGCGAAGCGCGTTTGCGAAGTATGATTGAACACCAACCCGATGGTGTGTGTTTGTTGAGTGAACATTTGGAATTGATGATGGTTAATCAAGAGGGGCGTACATGTTTAAATGTACTGGGATGTTTGGTCGATATTGGTGAGCGTTTGGAATGGATTGGTGATCGGGCTTTGGTAGATATATTGATGGGACAATCTGGCCATCGTTTACAAGAAGTGATGGTTGAGGTAACGGAAGAAACATATACATTTGAAATTTATGGTCGCGCTTTAACTGAGCATATTAGAGGGGGTGGGTGGGTTGTTATTATTCGCAATGTAACAGCCGAGCGCGATATGCAAGAGCGTGCACAACAACAAGATCGTTTGGCTGCTGTGGGGCAATTGGCGGCAGGCATTGCACATGATTTTAATAATTTGTTGACCGGAATTAATGGTTTTGCGCAGCTTTTGGAATTGCGGTCAGATATGCCTGAGCCGGCAAAAGAAATTCTGCAGCGTATCTATTCTCAAGGCGATCGGGCCGCGCAGCTTGTGAGGCAAATTTTGGACTTTAGCCGAAAGTCCGTTGCAGAACGCCACCCGATGGCATTGATCCCCTTTTTTAAAGAGATGGTACGTTTGTTGCAACGCATTTTACCTGAGTCGATAGAAATTGATTCAGATATAGAAGGTGATGACCATGTGGTGGTTGCAAACCCCACGCAATTGCAACAGGTTTTGACCAATTTGGCTGTAAATGCGCGTGATGCGATGCCCGATGGTGGCAAGCTTCATATTTCGTTAAAATATGTTGTTTTTGATCATGAGACCAAGCCACCATTGGCAGATATGCCTTTGGGGCGATGGTCACTTGTGAGTCTTTCTGATACGGGGACTGGCATTTCAGATGATGTTTTGAATCATATTTTTGAACCTTTTTTTACGACCAAGGATGTTGGAAAAGGTACGGGTTTGGGAATGGCCCAAGTTTATGGTATTGTTAAGCAGCACAATGGTTTTATTGATATTGAAACGGGAATAGGACAAGGCACAACGTTTTATATTTATTTGCCAGATTCAGAAGATAAGAATGTCAAAAATACCGAACAAGTGGGTGAAGCGCCAAAAGGACAAGGTGAGACCGTTTTGTTGGTTGAAGATGATTTTTCGGTGCGACAGGCAACAGAAGGGATGTTGCGACAACTTAATTATCGTATCATTCCGGCATTTAATGGGCAGGATGCTTTGGGGCAGTATGAAAAATATCATGCCGATATTGATGCTATTTTAACAGATGTTGTGATGCCAGAAATGAATGGCATAGAATTGTTGAAGGCGATCAAACAAAAACGACCCGAGTTGCCCGTTTTGCTGATGACTGGTTATCCTATTGGCGAGACAAGTCGTGACAATGTAAAAGATCACGATGGGTATCTTGAAAAGCCATTAAGCCTTGAAAGACTAGGACAAGCATTACACCGTGTTTTAAGTGTTGTGAAATGACAGCAGAAATAAAAATCCCGATGGTTCATACCATCGGGATTTTTATTTCAAGTTTGTCAACTTCAAAATCTGGTTTATGCAAGCGTTGCTCTTATTTCTAAATAAAGGTTTGTTTTCCTGTTGCGATGTAACCCAGCATTTTGTAGGTCAGTTTGGCGGCCGTAAATTCTGAGTGGTGAGAACTTGAAGTTGGGGCCAGTTCAACCACATCGAAGGCGATCACTTGGCGTTGTATGCAAACTTGACGTAACAGACCCAATACCTCGTGCCACAACAAACCACCGGGTTCGGGTGTGCCTGTGGCGGGAATAATGGATGGATCAAAACCGTCTACATCAATGGTGATATAAACCGTATCTCCCAATTGGGCAATGACCTCATCAAACCAACTGTTCCAGCCATCTTGCAAAGCTCTGATGCGCAAATCATGTGCATACCATACGGGCAAGCGTTCACTGCGAATTTTGTCGGCTTCTTCAGTACACTGGCTGCGAATGCCCACGGCAACAGTGGATAGGTTGAGGTCACGCACCCTTGCCATTACGCTGGCGTGCGACCATCGGTTGCCCTCATAACTTTCGCGTAGGTCGGTGTGGGCATCAATTTGGAGTACGGTGAAGGACGGGTTTTTTTGCACTTGGGCAGCGATGAGCCCTGCGGTAACGGTGTGTTCGCCACCTAAGCCTACAACCAATTTGTTTTTGGCGACAAGCTCTCCAGCCTGTTGGGCAATATATGTGATTGCGTTGTCATCTTGCAGGTTATCCAATTGTAAGGGCTCTGCTGTGGCCACCCCTTGCCATTGCTGGTAGGGTTCTGTGTCCAATTCTTCGTCGTAGAGTTCTACCTGATGAGAGGCGTTTATGAGTGCCATTGGCCCGTGTGCCGTTCCGCTACCATAACTGGTGGTCTGTTCGTAAGGCACGGGCAAGATGACCGCTTTGGCCAATTCTGGATGTGTCCATTGGTCGTCAAGGCCAAGAAAGCCTTCTTTGGCTTGCATGAAGTTCATTGCGATGCCTGAGACGCTTGGAAAGTTGTTTTGAGGTGTTCCATCATTTCGGCGCGGTGGTCATATAGACGACGCAATGGACGGGGTGCATGGCTTTGTAGTGCATAGGCCGTCATAATGGGGAGGGCAATGGTGCTGTCTGTGTAACAGGTAATGGCATTGGGCAACTGATCGGGATCTACTTTGCCCCAAGTTACGGCCTCTGATGGCGTTGCGCCAGACAAGCCGCCGGTGTCTGGGCGTGCATCGGTAATTTGCATAAAATAGTCGTGGCCGCGTTCGTCAATGCCGAGTACTTCTTGAATTTGTGGTTCTGTTTGTAAAATGAAGTTTTTGGGTGAGCCACCACCGAGAATCCATACGGCACTGCGCCCTTTGCGTTTGGCATCGAGAACAATGGCCGCAGTTTCATTGACATCGAGGGCCACATCCAAACGCAATTGGCCGCCCTCAAGGGCATGACGAGCCACATTCATGCCAATGGAACTGTCACCAGGCGAAGATGTGTAAATGGGCACACCGGCCTCATAGGCTGCGCCGAGTATGCTCACCTGACTGCTGCCGAGTGCAAGCTCGCGTTGGCGAACATAGCGCCCTATGCGGTAGTGGAACTCGGCTGTAGACATGGTGGTTTGAAATTCATCTGCGGCAATCACTTCTCGAAAGAAAGCATCGGTTTGCAGGAGGACATCGTAATCAAATAAGATGTCGTAAATGCGCACCACTTGTTGTTCTCGTAAGGCCCGATCATCTATGTTTGGAGAGCCTGAGCGCAACTCTAAGCCCAAAGCAAAGTGGGTGTCGTGATAGAGGTTGGCACCCGTACTCACGATCCAGTCTACAAAACCTGCACGGATTAAGGGTAACAATGCTGACATACCAAGGCCCGCAGGTGTAAGGGCGCCCGTAAGCGAGAGCCCCACAGTGACATCGGGGGCGAGCATTTTGCGCACAAGCAAGTGACAGGCTTCGCGCAAACGGGCACCATTGTAGGCAAGAAGAGCCTCATCGACCAGTTCAATGAGTGTGGTCGATGAGGTAATGGGGCGTGGTAAGATACGTTGATTTCTGGAGGTTGTGTTCATGAGCACCGTTTATTAAGGCAAAAGGATCGCTGCGGCCAGCACGGTGGTCCATTGGCCACCAATGCCTTCTGCGGTTTGTGTAATTTGCATAGATTCGACAATTTGTTCGCTGAGTTGATAGACTTCTCTGCGTTCGTCGTAATTTGTTGTGGCATCAAACTCCAACCCCAAAATGGTTGCGAGCATTTGTGCTGCAAGGTCTTCGGCATAGTTTCCTGCATCTAATTCTTCTTCGCCAAAAGAGTGATGCTCTGACAGGAAGCCAAATTTGTTGCGGTCGCGGGGGATTGCCACACCGATGGAGGCGGCAGCTAAGCGACTGTGTTCATTGGTGGCTTCTTTTGCCACAACCGCATGCACAATTTGGCCTTCGGACAACTCTTTAAGCCCTTCTGAAACGGGTATGATTTCACAATTTGGAGGAAAGATGCTCGACACCGTTACAATATTAAACGCGGCAATGCCTGCTTCGCGAAGGGCCATTTCAAAACTGACCAATTTTTCTTTGTGTCTTCCAACACCACGGGTCAAGAACATCTTTGATGCAACGTACATAGAACGTCTCCTATGGATACTGGTCGGGCATCCACACCAGCTTAAAACAGACCATGTTGAAAATGAGATATGGCGCCTATAAAACAATATTTACATTTTAAAAGGCGATGTTGGTTTGCATGTTGTCTATCAACATGGCAAAGGGCATCTGCCTTTTTGCAAACAAAAGGCGCAGCGAGAATTTGAAACGTTTAATTTAACAGTAGAGTGAGGGGTTCGTCAAGAAAAGAGTGCTCTGTCAAAAAGATTTTACTTTTTTAATTCGACGATGATATTGCGCCAAGGTTTGTCACCGGCATTTATTGCCGCGTGAATGGCTTCGCCATTTACGGTGTTCCATCTTACATCACCATCTTTCATGAGACGGGGGGCACCTTTTATACCGTCAGATGAAACACCTTGTAGTGCGCCATCGCCAATGACCACATAGAGGTAATCGTGTTCGTGGCGGTGCATCCCTGTACTTTCTCCGGGGGCAAGGGTGAGGTCCCAAACGCGTACACGGTCATTTTCAAAAAGCAATTTGGAACCCACTTGGTCAGAGATCGGTTCGGCCATCACACCCTCCTTTTAGGTGAATTTTTGGAATACAAAAATATCAGCACGTCTACCCAAAACACTAATTTCTTTGATGTGATCAATGAGCGTGAGGTCGGTTTTGGACAAGACGCGCTTCAGCAAATCCCATTCACTGGTCAGTATAGATACGATTCCACTTGGTTGTAATACGCGGTCGATTTCTGAGAAGGTTAGTTTGTAGAGAGATTGTAATTCTGATGGTGAACCTATTTGTCGTCCCCAGGGTGGGTTAACGGCCACTTTGTTAACAGATTGGTTGGGCAGTGGCAATTTGCGTGCATCCCAGTGTTGGATGTTGTGGGGTTTGTGTTTGTTGCCAAAGTTTTCAAGTGTATCTGCAACGGCTTCAGGATCGCAGTCGCCGCCATAGAGCATTTCGTGGCGACCTGCCAGTGCGCGTTCTACAAGCAAGGTGCCTGCACCACACATAGGGTCGAGAAATATGTCATTGTTTTGTGGGCGCGTCAGCTGAACGATTGCATGTGCAATGGTGGGACGCAAGGAGGCGGGACGGTTGGCGGTTTTGTAGGTGCGATGTCTCATGCGATGATCTGTGAGACGCAACCCCAAGAGAGCTTCTTTGCCTGTTTGTTGTAGCCAAAATTCCAAAGCCGAATCGTCGGGTACCAAACGCCATTTGGGATAATGGCCATGCACATTTTGCTCAACGGCTTGTTGCATATGCGATCTGCGATATTTTTGCCAGCTTTGCATTTGGGCCTGAACGATTACTCGGAATGTGGTACGGCCCCGCGATGGGCCTTGAATTTCTCGGTGGGCCCTTAATCCTGTTTCAATGGTTGCTATTTGTAGGGCTTCTTGTAGCGATTTAAGATCGTTTTTTTCGCCAGAAAACGGTATGGTGGCCAAATGCAAAAAAACATCTTCTGTGGTACCCAATGTGACAAGGGCTGAGGGGTTTTCGGGCCAATCAAATTCTACGATGTCATAGTCTCGCACCTTATGGGTGCGAATTTTTTTGGGTATATTGCCAAATTTTTGGCGCAACTCACGTGTGGTGATTTGTCCGATGCCCCGAAATGATGTGGTATAATAGGTGGTCACGTAATTTCTTTCGTTAATTTGGACAATAATGATGCAATGTCAATGTGATCTTCGACGAGTTGTGGCAGATGCCCCAAATTGTTTTGATCGATGTTGACAAGGGGGTCAAAGGGCAAAGTGCCCAAAGACGGAATTTGGGAGATGCGCGCAATGATTTCTGGGCTGGTTTGGGCCGCAGTGTTGTTGGATTGGGGTAAGACAGTATTGTAAATGACACCTAAGATGTTTAGGTTGCGTTTTTGGGCAGCTTCAATGGTGAGCAAGGTGTGGTTGATGGTGCCAAGTGCTGCGCGAGCCACAATGATGATTGGAAGATTTAGTTGTGTGATCAGATCGGCAACCGAATAGGTATCGAGAATCGGTACAAGAAGCCCCCCCACACCTTCAACAAGCATGATGTCGTGGCGTTTTGCCAGCATATCATAGGTTGTTTTGATTTGGGCGATGTCCAATGTTTTTGATTCTATTTGCGCCGCCACATTGGGTGAGAGCGGGTTTTTGAGATGGATGGGATTGATTTCATCAAGTGTATCGGGTATGTGTGCAGATCTTTGAAGCATGATGGCATCGGCTCGGCTGCCAGCAGCAACAGGTTTCATAACCCCCACATTTTCCCCACGTTGTTTCAATGCTGCGGCCAAACCCGCAGTCACCGCTGTTTTTCCTATTTCGGTGTCGGTTCCAGTAACAAATATACCGCGTGTCATGGCGTAGGTCTTTCTGTAACTGTAACAATGGCGTTATAGAGAATATCAAACATGGTTGCTATTTCGTCTTTGGTGATGGCAAAGGGTGGCATGAGTACCAACGTGTTGATCAAAGGTCGCATGAGCAAGCCTTTTTCTTGGGCAATTTGACACACTTGGTGGCCAATGCGGTCTTCAAAAGGATAAGGTGTTTTATTTTGTTGATTGGCAACCAGTTCAATGGCCAAAATGAAACCACATTGGCGAATATTTCCAACATGTTTTAAGGTTTGAAATCGTTTTAGTTGTTGGGTCATAAAATCGATTTTGATTTGGAGCTTTGTGAGGGTTTGGTCTTTTTCAAAGATATCGAGCGTTGCCAATGCAGCCACGCACCCGAGGGGATTGCCTGTGTATGTGTGGCCGTGAAAGAACGTTCTCATTTCTTGGTATTCACCCAAAAATGCCTGATAGATATTGTCGGTAGTAAGGGTTGCTGCAACGGGAAGATACCCACCTGTAAGGCCTTTGCCTAAGCATAATATATCGGGTGTGACACGTTCATGGTCACAAGCAAACATTTTGCCTGTGCGGCCAAAGCCTGTTGCAACTTCGTCTACGATGAGGAGTACGTTATATTTTTTGCATAAATCGGCAGCGTGTTTGAGATAACCTTGTGGATGCATGAGCATACCACCTGCTCCTTGCACAAGAGGCTCAATGATCATTGCGGCAAGGGTGTCGGCATGTTTGGCAATGGTATTTTCGAGTGTGTCAAAGCAGGTTTGGTCACATGATCCTTGGCAATGGTTGCATCGATAAGAATGTGGCACAGGAACAGCTACGGTTGGAAAGAGCAAGGCATGATAGATGTGGTGGAAGTGAGCAATGCCTCCAACACTTACAGAACCAATGGTGTCGCCATGGTAGCTTTCCGTGAGGTGTAAGAAGGTGTTTTTTTCTGGGCGCGGTGTGTCGCATTGGTGCCAATATTGAAAGGCCATTTTGATCGCAATTTCAACGGCAGTTGCACCGTTGTCTGAGTAAAAGACTTTGTTAAGCCCTGAGGGTGTGAGGGCAACAAGTTTTTCGGCCAATTGGATGGCAGGTATGTTGGATGCACCTAAAAATGTGCTGTGGGCAATGTGGTCGAGCTGATTTTTGATGGCTTGATCAATTTGTGAAACACGGTGACCGTGGACATTGCACCAAACGGAGGCATAACCATCGAGATATTTTTTGCCATCTATGTCTTCGAGATAGACACCATCACCCTTGGTGATGATGAGCGGGTTTTTTTGGGCATAGTCTTGCATTTGTGTAAAGGGGTGCCAGACAATGCTGCGGTCGAGGTCTTTTAGATGTTGTTTTTGTTGTTCGGTCATGGTGTTTTTAAAGATGTTGGAAAGTGAGTGCGTGTTTAAAATGTATCATTATTTTATTTGTTGGAGTAGAAACATACAAAAAAACGGATGACAGCGAAAGGTTGTCATCCGTTTTGATTGGTCAGGTGTCGTTTGTTAAGCTTTTCGAACTGCAATACCAAATGCTTTGCGTGGGTTGGCAATGGTGAGTTGTATGATTTCTTTGCTGGTGTATCCCAATTCTTTGAGATGGGGGACAAAATGGGTCAAAATATATTCGTAAGGTTTAAAAGGGCGGTTGCCATATCGAAACGAATTGCCATCGTGTGAGAGCAATACTTGGTTGATGTGCCCGTGTTTTTTTAAAAGGGCAATTTGTGCCAGATGCTGGTCATGTGTGTCTTCTCGAACGCCGTCCAATTCTATCCAAGCACCTGTTTGGGCAGCGCGCAGGAGGGCATCATTGTCTTTGACATTGTTGGCATGCACCCAAATCCATGCCGATGGATGCACGTTTTCCTCCTTCAATATTTGCAACTGATCAAAGGCGGCTTCTATGCTGCCACTGGTGTGTGCGGCAATGACCAGACCGCTGTGTAAATGTGTTTGGGCAGCGGCGCGAATCAATTTGGCATCTGTTTCAGACAGTTTGCCATTGTCTACACCTATTTTGATAAAACCTGGGCGAATGCCTGTGTTTTCAATGCCATCTTCCCATTCTGAAAGCCATTGTTTGGTGAGTTGGTCAACAGAGGTTGTTTTGGCATGATCGGGCACATAACGGTCATTGGCAGCACCGTAATATCCTGTATTTGTGAGGATGTGGATGCCCGTTTCCAATGAGATGGTTTTAAGCAAGTCTGCACGTCGGCCAAAATAGGCCGTGGTACATTCACAAAGTGTGCTCAGCCCCAATGCCTTGAGTTTTTTAAGGTAGGGAATTACAACATCAAATAATTTTTTTTGGTCATATTCGGCATGTTGGGCAATGGGGCCACCAAAAAGAGACATGATGTGCTCGTGTGGCAAGGTAAATCCCATTTCTCCCAAACTCATGGAACCTGTAACGGTCATCACTTGTGGGTTTTTTTGCGCCCAGATAGATGGGGCCAATGCCAATGTGCCCAGTGTGAACAGGCTGTTTTGTAAAAAGTGTCGGCGCGTGATCATATGACTTGTTTTGTTTAAGTGTTAAACCGTTGAAGGCAAAGTCTGTACTTCGGCAGTGCGATAACACCGTGCCTGATGATTGGGTGTTACTTGAACGAGGGCTACATCCCCTTCTTGATCACACAGACCGGGTTGAAAGTGGTCACACCGAGGGCCAAAGGCGCATCCTGCGGGCAAATTTTTGGGGTCGGGAACCGCGCCTCGAATGGCGGGTAGTCGTTCTTTGTGATCTTGCCCAGGTACGGGCACACTTTTGAGCAAACCCTGCGTGTAAGGGTGAGCAGGATTTTCGAATGCGGTGTAGATATCGGCCTGTTCGACCACGCGCCCCATATACATAACATTAACGCGTGAACAAGTACCTGCCACAATGCCCAAGTCGTGGGTGATGAGCAAAATGGCAATGTTAAACTCGGATTGGAGTTCGTTGAGCAATTCCATGATTTGGGCTTGAATGGTGACATCTAAGGCCGTTGTAGGTTCATCGGCAATAAGCAAGGCCGGGCGACAGGCCAATGCCATGGCAATCATGACGCGTTGTCTTTGCCCTCCTGAAAGTTGGTGGGGGTATTCGCGTGCTCTGCGATCTGGGTCTGGAATGCCCACTCGGTCGAGCATATGAATGGCTTCTTTGAGGGCTTCGTCTTTGCTTACGGTGCGATGCAACCAAATGGCTTCGGCCACTTGATGACCTACTGTAAAAACGGGTGAGAGCGCGCGCATCGGTTCTTGAAAGATCATGGCCACATCATTGCCCCGCAAGTTTTGCATCTTAGGGCTGTCTGGGTTGAGATCGGTGATATTGATGAGCTCGCCTTTTTTGTCTTGTAGGCGAATGCTGCCCGTTATTTGCGCAGGTGGTTCGGCCAATAAACGCATGATGCTCATGGCTGTAACGCTTTTGCCCGAGCCAGACTCTCCCACCAGGCCCACCGTTTCACCTCGGTGTAAGGTGAGATCGACGCCATTGACTGCTGTGACAAGGCCATCGATGGTGCGAAAACTAACGTGCAAATCTTCTATTTCGAGAATGGGATTTGACATAGAAATCCTAAGGGTGAATGGAGAAACTCAAATGGCAAATGGCAGACGACAGATGGCGAGAAACGTTAGGGCAATTGGTGGTTTTGGTTTGTCTGACGTTTCACGTTTGCCGTTTCATGTTTGGCGTTTCATTGCTTTTGTAGCAGTTTGTCGATGAGGTCTACAACGGTGATGCCTTCGGCTTCGGCATTAAAGCTGGTGACCATACGATGGCGTAAGACGGGTTTGGCCACAAAATTTACATCGTCTATGGATGCGGCATATCGGCCTTCGAGTACGGCGCGTGCTTTGGCACCCAATATCAAGCATTGTGACGCTCGTGGCCCAGCTCCCCAACTGATGAGGCGAGAGATGTCTTGGGGGGCATCTGGGCTGTTGGGGCGTGTTTTGCGTACGAGTTTGACGGCATAGTCTATGACATGATCGGAAACAGGTACTTTGCGAATGAGTTGTTGCAATTTGACAATTTGCTCGGCACTTAAAACGGGTTGAACATCGTGTGCTTGAAAACCTGTGGTGGCTTTCACGATCTGCTTTTCTTCTTCTTCTGTGGGATAATCAATCCACAAGTTAAAAATGAAACGATCCAATTGGGCTTCGGGCAACGGATAGGTACCTTCTTGCTCAATGGGGTTTTGGGTTGCAAGTACAAAAAAGGGTTCTTCGAGATCGAAGGTTTCTCCACCCGTGGTTACTTCATGTTCTTGCATAGCTTGTAACAGTGCAGCTTGTGTTTTGGGTGGGGTGCGGTTGATTTCGTCGGCCAGAATAATATTGGCAAAAATAGGGCCTTTCACAAATCGAAATGCTTTTTGGCCAGTGCTGTGGTCTTCTTCAATGACTTCGGTGCCCGTAATGTCAGATGGCATGAGGTCTGGGGTAAACTGAATGCGGCTAAACGAGAGATTAAGAGCACGCGCCAATGTGCTGATGAGCAGGGTTTTGGCCAATCCTGGCACACCGACCAACAGCACATGGCCCCCACACAAGAGTGCGATCAGGAGTTGATCGACGATGTCTTTTTGGCCAATAATGACTTTGCCAATTTCACCCACAATTTGGTTGTAGGCATCTTTGAGTTCTTGAACGGTTTCGAGGTCTTCATGGGTGGGTTCTTGAGGCATTTTTTTTCCTTAACGTATGGGGTGTTTGTCACAACATAAAAAAAGTTTGGAGAAATGCGAGTGATTTTTACGTTTTGCGTTTTTGTTTTTTGGCTGCTGGAAAAAGAATGTTGTTTAATATGAGGCGATATCCCACAGAGTTTTTGTGTAAGGCAAGTTGAGTGGGTGGGTCGTTGACAAAGTGTTGGTAATCTTCTGGGTCGTGTCCGGCATAAAATGTAAAGGTGCCCTGCCCCAAGTTGCCATGGATGTATTTGACGTGTTCTTTATTGGGAATATAGCCCATTACAGTAATTGATTTTTTGAGTTTGCTTTTATTAAATGCGGTCGTTTGTCCCAAAAATCCTGGCACGATAGGAGTGTGACTTTGTGTGAGCATGGTGGGCACAGGGTCGTATTTGGCTGAAAAGTCAAAAAGTGTAAAAGCATCGGATTGGGCATTGCGTATTTGCCGCATTTCTGTGGGTGAGATGTCTATGTCTGAATATTCATATTCCATGGGGTCGAGTACAATGTTAAAGTTTTCAAAAGCCAATGTGCGCGAAAAGTCCAATGCTTGTTGTGCGTTGGGCGCAATGGGGTCACCATCGTAAATGGTGTCAACTATGTCGGTTTTATATGCGGCCAAGGCAATGTCAAAGGTGTCTGTGGCCGAGCACATCGCAAATAAAAAACCACCGTCATTGACATAACTGGCAATGGTTTCGGTAACCGCGCGTTTGAGTTGCGAAACTTTGGAAAACCCTAATTTTTTTGCAAGGGCCTCAAAGTGAACTTGTTGTTGTCGATACCAAGGTTGGTTGCCGTGGCTTTTGTAAAATTTGCCATATTGACCCGTAAAGTCTTCATGATGCAGATGGAGCCAATCGTAATCTTCAAGCTTACCTTCTAATACCTCTTCATCCCATAACGTATCATAGGGAATTTCGGCATAGGTGAGGGCCAACGTAACGGCATCATCCCAGGGTTGTTTGCTGGGTGGGGTATAAACCGCTATCTTTGGCGCTTTTTCAAGGCGCATGCGGTTCATGTTTTCTGATTCTATTTGTGCATAAATGCGTGTTGCTTGGGATTCGGATATTTGCTCAAAAGAGACGGCACGTACACGTGTTTCCAATATGAGCGCTTCTGTTGCATCGATGAGAAATGACCCCCCTCTATAGTTGAGCAACCATTCGACAGGTTGGCCTTGTTGGAGGGCCCAAAATGCGATGCCATAAGCTTTGAGATGATCACTTTGAGAAAGATCCATCGCAATGAGCAGTTTGTCTGCGCGGGCGTTTTGTGTCAAGCACCCCAGACACAAGAGTGTGGTCATGATGAATCGAATAGATTTCATCCTGTTTCCTTTGGGGTTTGAATTTTCTGTTGCAGAATGCGAAGGCGATCACGTGCCAGGTCGGCTTCGAAGCTGAGTGGATAAGTCACTAAGAGTGTTTCGTAAGCACTTTTGGCTTCGTGATATTGGCTGAGGCGGATTTCATAAATTTGTGCCAGTGCCATTTGGGAGGCGGGGCACAATGGACTGTCTTTTTGGGTTAAAACGAGTTTTCTGTATTGTTGTATGGCTTGTGTGTATTGTTTTTGTTGTTCGAGTAATTCGGCTTGCCGATATAAAATGCGGTCTGCCAAAAACGTTTTGGGATATTGTTGGATGAGTTTTTCAAGCGTTGTTTGTGCTTCTTTTAATTTTTGCTGGCGATGTAAACATTCTGCTTGTGCATATTTTCGTAAATGATCGATATCCTTTTGTTCACTCTCTTCTATGAGGGCCAATTTCATAATGGCATCGTTGGCAACATTTTGTTCCAAGTCTTTTACCAATATGAGATTGAGCATGACCTTGGCCGCATCAAAATCTCCGGTGTAATAATGTAATTCGGCAATGGCATAACGGGCGCGTGCTGCTTCGGGACCTATTTTTCGTTCGGAAAGAATGGTGGTCCAGGTTTTTGCGGCATTTTCAAATTGATCGGTTTGTAAATAACCATCTGCCAATTCAAAAAAAGCGTGGTATCGCCATTCATTTTGTCGGTTGGTATTGATGAGTTCGATAAAGGTTTGTTGGGCATCTTTGAGATTTTGATCGGTATCGCGTTGGAAAATACCCAAACGAAAACGTGCTTCATCGGCTTCTGGGCGTGACGGGAACTGATCGACAACAGCTTGATAATATTGGCGTGCTTGCCCAATGTCTTGGGCTGTTTGTTTGGTTTGTGCCAAACCCAGCAACGCACGGGCACGCACATCGGGTTGTTCTATGCGGTTGTAGAGGGTTTGGTAGGCCTGTGCCGCGATTTCGAACTTCTTTTCTTCTAATGCATATCGGGCAATGCGTGGAAGATATGTCCAGCTATTGGCGGGTAAGTGGGCTGTGTTTTGTAATATTGGGAGTATTTGAGCTGAAAAACCAGCAGGTAGGGCATATTCCATGAGCAAGCTCAAGTTGTTGTGATTGTTGGGCTCTTTGAGTACTTCATTTGAGAGCAAACCGAAAATTTCTGGACGTTGCTCATCATTTTGTGCCATGTCGCGCAAACGCGCTTCAATCATGGTCCGATATTGCGGTTTTTGACGTATAAAAATGATGTATTCTCGAACGGCTGTGGCATAATGGGCTTGACGCTCGGCCAACTCGGCCAACTCTTGTGCAAAGAGCTCGGGCATATTGAGTGCTGTACGGGATTGGCGGTAAATGGCTTCTGCCTGATCGTAAATGCTGTTTTTGCGATATCGGTCGGCCACAGTGGCAAAGATATTGGGGCTTGTGGCATTTTTAAGCAGACCGTTCCATTGGGCAAATGCTTCGGGCTTTTTGCCCAGAGCAAACAACGCATCGCCCAATTTGAGATGTATGGTGATGTCATTTGGCGATTGTTTGAGGTGTTGGGTAAGTAGGGCAACTGCTTTGTCGTATTGGCCAATACGTGAATAGATGCTTTCGATGCGCATGGCAATATCCCCTCGGGAGGGGTATTGGGCATAGATCTTTTGATAAATGTGCAAGGCTTGGTCCAAATCATTGCGCGCTTCAAAAGAAAGCCCTTTTTGTATTTCTGCTTGGAGTTGATTAACGGGTATGGTTTGTGCACCAAGCGATGTGAATAAGCACAAAAATGCGATGAGTAGTTTCATAAATAACAGCTTTCAAACACGGATACAGTTTTTTTAAAATGGATATCTCTGAGGGTTTTGAGAGACATCAATTTTGCAACTGTGGTTTGTTATTTTGTTTGGGGGCATCTTCCATAAGTGATTCAAAGTAGCTGCGAATGAGGCTCTGATATTCGGTGGGATAACCTTCTTTGAGTGCATCGCGCAGATATTGACGCAGTGGATTATTGCTTTCACCTAAGTTGGCAGGTAAAGAACCTGGGCCACGATATGCCATATCTTTGCCACTTTCTGCTTCTCGTTCTCGGCTCTTACCCCGTTGACGCATAGATTTTTGGGCATCGAGCATACGCGATAAGATTTGTTGTTGGCGGTTGAGTGTTTCGGGTGTGAGATGGCGTTGTTGGAGTTCTTTTGCGGTTTGCTCCATGTCGGAGGCAACCTTGCCCAAATCACCCAACATTTGCTGTTGTTGGCGAGCCAATTCTTGGCGCAACTCCTCTAAGGCTTGCTGAATGGCACGTTGTTGAGCGGCCAACTGTTCCAAGCCACCGGGTTGGCCTTGTCCGGGTTGAGGCTTGCCAAACATGTCTTCTGTTTGAGCATTGAGATCACCTTGTTGTTGTGAAAGTTGTGCCATTTGTTGCATCATTTCTTCAAAGCCTGTGCCCGATTCTGATGATGAAATGCGCCCCAATGCACGTTGCACCATCATGGCAGCACCATTGAGAGATTGCATTGCATGGCGTGCATCTTGGGCGGCGCGATTTGAGTTGCCACTGTTGAGGTGGCCTGCAGCGTCTTCCATTTTTTGCAGTGCATCGCCCAATGCCGCACCGGCTTGAGGGGGTAAAAAGAGGGTCTTTTTGGATACGTCGGACAGGCGTTGTGCCATGCGGGTTGCACCCGTAATGGTGCGTGCTTGATCTAAGGCCAAGGGTGCGGTTTGTTCGCGCGATTGTGTTGTTTCGGCACGCTGTGCGGTTTGTTCTTGTGATCTAGAAAGGGTTAAAAGATCGTGTAATGCCCGATTGAGCTCTTGGGCAACTTCGGCTTTTTGTTGGTTCGAAAATTGTTGTCGCACCTGATTCATTTGCTGTGCCATTTGTTGTAAGTCTTGTGCGAGTTTTTCACTTTTGTTTTGCGCTTGTGATTTTTGATTGGCCGCTAAGTTTTCTTGCACTTGGTCCATGCGTTTTGTGAGTTGTTTTTCTTGCATGGTTTGTGCGAGTTGCTCCAACTGTTGATCCGTTGGTGTTGATTTGGAGAATTTCTCAGCCGACTGTTGCAATTCGTCTTGCAATTTTTCGGTGTCGCTGGTGATTTGTTCTTGGCGTTTGGACAAGGCATCGGGCGATATGTCTTTTTGAATGTCTTCAGTTATTTTTTCTTGTGACTGTGTGAGTGCTTCGAGTTTTTTGGTGAGGGCATCCAAGGTTTGTTGTTGTTGCACACGTTTGAGCAAAGCAATGCTACGATCAATGGATTCTTGAAATTTTTCACGTTCGTTTTTGAATTCTTCAAGGGCTTCGCGCACCAATTCAGAATTGGCAGATTGCATAGCATCTTGTAATTTTTCCATGGCTTCTTGCAGGGCTGGCGATTGAATTTGGTCGAGTAATTCCTGCAACTCTTCTAATTTTTGTAAGGTTTCGTCTTTTAAAAGACCGCTTTCTTCGAGTTTTTCCAGTGTTTGGGCTAGTTGCTCTGCGGTGTTTTGCATTTGGTTGTTCATTTTTTCTTGTGTTTGAAGGGCTTCTTCTAATTGTTGTTTGTCTTTCCATTCGAGCGTGTCATCGTTGAGCAATTCTCGAGAAATGGTTTCGAGTTCTTTGGTCAGTTCTTGACTGCGCGATTGCACATCGCTCATTTCATCGAGGCTTTCTTGTTGTGCTTTTTCCGTGGCCTGATGGATTTCGAAGAGGCTTGGAAATCGAATGGTAAATATTTGTGTTTCACCAAAGTTGGGTGATGGATTGTTGTCGTAGGCACGTATGCGATAGGTGATATAGTCTCCGGGTAAGAGATCTAAAGAGGTTAAATTCCAATTGCTCTGGGCGGTGGTTTCTTTTGCGCGTTGGGTCAACACGAGTGGTTTAATTTGGTCTGTTTTTTGTTCATTGAGTTGATAGCGTATTTCCATTTTGGTGATGCCATAATCGTCAAAGGCTTCGGCTGATACAGCAAGTTGCATGGCTTCACCCAATTCGGCATTGCCGGGTTCTAAAAGGCGTACATCGGGTGCTCGATCGGGCAAGGCGACAATGCGATAGACAACGGGTTCGCGGTTGCGAACCATGTGTGGGTCTTGTAATTGAATGGTATATCGTGCGTCTTTGTCTATGGTGAGGTTGACTTGGGCTTGGTTGTTTGATACGTGTGCAGGAATCTGTTGATCATTGTCCATGACCAACCATGCTTTGTCTAAGGCATGGTTGGTTTCTATGTGCAAAGAGACTTTTGTGCCAACGGGCACCACAATGTCTCCACCTTCTTGGTTTTGTCTTATGGGCAGTTGGGTATATGCTGGAAATGTATCGTGATGGCGCACGTGTGTGACCAATGGTCTTTGTCTGACCAAAAGTGTAAAAGGGCGTGTTTTGGCATCGTGTGCGACGAGGTAATAAGAGAAAGATCGGGTGACACTTGGAAATGTGTATTTGGTGGTTTTTTGCCTCACTGTCAAGGTGATGGGTGCCCAATCTTGTGTTTCGTTTTCCCTAATCAAGAGGCGGGCCTTGTGGGGAACAATGCCCGAAAGTTGGGCACTGATTTCAAATGCATCACCTGCTACAATTTCTGCATCACCTGGGCGCAAGGCAATGTGTGTTTCTGATGGGCGCTCAAATGCCGTGAGGGGTTGAAACAAACGGTGGGTGGCTTCGGTTACGGTGGTTGGCCACAAGGCATGGCTCAATATGCAAATAAGTGCTAGGCCCACAAAGACAAGGGCTGCTTGTTGTGTTTTTCTGCGGTTGATGATTTCTGTAAAATTGAGATGGGCCGTTTGTTCTTGGGTCTGTTTGATGGCAGCTTGTATAAGTGCTTGGGATTGGTTTGTGTGATCTTTTTCGGCCCCCAATTGCAAGGCACTGATGAGTTGCTGGTGCAGGCCGCCAAAATGTTTTTCGAGCTGGAGGGCGATTGTTTCTGGGCTGATGGGTGATAAGAGCGGAAGAATGGCATAACGCATAAGCACATAAAAAGTGCTGAAAAACAAAAGCGATTCGAGAATGACTTTGGTTGTAGGGGATAAATAGAGAGAGGCCTCAACGACCACCAAAAACCAGCCCACACCCAGTGCCCAAGCACACGAAAGAACCATGCCAAAAAGCACATTGTTGCGTATGAGATTTGTGCGCACATGATCAATGCGTTGAACGATGGTTTGGTAAGGGTTTTGTGACATGGTTGTTTGGGTATATGAAAGCAAAAAATAGGGTGTCAGGACAATGTCATAGAAGTGAATGATGTATTTGGATTACTGTGTTAATGCCCAGACAATGACGTTGGTGCCCATTTTGAGTGCTTGCTCTCTTTTGTCTGGTGGGTCACCATGTACTTCTGGGTCATCCCATCCGTCGGCAATGTCACTGCTGTAATTATAAAAAATAACCAAACGTTTTTCGTGGAAAATACCTAAGGCTTGTGGGGGATCTCCATCGTGCTCATGTATTTTGGGCAAACCTTGCGGAAAGTGAAACGGTGTTTGAAATAACTCTGCTGATGGGGGCAATTCTACCCATTCTTTGTCGGGAAAGACGCGTTTGATTTCGCGACGAAAGGCTTTGTCGAGGCCGTAGTCGTCATTGGCAAAAAGAAATCCGCCACGCTCTAAATACAAACGCAACCGCCGAACTTCTTCATCGGAAAAAAGAATGTTGCCATGCCCTGTTAGAAACAGCACAGGATAGGCAAATAAGTTGTTGTCGGATATTTCAACTTGTGCCTCTTCTTTGGCCGTTTGAATGGGTATGTGTTTGGCAATAAAGGCCAAGAGGTTGGGTATTTCAGTGGGGCCATTATACCAATCGCCGCCACCGTCATATTTGAGCCGGGCCAATGTCAATGCGGCGGGTGGTTCGCGCAA
>JAYODI010000005.1:80288-98356 GCA_038279365.1 Candidatus Latescibacterota bacterium | reverse complement strand
CTACCCCCTTGTGTGGCAAATTGTTTTCAATCGGCTTGGTGCAGGGCAGGTTCGATTTGAACAATTTTTTGTGTGTTGTCAAATGTATAGGTGCAGTCAAAGTCTACTTCGGACAAACATTTTTCATCTATGGGAAATGCCGCACATTGTTTGGGACGGTTTTCGTAGATGCTGCATAACGATGAACCGTCTTCGACTTTGACGAGAAATGGACAGCGGAATAGAATTTCGCAACAATTGCCACACTGGTTGCATTCCCCTTGTCGGGATTCCATTTGTTTTTCGACATAATTTTCTTGAAAACGCAATAGAAAAAATCGGCGTATCTTTCCAAAGGTTTGACGTCGCACTCTTTGAAATGTGTTCGGCATAAGCTTCCGATTTGGGTGACGCGCCATTGTGATGGCGCCTAATGAACAGACGGATAAGTTACGCTTTTAAAAGCCCTGTTGCAAGTTGCTTGAGTTCTTTGGGTTCTATGACACGCCACCCCCACAATATAAGTGGATATGCCAAAAGAAAAATACTGCGGGCAATGGTGCCTTGTGTGGATGTATCTGGCAAAACATCTGACATTGCAATATAAACAATGATGCCTGCAATGGCAATTTTGCCTAATCGGCTAAATTCATAGGGCACGTGATGAAATTGACGTACAAAACCGTATAACAATATGGTCATGAGGATATAGGCTGCCAATGTGCTCCAGGCGGCAGCGACAAACCCCCATTGGGGCAGCAGAATGATGTTGAGCACAATGTTGAGTATGGCTCCGGCACCCACGATGACCGGCAATGCGCTGGCTCGGCCATGAATGTAAACCCCTGCGGTGAGTATAACATAAAGCCCATAACAAAAAAAAGCCAATGCAACAATGGGCACCACTGCTTTGCCAATGAGATAATCTGGCGCATTTTGACCGGCAATTAGGGTGATGCATTCGTGTGCATAAGCAGTAAGTAAAAGACATAAAAACAACCCAATAGCCGTATAATAGGTTGTGATACGCGCCGTCATGTGGTTGGTTTGGTCTACATCTTCAGATTCGAGAACGGCTGGAGCCCAAGCCGCCCGAAAAGCTTTTATGGCAAAAAAAACAGGCAACCCCAACTTATATGTGATGCCATAAATACCCAGTGATTCGACACCTAAGATATAATGTATTAAAAAACGATCTGATAAGTTGATGATGAGCACAGATAGGGCCGAAGGGATAAAGGGCAACCCAAAAGACAGTAAATGGTGCAATGTGGCACGGTGGTAAACAAAACGCAGTATGGGCAAACCCACTGGAAAGATGACCACAAAGGCAAAAAGTGAACTGATCAAATTGGCTTGAAAAACGGCTTCTGCCCCTTGGCCTTTTATGGCAATCAGATAGGCTGTAAGGCTTAATTGGAGGGTGTATTGGGCCAAGCGCACAAGGGTGTAGCGGGTTGAGCGCTTTTGTGCACGGCAGAGTGTAAAAAAGGGCTCTGAAAGTGCATCGAGCAACAAGATCCCACTGATATAATAAAAAATGTGGGCATGTGCGACATCATATAGAAGGTATTGGGCCAATGTTTGTGCATTGAGATAAACCAGAGCAGACAAAAAAAGCCCAACGCTCAGAAGTGTCCAATAGGCAGAGCCAAATGCTTGTTGTTGCTCAAGTGGGGTTTTGTTGCCCGACAAGGCCCGAATGAGTGCGGGATTTAACCCCAATGAATAAAAAACAGCCCCAAAGCCAACCACCGCAAAAAGCAGGGATACAATGCCGTTGTCGGTGAGCGACAAATGGCGTGCATAAATAGGTACAAGCACAATGGCAACGGCACGTCCGAGCAGGTCACCTGTGCCATAGATGGTGGTGTGGCGTATGAGGGAAATCATTCTGGATAGCATAGAAATAGTCACTGGTCTCAGGTCAGCAGATCTCAGGTCTCAGGTCAAAATAGGTTTTGTGGTTCATGACCTGTGACTTGTGACCTGTTGACTCATCGGTGTTAAAGCATTGAAATGGGATCGACGTCGATGGAGACGGTGATGCCACGGCCTCGGTTTTTGTTGGGTGTAAATTGTTGTCTGACTTTGCGTGCGACGGCGTTTAGGTGGCTGTGAGATTCGGAGCGGGCCACCACTTGCCAGCGGTATGTTTTTTGAATGCGCGACAATGGGGCTTGTACTGGGCCCATAATTTCTACATCGGGTGGTGTTTCTGCGCGCAGTGCACCGGCGCAGATGCCAGCGGTTTGTGCCACTTCATGTTCGTTATATCCTTTGAATAAGAGCAAGATCATGCGTCCAAAAGGTGGATATCGAAGCACTTTGCGCGTGTCCATTTCGCGTTGGGCAAATTCGAGAAAGTTGTGGGTTTGGGCACAAACTACGGCTTCGCCATCGGGCATATAGGTTTGCACGACCACTTCGCCGGGTAAGTTGCCACGGCCTGCCCGCCCCGATACTTGGGTGAGCAGTTGGAAAGTGCGTTCACTGGCACGAAAGTCGGGCAGATGAATGCCCGTGTCGGCAGAAATAACCCCCACCAGTGTCACCCCTGGAAAATCGAGGCCTTTGGCGACCATTTGGGTGCCGAGTAAGATGTTGGCTTCGCCTTTGCTAAAACTTTGGAGGATACGGTCGTGTGCGCCTTTGCGCTGGGTGGAATCGACGTCCATGCGCAAGATGCGTGCGCCTGGAAATTGTTGTTCGATGGTTTCTTCAACACGCTGGGTGCCCACGCCGAGCATTTGAAGTTGGCGACTGTGGCAAGATGGACATGTTTCGGGCATTTTTTGGCTGTAACCACAGTAGTGGCACAGCATCTGTTTTTGTGCGGCGTGATAGGTCAGGGTTACTTGGCAGTGTGGGCACTCGATGCTTGACCCGCAACCAGTGCATTGTACGGTGGGGGCATAGCCGCGACGGTTTTGGAGCAAAATAATGCCTTCACTGCGATTGATGCGTTCGTGCATTTTTTCGCGCAAGGGTTTGGAAAACAACCCGCCCCCTTCTTTTCGCATGTCTACAAGTGTCACGATGGGCATGGGGCGGTTGTCTATGCGTTTGGGTAGGGTGATGAGGTTAAATTTTTGGGTTTTTGCATTGTGATATGATTCGAGCGAAGGGGTGGCAGAGCCCAATACAACGGTGAGATTTTGCAATTTGGCGCGCATGATGGCCACATCACGGGCGTTGTAACGGGGGGCGGGATCGGATTGTTTGTAAGATCCGTCGTGTTCTTCGTCGATGATGATGAGACCCAAATTTTGAACGGGTGCAAAAATGGCCGAGCGTGCCCCTATGACAACGGGGCGTTTTCCTTCGCGCAATTCACGCCAGGCATCGTAGCGTTCGCCATCGGATAGTGCGCTGTGTAAGACCGCTATTTGGTCACCAAAGTGGGCGCGAAAACGACTTACGGTTTGTGGGGTAAGGGTAATTTCGGGCACCAAAACAATGGCCCCCAAGCCTTGTTGAAGGGCGTGGGCAACGGCCTGAATATAAACAAGGGTTTTGCCGCTGCCGGTTACACCGTGAAGCATGTGAACCTGAAATGTTTTTTGATTCAGGCTGTTTGTAATGTGATCAATGGCTGTTTGTTGGTGGGCTGTTGGATTCTGGTTTTCGGGTGGGGCAATATCGACTTGAGCATATGGGTCGCGGCGCACTTCTCGGTCTGTGATGCGAATAAGGTTGCGCTGGGCCAGTGCACGAACGACACCTGAGGCAATGCCCAATTGTGACAGGTGAGCAAGTGAGAGAGGTTTTTGAGCGTTTTGTAGGAGACGGATACATTCGCCTTGTTTGGGTGCTTTGGTGGTGATTTTGGGCAATTCCAATTCGAACCACCGTGCATCGTTGGGTATGAGTTCGGCGATGCGTTCGGTTTTTGTGCGCACACGAGGGGCAGACATTTTTTGAAAGGCATTTATGAAGCCTCGCTGTATGAGGCTATGAACAGCACTTTGAATACCTTGTTTTCCCAAACGACGTTCGAGTTGTTTGATCGTGGCCGATTCCAGTTCTGTTAAACAGGCAACCACATCGCGTTGGCGTTTGGACAGCAAACCTTCTGGAATGGCCACTTCGGTATTGAGCGTCATATGACGCCCACTGTCGAGATGGATGCCAGAGGGTAATGCGGCAGAGAGAACTTCTGAGGGGCTACAGACGTAGTATTGGGCAATCCACCGATAAAGGTCGAGCAAATAGGGTTCAACCAAAGGGTAGGGATCGAGTATTTCACCAATGGCCTTGAGACGGTCGGGAGGCATGTCGGTGGTTTTGGAGAGGTTGACCACAATGCCTGTGAGCCAGCGGGTGCCAAATGGCATGAGCACACGGCTGCCCAATTGCAGATGCTCGCGCAAGTCGTCGGGCACGCTGTAGGTCATTTCTCGATCTATGGGTGCGCCCAAAGGAACGATTTGTGCGTAGGGCTGTGGCGTCATGGTTAGTATTGAGATGGTAAAATACGTATTTGGGTGCGGTTGATGCTTATTTGAATGTTTGGGCCCATTGAGGCATCAAATCGGAGAGGTTGGTTTTGTAGAGAGAGTGCAATGGCATTGTGATTGGTTAAGATGAGTTCCAAACTGTCTCGGGCTGTCCAACGAGGTCGACTGCCAACTTGTAATTCGCCATCAAAAAGTGTACGTCCATCGGCTTTGATCAAGATTTGGGTGGTTTGTTGTGCAATGCCCGATAACAAGATCGGGTTGTTTGGGGCAATGATAACAGGTAATGGCATTACTGTTGGGGATGAGGATGAGGTGGTTTGAGATGGTTCTGGTGTTTGTTCATTGGTTGTGAGACGCTCTGGTTCTACATTTGGTGTCACGGGGGTGGCCAAAATAGGTTCTGTGGTGGCAGATAATGTCTCTACGAGTGGTTCCACCGTTTCTGGGGTGGGTACCTCTACATTTGTTGTAGGGGGCTGTGCTTCTAAGGTAGTTGTTTCATTTGGCATGGCAGTTGGCTCACCAACAGAAGAAAGGGATGTGGCAGGTTCCGTTGGTGGTGGGGCTACGACTGGTGGTGGGCCTGATGTTGAACGTTCTTCTATGGGTTGCGGTGTTTCGGATCCTGTTGGTTCTATAAGGTTTGGTGCTTGTGCTTCTATGGGTTGCTGTGTTTCGGGTTTTGTAGATTCTTCAAGGCTTGGTTCAGATACCAAGGCTTGTGGTGTTTCCAATATGGGCGTCTGAACGGTAGCAGAGGGCGTGGGAGAAGTACGCGGCACTGTTGGTGTTTGGGATGTGGTGGCTTCTAAGAGCGTGGCCGTATTTTGATTGGTTTGCTGGCGCACTTGCCAAATGAGTAGGGCAATAATAAAAACACCAATAGTGATCAGGATGGCAGGTTGGAAGTTTATTTCGCGCGAAGATGGTGGCTGTGGTTGCGACACTTCTTTTTGTGGAATGTTTTTGTCGTATTCTGACAAAATTTCTTCAACATTGAGGCCTACTTCTTGAGCATATTTCTTGATGAACAATCGTACGTATGTTTCTGGTAAAATATGAAATTGACCAGATTCAAGTGCACGGAGAAAATCGGTGTTGATGCGTGTGCGTTGAAAGAGATCGTCGATGGTGAAGCCTTTGGCCTCACGTTGTTTTTTAAGTGCTTCTGCGATTTCTATCATAGATAAATGGCCGTGAGATAAGATAAGAAGTATAAAGAACGTTTGAGGTTATTGTGGTGCACTGAGCAAATCTGGTGTGGTGTGATTTTGTGAAATATAAACCCAAGGTGATTGGTCACATATGGTATGTAGCATGGTCCATAGCTTGGTTAGGGGCAAGCCCACAACATTGTAAAAACAGCCCGAAATGGATTCGATAAAAATGGCCGATAAGCCTTGAGCGGCATAGGCACCTGCTTTGTCTAAAGGGTCACCTGTTGCCACATAGCGCCGAATGTCTTGGGGGGTGAGATGGCGCATGGTGACTTGTGTGATGGCCACATCTGCATGGGTTTGGGATGTAATTGTATTGGTAAGCACCAAACCTGTTAATACCTGATGGGTTTTTCCTGAAAGCAGCGTGAGCATTTCTGTTGCATGATGTGCATCGCGTGGTTTTTCGAGAATGGTGTTGTTGATGACCACCACCGTATCGGCACCAATGACAATGGCATTTTGTGCTTTGGCTGCAACCGCTTGTGTTTTGCGTTTTGCAATTTCCAAAACGTGCTGTGTGGGCGGTAAGGCTTCTGATAGGTCTTCTGAGGCCCCACTGGGCATGGTTTCAAATGGAAACCCCAAACGCAAGAGCAATTCGGCGCGTCGAGGTGATGCAGAGGCAAGTATGAGTTTGGTCATAAGGCAAATGGCAAACGGCAAACGGCAAACGATTTTTGGCCGCATGTCATTTGTTTTTTTTTATGGGTTTTCGATCATAAGTGTCACAGGGCCATCGTTGTGTATTTCGATGTGCATGTGTGCGCCAAATGACCCAGTTTGGGTTTGTATACCGCATTCTTTGATATAAGCAACAAACTGTTCATAAAGGGCATTGGCTTTTTCGGGTGCTGCCGCTTGTGCAAAACCTGGGCGCCGCCCTTTGCGCGTATCACCGTAGAGTGTGAATTGGGACACCACCAAAGCCTGTCCTTGGACGTCGAGCAAAGAGCGATTCATTTTGCCTTGTTCGTCCTCAAAAATACGCAAATGAATACATTTTTCGGCAACAAAATGTAAGGCTTGTTCGTCGTCTTGGTGTGTGATGCCTAAGAAGATGAGCAGGCCTTTTTCTATTTGACCAATTATTTGGCCTTCTACACGAACAGCGGCTTGGCTGACGCGTTGTATCAGCGCGCGCACATAGGCCCCCTATAATGAAGTAATGCGCTTTAATTTAAGTGATTTAGGTGGGTTAGGCAAGGTGAAACAACCCATGTGGGTTAAATGCCAAAACCCCCTTTGCGGTGTTCAAATTTGATTTGTGGAATGTCTTTGATGTTGATTTTGAAGTAATATCCTTTGTTAAACCCTGTGGGATACCATGACAAACGCGCTTCCCAACAGTGTAGGTCGCGATAAAGAGACACACTTTGGGCAACCAAACTGCGTGTGGGTACCAACTCAAGATTAACAGAATAGTCGAGGCGTATGCGCGATGTGGGGTTGAGACCTAAGTCGGCTTTGACCCACGAGCGTTTGCTTGCAGGCTCTGTTGGGGAAAGTTTTGTGTAGTTAATGTAGTGTGTAAGACCAAATCGCCAAGGTTGAGATGTGTCACCAAAATTTTCGTATTGATCACTTTCAACGCCAAAATTGGTTTGTGTAGAGGTTTGGTAGCTGTTTTGTGGCGTGGCTGTGCTTTGCCCACCGTTAAACCGAAAGTTGGATGTGATGGTAAAGGATTCTAAGCGGGGATTAAAATTGCCACTGAGGTCTTGTAGCTCATGGCGCATGGTCAGACGCATGTCGATGCGTTGGTTGGGTTTGATCGATGCTGTGGTGTTTAAATCTCGCCACTTTTGCAAGGTGTTGTCGAGGTCGTAGCCGGTGTCTATGTTGAGTGTGGCAAAGGTGAATCGGCGCACGTCTTCGTTGTGCTCGGTTTTCATTTCTAAGGCATTGTTGAGGCCAAAGTTTAGACTGCGGCGTGGATCATCCCAATTGCGTGTGCCACCAAAACCAAATGTACCGCCAATGAGCGATGCATTTTGGTTGTAGTTGATTGATATGCGCGGTTGCAAACGGTGTCTGAAGCCTTTGATACGCCCGATATTGGTTTGAAATATACCATAAAGACTGGTACCAACGTTGAGGCTGGCAGTATAGTTTTCTCTGCGCGTGATCGAGTCGGCATCGCTGTTGATAAATTGTTCATTGAGAGAAATGCGGGGGCTTAAATCTAACCATCCGAGGGGTTTGTGTTGGCTGTTGAGATTCAAACCACTTTGAACTGACAGATTGCGTGTGTCGGTGGTGTTGGGGGTATGGGTGAAGGTGTTGGTGAGGGTGCTGTTTATATCGTAGCGAATGGCATGATACCAGGCTTGATTTGGCCTATTGGAAGCACGGTCAAAAAGTGCCCGCGACCCTTGGCGAAAAGACAGACGCGGAAAACCCTGAAATTGATTGGTATTTTTTTCTAAGTCTCGGTAATAGGTGAGGCTGCCATCGATGCTTCGCCCCGATTCGTTCCAGCGTTTGTCTATGGAAAAACTGGATCGCAGTTGCTGGTTAAGATAGGTATAGAGTTCATCGCTGTTGTTTTTGTTAAAGGTAGAACTGGTGGTAAATTGACCGGTGCCTCGCATGTTGGTGGTGGCATTGATGCGTTGTTGGTGCTGCATATTGAAGCGCCAACTGTTGGTGGTTACGGCAGAGGTTATACTGTGGTCATACCCAACATCCATGCTTCCAGAGAGGCGGTTTTTGATGGCGTAGACAAAGCGCGTTTCAACAAGAAAACCCCCACGTTCTCTGATGGTGCCTTTTAAGGTGGCATCCCAATAGTCACTGGGTGCATAATAGTAACCGATATTTCTTGCAAAAATACCGTCGCGGTCATTGCTGCCGATGCTGGGGGTGAGGATGCCCGATTGCCTGCCTTGTTTGGTGGGAAAAATAAAAAAGGGCAACCAAAAGATGGGCACGGGGCCAATGCGAAACGTGACAGAGCGACCTACGGCTTGGTCATTTTGAAGCACGCGTACGTTTTGGCATAAAAAATCGTAGTGTACGTGGTCTTTGTTACAGGTGCTAATCGACAGGTCTATGGCATTGAGTGCTTGTGGGCTGTCGAGCAGGATATTGGCTCCTTGATAATATTTGCGCTGTTGGTTGGCTCTGCCTTCTTTTACGTTGCCACGCTCTGTTTTAAGGTCATACATCATTTGTCGACCCGATATGGTTTCGGTGTCGCGTTTAAATACGGGGCGCCCAATGGTGTATGACCCCGTTGAATCGGGCAATGGATTAGCAGTTATTTGGCGTGTTTTGCGGTCGTAGAGGATGTGACCTGCGGTAAGGGTAATGTTTTGATATTTTAAGATGGCATTGCCGTGTAGGTTGATGCGTTCACTTTTCAAATCGTAAGTAATATGATCTGCGTCAAATGCAATCGAATCAGTGGGGATGTGCACAGGACTGGGTGTTTGGGCAAGCAGAGGGATGGGCAGAAAAAATATGAGGATCACAAACCACATTGCTTGTTTTTTGATGGTTTTGTTCATACTTTATGTTGTTCGCTGACTTGGAGATGACATGTGATGAATTATGATAATATACAAATTGCCTTGTTTGAGGGGTTGTCTTTAGAAGACAAACGCTTGTTTTTTGATTTTGCAAAACCCCGATCATTTGAAGCGCATCAGGCCATTGTGACCGAAGGCGAGATGGGTGATGCGATGTATGTCATTGTATCGGGTATGGTTCGGGTAGAAAAAGCCACCCTTGATCAACAGCAAGAGGTTTTGACCTCATTGGGTGAGGGGGAGTGTTTTGGTGAACTTGCCTTGGTTGATCGTGAACCTCGCAGTGCAACTGTGCGTGCGATGAAACCCACAGAAGTATATGAGTTTACGCAAGACGATCTCAATACGTGTTTTGATACATACCCACATTTGCATCGGCGGATTTTGCAAAACGTGGCCAAAATTACGGCACAGCGTGTGCGACGACTCGATGAAACACTGGTACAAAGTTTGTACGATAGCATTTTGTGGTTGGACAGCAACTGTATTGTGCGCAGATGGAACCGATTGACAGAGCGCCGTTCTATTTTTGATGATGTGGCAACTGATGATTTGCTGGAAAGAGATTTGTTTGAGTTGGCACCCCAATTGAGTGGTGGCGTGCGTCAAACCTTAATGCAGGTGATGGTGTCTGGTGAAATGACAACCATTTCATTAGAATATAAACACACCCAAGATGCGTTGGCGTATTTTGAAATTACCATAGCACCTCACCAAGATGGGGTTGTGTTGGGTTTTCGTGATATTACGGACAGTAAGATATTAGAATCGCGTTTGATCCAAGCTGAAAAATTGGCCATGGCAGGACAAATGTCGGCAGAGATTGGCCATGAACTTAAGAACTATCTCACGGTTTTAATGGGGCATGCAGAGTTGATGTTGCTCAATCCCAAACTCAAAGGAGAGGAGCGCATTGCACGCAGTTTAAATGCCATTATTGATCAGTTGGCCCAAATGGAACAATTTGCATCTGGTTTGATGGATTTGGGTATGTTGCGCTCTAAAACAGAATCGGCCCATATCAACTTACTCATTGAGAAATTAATTGCGTTTATCCAAGGGCAAAGCCGGTTTCATAAGGTTGGGTTTTCGCTCGATTTGGGAGTTGAATTGCCTTTGTTAGATATTGACCCAGGGCAAATTCAACAGGTATTGATCAATTTATATGCCAATGCCGCTGATGCCATGGGTGAGGGGCAAATTGAAACAGTTACGCGGTTTATGGAAGCAGAAAACCGCGTGTCGGTTGTGGTGACCGATCATGGGCCTGGTATGTCTAAAGAAGTGGTGACGCGCATTTTTGACTCGGGTTTTACAACCAAAAAAACAGGTCACGGATTTGGTTTGGCGATTTGTGCCCGCATTATCGAAAATCATGGTGGCACGGTTGATGTGATAAGTGAAGAAGGCGTTGGCACGACGTTTACTTTGACTTTTCCTGTTAAGCAAAAAGAATCGCATTTGGCCTAAAACGTATGATTGGGTGTTTTGCCAACGTTTATCGTAGGACGCGGGTTCCGAAAAGTCAATAAAAGGGATTTTTATAACGGAAAAAAATTCCTCAAAGCAGTGTAATTTTGCAGGTTTTAAGGTCACACCTTTTGGTGTGGCCTTTTTTTATTATTTGTTTTTAATGGGTTTAGAGATTTTTTTAAAATATGGCACGGACGTTGCGATAGGCATAAGAGACACATCCTTATTGGTATAACAAAAGGTGGTATTTATGGTGTTGAGCATGTCTGTGTTGGTGGTGGGAATTATTGCTGGTATGGCGTTTTTGGTGTTTATCAGCCTTGCCATTTTGGATCGGGTAGATGCGTTGAAGATTAATCGTTAAAGGAAATTTAGAAGATGCCGATAATTCAAAATACAGTGCAACAACAACCTCAACAGGAGAATCATCCAGTGAGCGCACAAGATAGAGAATTGGCTGTTTTATACTGGAAACTCCAGAAAAAAGTGCATACCGATCCAAGAATTCGGGGTTATTTGCACGAGTTGACCCAACAATTGAAAAAACGACATATTCGCCCTACAGCATTGAACGATGTGGGCTTGGAACTTGTAATGGACAATCAAATATAAATACATACTTTAAATGAAGTTAATAAAGGCGTCGACCATTTTATGTGTCGGCGCCTTTTGTTTTTTTAGTCATGATTTTTGCTTGCGGTGTGTGGCACAAAGGTTTACTTTTAGAGCTTATCTGATGTGTGCGGACGTGGTGAAATTGGTAGACACGCTAGACTTAGGATCTAGTGGGCTTGCGCCTGTGGGGGTTCGAGTCCCCCCGTCCGCACCAAAATTTTGTAAAATGGTGGCGGTTCCCAATGGGAGCCTCTTTTTTTATGTTTCAGAGGCGTCATCCAAAACATCTTCGGGTTTGGCCCCTTGGTCGGCAATGAGATGTTGTAGGTGGGAAATTTCTTGGTTGGCTGTGCGCAGACGTTGGGAGAGGGTGGTTATGAGACTGCGAGATATGGCAATTTCAATGGGGGGGTTGCGTCGCATGAACATGTCGAGTTTTGCTTTGCTTAAAACGAGCAATGAAGACGTTTCGCTGGCCAAGACGGTGGCTGAGCGTGGCTCTCCGGTGAAGATACCCATTTCACCCACAGGGGCAATGGGTTTGATTTTGGCAAATTGAACACCTTCTGCTGTGCGTACGGAAAGTTCGCCATTGAGAAGGATGTACATTTCTTTGCTTGGGTCGCCATAGACGCACAGTGTTTCGCGGGGTTCGAGCTTGCATCGATCACATACCTTTAGCAAAGCCACGACGTGTTCTGTTTGGAGGCTTTCAAAGAGAGGGATGCGTTTGACGACCTGTACAAATTGTGAGAGTGCCGCGTTCATAGAGAATTAGAAGTTAGAAATTAGAAATTAAAAAGGGCTGTTGCTTTTAATATTCCTTTTCTGTTTTCATATGTCAAGCAAAGATCATGAGGTGAAGATGGAACAGTTGTCATTTTTAAGTGCAGAGCAAGTTCGTGAGATTCGGCGTGAGTTTGGTTCTCCTGTTTATGTGTATGATCAAAAAACCTTGGAGAAACAAGCTGATTCGGTTTTAAATTTCCCCAATGCATTTGGTTTGACCGCACGTTATGCGATGAAGGCGTTGCCCAATGCGGCGGTGATTCGGATTTTGACACAGCGGGGTTTGCATATTGATGCCAGCAGTGCGTATGAAGCCGAGCGTGCCATGCGCGCAGGTGTGCCCGCCAATCACATTCAACTTACTGCACAACAACCTCCCGATAATTTGAAAGAATTGGTGGAAAAGGGTGTTATTTTTAATGCGTGTTCATTAAATCAATTGCGTGCATTTGGTGAACTTTTTCCGGGGCATTCGCTGTCTGTGAGAATTAATCCGGGGGCCGGGTCTGGGCATAGCAACCGCACCAATGTGGGTGGGCCTGCGGCCAGTTTTGGGATTTGGCATGAGCATATTGATACGGTGCATGAAATTTGTAAAGATTACAATTTAAAGGTGACGGCGATGCATACGCATATTGGGTCTGGAAGTGACCCCGAGGTGTGGGAGCGCGTGGCCTTGATGTCTTTGGAGATTTGTGTGGGCTTTCCCGATGCACAAACATTGAGTTTGGGTGGGGGATATAAGGTGGGCCGGATGAAAGGGGAAGTGTCAACGGATTTGCAGGTGATTGGATCTCATGTGGTTGAGGCATTTCAAATGACGGAGGGTAAGTCTGGACGAAAATTGCGCTTGGAGGTGGAGCCCGGCACGTATTTGGTGGCCAATGCAGGTGCCATTGTGACCACGGCAATGGATATTGTGGATACTGGTAAGGATGGCTATCGGTTTATTAAGATTGACAGTGGGATGACAGAGACGGTGCGCCCGAGTATGTATGGCGCACAGCACCCGATTGTGGTGGTGCCAGCCGAAGAAGAAAAACGTGGTGCCGGTGAGTATTTGGTGGTGGGGCATTGTTGCGAAAGTGGCGATGTGTTGACACCTGCGCCGAATGATCCAGAAGGGCTGTTGCCACGAGAATTGACGGAAGCCAAAGTGGGCGATGCCGTGGTGATCGGTGGCGCGGGTGCGTATTGCGCGGGGATGGCATCTAAGAATTACAATTCGTTTCCTGAGGCAGCAGAGGTGTTGATTGATCGAGATGGAAATGCTCATTTGGTGCGCAAACGCCAGACATTGGATCAGATTTTGGTGAATGAGGTTGTACCGGCGTTTTTGCAATAGGTGTTGGTGGCATGGGTGATCGTGATTTGACATATGATGTGATTGTGTTAGGAGCGGGGATTAATGGGTGTGGGATTGCGTTATCCTTATCTGAGCAGGGGCGACGTGTGCTTGTGTTGGATAAGGGTGTGATTGGTGGGGGCACGTCTTCCAAGTCGTCGCGGTTGATTCATGGTGGGTTGCGGTATTTGGAGACGATGCGGTTTGCTTTGGTGCGTGAAGCGCTTCAAGATCGGTTGGAACTTTTACGGCGGTATCCCCAGCTGGTGGGGATGCGGCCGTTTTTTTTTCCCAATTATAAAAACAGCCCACGACCTGCCAGGGTGGTGTGGTTGGGGGTGAAGTTGTATGATGTGTTGGCGGGGTGGCAAAATAAGTATCGCTCGGGATTTGTAAAACGCGCGGTGTTTGAGACAGAATTTGGCGCATTGAAACAAGATGGCATTGCAAAGGTGCTGAAATATTATGATGGCAAAACAAACGATTGGGCACTGACGCGTCGGGTGGCAGAAGATGCACGGGCGTTGGGGTGTGTGTTTCACGAAAATGTAGATGTGGCAGATATTCGGAGATTGGATCATTGTTTTGAGGTGCAGGTGGGGGATGACGTTTATTGCACAAAACAGTTGGTGAATGCAACGGGGCCTTGGATTGATGAGGTGGTCGCGCGGTATCGGTTGCCTGCGCGGTTTCAGATTCGGAAAATTAGTGGTATTCATATTTTCATTGATGGGTTACTGACGCCCGAACCGATGTTTTTGCAAGCGCATGGCAAGCGCATTTTTTTTATTATTCCCGAGCCAGAAAATGGACAGACGATGATTGGCACGACCGAGCGTGAAGAAGGTGTGGAGATTGATGATGTGCGGGTGCATGATGAAGATGTAGATTATTTGCTTCGGGAAGTGAATGCCTATTTGAAACCAGATCGACAGATTCGACGTGAAGATGTGATGGATGCCAGTGTGGGGGTGCGTCCTTTGGTGGCCAATAAGGAAGATCCGACAGATTTGTCGCGCGAATATGAATTGGATTTGCATATACAGGGAGAGACCCGTTTGCTCAATGTTTTTGGTGGGAAGCTGACGACCTATTTGTCTTTGTCGCGACATGTAAGCAAAATATTGGATGTGAAGTAGCGCGAACGGCTTTTTAAAAATAGAGATACATGCTTGACTTTACACCTTTTCGGGCGTTATTTAGCGGCACACGCCCGAGGGTTAGAGATAAGACATAAAGATGGCAGGCCTTGGGATAAAAGGTGTGCCATTTTTTATGGGTAACAATCAAAAACATGAGAAACTCTGGGAGGGAGATGCGCATGTTTGAGAAGTTAGATGATTTTAAGATACAAGAGATGCCCAAGCGCACATTGCCATTTTGGAAGATGGCTGGGCCGGGAGCCATTTTGGTGGGGTTGTCGATTGGGGCCGGTGAAATTATTGTGTGGCCGCGCATTGTGGCGGAATATGGTGCGGGTATGATTTGGGCGGCGGGTTTGGGCATTTTTATGCAGTTGTGGGTTAATTTGGAAGTGGCGCGTTGGACAGTTGCCACAGGTGAAACGGTGTATACAGGGTATGCACGTATTTGGCAAGGCTTTGCACCGTTGTTTATTTTGCTCACAATTATGGGATGGATTGCACCGGGGTGGGGGCGTGCATCGGGTTTGGCACTTAAGGCTTTGTTGGTGGGGCCAGAAGGGTGGGGCTCGGATACGTTTTGGACGATTGTCACGTTTGCAGGAGTGGCATTGGTGTTGTTTGGCCCCAAGTTGGTGTATAAGTCGATGGAGAAAACCATTGAGTTGATGGTGGTGATTGTGACGGTTGGGTTGATATCGGTGGCATTGGCGGTGGGGTCTGTTGAAACGTGGAAAGAGTTGGGTGCTGGGGTGATTAATATTGGGTATCGCGATCCCAATTTGTCGGTTAAGGCTTTGTTTATTGCCATTGTATTTGCGGGTGCAGGTGGCACGGCCAATTTGTTTTTGACCTTTTATTTGCGCGACAAACAAATTGGTATGGGCGCGCGGGTGCCGATGATGCAAAACCCATTGTGGGGCAGGTCGGAAGCCACACCTGCAACGGGTTTTGTTTTTGAGGAAACAGAAGAAAATATCAATCGGTTTCAGTCTTGGTGGAAGTACATTAAGCAAGATCAGGTTTTGTTTTTTTGGTTTACCAATTCGGTGACGATTTTGTTGTTCATTTTTGGTGCTTTGGCGGTGTTGCACCCGCGTGGTATTGTGCCTGGGGCAGGCAGTTTGATTTGGGATGAAGCGGCTATTTTGGGTGAGGTGTGGGGCAGCACTGGGCGCAATGTGTTTTTGCTTGTGGGATTGGCAACATTGTTTTCAACGCAGTTGGCTCTGGTGGATGGGGTGTCGCGCTCGGTGGCCGATATTGTGTATACCAATTTTAAGGGGGCTAAAAAACGCGAGTTGAGTTGGTGGTATTTGTTGGTGGCGGCAGTGTGGATGATCGTGGGGATTGTGATTACTTTTGTGATGGAAAATGTGGGTGTGTCTGAGCTTGGTTTTTTGTTTAACGCCGCTTATATGGGCGGGTTTGCGATGGCGTTGTATGTGCCATTGACATTGTATATGAATCATAAATATTTGCCCAAGTCGGTTCGCCCTGGCAAAGCGTGCACGATTTTTACTGCGATTTCTGCTGTTGTTTATATTTCATTTGCTGTGGCATGTTTGTTATGGGAAGTGGGTCTTTTTTAAGTTTGCGAGGGTGATATGGCAAAACGGACACGATATTTGTCACCGTATGATTCAATTAACGGATGGATGAAGGCGACCAAACCCACGTTGGCATTTGATGGCAAAACCGAGGCCGATTGGCGCAGTTGGCGTCGTCGATTTCGTGCGCAGTTGGTGAAGCTTTTGGGTGAGATGCCCAAGCCCGTGCCTTTGCATGCCGAAGTTTTACAACGTGAAGATATGGGCGACTACGTGCGTGAGAAGGTGATTTATGACACCGAAGCTTTTGCGAGTGTGCCGGCCTATGTGTTGGTGCCAAAGGGTTTGGAAAAAGGAGAAAAACGACCCGGTATTTTGGCGGCACACGGGCATGGCATTGGAAAGAATCCGTTGGTGGGGTTGGATGGGGATGAAAAGCCTCATGAAGAGTATCAAAAACAATTGGCCGTACAATTTGTGAAGCGTGGGTATGTGGTGGTGGCACCCGATTGGCGTGGATTTGGTGAGCGCATGAGTCCAGAAGATTGGGTGCGTAAGACGCGCGATAAATGCAATGTGAACTATATGGCGGAAGGGTATCGTGGCCATGAATTTTTAGCGCTTCAAATTTGGGATGGGCTGCGTACGTTGGATTATTTGCAGTCGCGCGAAGAAGTAGATGGCACCCGATTGGGGTGTGTGGGTGTTTCTTTTGGTGGGACGATGACGACTTATTTGGCCGCATTGGATAAACGTATTAAATGTGCGTGTGTGAGTGGCTATATCAGTACCATTCGAAACGGGGCGATGCCGGGGCGTGCCAATTTTTGTGGTGCGCAGTTTATGCCTGGGTTGTTGACCTTGGGAGATATTGCCGATGTGGCGGGGTTGATTGCACCGCGCCCATTGGTGGCTGAAATGGGTGAAGAAGATCGCGGATTTCAGATTGATGATGCCGAGCGCGCGTTTCGACATTTGGCCAGAATTTATAAAGCCGCCAATGCGCGTGATGTGTTGGTGAAAGACCGTTTTGCGGGTGGGCATGAATTTAGTGGGCGAAAGTGTTTGGATGTGTTTGACACCTGTTTGATGAAAGGATGATGAAATATTATGCCAAGAGAAATTGAGCCTTCGTGGGAAGATGGGATACGCAGTGTGCGGCGCAGTGAGATGGACAGTTTGAATAAATTGATTGGCGATGTGTTTTTTCCCGATTTGCCAAAGATCCAACCCCATGCTTTTCATGAAGATAATTTGAGCAATTTGCGTGTGGTTGTAGCAGACGGTGAGGTGGTGTCGCACATTGGCACGATTCGCAGAGATGTGTCCATTATGGGATGCACGGCAAAGGTGGCGTCTTTGGGTGGGGTGGCGACGTATGCTTCGCACAGGGGGCGTGGACATGCGGGGGCCCTGTTGCAAGATACGATGCGGGTGTGTCGTGAGGATGGTGTGGATTACATCATGGTTTCGGGGTATCGCAATATGTATCACCGGCATGGGTGTCGTACGGTGGGACGCGATTGGATGTATGGCGTAGATGCTGAATTGGCAAGTGATTTTGATGATGCGGATTTGAGTATTCAGCTTGCGACGGAAGCCGATGTGGATGTATTGGGTGGCATTTATCGGCGCGAACCCGTGCGTTGGATGCGCCCGCCTTCAGACATTGTATTTGGGATTGATGGCTGGGTGCAAAACAAACCTGCGCGCACCTTTTTGGTTAAGCGTGGTGAGAGCGAGCAAGCGTTTGTGGTGGTGCAAACGGCAACTGAGAAGGATGAGGGGCGTGTGGCCGTGTTGGATTATGCTGGTGAGCGGTCTGCAATTGTGGGTGTGTTGGGGCAGTTGATTGCGGAACAAAAATTGAATCGGTTGTCGATTCATGCCAAAGGGTTTGATACGGTTTTGCAGGATTTGTTGACGGCGCGTGGTGTGACGGGTAAAAAGGTCAATGTGCCA
>JAYODI010000005.1:77737-80278 GCA_038279365.1 Candidatus Latescibacterota bacterium | reverse complement strand
GTACGACAATGATCATTCATTTTGAAAAATTTATGGAAAAGATGCGCCCTTATTTTGTGGAACGGGTGGGAGAAAAGGCGGCCAATGGTTTGGTGTTTCGCGAGGTGGACGATGAATATCACATCTATTATGGTGGGGATCGGGTGGTTGCTGAGAGTCGAGGGGCTGTGGCTGAGTTGATTTTTGGAACATGGGAGGGTGCTGAAGAAGATATGTTGAACTTGGGTGGACAAGCAGGGGATATCTTGCGTGCCTGTTTGCCCATTCCTGGATTGTGGTATGGGGTGAATTATGTTTGATGCTTAAATAGGTGTGATCTGTGGCCCTTGAAAAAGTTTCTGCAATGCAGAAACTTTTTTTATGTTGGATCGGGTCTCAAATCATGTCCAATTTAGAGATTATCTATAATAGATGCTATCGGTTGCATTGCTCTATTCAATGAAAATGCTATGAAAGGATATTTAGGAATCCATGGATGAACTGTCTCAACATATCATTGCAGATGTTTCTTTTAAAATGACGGAACGACATTACCCGAGGCCGATTGGTTGGAATGCACAAATCGGGCCACATGGACGATCTCGAAAAATTAATACGTGCACCCTCACAACGAACAAAGGGGCGTCTGGGTGGGGATATTGTGGGGATAATGAGGATGAGATTCGAGCTTTTGTGGGGCGTCCGATTACGGATCTGTTTCATTTGATATTGGGTACGACATTGGAGGCGCGGTGTATTGATATTGCGCTTCATGATTTGGCGGGCAACATTTTGGGGTTGCCTGTTTGGAAAATGCTTGGGGGAACAAATAATCGCATTCCGATTTATACGGGTGCGATTTATTTTGACGATTTGAACCCGAAGGGTGATGACCCAGGTTTGGATGCGGTGCTTGCCTCTTGTGCGCAAGATGCCGAAGCGGGGTTTACGAACTTTAAGCTGAAGATTGGACGCGGGTTTAAGTGGATGGAGAAAACGGCGGGTGATGCGCGGGATATTGAAGTGACAAAACTTGTGCGCGAACATTATCCTGACGCGAAAATTTTGGTAGATGCGAATGATGGGTATGACCCCGATGGCATTTGTGGGTATTTGGATGCGGTGTCCGATTGTGATTTGTATTGGGTGGAGGAACCGTTTACGGAAACAGTGGCAGGACTTGTTCAGTTGCGCGCCAAATTACAAGAAGTGAGCCCCAATACGTTGATTGCAGATGGTGAAGCGCGCAATGGGCGATTGCAAGATCCTCCTGGTTTTTTTGGCAAGTGGGAAGCGGATCATATTGATGAATTGTATGATTTGTGTGAACGGAAGCTGCTCGATGTGATTTTGCCCGATGTGGGTGCGATGGGTTTTACACCTTGGCGACATATGATGCGTAAGTTGATTGAGATAGGTGGGCAAGGGTCGCCTCATGCGTGGAGTGAGCCGTTTAAATCTTGGTATGCCGCGCAACTTGGGTGTGCGTATGGCCATGTGCCGATTGTGGAGGGGGTGCCGGGTTATGTGGATGGGGTAGATGATTCGGGGTATGTGGTGGAGAATGGCGTGCTGACATTGCCGGATAAGCCAGGGTTTGGGATGGATTTGGTGGGGTAAGTGATGGTGGTTGAAAAATTAGTTTGGTAATGACTCCATCATCGCGCCAGAATAAATTCCAGCGCTACAATTACAAAGTCCTATGGACTGGTAAACAAAGACAATTGTTATAGAAGGCACCTTTATAAATGATTATTGAACACTTTTTTTCTTGCCCGTATTGTGGTGAACAGATTTCGATGTTGCTCGATCTCACTGAATCGCAGGCTTATGTTGAAGATTGTGAGGTTTGTTGTAATCCCATTCAGATAAGTTATACAGTGGATGAGGGTGAATTGCTTGGGTTTTCGGCTTTGGCTTTAAATGAGTGAAGATTTTTGAATGGATAATGAAGACCGTTTAGAGATGACGTCTGAAGCATTTTGGGCAACGGAGCGGACAAAAATGGGCGTTATGTAGAAACTTATTCTTTGTGGGCTGTGGTCTAAGTGATGACTATGGGGGCTTGACTGGATGATTGGCGATATGGACATGAAGAGGGGTTATGTCTGAGTTATTTGATCTTAGGATTTTATATTACTTTTCTTGTGATGAAGTAGATGTTTTGGAAGTTAAGATCAATGGTTTGGAGGTGGGAACACCTATGGACCGTTTGTATCACTGGCTTTGTTATGATCGCATGGCAAAGCACATTCAAAAGTTGCAATTTAAGTCGATGGGTAAGGATGGAGAGCGTAACCTTCGCGTGTTTGAACAAGGGCATCTTTGGTTTGAGGACACGCAAGCGGGTTTGACTTTGCAGACGGGGTCTGTTTTGCAGAATTTTCAACTGGGTGTTCAGGCTGTTGATGCTGTTTCTAAGGCACAGTATTCTTTGATACAAGATTTTTTACAGAAAGAGTTGGGGAAATAAGACACCTGAATACTTTAAGGATGTAAGTGCCTCAATGGTTGTGTTGATTGGAGAATGTGTGATGTATACAATTCTTGTTTGTGGCGGAC
>JAYODI010000005.1:0-77727 GCA_038279365.1 Candidatus Latescibacterota bacterium | reverse complement strand
TTGGCACAGGTAAGACAACATTGCGTCGTAGGGCACCTAAATATTTTCGCCCGTTGCTTGGCGATACGGCCGTGATGGGAATTGATGATCTATATACCATGATTGATCCCGATTGGAGTCTGCAAGATGGTGACTGGGGAAAGGTTGCTATGGAGCACAGTAGGTTGCTTGCCGAAAGTTTTTTTCAGCGGGGTGTAAAAGTGGTTCTTATTGAAGGGAACGGATTGCACTATGCTGAGTTTGTGGATCAGTATCGGGTACAGTTATCACCAGTGAGTCACGTCTATCATTTTACATTGGATGTCGCGTTGGAAACGGTGGTGGAACGCATTCGGAAACGAGGCGATCTCAAGGCTCACCCGCCCGATTTTTTAAGCTCTTGGCTTGAACATGTGCGCGAACACCGAGCGGATTGGACACATGTGATTGACACCACAGAGTTGACACCCGAAGATGTTTTGGGTGTGATATATCAGAGGATACAAAATCGTGAAGGTGTTTTGACTGAGGCGGTTCAGTAGTTTAACCATTTAACCTGTCTGACTATTATTGGGGATGCATTTAAAATGAGATTTTGGTTATTGGGTTATTGGGGATAAAGATGACGCAACGCTATTATTATCATGAACATGTGGCAGATTATGCCGAATTGAAGGCGAAAGGGTTGAAATCTCGGGGTGAGATTTATGGTGATCCCAATGATTTTGAAGAATTTTCTTCCAAGCCTTTTTTAGAAGAGATATTACCTGTGCTAAATGTAAGTGACGATGCACGGGTGCTTGAGTTGGGGTGTGGCACGGGGCCTGGTGCGTGTTATTTGGCTGGGCGAGGCTTTTGGGTGGATGGCATAGATTTGATTCCCGATGCGATTGATCAGGCCAAAAAGAATGCCGATGAACTGAGTTTGGACGTTCACTTTGAGGTGATGGATGTGTGTGCGCTACCCGCAAAGGGTGAATCTTATGATTTGATTGTGGACAGTTATTGCACACAAGGCATTGTTGAAGATGAAGATCGCAAACGCATGTTTGGTGCGATTAAAAGTCGGCTTTCAGAGCGGGGTTATTTCCTTTTGACGTGTTGTGTTTTGGAGCCCCATCGGGTGGATGCCAATATTGTGATTGAAGATCGTGAAACGGGTAAGACCTATTTGCGATTTGATAAACGCGATCTTTTTGATGCTGAGACTGAGATCTGCTATAATCTTTGGCGGTCTCGTGATGGTTTTCCCGATGCAAAACCTGAAGATTTTGATGGCACGATTTGCGTGAATGGTCAATGGTATATTCACCAACGTCGGTATCGCACACACGAGTGTTTGCGACAGGAACTTGAAGGGCATGGTTTTGATGTTTTGTATCAGGGGGGTGAGGCGATGGAGAATGGGGTTTGTGTGCATCGGGGTTCTGGGGTTACACTTAAGAAGATCTGAATGGTTTTGCCGGAAGTTTTTAAAATATAACCATTGGAGTGATCGTGTTGTTTTGAAGCACTGTGGAGAATTAAGATGTTTGTGAAATCATTGGGCTATCGAATGGATCTTTCCTTTCCTGGGTTTAAGGGAGAGGTGATTGATCGTGGGGATTATCTGGTGATTCGGACGCCTGATAATCCTTCTTATTATTGGGGAAATTACTTGCTGTTTGACGCGCCACCTACGCCATCTGATTTTGATCGATGGCGTGATCTTTTTTATAAGGAAATTGGGAAGCAACCCAATATTACGCATGAGGCGTTTGGGTGGGATTCACCCTCTGGTGAGATGGGGCATATTGAACCTTTTTTGGAGGCGGGTTACAATTTGAATAATTGTAGCGTGTTAACGACTTCTCGTGTTGGTTTGCCTCCCTATTTTAACCCCGATGTGGTTGTTCGGCCAGTGGAGACGGATGAAGAATGGGAAATGGCAGGGATTTGTGCATCGTGTTATGCAACGCGTGTAACTGCTGTCAATGACCGGATTCGGAAGCATATGATTGCGTGGCGTGCTGTGTCTCTGTGTGATGCGGGGAAGTGGTATGGTGCATTTTTAAAAGGTGTATTGGTGGGTGGGTTGGGGATTTACACGGTAGATGAAACAGGTGTGATTGATAATGTGGTTACCCACCCAGATTTTCGTGAGAAAGGTGTGGGACGCAGTTTGGTTTATCTGGCTTCTTTGCACGCGATAGAGACGCTTGGCGTGAAGAAGTTGCTTTTGTCTACGGATAATGGCAGTGCGGCAAAGCGGATGTATGAACAGGTTGGGTTTAGAACGGTTGAACAACAATTGGGAATTGATACGGCGTAGTTTAATTTTAAAGCGGGGTTTTGAATGGCATTGCTTGATCGGGCAGAATTTAAAAGGATGTCGCAAGAAAGGTTTCCGCTTTCTGATGATTTGGCAGAAAATTTTTTGGCAAAACATAAACTTGGCAAATTGGAGAGCCAACGTTTGATGGGTGGGAATTTTACGAACTCGGTATTTGAATGTCGGACAACGGTTGGAGATTGTTTTATTTTAAAGATCCAGTACCGCGTTGGAAATTTATCCTTAGAAGCGGATCGGGATGTGACACAGTTGTTGGAAGAAGCGTTGACTGTAACCTCTTTGTGTCTACTCGATAACGATTGTGATGTTATACCTTTTCCCACCTTGATTCTTTCTAAGCTTGAGGGTGAACTTGCCGAGACGATTTTTGAACATTCGACGCATCAGGCTCGGATTAGGCTGTCTCGTATACTGGGAGAGATTTTGGCCACGATTCACGCAGTTCCTGTTTCTGAGGGGCAGGTGCCCAGCAAACCACTTTTTAGTTTGAATGGGTGGCGAGAAAAAGTCGGTGATGGTCTGTTAAAAGACGAAGAACTTAGATCCGTCATTGATGGAATTGATCGGGGATTCTATGCTCAATTGCAAGGTCTTCTTGACCAAATTCCGGATCTTCACTTTGATGAAAAACTCTGCCTTGTATGGGGCGATCCGAAATTTCACAATTTTCTTGTTCAAGAAGATGGGGATGATATTCAACTGTGTGGTGTTTTCGATTTTCAGACGGCGGGGTTGGGAAATCCGATTTTTGATGCTTTATCCTTGGAGGGGAACTTTGAGCGCAATCAGTCGGATGGATTGTATCAAAATGCCGCGTATGTGGAAGCGTGTTGCGATGCCTATGCAGAGTGTGGCATGCAATGGCCTCAAATTTCAGAAACTGAGCGTGTTGTGCGGGATGTGATTTTGAAGGCCAATGGCGCGCGGTGGTGGTGGGATGCGGCACGTGTGTTGCCACCATTTGTGCCGAAGACATTGGCTGGCGTTATTGATGGGCTTGAGTGGTTAAAGAAAAACGTTGAGTGATGCTTTTGTTTGCAGGAAAGGGTTTGGATATGGTTACGTGGGTGCCATTTCAGAGATCAGGCTTTGACCGTCTTATTGGATGGGTGCCGGATGCTGAAGCTATGATGTTGTGGGCGGGGCTTGTGTTTCCGTTTCCATTGACGAAAGCACAGCTTGAAAAACACCTTGTCTATGCTGAAACGCATCCGCTATATAAACTGCTTACCGCTCAACGCCAAACCTGTTGCCACACTGAGAAAGGTGTTGCCTGACTTTATTTTGTCTGCGCCAAATTTATGTGCGATCAGGTTCCGTATACACGGGATGCTCGACGTGCCTCCTGTGGTAAAGACAGAATCAATGTTCTGTGGTGACAACGCACACTGCTTCAGCAAATGATCCATCCCCTCATCAAGCTGTATGACCTTTTTTTTGACCATCTCTTCAAACATAATTTTGGTGATCGTTTCGTGAACCTGTATGCCTGATTGGTCAAATAAAAGCATGGCTTCATCAGATTCAGAAAGTGCACATTTGACGGCTTCGACTGATTGAAAAAAAGAATAACCGAGATTTTCATTTACCAATGTATTCAAATTTTTCATGCGTTGTGGATCACTTCCGGTTTTGATGAGTCTTTTTAGGAATTCTTTTGTTCGAGGTTCTTTGAGGAGTGACATCTTTTGCCAAGTACAGAGCGTCAGTAAAATTTCATTGGGTATTGGCAAGGTATGTTGCATCTCTGTGTAGGTTGCATCTTTTCCGAAATGCCTGACGCCGTTGTTCCACATGATATCCGCATCAAAGTCATTTCCTCCTAAACGGAAGCCATGCACACCCAAAATATCCTGTTCTCGATCATGCTGTGCAAAACGGTTTGGACCGAGTTTGATAATGGTAAAGTCAGATGTGCCACCGCCCAAATCAACAATCAGTGCCGTTTCATCTTTGGTTAATTGTTGTTCATATTCAAAAGCAGCCGCTATGGGTTCCTGTTGGAGATAAATTTCTTTAAACCCGGCTCGTTCTGCCGCCTTGATCAATCTTTTTTCTGCTACCGCATCTTCCTCGGGTTTATCTGAGAAAACAACCGGTCGCCCCAGCACAACCCGCTTGATGTCTTGGCCGGTTAACCGGTCGGCACGCTTCTTGATGTCTTCAATAATAAGCGCAACGAAGTGCTCAATGGTCATGAATCCATATTTCCCGCCGATGGGGGTTCCGTGATATTCTACATCTGGCAGAAATGACTTGATGGACTGCATTAACCGACCTTTCATCCCGCCTTCGACGTATTCCTGAATAGCGCGTTCTCCGATACAGGCTTCGCTTGCATAATCTGGAAAGAATAAGAGTGTTGGAATTGTTTCTGCTGCATCTTGTGCGATGGGGAGCATACGGGCTTGTCCGTCACTTAAGACAGATATGGCAGAGTTGGATGTTCCAAAATCAAGTCCGTAAATATCAGATGTGGCCATGCGTCACCTTCGTTTATGATTTTTTATCGTAATTAATAGATACTTTGATTGTTGGATGAACGTATTGAGAATAAGACAGGTTCTTACGGGATAATGTTTTGATATGGCTCGGATTTGGTAAAAAAATAACAGGAGCGTATAAGATTGACAAACAAAGATATTGAGAAGGGCCTGGAGCGTCGAAGAGATTCCTCGACTGCTTTGAACGCCATTTGGACTGGTCCGAATATGTGCTTGTTGATATTGGGCATCCTCGGGGTGATTTGAGGCACAAATATCTTGTGTGCCCATGCAACAGACGCTATGTTTTGGTATAATATCGCAGGCGGATATTTTATCTGTTTATGTCAGCTATTAAATAATAAAATAAGGATATTTCTATGGTTCGAGAGGGTACGGTTGAGGATGCGGCTCAGATTGCTGCGATTTACAATTACTATATTCAAAACACGGTGGCTTCTTTTGAAGAAGAAGATGTGACTGCTGCAGATATGGCGCAACGGATGCGGACTATTATAGACACGTATCCGTGGTTGGTTTATGAGGTGGGTGGTGAGGTGATTGGATATGTATATGCCAGCCCGTGGAAGGCTCGCAGTGCCTACAAACATTCGGTGGAGTGCAGCATGTATTTGGATCAGACACAGGTGCGAAAAGGGATTGGTACAGCGCTTTATTTGGCCATTATGGAACGTTTAAAGGAAATGAAAGTTCATTGTATAATTGGTGGGGTTGCGTTGCCCAACGATGCCAGTGTGGGGTTGCTTGAAAAGTTTGGATTTGAAAAGGTGGCGCATTTTAAAGAGGTGGGCATGAAGCTTGGGAAGTGGGTGGATGTGGCATATTGGCAACAGATCATTCCTGAATAGGATATTGACTCGGTTTATAATTTTGATAAGGTGTTTGCGCAGGGCTGGCTGTGTGACCGAGGCTTTGGAAAAGCTTTTTAATGGTGGGAAGGATTGTGCTTGATTTCTCACCTTGTTCATAACATATATGAGCGATTACTTTGATTCGAAAATTAAAACATGACGATATTCAGCACAGAAACCACACATCAACATATTGGATGTCGTTTTAAGCAGGTGAAAACTGTGTTGGTGTGTAGGTTTGATTTTATTGGGAGGTGAGATGAAAGACGCTGTTGAACGGTGGATAGATACCCAGAAAAAAAAGCTTCAGGAGGCACCTGTTACGGCTGAAGATTTGGATGCGTTAAGAAACTGTTTGCAAGAACCCCGACAACAGGTGTTGTATCTGTATTCAAAGTCAACCAATATGCGTTCACCCATTGCCAGTTGGTCCCTTTGTGATCCAACAAAACCTCAGGAACCAACTTTGCCTTCTCAAGAACTGCCTTACACTTCGGTGTTGGAGGCGATGGCAGACGGGTGGCGCGTCGTGCAGTTTCCTATTTCGAAGCTGTATCGGTATGAAGAGGTGGATAACGATTATTTGGGTTTTGAGTTTGTCTTGGAAAAGTGGACTTAAAGGAGTGTAGAATGACGGATGTGAAGCCGACAATGACGGATAGCGATGTCATGGATTTTGTTGCTCAAGGTTATGTTTTATTGGAAAGTATTATTGGTGAGGATTTCAACCGACAGTGTGACACGCTGCCTCCAGGCAATGCCAATGCGTTTATCACTTCTGACGATTTTATAAAAGAAGTACTTCTGCATCCCAAATTGGCTGGAGTTGTCAGGTCTTTGCTGGGCGAAAACTTTCAATTGCCCAATGGCGGGCATCATCACTTTTACGAAGCACCTCATTTGGGGCAAACTTGGCATTCTGATGGGCTTTCGGGAAGTGGATATGATGTGACAACGCTTCAGTGTTATTATTATCCTCACGCGGTGGAGATTGAAGATGGCCCAACGATGATCTTGCCGGGGTCACATTGCCGAGCTGTGGATCGAGAGGCCATTGCGCACTATGGGGATGTGTTGGGGCAGGTTTCACTGACGGTTCCAGCAGGTTCTGTTGCCTTGACTCGGTATGGCATTTGGCACAAAGCAGGTCCCAAGACCAATAACAAAAAGCGGAGTATGATCAAGTTTTCTTATTATCGAACGTCACCACCGGTAAGAGATTGGCAAATAGATTCAACAGAGATTCCTGCGTATAAAAACCGTGCCCGATTGCCTTATGTGACAGAAGTGGAATCCTATCGGGATCGGGTTAGGAGAGAACGTACTTGGGATTGGTTATGTGGGGCAAATACCTAAGATCTTGGTCATTGGATACGGTCTCGTCTGATTGTGCGAGTATCATATTCCTGCGTCTGAAATTCCATTGTTATTTTTTACATGAAAATAAAAGGATAAATTCCTAATTAAAAATGTTTTTTGTAAGCAATAAAATTATAAAAACGAAAACAGGCTGTGAAAATAGACTGTTTTCGTTTTTTTGTTTCTTGGATAAATTTACTTTTTGAAATCTAAGTTTCTTGTTCTTGTGTTTCAAGCAGTTTGCGATAGACGTAGGTTGTTGCGAGTGTTGAAACGGGGTAGGCAACAAAGAGGCCGACAAAAAGGGCAACAACCCCCAATAGAATGACACCTAAAACAGCTAAGAATAAGAGAAACAGTGGCCAGAGTTGGCCTTTGGTGAGTTGGGCGCTGCGTTTGAGTGATTCAATGGGACCTGCTTCTTGGTCGATAATGAAGTAACTAAAGAAGTAGAACCTCAGTGAGACATATGTGATGGGTAAGATGAATAAGATGGCAATGATCAGCATTTCCAAAACATTAAGGTTATCGGCTCTTTCGGTGAGATCGAATACGTTAAAAGCAATAATGCCAGGGATGAGTGCAACCACAAAAATCAGTATAAAATAAAGCACGGTACACAAAAAGTAGCGTGGTGACAGATCATAATATCGAAACAGGTCGGGAAAATCGGTTTGTTCATTGTCGTAGGCTTTCAGAGTGATTTTCATAAAGCCGATATCAACGACAAGTGTTAAGGCAACAGACACAATCGCGATGATCAAAGACACGACAGGTTGATCTGCGAAATAGGTTTGGAAGGGTGTTAAGACGACCGAGGCCAAGGTGAAAACCACTGTCAATCCGATAAAAAACCCCAATTGATTGCGCACCGTTTGCCAACCAAATAGAAGGGCTTCTTTTATTGAAAAACGTGGCATTGTGTCTCCTAAGAACTGCGAATCAGCGAAATTTCGAAATTGCGAAACAACGAATAGGTTTTGATTCGTCTATTCGTCTATGACTCGCTTCGCTCGTGAGCAGCGGGGCACCTTCGGTGCGTTCTCTTCGAGAACTTGCGCTTCGCGCACCCGCAGGTTCGTCTATTTGCTTGTGTGCCTTTAAGTATGTTGAATCGGTGGTCCTGCTTGCCCAGTTTGTGGTGGCACGGGCCAGTGGCTTCCGCGCTGACCTGACAAACCGCGATTGGGTTTGGACGTGTAGGCTTGATCGGGTAGACCGATGAGTTTGTCACCTTGAGCCCATTTTTCATCGCCACCGTAGAGTTCGGAGATGAGTGTTTGGGTGAGTTGTTTTTTGATGTCTTGGTGATCTGTTGAGGTGGATAAATCGTGACATTCGCGTGGATCGGTTTCTAAGTCGAAGAGCTGGGTGTGGTTGCCTACTGGGTAGTAGATCAGCTTGAATCGGCCATTGTGAATCATGCGTGTGGCATTTGCACCTTCGCTGCATTCGCCGTAGAAATAATCACGTTGTTGCTCACCGACCATAGAGTGACCATCAACCGTGTCGGGAATGTCGATACCTGCCAAGTCGAGCAAGGTGGGCATCACATCGGCCCAGCCCACAAGGCGGTTGTCGGTGCGGTGGTGGCCCACGCGGTTGTCATTGGCGGCACCCATGAGAATCATGGGAATGTTGGCAGAGTCTTCGTAAAAGATGCGTTTGGCCCACTGACCGTGGTTGCCGAGCATATCTCCGTGATCTGATGTGAATAGGATGATGGTGTCTTCGAGCAAGCGTTCTTCACGTAAGGTACCGATCACAATTCTGAGTTGGTGATCGATGTGGGTACACATGGCATAAAATGCACGCAGAGCCGATTTGATTTGGTATTCGGTAAAGTCTTCCCATTCGAGGCTTCGCAATTTGAGGGCATAAGGGAGGGTATTTGATGATTGTGCCCAATTACCCATATCGGGTAGCGGTGGATTGATGTCGCGGTACATATCCAAATAACATTGTAGCGGGGCCAAGGGTGGGTGAGGGTGGCAGTAAGAGAGGAACCAGAAACCGGGTTTGGTGGGGTCTCTGCGTTGGATCATTCGGGCCATGTTTTGGGTGGCCCAGTTGGTGACGTGGCAATGTTCGGGCAAGTGCCACGGGCGATTGACATAGTCGTTGTTGCACATGCCGTGACCAAACATTTGGCCAGGATACCCTTGTTCGCCCAAAAAAAGCTCATAGTCGTCAACAGCATCAAACTGGGTGCGGCCTTCTTCGGCGAGAATGACATCGTCAAAACCAATGCGATCTCGTTGGGGATAAACGTGCAGTTTGCCCACGGCGTAGGCCTGGTAGCCATTGTCGCGAAAGGTTTGGGCCAGTGTGGGCACGTTGGGCATGGGTTCGGTTTCTTTAAACACACGATCACCGTGGGTGCGTGGGGTGGTGCCTGTCATGAGGGTGCGTCGGGCGGGAATGCACACGGGGCATTCGCTGTAGGCATTGGTAAAGCGCACACCGTTTTTGGCCAGTTGATCGAGTGTGGGCGTTTGGATGGCGGGGTGTCCTACACCCCCAAATAAAGATGCGGGCCAATGGTCTGTGGAGACGAGCAAGACATGTGGTTTGTTGGGCATAACAAGCTCTTTCTGTGGTGTGGACAGACGTGATTAAAATGGCTCTGTATTGGGGATACTTCGCGTTCTTGATGTGTCTGTTATTGCGATGTGAGTATTTCCAAGCGGGTGATGGCTTCTGTATAATTGGGTAGTAACACCAGCACATTTTGATAGTGTTCAATGGCCAAGTTGTTTTGTCCAAGTGTTTCGTAAACACCAGCCAAAGCAAATTGAGCGTCGGGATCTTGTGGTTTGAGTTGGACTGCTTTTTGTAATTCAGACAGCGCGTTTTGGTAATCTCCCGATTGAATGTACATCACGCCTAAGTTGTAATGTGCTTCTTGAAAGTTGGGATCGTGTTTGAGAATTTCAGTGAAAATGGTGTAGGCCATTTCAATTTTGCCTTGCTGGTAATATTGGCCAGCCAAGCCCAATAAGACATTTTGGTGTTGTGTGTTTTTTGGGTCTAAGTCCAATGCTTTGAGGAGCGTTTTATAAGCGTCATCTAATTTTTCTTGTTTTTGATACAATAGGGCTTGGGCGTGTAGGGCCATTGGCATATTGGACTGGAGTTGTTGTGCGTGGTCTAAGAGTATTTGCGCATTATCTAAGTCACCCAATTCGATGAGTACAAATGTGGCGTTGAGATAGGGTTCTGGGTCGTCTGGGGTGAGGGCAATGGCTTTGGTGTGGTTTGCAAGTGCGGTTTGAAGTTCATTTTTTTGCTGATATTCAAGGGCTATTTCGGTGTAGGTGCGACTGGCGACAAGGGCGAGATTGGGATCTTCACCTGGGGTTTTGGCCACGTTTTCAAGGTAGATTACCCCTTCTTCTCTTAAGCCTGCATTGATCAGCCCCAAGAAAGAATATTTGTTGATGTTGACGTTTTGATCTGTGAGGCGATCCCAAATTTTTTGCGTGGAATCTGTTAAGTTGTGTTTGATATAGATTTCGCCAATGAGGAGGTTTGCCAATGCAAACTCGGGATCTAATTGTAAAGCACTTTCAAATGCACGTTTGGCTTCTTCCCAATTTTTTTGTTGAAAGGCATTTACACCAGCCAATATGTTTTTGTCTGGAAATTTGGGATCGTTTTGGATGTCTTGTTTTAACGTGGTCAATATTTCTTCGGGCGATGGGTTTTGGGTGCGACGGTAGATGAGGACGTTGGGGTGATCAAAGGCGGTGAGTGTGGGCTCGGCAGACTTTTCATAGGATGTCATGTTGAATAGGGGCTGGTTCTTAAATTGAGCAACGCGTTTATAGCCCAATTGTTCATTGTATAAGCGCGTGTAAATTTCACAGCCAACAGGATAAAGGTTGGGTACCGACATAAAGGGTTTCATTCGGTTTTCTTCAATGATTACAATCCATTCAACGTTTTCGAGTCGTTTGCGAAAATAGTCGACTTGAACGCTGTAGAGTTCCCATTTGTCTGAAACAATAAAATAACTGCTGGAAGTCAGATTTGTTTCATATTTATCTTCTGGTGCCATCCAAGCAGTTGGAAAGCCACCATTTTCGGTTAAGACTTGGCTGTTTTGAGGAATGTTTTGTTGTACCCACCGATTGGCCACAATACGGCTGTCTTCTTGGCTATAGATATTGATGAACGTGAGGCCATAAGCCGCAGTGGGTAGGGCTACCAATAGGATCGGCAAGAAGGGAGCAAAGGGTTTGGGCCACGCTTGTTGGAGTTTTTGCCCCAGCCAGATGCAGGCCCATGCGCCAAAGACGACGAGAACGGGTAAGACCGGTGTGGTATAACGCACCGGTTTGGTGTGCAGGCCACCCACCAAAACGAAATAGGCGATAAACCAACTGAGCAAGATGATGGCGGGTTGTGTGCGTTTGGCTAGGGCAAGGCACAGCCCCAAGAGACCCGCTAATTCAAGGGGAAAGCCTAAGGCATATCGAAATAGGTGGGTAATATAGAACAAGTAAGGGGTGGTGTGAAAGTCGTAGAGGGTCCACACGCGAATGATTTCACCGCGGGCAATTTGTAGGCTGGAGGCAAATTGTCGGGCATCACTGGTGGCAAAATAATATTGTGGGTCTAATATGAGAAAGGGTTCACAGGCGATGAGTACCAACGCGCCGATGCCCATAACGGTGCCCACACGTTTGAGTTTGTCTGCGAGTGTGAGGCGTAAGGGTGCGGCAAACATATTGCCTTGAGGTTTGTAATTAAAAAAGTGAATGATGAGAAATGGCAAACCGATCCAAGCACCGACAAAACGTGTGCCAGCGGCCAAACCACATACAAGGCCAAAGGCGATGTAAAGCCACCAACTACGTGCGGGCATTTTGAGAAGTATAACAAGCCCCAATGTAGCCCAAAAAGTGAGTATTGGATCGACGGTGTAATAGTGGCTTTGTTGAATGTGGCCGGGACAAACGGCCATTAAAAAAGCGGCGAGCAAACCGATGTAAACGCCACCGATCGAGAGCCCCAGTTGGTAAACAAGGTAGATGAGCACTGTGCCCAGAAGGGCTGATAGACAGCGCCCTATGAGATAGGTAAATCGGGTCGATTGGTTGTCGCTCAATTCAAAAACGGGCGTGCCCAAAATAGGGCTTAATGTGTGTGCCGTTGCCCAGAGTAAATACATAGGGGCTTTGCCATAAGAGGATCGGATTTCACCAAGGTCCACCCCCACCCATTGGGCACTTTCTACAATGGTTGATTCGTCGGTGTGAAAACGATGAAAGCTTCCTGTTTGGCGGTCTGTGCCCCAATCGAGGCCATAAAACCGCAAACAGGCACCTAAGAGAATAATGCTGTATAAGAATAGGGGCGAAGATATGGTTTTTGATTGCATTAGGGCGCAGTCACTTTTGGGCGGTTGGCACGATACGGTGGTTGGAGCAAGGCGCGTTGTTCGGGTGTAAACTCGTCTATCACTTCTTCTACGTGAGGAGGCACATATCTGTTTGCGTAGGTGAGGGGGCCGGGTGAATATTTGTAGAGGATGGATCTGCGCTGATGGTCGGCTGTCCAGGGCATGGTGCCGTGGGTAAGGGCCTCGGTGAAGATGATGGCTGATCCTGCTTTGGCGGTTACTTGTTGTACAACGCCAATGTTTTTGTCTAAAAGGGCAACGTCACGTGGTGTTTTGTAATTGGCTTTGTGACTGCCAGGGATGCAAGCAAAACCGCCATCACCTGGGTTGCAATCGGTGAGAACCCAAGACACCACGGTGAGGCCACAGCGCATTCGCCCGTTGTGAAATTGATAAAAATGCGTAAGGTCGTCTGCTGTTCCGCCACCGTGAAGGGTGTGCCCTTCTGCACCTTTTTCCATGACAATGCCATATAGGTGATCCAGTCGGCAATCTTCACGTAAGAGTTCCACAAGGTAGGGAATGATGTTGGGATGTGCGAGGAGATCGCGAAAGGGTTGGCAATGGGGTTTTGGCCAGGTGAGCATGCCGCCTAAATCACCACGCCCGTGTTTGCCTTTGAGCGCAATTGACGCACCCGACAAAGAGTGCTCGGCATCGCGAATCGCAATGCGGTCGGTGTTGTGGTCTATGGCATCATTGCACGCTTTGATTTCTTCTGGGGTGAGGGCATTTTCTACTACCAGGTAACCATAGAGGTCGAAGAAGAATTTTTCGTATTCATTCATTGTTAAGCTCCATAAGAGAGATTGATGACGTGATGGACTGAAGGTGTTAAAGAGTGAGGTCGTTTTTTTAAAAGAAGCTTGTTCATGGTAGTAAAAAACGGTAGGATAAGCAAGGCTGACACACAAGGCTTTGGGCTTGACTTGGCTCACATTTGGATGTAGCTATTAAGCACACTAAAATGGAGGTGTTTATGTATCACGAACGGATTGCGTGTTGTTATTTGTATGTGATTACCAAATATGGATATCCCCCCGCTGTTGAAAAAACCGCTGATTATTTGACTGAGATGAAAACTTTGGGTTTTGAGAGTGTGGAGTTGGAGGGGATTCATCCCCAATATGTGAATTGGCTCTATGAAAATCGCGCATCGGTTGCACAAGCGGTGCACGATGCTGCGGTTAAGGTGCCTTATTTTTGTGTGGTGTTGCCCGAGTTGTCTTCTCCGGATGCATCGGTAAGAGAAGCGCAGTTGGCGCATTTTGAGCGGGGGTGCGACGTAGCGGCCGCTTTGGGCGCAAAGGGTGTGTTAGATAATGCCCCGTTGCCTGCATATCAATTTCCTGGAGATATGCCTATCGTACGGCATTATGAAGAAGATGTCTTAATGGCCGCGTCTATTCCCAAAGATTTGAATTGGCAAGCTTATTGGGAGGGTCTGATCGGCACGTTTCGCACGGCGTGTGAGATTGCGCAAGCGCGTGGCTTGACGTATCAAATGCATCCGTGTGCAGGTGTGTTGTCTGCGACGACCGATGCGTATTTGTATTTTCGCGATGCGGTTGACCGTGATAATTTGCGATTTAATTTGGATACGGCCAATCAATTTTATTTGAAGGACAATCCTATTTTATCCTTGCGGCGGTTGGCCGATTTTGTCGATTATATTCACATTTCTGATACAGGGGGCGGGCATGTGTCTCATTTGCCACCTGGTGACGGTGTGATTCATTGGGATTTGTTTTTTGAGACGTTGGATTTGGTGGGCTTTGATGGGCATTTGGGTGTGGATGTGGGAGGCGCAGAATCGCCGATTGATGATTTGGATGCCGCCTATCAAAAAACGGCGCAGTGGATTGAGGCACGGTTAACGTGATAGGACAAGGTCACTGGTCGCAGGTCAAAACCAAAGACCTTACCGATTTTGACTTGCGACTTGTTGACTTGTGACCTGCGACAGTTTTTGAAATATGGATAGATCTATGCGATTTGATGACCCCAGACGCAATCCTTTTCATGACCCAGAGAAACGGCCATCTGGATGGTTGTTGGTGTTGATTGCTGTTGGGGTGTCCGTTTTGGTGACACTGTTGAGTTGGTTGTTGTTGTATATGCGAGCGGTGTTTAATACACAGCCTTTGGGATAGTGTTGATTAGATGCTCATTTTTTTAAATTGCCACTCTGGAATGTTGTTGATGATCATCATAATCCATTTCCACATCCATTTGGTGTACAAGACGTTTTGGCCTTTTTGCTGGGCATGATAAATGTCGTGGGCGATTTCTTCGGGTTGGGCGGTGAGCTTTTCGGGTAGGTCCATACCTTCGGTCATTTTGGTGGCAACGAACCCTGGTTTTACGGTGAGCACGTGTACTTGGGCACTGTGGAGTCTGTTTCTTAAGCCTGCAAGATAGGCCGTAAACGCGGCTTTGGCAGAGCCGTAGGTGTAGTTGCTTTTTCGGCCCCGATCTCCGGCAACAGAGCTGATGCCTACGATGAATCCTTTTTTTCGTTTTTCAAAATCATTGGCAATCACATTGAACAGACTCACAATGCCCGTGTAGTTTGTGTCGATGATCTTTTGTGTTTCCGCAAAATCACTTTGTGCGCCCTCTTGGTTGCCTAAGTAACCAACGGCTGAAATGACACCTATGGGTTTTTCATCTAAGGTATCGTAAAAATTTTGGTGAGAGGCATAATCTAAGATATCGAGTTCAACACATTTGACGGTTTGTTGCGACCGAATGGCAACATCACGCGCAAATACATCCAATTCGTGAGATTGACGGGCGGCCAGGTAGAGGTCGTATCCTTTTTGGGCATAGTATCGGGCGGTTGCTTTGGCAATGTCGCTTTTGGCCCCTACAATTAATACAAAGCTCATATTATATTCCTACACGTTGTGATTGTAATGAGTTTAATTTTTCTGTCATGTGATAGTGATTGCGTAATTTTCTAAATGTTTCAATGTGCGGATAACCTTTTTCAAACACTTCTTTTGTTACTCTCACATCTTTGGCCAGATAAATGCGACCTTGATGTTTTAGAACGATGTCATCGAGTTTGTCGAGTAGTTCAAAGAGGCCTTTTTCAATTTTAAAATCTAAGGCCAAGCTGTATCCATCTAATGGAAAAGAGAGGTAGTTGTCATTGGCCTTGCCATAGAGTTTGAGCACGGCCAAAAAAGATCCTTTGCCCGAGGCCGAGATGGTTGTCATGATTTCTTCTAAGCCGTTGTAGCTTGTGTTTTTGGGGAGGATGAATTGATACTGGGTAAAGCCGTTTTTACCGTAGATTCTGTTCCAATTGGCAATGGCGTCGAGTGGGTAAAAGAAGGTGTCAAAGTGCACTTTTTGTTTGGAGATTTTTTTGAATATTTTTTTGTAGTAGAGAAAATTAAAGGCTTTGATGCTGAATGTGTTAAGTGCAAAGGATGGGAAGTTGAACGGTATGTTCAGCTTTTTTTTATGCTGGTAATTTAAGTCGCCATCTTTGTCAAAATCGCCAACTGTCAATAGGCATCGGCCCATTTTTTTGCCTTTGGCCAAGCAGTCGATCCAAGCAACGGAATAGGGTTCGTGTTGGTATGCTTCAAAAGCTTCAAATGTTTCTTGGAGATTTTTGGTTTTGATGGTGGTTTGTGCGATGTATTGTGAGTTGATTTTTTTGAGGTAGATTTTTGCATCCAATATCACACCTGTTAAACCCATCCCACCGCATGTTGCTCTGAATAATTCAATGTTTTCTTTTTGGCTGCAGGTGACAATGTCACCATTGGGCAACATGAGGCGAAATTGATCCACGCATTCGCTAAAGCAACCTGCTATGTGGTGGTTTTTGCCGTGTACATCACTGGCAATGGCACCCCCTACGGTGATGAGTTTTGTGCCTGGGGTTATTTTGAGGAACCAACCTTTGGGTACAAAGATGTCTAATATTTCGGAGAGTAAGACGCCCGATTGGACGTGTAACAAACCTGTAATTTCGTCAAAGTACAGGAAGTGGTTGTGAGGTTTGGTGTGGATGATGTTTTCACTTAATGCACTGTCACCATAGCTTTTGCCATTGCCATAAGGAATCAAACCGTTTTGTGTTTGAATAATTTGTTTAAGCGATGATTCTTGATCAAATACAAACACACTGTTTTTTATTTTTGGATAATTGCCCCAGCTTTGAAGATTCACGTGCCCGATTCCTTAAAAATTGCTGACAGTTCTTGCCTTGTAAGCGATTGTTTTATTTTGTGTCACTGGTTGGGCGGGGAGGTTGTGTGCTGCGCTGGTAACGGGCAAAAAGCTCAGATCTGTGCTCCAAGCCCAATGCTTGTACCATATTTCCAATGGATAGGTGAGGGTCATTGGACCAAAATAAGCCTCTGTCTTCGCGAGATGAATAGTGATATCCGGCACTGTCACCATAATGTTTGGTAAAGAGTTGCCCTTGTTGAAGTGTGGGTTGCCACGGCAGTATGGCATAACTGAGGTCTAATTGGTGGACGAGAATGGAATGGGTTTCTGTTTGTGCGGCAATAAGGCCACTGGGCTCAAAAATGCTGGCATTGTCGCGCCAAGTGCTGGAGATGATATAATAGCCTTCTTTTTCGGCACGTGCAGATGGTTGAACGATCTGGGGAGATTGTGTGGGCCAGGCGACAATTTCAGCACCTTTTTCAGATAAGGTTTGCCATCCTTCATCAAAATGGATGTCGAAACAGATTTGAACCCCTACACACCCGAAATCGCAATGAAAGACAGGATATTCAGTACCAACCACAACCCCTCCTTCATATTGGGTAGCGCCTCTTGGCAAAACGGGGTTGGCTTTATGATAGGTGCCCACAATATCGCCAGAGCGATCCAACAAGATTGCAGCATTACTCAGGATGCCGTTTTTGGTGAGAAACATGGGCACCAGTATGTACGTGTTGTGCTGACATGCTTTGGTGCGAAAGGTGTTGTGTATTTCGCCTTCAAAGGGCAAACATTTTTCAGATGCGTCTTGGAGGTTTTCATCACATATGGCATTTTCGGGTAAAACGATGAGGTCAAGGGTGCCGTTATAACCTTTTTGAATGGACTGATGTGCCATTTGGTCGATGCTGTTGCCCAAATTTCGAAGACGGTGAGACAGTCCTTCATAGGGTCCCCAAAAACTTTTCATGAGCGTGCCCACTACGACTTTGCGCGGTGGTGTTTTAGATTTTTCGATGATATTTTTCATGGACTGCCTTGTGGTTCTTGATCTGGGTGCCGTGGTGGGTTTTGGCGTGGTTATTTAATAGGTCGCACGTCCACCACTTACATCATAACATTGGCCAGTGACAAATGACGCATCGTCTGAGGCAAGAAAGTGAATGACGGCGGCGACCTCTTCGGGCTGTCCGAGACGGCCCATAGGAATTTTGGATGTGAGGTAGTCGATTTGTTTTTGTTCAACGCCGTCTAATAAGGGCGTTTGAATGAGCGCTGGGGCCACACAGTTGACACGAATACCATCGTGTAGATGTTCTTTGGCCAGTGATTTTGTAAAACCGATAACACCGGCTTTGGAAACGGCATAGGGGGCCATGTTGGGGTTGCCTTCTTTTCCTGCAATAGAGGCAACGGAGACAATGGCGCCTTTTTTTTGTGCAAGCATGGTGGGCAATACGGCACGGGCGCAAAGGAAAACTCCTGTGAGGTTGATGCTTAATACATTGTGCCAATCTTCTTCGGTGAGGTCTTTAACGGGTGTGCCCGAGCCCACGATGCCCGCATTGTTGACCAAGATGTCGATGTGTTGCCATTGTGAAAGGCAGATATCGATGGCTTGCTGAACACTTTGGGCATTGGACACATCGAGGTGAATGGCAATGGCGTTGTTGCCTATTTCTTGCGCTGTTTTTTTTGCGTTTTCAAGGTTAAGATCGGCAATGGCCACTGTGGCACCTGCTTTTGCAAGGCGTTGTGCAATGGCCTTGCCAATGCCTTGTGCAGAGCCTGTAACAATGGCGGTTCGGTTTGCGAGGTTTTGAGAGATAACACTCATGGTGAATTCCTTTGAATCGGGTGCGGGAATCCCGCGCGATTGTATTGTGACGATTAGGAAAAAAGGTCATGTTGCATGTTTTGTTGAAGCATATCAGATAGTTTGCGACTGGTGCGTGTGAAGGCATAGTCTGAGAGTTCTTTTAAAGATACCCAAGCAAAGGCATCGCATGTCAGTGTTTGGGTATTGCCTTTTATATACTGACACTGAAAAGCATGAACGGTGATGCTGAAATGTGTGAAGGCATGTTTGACACTGCGAAAGCGATCTTGAATGTGGATGTCAATGCCCACGGTTTCTTTTATGCCACGTATGCACGTTTCTTGGAGGGTTTCATTGGGTTGTTGCGTACCTGCAGGAAATTCCCACAAACCACCAAGCAATCCGTTTTGTGGGCGCTGTGTGATAAGCACTTTGTTGTTGTGCCACACAATACCTGCGCCCCATGTATGGTGTGGACGTGGTTTCTTTTTGGCTTTGATGGGGAGGGTTTCGTGTTCATTGGCCTGAAAGCCCTCACATACTTTTACCAGTGGGCAGGTTGGGCAATTGGGATTCTTGGGGGTACAAATGGTTGCCCCCAGCTCCATGATCGCCTGATTATAATCGCCTGCGTGCCCTTTTGACAATAAACTTTCGGCCAGTTCCCATAGGTGCTTTTTGACGGTGTTTTGGGTGACATCTTCATGGATATTAAAAAGGCGTGTTAAGACACGAATAACATTGCCATCGAGCACGGCGTGATCTTTGTTGTAGGCAATGCTGAGCACGGCTGCGGTTGTATATGGGCCAAAACCAGGGAGCGATTTCAAGGTGTCGTAGGTGTTGGGAACTGTGCCATCAAATTGTAGGGAGATGGCTTGGGCGGCTTTGTGTAAGTTGCGGGCGCGTGCATAATATCCCAGGCCTTCCCAGGCTTTGAGTATTTTGTCTTGGGGGGCTTTGGCCAAATGGTGAACGGTGGGAAATGCTTCGAGAAAGCGGTGATAATAAGGAATAACGGTATCGACTTGGGTTTGTTGCAACATAAATTCTGAAAGAAGAATACGGTAGGGATCTTTGGTGTGTCGCCAAGGCATATCGCGTTTATTGGCGTCATACCATATTAGGAGGCGTTTGCCAATATTTTTAGGAGGTGTTTTGGATAATGTATTGGGCATGATTTTGTGAGTTTGTTGTGTGATTGGAAGCATCGCATCTACAAACTGTTTGGATGATGTGTCACTTTGTTAATGCGCGCAGTTTTTGCTCAACAATGTTGGCGGTTTGTGCATCGCCTGGCCAAATTTTTAAAAAACTTTGATAGGCTTGTATGGTTTTGGATGTGTCTTGTTGGCTGAGGTGGTATTCGCCCTGGCTGTAATAGGCTTTGGCCAAATAGCCCCGAATTTGTGTGTTTTTGGGTTCTATTTGATAGGCGGTTTCAAAAGATGCAACCGAGTTGTCAAATTGTAGTAGGCCCTGATAGGCAACGCCCAAGTTGGCAAAGGCATCGGCATGTTGTGGGTTGATTTTGAGTGCACGTTGTAAAAAAGAAATGGCCTTTGGATAGTCTTTAAGTGCGTTGTAAATAGAACCCATGTTGTTGAGTGCATTTAAGAAGTATGGGTGATACGTCAGGCAGGTTTGGTTGTCTTGGGCGGCTTGTTGATAATTGCCCAAATACATATGCCCCACACCACGTACAAGAAAGACTTGTGGATCAAAGATGCCATAATCAATGGCAGCAGATGTTTCGCGTACTACCTGTGTCCAATCGTTGCGTTCCACGGCATTTTGAGCCCGTGCAAAATGGGTATCAAATTTGAGGGCACGTACACTTAAAAATAGGCCAGATATCAAAATGAAAAGCGCCAAGATGTTTGCAAATCGCCAAATAGGGTTGTGAGAGCGTGGGCGGTTTTCGGCTTCTAATATGGCCAGTGCGGTGAGACAAAACCAAAACAAAAGGGAGACGTCAAGGCGTTCTTTTGGGAAGCTAAAAAAGGCGTGGGTGGAGAGTGCCGCGATAGAAATGGCAATAAAAAAGGGCAAGCCGACACGTGATCTGTTGCGTGTGCGTATGAGTCGATAGGCAATAAAAAATGCGGTGGACAAAAGCCAAATATAGGTGAGCAGACCAATGATGCCTTGTTCGGTCGCGATCCAAATATAGTCGTTGTGTGGGCGTTTGGGTGTGACGCCTTCCCAAACGCTTTCGCCGTTGTCATAGGGTGGATATTGATATTGCCAATTACCAAGGCCCACGCCCAACACGGGGGTATTTTCGATCATGGTCAAAGAATTTTTCCAAATGGCCAGTCGTGTTTGTAAGCTTTGGCGTGTGTCTCTTTCGTGGTCTATGATGGAGGCCACATTGTTGATGATGCTGTTTTTGTCGAGGCGGTTTGATTCAAACCCCCGTCCTTGCATGTTGGGTGGCACCAAAAATGTAAACAGCGAGGTGATGACGATACCGACGATCACTGGTGGGATATGTTGTTTTGTGCAGGTGGCGAATAAAGATTTTCTAAGGGGTTGACCATCGTGGGTTTTGATGATGAGTGAAATCAAGATGCCAATGGTGATAGCAACTGATAAACCGAGCCAGGCACCGCGGGTGCGGGTACAAATTAAGAAAGTCACCAAAATGGCGGTAGCAATACCCCAGAAGAATTGTTTTTTTTCTTGTGTGGCATCTATAAACAAATATAGGCAGATGGGAATGCATAGGATTACATACATCGCGGCAAAGTTGCGGTAGCCCAATGTCGCACTTGGAAAACCTGCTGAGGGTATCCAGTGAAATCCCCAACCTGCATATTGGCATATACCCAAAAGGGCAATCAGAATACCTGTGCCAACAGCCCACGCAAAATATTGGGTGAGATTTTGGCTGCGATAATTGTTCAGTACTACCCAAAAGAATAGGGGAAAGGCAACCAAGTGTGCCAGGTTGAGCATGGGGTCTACGCGATTGTGGGCCACAAAAATGGATAACGTGCCGACCGAGACATAGGCGATGATGGGGAGGGTGAGGGTGGAGGTATAATAGAGGTTACGGCGATGGCTTTGGAAAATCCAAACGCCATAGAGTAAGAATAGGCCTATATAGAGTGCCAGTAGTTTGGGATAATAGGCGACAAAGACAAATTCTGATGACCACACAAGGGGTACTGCAATGATGAGCGATATGAATAGCGCATCAAATAGGCGTGTGCTTAATGGAGATGTTGGGTTTTTGGACATAGTGAATATTCAGAGTGAAAGTTAGAGGACGAATACCACAAATCTCAGGTCAACGATTTCTGGTGTAGATTTCGACCTGTGATCTGTGATCTATCATTTCTTCTGTGTCATTTCCTTGGCATGCTCCGTGACCAAGTCGGGCGGGCTGTTTTGTATGAGGTGGCGCAAGGATAAGATGACCAATACTAGGTCTTCGCCATATCCCACAAGAGGTAAAAAGAAATCGGGAATAAAGTCGAGTGGTGAAATGGCGTATATGGTTGCCAACAAGACCCACAGTTTGAGGTGGGCGGGTGTGCGTGTATCCCACATGAGGCGCCAAGACAAACGCAGGTATTGTGGCAGTTTCAAAATAATAGAGGCAATGCCTCGGATGCGCAAGAGATTAAAGAGTGCAAAGAGGGCACGCACACGTATCTCCTTACTTTATGATTTGTTCCATAGCCCCATGCCAATAGGCGATGGTTTTGCGATTGTGGGTGTATGTAACGGCCATGCCTGTGGCTGTAGGGATAATGGCTGGGTAAGAATATTCACCAGGTTCGGTTTCAATGTCTAAGCGGTGTGGCCAGGTGTGTCCGTTGTCTGTTGATAAGAGAATGGATAAGGGATAGCGATTTTTGGCAACGGGGTTACAAACCAGCGCAAGGGTACCATCGGGTAACTTGGTCACATCTAAACCGCTGTTGTTGTTGGGCAAGTTGATGGGGTATAAATCGGACCACGTTTGCCCATATGTGGCCGAATCGGCACGGTAGACCATGCCTTCGGTACTGCGCGTGAGCATGTGAACGTGGCCAGTTGTTGATTCCCACAGTGTGGGTTGGATGACACCTTTGCCTGTGGTTTGGGAGCGGTCAAGGTGCAGATATTCCGATGCGACCCATGTTTGACCATTGTCTGTGCTTCGGTCTACGAAAACGTCCCAAATGTCGGGTTTGGTTGGGTTGTTGGGATGCCGTATTTCAATGGATGCGCCCGCTAACCAATCGCCGTTGGAGAGCAAGATGGGTTTGTTTTTAACGGGGCCACGTCCTAAGGGATCGCCAGGGAAAATAGGATGGGGAGAACTCCACGTTTGGCATTCATCTTTGGAGATGATGCGCCATGTTTCCCATCCATCAGTGACGCGTTTGCGTTCACCTTGGAAGGGTGGGCCTTCAACAGATACTTTAAAAAAGAGGTGTACGTTGCCATTGGGTGCGGTGAAGAGCACAGGATTCCAATGGGGTTCGTTGCGCACTTTGACAAGATGACGTGGGGGAGACCATTGGGCGTTGATGCGCTCGGCTCCCCAAATGCCCACATCGTTGGAACCTTCGCGAGAACCTGCAAACCAAACGACAAACAGGCGGTTGTTGGGCAATTGTACGAGTGAGGAGGCGTGGCACGAGTCGAAGGGCGCATTTTCGAAGATGTGTTCGTGGGTGTGAATGCGGCGGCGCAAATAGTCGCCATAATCTGAGAGGTTGAGCGATTGGCCGTTGTTTTGAATGTTTTGCTGAATGGCTGTGACCGATACGGTGGTGAGATTGGTTTGATCTTTTACACATTGCCACGCCGCTTTTCCTGCGGCAAAGCCCGTTTGTGCACAGGTGGCTTGCACGCGATACGAACTCATGGCCATTTGATCGCCCGATAACCCGCGCCCTGGCACGAGCAAGTTTTGGGCACTTTTGGGAATGAGGCTGCGCAAGGGAATGTGATAAGGTTCGACCATGGTGGTGATGCCAGTACCTGCACGTTCCACTTTGTCGGGCCAGTGATAGTCGAGGTGATAGGTGCCTACAGCAATGGCGTCGTCAAAGGTGGCGGCGTGTGTGACGTCGTGTTCGGTGAGCACATATTCGCCCACAATTCTTCGGCCTTCGCGCTGGCCAATGTGGCGAGAGACCGATGCGAGGATGTGTTGGTCGAGTTTTTTGCCCTGATAGCCTTTTGTTTGTAAGTGATAAATGAGGCCCATCATTTGTCGGCGGGCATGTATTTCGGCTTGAGACAAGCTTTGACCATCGGCCGCATCAAAGCCTACCACTTTCATTTTGATTTCGACTTTGCCCGAGTCAAAGATGTGCAAGGTGGTCATGGGCAAGTCGTCATCTGTTTGCCACGTGGGGCATCCGGGCGGTAAATGGGGCGTCACTTTTTGTCCTGAATCCCACATGGTGAAATAGAGGCTCATGGGCAATTGTACGTTGGCCAGTTCGTGGAAGGTTTCAAAACCAGTTTGTACGGGGATGACACAATCGCCTGTGGCGTCGATGACCATTTTGGGCTCAAAGATGATTTCATTGGAGGCACAGGAGATGCGTACAGATGTGACGGTGCCATGTTGAGCTTTGGCATCTAAGGCGCGTGCATGAAAATAAATGTCAATTCCCGCTTGAACCACTTGCTCTTGCAAATAAAACCCACAGTGTTCCAAGTCAAAGGGGCGGCGGTCGGCATTGGGTTTATAAGGGGCGATGAGCTTGTGCTCGGAGAGCGTGGCAACCAGTTCGGCAAAGGGCGCGTTCACACGTTGGCTGTCTCCACAAAAGCCTGCGACACCTCCTGCAGTGCCTTGTCCGCCAAGTACGTTGGAAGGTTCAATTATGGCAACTGAAACATCTGGGGTTTTGGCACCCAATGCGGCAAAGACACCTGCCATGCCACCCCCGATGACGAGTATGTCAATTTTTTTGGTTTCCATAAGGGTTTAAACTTTCTTTTGATCAATCCAGATTTGGATTTTTTCTCTCAGCGCACTGCGTTGAACTTTGCCTGTTGAGGTGAGCGGCAGGTCTTCTTGGGTGATGGCAATAACACGTGCTGGGGCTTCGTAGGTGCTTAAGTTGGCAATAAGGCCTTTTTGTCCTTTTTCAACAATTTTGTTGGCAGCTTCTTGGGTATCGTGAACGGATGTATTGAAGATGACTGCCGCACAAACTTCCTCACCCCAGCGGTCGTGTTGCAGGCCAATAACATATGTGGCATCAATTTCGGGGCAGGCATCACGCAATGCATTTTCAACTGCAATGGGCGAGATGTTGACACCACCTTTGATGAGGATTTCTTTTTTGCGGCCATGCATAAAGTAAAAACGGTGACCATAGAGGTCGCGATAAAACCCCATGTCACCCGAATAGAACCACCCATTTTTAAAGACGTCGTTGGTGGCTTCGGGTTGGTTCAGATATCCGTTGGCTGTGACGGGACCACGGACAAGTATTTCACCCGGTTCACCTTCGGGTGGGTTGCCATCAATGCAAATGTTGTTGTTGGCCAATTCTGCGCCTATGCTGTTTTTTTGTAAAATATCGCGATATTGGTCTTCGGGCAAGGTGGGTGGTACACCTGTGACACGCAAGCTGACTTCTGTGGAGCCATACCCTTGCACGAGGCGAATGCCAAAGTGATTGAAAAATTCGCCAGCCACTTTGGCGGGTACGGGTGCCGAGCCGATCATGATTTTTTTGAGTGATGAAATGTCGTGGGCATGGGCTTCTTCTTTGCGTGATAGGAGATCTGCCATGATGGTGGGCACAATGCTGGCCGAGGTGGCCTGTTCTTGTGCCACAACGCGCCAAAATGCCGAGACACTGTAACGAGAGTTGAGGATGAGTGTACCACCCACCATAAGACTGGTGATGGAGAATACGGTGGAGTTGACGTGGTGCAGTGGGAGAACGAGGTTTAATCGTTCGTTTTCATCAAAGCCCAACCAACGGATGATGCCATCGGCATTGGATGTGATGCTTTGGCGGGTGAGTAAGACGCCTTTGGGATGCCCTGTGGTGCCGGAAGTGTAGAGAACAATATTTGCCCCTTGCTCCAATTTAGAATCGCCAGACCACTCAGGTTCTAAATCGGCATGGGGGGTGTTTGCTGAGAGCAATTGTTGGGTGGTTACGATTGGAACGTGGGGTAATTCTTCACGTTCTTTTTGTTCGTGTTCCGGCAAAACGACGAGGAGTTTGGATTTGGCGTTTTCGATTTTGTAACGTTTGCGTTCGGGCACATCTTTGGCAAGGTCGAGAGGTACTGAGGTTGCACCAAGGCGAAAGAGTGCAAGGGTGAGCAAGGGGATTTCGGAACAGTTGGGTAAGGCAAGGCTCACGCAATCGCCGGGTTGAATGTTGTAATCGCGATGCAAGTGACCGGCAAGTGCCGCCGTTTGGCGTTCAAACTCGGCATAGGTGATCACTTTGCGCGCATCGGTGTCACAGTCGTGAAAGATGAGCGCCGGTTTATCAGGTGTTTGTTCTGCACGTGTTTTTAAGAGGTGCGTGAAGTTGCGCCACGGAAATTGATAGGTGTGTGGCGCATCATTTTTGATGCATGTGAAGATCGTTTTATCCATAGTGGTATAAGTAGCGAAGGCTCGACAGCAGTTTGCCGAGCCTTTCTTGTTTATGATGTGGTGGTTTTATACTGATGGACGCGTTTGACCGCATATTTTTTACAGATATCATATATCGTATCTGTATAAGGATCTAAATTGAACATCGGTTTAACCTCTTTGGCCACGTTGGCGCAGGTAATGATCGACGAGTACCAGAGCCATCATGGCTTCAACAATAGGCACGGCGCGCGGGAGAACACAGGGGTCGTGGCGGCCACGGCCTTTGAGCGTGGTGGCATTGCCTTCTACGTCTACGGTTTCTTGTTCGGCCAATATGGTGGCGGTGGGTTTGAAGGCGGTGCGAATGATGATGGGTTCGCCATTGGAAATGCCCCCTTGAATCCCTCCTGAATAGTTGGTGCGGGTGTGTATGTTTTGGCCGTCGTTGTAGAAAGGGTCATTATGCGCGGTGCCTGTCATGCTCACACCAGCAAAACCTGAACCCGATTCAAAACCTTTGCAGGCAGGAATAGAGAGCATGGCTTTGGCAAGGTCGGCTTCGAGTTTGTCAAAAATGGGTTCGCCCCACCCCGGAGGGGCATTGTGGGCAACGGCTTCTACCACACCGCCGAGTGAGTCGCCGTCTTTTCGTGCGGCATCAATGCGTTCAATTATTTTTTCGGCCATTGCTGCATCGGGCACGCGGGCAATATTGGCTTCTACTTGTTCACGTGTGACTGTGATGGGGTCCACTTGGATGGCGAGGGTGTGAACTTGACGCACATAAGCGATGATGTCGATGCCATAGTCTTGGGCAAGCAGTTTGCGTGCAATGGCCCCTGCGGCCACACGCCCAATGGTTTCGCGAGCACTGGCACGACCGCCTCCCGTCCAGTTGCGAATGCCATATTTCATTTGATAGGTGTAATCGGCATGTGAAGGGCGATATTTGGTGCGCATCTCTTCGTAGTCTTTGGAGCGTGCATCGGCATTCCAGACCATCATGGAAATGGGGGTGCCGAGCGTTTTGCCTTCAAAGAGACCCGAATGTATTTCAATGCGGTCATCTTCTTTGCGCTGTGTGGTGATTTTGCTTTGACCGGGTTTGCGGCGGTCGAGTTCGATTTGGATTTCTTCTGCCGATATTTCCAAGCCCGGTGGACACCCATCTACAACAACACCCACACCACCGCCGTGCGACTCTCCCCAAGTGGTGATGCGAAAGGCTTGGCCAAATGTGCTTCCCATAATTGCTCCTTTATTTTCATAAAATCAATGGAAGCATGAATTTACCTAAAGGAGAGGGGTTGGTCAAGGAATTGAGGCACAGATGTATGATGGCTTGACAGCGGCACGTAGGCAACCTATCATGTTGGTTCGTAAGAGGTTTGGACACTTTTGGGCGCGAGGGTGATATGGCTGAAAATTTGTCGGGTATTTTGGAAGAAATGACGATTGATGATGTAAAGGCATTAAAACCCAATGTGGCGTTGATTCCGATAGGATCGACCGAACCTCATGGGCCTGCATTGCCCTTTGGTACAGATAGTTTTCAGGTGCAATATGTGGCTTATGGGGGCGTAAAAAAGGCCAATGAGTTGGGCGGAAAAGTGGTGTGTTTGCCCACACAACGGATCAGTTTGAACAACAATTTTCGGGCTTTTCCATTTGCGTGTCGGATGCAAGTGCCCACGTTTATGAATTTGTTGAAAGATTTGGTGGCGCTGTGTCGCTCTGAAGATGTGCATCGCATTGTGTTTATTAATGGTCATGGGGGCAATCCCGATGTGATTCGAGCAGTTCAACGCGATTTGGCGGCTCAAGATGGGTTGTCCACTTTTTTGATTCATACAACCACGTGTGCGTCTCAAGAAGCCAAAGCGGTGTGGGAAAATCGCAGTGACCATGCCGGTGAAGAAGAAACGTCTCAGGTGATGTTCTTGCGACCCGAATTGGTACGAGAAGATAAGATTACAAACCATCCGTTTCATTATCCCAAGTTGGAGACAATGAAAGAATTTCAGGTGGATTTCGTGCGCCCGTGGCATTTGTATATTCCAGCTTCGGCAGGCGGTGATGCGACAAAAGCATCTGCACAAAAGGCTGAGATGGTACTCAATTCTGCAGTGGAAGGCACAGGACGGTTTTTGGCAGAGTTGTCGCAAGCACCTGAGTCTGAGTCGTTTCCCTATTAGATTTGTGATTGTTAAAACGGGGTTGATCAAGCGATTGGTGAGGTATGGGTATGATTGATGCACATTTTCATTTGACACATAAAGGCCGTACGTGGGAAGAGACGATAGCACATATTGAGAATATTGGTGCTGAAAAAGCTGTGATTTTGCCCATTGAAGGCAGTGATGAAGAATTTGATTGGAAAACCGAAGAGGTGGTTGCCGCATATAAAAAGTATCCCGATCAAATTATTCCTTTTTGTCATGTCGATGTCACACGACAGGATGCGGTGTCTGTGTTGGAGAAATGGGTTAAAACGGGCATCTTTAAAGGGTTTGGGGAACAGAAACAACACATTCGTTTAAATGACCCTCGCTTGGAAGGGGTGCTGGCAATATGTAATGATTTGTCTTGGCCCGTGACGTGGCATTTTCAAGATGGCAAAAATGGATATAATCAGGGTTTGGATGATTTGGAAACATTGCTCAAGAAGTTTCCAAAGGCCAAGTTTATTGGCCATGCACAAACATGGTGGACCCATATCAGTGCCGATGTGCCCGCGCCAGAAGAAACACTCTATCCCACAGGCCCCGTGAAACCTGGGGGATTGATTGATCGTTTGTTGGCCGATTATGACAATCTGTTTGCCGATTTGTCTGCGGGATCTGGTTTGGGTGGTTTGACTCGCGATGAAGATTTTGCGGCGGGCTTTTTGGAACGGCATAAAAAGAAGCTGATGTTTGCAACCGATTGCCCGTGTTTTGATGGGATGGGCAAAGGGTATGCACGTGGGCAGTGTCTGGCACAGGTGATGGAGCCTTTTTTGGCGCGTATGGTTACAGATGAAGATGCTTTGGCAGATATTTTACATAATAATGCGGTAAGGATATTGGCGCTTTAAAGGCGGCAAAGGGTAAACGGCAAACGGCAAACGGCAAACGGCAAACGGCAAAGGGCAAACGGCAAACGGCAAACGGCAAACGGTAAACGGCAAACGGCAAACGGCAAACGGCAAATGAAAGTCAAAGACAGTTGGGTTAAGAATTGTAGGAGAGGGAAGAGAATAATCGCACAAAAAGCTCGGCGGTGGTAGTGGCCGAGTTTTTTTGTGGGTTGACGGGTGTTTTTTGAATGGCTATTCTTGGGGCATTCTTGCCGGGGTATTGTATTTTACAAATGAATGGATGATGATATGTTTGGTTTTTTGAAGCGATACACACATTGGTTGCACGCACAATGGCCTGCGGGTACTGTGGAAAAATTGCCGGAAGTGCGTGATGATGGTTCAACGGAAGTATCGGGTTTGTATGTGGTGGGTGATTTGACGGGGATTCCGTTGTTGAAATTTTCGTCGGATACGGGTGCGCGTGTTGTTCGGTCTTTTGTTGCGGATGTGTCTTTTCAAAAGCGTAAAAAACAAGATGGGGTTCATGATTTGGTGATTGTGGGTGGGGGTGTATCGGGAATGGCGGCGGCGTTGGAGGCCCAAAAAAATGGGTTGAATTTTGTGCTTTTGGAGGCGTCGGAACGGTTTTCGACGGTGGTGAATTTTCCAAAGGGCAAACCGATTTATACATATCCAACGGAGATGGTTCCTGCTGGGGATTTGCAATTTTCTGATGATGCAGATGTGAAAGAGCGGTTGTTAGAGGAATTGGAAGCACGGACAAAAGATATTGATGTGGTGATTGGGCGAGCGGAGTATGTTGAAAAAACAGGTGATTGTTTGCGAGTTGTGGTTTCTGATGGTGAAGATATACAGGCGCATCGGGTGGTTGTGGCGATTGGGCGGTCGGGTAATTTTAGAAAGTTGGATGTGCCGGGTGAAGATTTGGATAAGGTGTATAACCGGTTGCATGATCCAAAGGAATATGCGGGGCAAGACGTGTTGGTGGTGGGTGGGGGAGACAGTGCGCTTGAGACGGCGATTGCGATTGGTGAATCGGGCGGGCAGGTGACGTTGTCGTATCGGCGTGAAGCATTTAGCCGCCCCAAACCTGACAATATATCGCAGCTTGAAACACTGAAGGAAACGGGGGGGCTTCGGGTGTTGATGGGCAGCGAGGTTCGGGAGATTGGTGAACAAGATGTGAGGTTGTCAACGGCAAGTGGTGATGAGCGGGTTAAGAATGATGTGGTGTTTGCGATGTTGGGACGCGAAGCACCGTTGGATTTTTTTCGCCGGTCGGGTGTGCCCATTCGGGGTGAATGGCGTGCCTCTACATGGGTTTCTTTTTCGCTGATTATGTTGGCGTGTGTGTTTGTGTATCATTGGAAAACGGGTGCTGGTATTCCGGTGTATGAGTGGTTTAAGGCGGCCAAGTGGTTTCCGTTTAATTTGTCGGTGTCGGATGATCCATCGAATTTGTGGGGGACGATTTGGACGTCGATGACACAGCCGAGTTTTTATTATTCGCTGGCTTATTGTGGATGTGTGGTTGGTTTTGGTTATCGGCGTATCAAACGACGGCAAACGCCTTATGTAACGGTGCAGACGGTGACGTTGATGGTGATTCAGTGTATTCCACTGTTTTTGTTGCCCTACATTTTTTTGCCGTGGATGGGACACAACGGGTGGTTTTCGGATGGGGCGTTTTTTAAGCCTTTGGCCGATGCGTTGTTTCCTGTGACGGAGTGGGACCCACACGGGCGAGAGTATTGGCGCAGTTTGGGGTTCATTTTGGCGTGGCCCTTGTTTGTGTGGAATGTGTTTACGAGTGAGCCGATGTGGGTGTGGTTGGGCATCAGTTTGGTGCAAACCTTTGTGGTGATCCCACTGATTGTTTGGCGATGGGGTAAGGGTGCTTATTGTGGATGGATTTGCTCGTGTGGGGCTTTGGCCGAAACAATGGGTGATGCACACCGACAAAAGATGCCCCATGGACCTGTGTGGAATAAGGTAAACATGGTGGGGCAGGTGATTTTGGGGGTGGTGTTTGTGATTTTTGTTTTGCGCGTTGTGGGCTGGATGTTGCCTTATGATCATTGGGTAAATGTGGGGTATATGGGTTTGTTTATGGGCAAGACCGTGAACTGGGGGAGTTTGCCATTTCCGTTGACCTTTTTGAATTATGTGTGGTCGGTTGATTTGTTGTTGGCGGGCATTGTTGGGGTGGGTTTTTATTGGCATTTTAGTGGGCGGGTGTGGTGTCGGTTTGCGTGCCCATTGGCGGCATTGATGCATATTTATGCGCGGTTTTCTCGGTTTCGCATTTTTGCCGATAAGAAAAAATGTATTTCGTGCAATGTGTGTACATCGGTGTGCCACCAGGGTATTGATGTGATGAATTTTGCCAATAAGGGTTTGCCAATGGAAGACCCTGAGTGTGTACGCTGTTCGGCGTGTGTGCAAAGTTGTCCAACGGGTGTGTTGACATTTGGGCAGGTTGATTTGGAATCGGGTGAGATGGCAACGACCGATGGGTTGGCGGCATCGCCTGTACAGATGGCAGAACGAGATCACAAATAAACCAAACGATACAGCCTCTATTTTTGAAGGTTCTACAGTATTACTTTTAGCCATTGAGAAATTTATGCCCGATAAAATTTTACTTGTTGAAGACGATATGGACATTGCTGAATTATTGGATTTGCATATTCAAGATTTGGGATATGATTTGGATCATGCCGCCGATGGTGAAGTGGGGTTGCAGATGGCGTTGTCGGGCGATTATCGGTTGGTGATTTTAGATTTGATGTTGCCTAAAAAAGATGGGATGGATGTGTGCAAGGGGATTCGGGCCAAAAAAGAAAATTTGCCCATTTTGATGCTGACGTCGAAGTCTGAAGAATTTGACAAGGTGTTGGGGTTGGAGCTTGGTGCAGATGATTATGTGACCAAACCATTTGGTATTCGGGAACTCATGGCACGCATCAAGGCATTGATCCGTCGATCACATCCGGTTGAAGAAGCGGATTTACCAGAAACGCTTACGCGTGGCGCTTTGGTGATTAACTTGGTAAAAAGACGGGTTAATCGTGGTGATGAGCGCATTGAGCTGACGTCTAAAGAATTTGATTTGTTGGTGTTGTTTGCCAAACATCCTGGGCGGGTATATAGCCGTGAGCATTTGTTGGATTTGGTGTGGGGGTATCAGTTTGATGGATATAATCATACGGTGAATTCGCACATCAATCGGTTGCGCGCCAAAATTGAAAAAGATCCGGCACATCCAGAGTTGATTAAGACGGTGTGGGGGGTGGGCTATCGGTTTGCCGAAGAGGAGGAGTTGGATCATGAAACAGATGCTGAATAGTTTGTACGGCAAATTATCGGTGATCTTTTTGGTTTTGTTGTTGGTATTGGGTGCGGTGCAATATTATATCTCGCGAGAAGCGTCGATGGATTTTGTGGCTGAGACCGATCAAAAACTGAATCGCACATTGGCGCAAGATTTGGCCAAAAAATTTGGGCCTTATTTGGTTGAAAAAGCGGATTATGATGCCATAGAACATTCCTTTAAAGAATTGATGGTTATGAACCCGCGTGTGGAAATTTATCTGATTGATGAGGCGGGCAATTTGTTGGCTTATTTTGCCGACCCCGAAAAGATTAAGCGAATGTCAGTTGATATGGCCCCCATTCGTGACTATTTGCGATCGGATGAGCCGTTGTCGATGCCAATTTATGGCGATGACCCACGCAGTGTGGATCGTCATAAACCGTTTTCGGTGACGCCTGTACAAATTGGCAAAGGGCAGGCAGGATATTTGTATGTGATTTTGGGGGGCGAGCAATACGATTCGGTGTCGTCGATGGTTGAAGAAAGTTATACGGTGCAGACGAGTGTGTTTGTGTTGGGTGGGGCATTTGCGCTAACGGGTGTGGTGGGTTTGTTGTTGTTTTTTGTGCTGACCAAGCGTTTGCGTGTGATGACGGGGACGGTGCAAAAATTTGAACGGGGCAATTATCAGGAGCGGATTTCGGTTCAAACGGGCGATGAAATTGGCCAACTGGGTCGGGCGTTTAATCAAATGGCCGATACCATTGAGGCCAATGTGGAGCAGTTAAAAAAGAACGATGTGTTGCGCCGAGAATTGGTGGCCAATATTTCACACGATTTGCGCAGCCCTCTGGCTTCGATTCAGGGGTATTTGGAAACGGTGTTGATGAAGGGAGATGATTTGGCGCCCGAAAAACGCCATCAATTTTTAAATACAATTTTTCACAATGTAACCACGCTCAATCGTTTGGTGTCGGAATTATTTGAATTGTCGAAATTAGATGCCAAGCAAGTGGAGCCCGAGTGTGAAGCTTTTTCGATGGCGGAGTTGGTGCAGGATACGATTTTAGAATTTCAAGTACAAGCCGAAGAAAATGGGGTACGCTTGTCTATGACACCCCCTGAAGATTTGCCATTGGTATATGCTGATATTGGTATGATGTCGCGGGTGTTGTCGAACTTAATCGAGAATGCGGTGCGTTACACACCGAAGGGTGGGGCGGTAAATGTGTCTGTGACAAAAGGTGAAAATGGGGTACACGTGTCGGTTGCTGATACGGGGCAAGGAATTTCGACAGAGGATTTGCCTCAAATTTTTGATCGGTTTTTCCGCGCAGAAAAGAGTCGGTCTAAGGGGGGGACGGGCTTGGGATTGGCTATTGCACAGAAGATTGTGGAAGCACACGGGCGAAAAATTAATGTGTCGAGCCAGTTGAATAAGGGAACGACGTTTGGTTTTGATGTGGCTGTATCGGTGTGATTTTTCTCGATGTTTTGGTGTGTCTATTATGCGGTCATTTTAAAGCTCCGGCAATTGTGCTGGGGCTTTTTTTATACTCTTGTGAACCCTCTGTGAATGTTTTGTGATACTTTTGGTCTATTTTTGAGTGATCATAAAATGATGATAGCTGAATAGACTTTTTAAAGGGGGTTGTTATGAAAAAAATAGGTGCATTGATGTTGGCTGCAGGATTGGCCATTACGGGCTGTGGGCAGGATAATGCCTTACAGTCGAATATGCAAGACGGACCCATGCCCTTAGGCAAACCCGCCAGCAAACTGGCCAACCCACGCTCGGTGGTGATGGCCACACTGATGCAAAATGGGGCGCCTGTTTCTGGTGCAACGGTGGCAATGTCGCGTTCGGTGGCGGGGCGTGCGGCTGATTATCGTTGGATGGGCACGACCAATGCATCTGGTATGGCGAGCATTGAAGTTTTGTCTGATCGGGGTGATGTGAGTGGGTATTATCAGATTCGTGCAACAAATACAGCAGGCAGTGTGTTGGGGCAGTGGGGCAGTGTGCCCATTAATGGTGGGGTTGAGCAAAATGTGATGTTGGCTGTTGGTGGTTCTGCGCAAGTGACAATGGGTGCAAGCATTGTACCCAAAACGGTGTTTACGGTGCGTGTGGAAAATGTGTCGGTGGCTTATCCTTATATTGCAAGTGGTGTCTTTAACACCCCAGAAGGTGCCAGTGGGCCAGGACCTGCGCTACCGGGTGGTGCTTATGTGTTTAACTTTGATGCAGCACCAGGGTCGCGTTTGTCTTTTGCTACGATGTTTGTGCAATCGAACGATTTGTTTTATGCACCCGATGAAACGGGTATTGCGCTTTGGAACACCAATGGTACTGCAATTAGTGGTGATATTACAAGCTTGATCAAACTTTGGGATTCGGGTACAGAAATCAATCAAACACCCGGAACGGGGCCCGATCAGGCACCGCGTCAGGCAGGGCCTAATACGGGTGCTGTTGACCCAAACAATACGGTTCGTTTGGCAGAAACGGTTGGCGTGCCTGCTGTGGCCAGTGTGATTCGTGTGACAGTTTCTTCAGTGGGGACACGGTTTACGGTGCGCATTGAAAATGTATCGGGAAGTTCATCATTGCCGACACCTTTTGCACCTGGAGTATTTGTGGTACACAACGATGGCGCGCCATTATTTAACAATGGGGTTGCAGATCGCGGTGAAGGTTTGGAAGCGATTGCTGAAGATGGCAACCCTGCGACTTTGGCCGGTGTGCTTGCGGGTAAAACAGGTGTGACTGGGCCATTGGCTCCGGGTGTTTTTGCGGCGCACACGGGTTCTGATGTGTTGTTCCTTGCTGGATCGGCAGATCGCGGTGAAGGTTTGGAAGCTTTGGCCGAAGATGGTAGCCCTGCGGCATTGGCAATGGCTGTTGCGGCACGTGCAGGTGTGGGTGCTTCTGGCGCATTTGCGGTGCCCGTAGGTGCAACGGGGCCTGGGCCTGTGTTTCCGGGCAGTGCCTATTCCTTTACCTTTAGTGCCACACCGGGTGAGAAGTTGTCTTTTGCCACCATGTTTGTGCAATCGAATGACTGGTTTTATGCACCCAATGGCAATGGGATTGCGTTGTGGACGTCAGGTGGCACGCCCATTTCGGGTGATATTACGAACATGATTCGTTTGTGGGATTCAGGTACAGAAGTGAATCAGGTGCCGGGTGTGGGCTTGGATCAGGCACCGCGCCAATCGGGTGCGAATACAGGTGCTGTTGATTCAAATAATATCGTGCGTGAAGTGAATGATGCACGTATTCCTGCGGTTGATCGTGTGATTCGTGTGACGATTACACCTCAAGGTTGAGATGGTATTTGATCTGTAGAATGAAAAAGGGGCGCGTCATTTGATGCGCCCCTTTTTTATTATCAAATATGTGTTTTTAAGATAAGATATTTGTGATGAGGTATTCGGCAATTTGGTGCGCCCCATTGGGTTGGGTGCGTTGGGCGCGTGGTAGGGCTAAGAGGTGAGAGAGTGATTGGAGCCATTTGCCCGATTCAAAGTCGTTATTGTTAATGGATAAACTGGGCATGTGTGTTTCGATGAAGGGTTGGAGGGCTGCTGATTCGCGAAATTCTGGACGTGGGATATAACCCAATGGTGTGCCTGTTTGATACACTTCGGCTACGGTGCTGTAACCGATTTTGGATATGACGAGGTCGCTTGCTTGGACCAAATCGGGATGGTACAATTGTGAATCGCGTGGCAGATGGATGAGGTTGCCTTCTTGGCGGAGTGTGTCGCCACTGTTGGGCAGGAGGAAGTAGGTGTTGGTCAATTGTGATAAGTGATCTGATCCGGCATATTGGAAGGGAACACCGCCCATTGTGATCATCACAACTTTTGATGTGTCTGATAAACCAAGTGCTTGTCGTATTTCTTGGCGAGGCTGGCGATTGTCTCGGCTGACGGGGTTCACGGTGGTTGCTTTGGCATTTGGGTAACATACGGGACGGGTTTGAATATGGTGCGTTGCCGATTGGAAGAGGTCTTTTAAATAGGTGATGTGTGGGGTGAAGGCAGGGTAATCTGATACAAAGGGTTCGTAGATCCAGTTCCAGGTGAAGTTCTCAATGAGGACGGAAGGTCGGTTGGCTTTTTGTGCAACAGCAATGCCCAAAGGGGCAATGTCGCAACAGACACACACGCAAGATTGAATTTGTTGGGCCAGTTTTTGAATGAGGGTTTGATCTAAGGGGTAGAAGGTGTTGAGGCGTTGAATGGTTGCTGGGAAATCTGCTTCAAGGGGGGTAAGCTGTACGAGGCCTAAGTCTGTTAGGAGGTTGTGATAGGTAAATGTGTGTGGAAGGGTTTCGGTAAAGATGCGCTCTGGGGCTTGGGTGAAGATGTGGATGTGAATATTGGGATTGCGTTTTTGCAGTGCGGCCATTACGGCGGCGGCACGGGTGGCGTGTCCAAAACCGTGTGGGGTGACAAAGTAGGCAATTTCTGGCATGAGATTTTTCGGGAATATTGGGTTGGTCACATGAAAAGGTTGTCTGCGAGAGGTATCATCTAAGCGCGTTAGGCGATGCTCTTTTTAAGGTTGAAGGGTAAGATTACAAGCAATTTCTATTTTTTGCAAGTAGATTGGTGTAATTCGCCAAGTGTGTCGGTTAGATACACCTTATTTGTGGGTTTGCCTTTAAGAAGGGCTGTGTTATAAAAATATGTTCTCGTAGATATAATTAATTAAATTGTTGTTTTTAAATCAATTATTTTTTTTATAAAATTTTGGCATAACATTTGATAAAAGAAAGAGCAACTGGTAAGCAACACACATTTTATTTCTTTTCTTATTGAGGGAGGTTCACCATGTTGTTCAAACACACACGTATGGCAGGTTTCGGCGCATTGGTTTTGTTGTTTGTTGCAGGCAGTGCATTTGCGACAAATTACCGAGTGGATTCACACTACTCAACATTTGAGGTACAAAATGATATTCGGCCCGTGAAAGGTACATTTGATAACTTTGAAGGTCAGATTGTTTATGAACCGATTCGGGTGGAAAATTCATCTGTTGAATTTTGCTTTAAGGCCAATAGTTTTCAGGTGAAAAATGACGATGTGCTGATGGGGGCGGGGTTGTTTTTTGATTTGAACAAACACCCTGAGATTCGCTTTAAGAGTTCTAAGGTTGAAAATATGGGCGATAAGCTCATGGTGACAGGTAACTTGTCGATGTTGGGTGTGACGCGTGAGGTGACTGTGCCCGTAAAGATTTTGGGACGTGGCATGCACCCTCAAACAGGTGAGCCCATTGCAGGATTTGCTGCCGATATGAAGGTGAATTTGTCAGATATGGGTGTGGATGCTTGGACCCAGGCGACGGGTATTTTGGGCGATACGCTCAATATTCGATTGAAGATGGTGGGTGTGGAAAATGATGCGGCGCAAGCGCAGATCAAAACAAAAGTTGGAAATAAATTATAGTTTTAAAAAGGCCTGGTAGCCAAAAATACGCCGAGACACAATTGTCTCGGCGTATTTTTTTATGCCCAAGTCGGTGTTTCTACTTTGATAGGGCGATTTTCTTTTTGCGCTTGCTGAATACATAAACTGAGGTAGTGATCTTGGCAGGCTTCTTCGAGGGGGTAGACGGGGTCACCGCCGTTGACGTGTTCTGCCATTTTGAGCATGCAGGTGCCTACGGCAATTTCGTCGTCGGAGAGTTCACCGGGTGCGAGGGGGTTGGTGTAGACCCATTGGCCACCAATTTGATAGCCTTTGAGGTGGTTGCCTTCGAGGTTGCCTTCTGGGCCGGCACTGTGTCGGGTGAAAGATTGGTTGATGTGGGTGGTGTGGTTTTGAAGGTAGGCGACAGTGTCGTTGATGATTTCGCCGCGTTCTCCGCGAATGAGCAGGCGTTGGTTGCGAATGTGTGAAAAGTAGAGGTCACCTGTAAAGTCGAAGACGCCCAATTTGTCGCCAAAGTTAAGCCAGGCGATGGATTGTTTGGAATCGGCAATCTCTTCGGTATCAGGAGGGCCATTGCGGTTGGGGCTTTTGACAATGGGTGAGACAAATTCGGTGGCGGTGATGGTGGGGCATTCAAAGTTGATGCCAAGGAATTTGCGAATGAGGCTGATGCCGTGATAACCGTGTGCGGCGCAGACTTGGGTTTGGGAGATGGTGCCGAGTTTGCCGGTTTGAATAAAGGCGAGTTTGGCCTGATGATGGGGTTGGAGAAAGTACTGTTCGGCAACTTGAATGATGGCACCTGTTTTTGTGCGTTTGCAAAGTTCAGCCATTTCATCAACGGTGGGGGCAGGTGGTGTTTCTGAAAGGGCGGGCATGGTGGCATCGGCGAGTTGGTGTAAAAGACCAGGGTTGACGGCCCACGGTACACTGGTGACCACAAAGAGGGGGTTTTGAGCCAATAAGTCGTTGAGAGAAGGATAGAGTTTGATGCCATATTGCTCGGCAAGTGGGGCCGCTTTTTGTGGGTCTCGGGTGACCACACCTACGCATTTGAAACGATCTGGACAGGCTTTGGCCACACGCAAAAAGAAATGTGCGCGCCAACCTGTGCCAACGATTCCGAAAGGGATCATAGGAATAACTCCTTACGAGGGGTTCAAAAATTATGGATTCAGTTCAAGGGGTTCTACTTGTAATTGGGTGCCGTTGATGTGCAAATAAGCCATTGAAATGGGCAAGTTGAAGCGGCGAGGGCCGATGCTGCCAGGATTGATGTAGAAGACACCGTTTTTTTCTTCCACTTCTGGGCGATGGGAGTGACCAAATATGACCGCTTGGAATCCACCTGCTTTGGGGTCTATGTCTAAGCTTTCGATGATGTGGGTGATATAAATGGAAACCTCACCAATTTCTAAGGTGTTGTTGATGGGTAAGTTGGAGAGCTGTGTGGTGAAATCGACATTGCCACGTACGGCCGTGACGGGCGCAATGTTTTCGAGCTTGGTGAGGATGTTGGGGTCGCCCACATCACCCGCGTGAATGATGTGTTCAACACCCGCAAGTGCGCGGGTGGCTTCTGGACGTAAGAGGCCGTGGGTGTCGGAGATGAGGCCAATGCGATGGGAGCTCATAGATTAGGTCCAAGTGGAGAAAGATGGTGATGGTTAGATGCTCATGCGCAACATGGGGCGTGCAAAGGAAACTTTGAGGCGATCACCTGTGCGTGCCGATTTGGTGCCGGGTGTCATAAAGTGAATGGCAAAGGCACGGCGTTGGCGGTTGGTTTTGTTAGGCGGTGTGTAATGAAATGTTTGGCAATGGTGAAACATAACACCGCCTGCAGGTAGGTCAATGACTTCGGCTTTGGAGGCATCTATTTTGTCTCCGTGGTCGAGCAAGGCACCGGTTTGTTTGGATTTTTCGTGATCTTGGGCCTGAAGGTGTGATCCTGGCAAGACATGCATGGCCCCATTGGAGACATCGACATCATCGAGGGTGAGCCAACAGGAAACAAGATTTGCCGGCAAACATTGCCAATAGGCGTTGTCTTGGTGCCAAAAGACGGCATCGCCATTGTGTGCGGGTTTGAACAATGCCTGATCGTGAAAGAGTTGTAGGTTAGGGCCAATGAGGCTTTCGGCAATGTCGAGAATGGGGTCGTGGTAGACCAGTTTGCGAAAGTGCATATTGCGTTCACACATTTGCATAATTTGGAGCATTTGGGTGGGTGCATTGTTTTTTTCTTCAAGGCGTTCGGTGTCGCTGATGGCCAAGTTGCGAAAGCGGTTGTTTTCCCGTGCAAGGTTAAACTCTTTGTCATATTCTTGTTGCAAAGTGGCCAAGTGATCGTCTTCGAGTAATTTTCCTATTTTGAGATAGCCATTTTTTTGGAAGAAGTGAATTTGTTCGGCAGAAAGTGTGGACATAAAAGCCTCTATGGTTTGGAGAATATGATGAGGTGGTCGTTGTAAAAGGGCAGACCCGATTTTTCAATGGTGATGGTCATGTTGAGGTTGGCTGCTATTTGGTGCCATTGTTTTTTTGTGAAGAATGAAAATTGCGTTTGGGAGACTTTGGTGCGCCCTGTTCGGGTCATGATAAATTCGTGGAGGCGATTGAGATAGTAGGCAGGATGATAGGCTTTAACAATGTCTCTGGCAATGATTTTGTGAACGTGGTTGGATGCCGATATTTTTTGGAGCAAATTGCGTTGATCGTCGTGATTAAAGTAGTGGAGCACGTCGATGATGAGTACGGTGTGGTGTGTGATGCTTGAGAGGGTTTCTACATTGGTCATTTCAAAACGCAAGTTGGCGATATGGGCATAGCGTGTTTGGGCGGTTTGGATTTTGTGAGTGTCGTGGTCAATGCCTGTGATTTGGGGCGATGATTTTTGCTCTGCAATATAGGCGCTGAGTTCACCATACCCACAGCCGATGTCGAGGATAGAGACATGGTCATCAACGTGTTTCATGATGTGGTTGGGTGTTTGAAAGAAGGGGCGCAGATATTTATAGAAGGTATCCCACATGGTTGGTGTCCTAATTGGCAAGTGCCAAGAGTGCTTGATATTCGATGGTTCGGCCTTGCACATAGGGTTCGTTTGGGATGTTTGCATGTAGTCCAGGATGTGTAACGAGTTCTGCATTTTGATTTTGAAAGTGGTGAACAAATAGGTTTAAGAGTTTTGCATAGTGACCACTTTGCGCCAAAGGCATGAGCACGAGGTTGGGCATTGGATTTCTGTCGGATAATTTGGAGGTCATCGTATATCCCCCTGCATAGAGGGTTTGCAGTTTGAGGGTTTGCTTTAGAAAACCACATTTTAGGAGGGATGAAAAATAAAAGGGGTGATGGCGCATTTGTAATGTGAGGCATCGTATGTTTGAGATGCGGTGTGCGGTGGCTGTGTTTTTGACAGCTTGTAAGATGATGGGAATGAGGTGGATGTGTTGATGGGTATCGATGTGTGTGATTTTGAAACCACGTGCAGTGAGGTGGTGGAGTTGTGCAGCCATGCGATCTTCTAGTTCAACAAGAGATAAATGTCGAGATCGCAATAGATGAAACGGGCTGGAGGCCAATGGTTTGCCACCCAAGCTGTATGGGGTGGTCAGATCAACATGTAGCCCTGTTTCAATGTGGTCGGGCAACGGTTCGGGATCGTAGGCTGCGTTGGCCATGATGCTGACCTTTTGTACTGTGCCACATTCAGCAAGGGTGCGAATGGCTTTGTCTATGTTGGGGTGCAGGCCGTAATCATCGACGGCAATTTTCATTTTCATGGGTTTGATGGGCGGGTATAATGCCCCGTTAACTTTTTAAAGACAATGTGTAAAACGCTCAAGGTCATGAGAACGGCGTGTTTGAGAAAACTGACTGTGCTCATTTCAGAATCGTAATTAAAGTTGAGTGGAATGGTTTCGATGTGCAAATGGTTTTTTTTTGCACATACGAGCAAGTCGATGTCAAAGGCGAAACCTGAGATGGTCATTTTGCCAAAACACCATTTTGCTGCTTCTTGGGTAAAGCCTTTTAGGCCTGCTTGGGTGTCGGCCATGTGGAGGCGTGTAAAGAGATTGATGAGAAAGTTGAACAAACGACCGCTGGTGTGGCGAATGTAGATGTAGGAGAGGTTTTGAGATCGGATATGATAAACACTCTCTGGGTGCATTCGGCTTCCTATGACCACATCGGCTTGTGTTGTGGTGAGCGTGTGGATAAGGGCATTGATGTCAGAAAATGAGTAGGGAAGGTCACAGTCGGTGAAGATGACGATGTTGCCTGAGGCAATTTGAACACCTTTTTTGATGGCGGCACCTTTTCCCACATTTTGATTGAGTGCGATGAATTTGAGATGGGTGTGGGGATGGGTTTTGAGATATTGGTTGATGCGGATGGGGGTTTGGTCCTGGCTGCCATCATCTATGAGTATTATTTCTAGAATAATCGGTGTGTTTTGAGCATATGTTTCAAGGCGTTCTATATGGGGTATAATGAAAGATTCTGCTTGATAGGTGGGTATGATAAGCGATACCGAGGGCTGGATTTGAGGTGTGTTCGATTTGGGGTGTTGTGCGTTTGTCGTCATAGTGGCCTAAACAAATATCAGTTTTGAGTTTACATTGTTGAAAGTTTGCTTAATTTACAACAAATCGCACATTTGGGCAGTGGTTTTTATGGGTATCATATTGGATCATGAGGATGATGAATGAAGGCATCGGAGACAGATTTTTGGCAACGGTTGTTTTATGCGTTAATAGCAATATATGGTGTGGTTGTCTTGACGACATTTTCGAGCTATGGTATTACAACGGATGAGCCTTTGCATGTGGCCTATGGCGAACATATTGCAAAATGGTATGGCAGTTTGTTTCGCGACCATACGGTATTCATGGCGTCGAATCTTTGGTTATATGGTGGTTTTTTTGATGTGGTGATTTATGTGTTGAAACATGTGGTACCTATGGATGTGTATGAATTGCGCCATTTGGTGTGTGGGTTTTTGGGTGTGTTGGGTGTGTTGGGTGCTTATCGGGTAGGTGCTTTGCTGGGTGGACCTCGTGCGGGCTTTTTGGCGGCATTGTTTTTGATTTTGACCCCGCGTTATTATGGCCACGTTTTTAACAACACAAAGGATATTCCTTTTGCTGTGGGATATTTGTGGTCGTTGTATTATTTGATTCGGTGTGTGGGTGTGTTGCCCCATTTGTCGCGCGATTTGATTTGGAAATTGGGTGTGGTTTTGGGGCTTACGTTTGGCATTCGATCCAGTGCGGCGTTGTTGGTGTGTTATTTGGGTTTGTTTTTTTTGTTGCGATATGTTCAGGTGTGGCGTTTTGAAAATGCAGAAATTCTGAGCGATTGGCAACGTCAAGTTTTGTGTGTGTTGGGCGTGGGGGTGGTGACGTATGTGACGGTGTTTCCTTTTTTTCCTTATTTGCATATACATCCGATTACGGGACTGTTAGATAGTTTGACCGCATTTTCAAGGTTTCCGGAGGTGCATTACAATTTTTATCACGGGCAATATATGGCGAGTAATGCCTTGCCCTGGCACTATATTCCTCAGTGGTTGTTGATTACGATTCCAGAGTTTGTGATGATGGGTGTGTTGGTGGGGGGGATTTGTGTGGTGTGGAAAATGTCATTTACCCACTTGCAATCTGTAAAAGGGTTGCAAGTGGGTGTGTTGGTTTTTGCGGGTGTTTTCCCCATTGTTTTTGGTGTTGTTTCTCACACGCCGTTGTTAAATGGTATTCGACACCTGACATTTGTGATACCGCCTTTGGTGGTGGTGAGTGCGTTGGGCGTTTCAGAAGCGATTTGTCTTTTGAAGCAGATATGGGTTTTGCGTCTGATGGGTGCTGTTTTTTGTACGGCAATGTTGGCAGTGGTGTTTGATATGGTGACAATGCATCCCAATCAGTATGTGTATTTCAACCGGGTTTTTGGAGGTGGTTTGGCGGAGGCCTCAAAATCTTATGATACCGATTATTGGAACCATACGTATAAACAGGGTGTGCGTTGGATAGAAGCACAGGCTACAAGTAAAGCTGGAGAGGCAAAGCCTGTGATTGGAAGTTTATACAAAAATGTGGCCTATATGGTGGATCGTTCTCGTTTTGAATTTCGGAGAACCCAATTGCATCATGCCAACTATTATGTGGGTAATACATTTTTTGATGCACACAGGGCCATTCCCGGCGACATTTTGCATACGGTCGATGTGCAAGGCGTGCCTTTGTTGTATGTGATTCGTCCCGACGCAAGTCGTATTTCAGATCCGTTCTTTGATTCTGCACCCTTGGCCTACGATCTTTTGGGTGATGCTTTGCGCAAAGATGGTGATTTAGACGTTGCCTTAGTGGCCTATGGTAGAACATTGGAACGGCTTGACAAAGGGTTTAAGCGCATTGGCATTGATAGTTCTGGTGTGATGCACAAAATGGGGAATGTGTTGTTGGGGTTAGACCGGTATGACGATGCTTTGGCGATATTTGAGCAGATACCTGATTCCACATTTGATGGGTCTATCGCAAACAATATAGCATCTTATTACATCGATAAAAAAGCCTATGAACAAGCTTTGCCGTGGTTGATACGCGCAGTTGATGTTTCACCCAAATTTTATGTTGCCCGTACAAATTTGGGCTATGTGTATTTGGCATTGGGTGATACGGTGCGTGCAATTGCAACTTATCGAGAGGCGGCGGATCGCAATACCCAAAATGCAGATCGCCAGTTGACATTGGGAAAGTTATTTTACCGAACCAAATCGTATGAAGATGCACGTGTGTGTTTTCAAAGATGTGTTGATTTGAAATACGATCATGTTCAGGCACATTATTATTTGGGGCTCACACAGGCCGCATTGGAAAATTATCAACAAGCCCGATTACACTTTGAACAAACGGTTGCTTTGGCACCCGATTATGTAGACGCCTATCAGAATTTGGGGACGGCCTGTATGTATTTGAAAGATTTTAAAGCAGCGGCCAAAGCATACCGAAATAGTCTGGCATTAGATGCTGATTTGGCAGATGTGTACACTTTGTTGGGTGTTGCGTTGATGAATTTGAAAGATTTTGATGGGGCGCATGATGCTTTTGATAAGGCATTGGCATTGAACCCCAGTGATATGACGGCACTGAGTCAGCGCAGATTTTTAGGGGACGAGAAAAATAAAGATAACTGATCAGACCAATGTGTTTTGAGAGTGGTGGATTACATACGATATGGTGTTTAAGTGAGAAATGTTGCAATCTCACCAGATGATTTACGTTGAATGTTTGGTATTTGTGCATCTGGGGTTGGATAGCCTGCAACAAGAAGGAGAAACGGCCGTTCGTTGTCGGGGCGGTTGAGTATGTCGTTGAGGAATTTCATGGGGCTGGGTGTGTGGGTGAGCGTGGCGAGGCCTGCGTTGTGTAGGGCGGTGATGAGAAGGCCTGTTGCGATGCCGACGGATTCGGTGACATAGTAATTTTGATCGCGATCTCCGTCGGTGGTTTGGGCAAAGCGTTGGGCAAAGATGGCAATGAGCCAAGGGGCTGTTTCGAGAAAGGGTTTGTTGGCATCCGTGCCAAAAGGGGCGAGATCGTTTAACCAACGTTGGGGGGCGCGGTGTGTATAAAATTCGTGTTCTTCTTTTTCGGCAGCTTCTTTGATTTGTTTTTTGATGGTGCTATCTGAAATGGCCACAAAGTGCCAGGGTTGTTTGTTTGCGCCACTGGGAGCTGTGCCAGCGGTTTGTATGCAGGTGGTGATGAGTGATTGGGGAACGGGGCGATCTGAAAAGTGACGAACGGTGCGTCGCTTTTGCATGAGGCGATAAAATGTATCAGCACGGGTTTGCATTTCGGATTCTGGATATGTTGTGAAATGGAGAGGGTTGAATGCATTTTGGGGCATAAGGCAATAACCGTTTGATGGGGTGATTGGGGTAAAAATAGAAAGCCGGAACAGAGTTGCTGTTCCGGCTTTTCTATAATTGGGTCAATTTATCCAAGCAGATCTACTTTGCCACCCACACCGTTGACTCTTGATGTGTTGACTTGCTGAAATGTTTGTGTCAGCAAGCTTGCACCTGCAATGCGATTGTCTTCTGCCCCCCCGCGAGCCACACTGGCTGGGGGCATGGGGCCTTGTGGGGCCGCGACATTGCGAAGCAGGGGCTGGGGGCTTAAGTCGATAGAGTTGACCGGTAGCATCACTCACCTCCGAGGTTGGGCGCTTCGACTTTCCCGTCCTTGGCTCGGGGTGTCAGTCCTTGACAAAAGAAAGAATAATGAATTCTCAGAGGAAATACAAGGGGATTTTAGGGATGTAGATCAGAAAAAGAAATGGCGAAGTTTATAGGAGGTTAGAGGCGCAATTGTCTGGTTTTGAGATTTGAGTATATTTGGATAGGTTCGGGTAGATATTTTCTACTTTTGGTTATTTTTAATTGTTTCGTTGCCTTCGGCGACCAAGGCGCAGTAAACTACGCCCCTAAGACTATTGTATTGATAGGTTCATGTATCGTTAGGGGCAGAATTTATTCTGCCTAAGCAAAAAATGCCGCCCCTCAGGTGCCGGGGAGGCTGATTTTCCGTAAATACCCTTGGTGGGTACAAGAGATCAAGTGGCCTGTTTGCTTCATTGTTTTATGAAATGAGTTGCTGGACGGAATGGTGCGGAAAATCTGATCGCTTGGGGTGAGGGGGATTGGTTATGGTTTGGTGGTTTGGTGTGCTTGTTGGATATGTTATGACAATGGTGATCTGTTTGGGCATTACTGTGGGCGCTCAGGAAAAAGAAGAGAAGCGAACGGTTTTGTTTTTGGGTGACAGTTTGACGGCGGGGTATGGTTTGGATGAAGAGCGGGCGTTTCCGACGGTTGTGCAGGCTAAGATTGATTCGTTGGGGATGCCGTTTGAGGTGGTGAATGCTGGGTTGAGTGGTGAAACGTCTTCGGGTGGGTTGCGGCGTGTGGGGTGGTTGTTGCGGCGAGAAGTGGATGTTTTGGTTTTGGCGTTGGGGGCGAATGATGCGTTGCGCGGGGTGCCGCTTGAGGTGACACGTAAGAGTTTGCAAGGGATTGTTGATCAGACGAGAGCGAAGTATAAGGATGTGAAGATTGTGATTGCGGGTATGGAAGCACCGCCCAATTTGGGTGACGCATATACCGATGGGTTTCGTGCGATATTTCAGGATTTGGCCAAAGAGAATGATGCGGCGTTGATTCCGTTTTTATTGGCGGGTGTGGCGGGCAATGCAGAGTTAAATTTGCCAGATCGTATTCATCCCACACAAGAGGGACATCGGATTGTGGCAGAGAATGTGTGGCAGGTTTTGGAGCCGGTTTTAAAATCGTTTTGATATCGAAAATACCATAAATGAGAAACCGCCCCGTTGAAGCGCTTCAACGGGGCGGTTTTTGTGTTTACTCTTGGAGATAAACCGATTCGTGACCTTCTGGCCAAGGATAAGAATAATGCTCGGCCAATTCTTTGTTGCCGGGTTGCGACAAGACATCTTCTAAGGCCATGACAGCTTGTTTGTAAGACCGTGTTTGATGATTTTCTAGGGCACTGTAAAGGAGCATGCTTTTGTCGCCTGATTTGAAGGCTTCGATACCGTGTTCCATTTTTAAAATGGTGGGCCAGAGTTGTTCGAGCATGATCTTTTTGGGGAGTGTGCCAACGTGTAAGGGCTGCACGCCTTTTTTATTAATAATTGCGGGCACTTCTACAACCACGTCATTTGCCACACCTTCTAAAGCACCGTTGTTGGGAACGTTGACTTGAAAATGGCCTTCGACGTTGTTTGTGAGCGCATCGATGATGGGCACTTGTTGTTCGCGTGTTTTTTCTTTGCCAAAAACGTCTGTCATGCTGGCATTGGGGTCGTCAATGGCGGCTTGGATTTGTGCCATGCGTTCTTCCAGCTTCTTGACATGTAAGGGTCTGGCCAAATGGGTGTCTGGGCCACCCCAAGGTTGTCCAAACCACCATTTTTTGGTTTCGATGTCGCTGTGATACCACCACCCACCACTGCGGGGTGAGTCGCCAATGGGCATGAGGCCATACATGCGATATTGATGGATTGCACCGCGTGACATTTGAATGTCGTGCGTGCCTTGAGCAATGTGTGATTGCCAATATGCCTCTCCTTTGTTTTGGATCCAATCTTCTAAGAGGGGGTAAGCATCTTCACCATCGTAGAGGAAATGGGTCATCCAAATGCAATGGTTGACACCCGGTGCTTGAAAATCGATGTGGGCAGGATCCAATCCCAATTCTTTGGCAATGTGTAGGTAGCCGTAGTGGCCATGGCACAGGCCAATAATTTTTGTGGTGGTTTCGCGGGTCATCAGCGTGCAGCCGTCAAAAACGGGGTTGCCCGATTGGATCAGCCACGCGTTGGGGCAAATTTTTTCCATGTCGTGTGACACGTCGAGCATGAATCTGAATTGGTAAAAACTGCCTCCGCCTACACCGCGATAATAATAACCGTGTTTGGAAACAATGTCGCGCATGTCGCGCTGATGATAATGGCTTTGTATGGCTGCGGTATTGATGACAAAGTCGGCGTCTTTTAATGATTCTTCTCGGTTGGTTGTTTGTTCAAAACGAAGATCGCTACCGACTTCTTTTGTGTATCGGGTCGCCATTTTGGTGACGGCGTTTAATCGATCGGCATCAATGTCCATAAACGACACTTCACTGCCTTTGAGGTTTTCTGTGAGGCACAAGTCTTTTACCAAGCCCAAAGAAAATGTAGCACTTCCTGCTCCAATGACACTGATGCGTACAGATGTGGCCATAATACCCTCCTGATAGGATATAAATGATGTTTGCACGGTGCTCATTTTTTAATCTGGGATAAAATAAGCATTGCATAGGGAAAGTCAATGTGGGTGATCTGAGGGTATGTTGGCGATTTATCCTTCGGCGCGCAAGATTTCGAGGGGCGGTCGGTCGGCAATGCCACGGCTGTTGAGCATGCCCACGCATACGGTGAGGAGGGTGACGAGCGTAAGTACGCCAAAGATGGCTGTGTTGGGAAGTGCAAAACCGATGTCGAAGACAAAGAAGGACAAAGCCCACGCACCGCCTATGGCGAGGAGCAGTCCTGTGAGGGCTGCAAATGTTCCGAGGAAAAGGTACTCGAGCAGTAAGATGCGACGAATTTGGCGTTTGGATGCGCCGAGGGTGCGCAAGAGTACGGCTTCTTGAACGCGTTGGTAACGGCTTGTGGTGACGGCAGAAGCCAGTACTATGAGGCCCGTGAAAACGCTAAAGAGGGCCATAAACCGAATGACGAAGCTGACTTGTGAGAGCACATCGTCTACGGTTTGTAAAATGAGGCCCAGGTCAACGGCCGAGACGTTGGGATAGGTTTTGACAAGTTCGCGTTGGAGTTGAGCCGATTGCTCCGTTGAGGCGACCCGTGTGGTGTAGATGTGAAATTGCGGTGCGGGTTCGAGTACGCCATTGGGAAAGACGACAAAGAAGTTGGGTTGAATGCGTTGCCAATCGACTTCGCGCAGGCTTTGAACGGTGGTGACAATGGGAATGCCTTGTACGTTGAAGGTGAGGGTGTCGCCCAATGTAACGCTGAGGTTTTGGGCAATGCCTTCTTCAAGCGAAATGGGCACAGGTTCTTTGCCGTTATAAGTGTTGTTGTGCCAGGTGCCTGCAATGATGCTTTCAGAGTCGTAGATGGTGTTGCGATAGGTAGAGCGGTATTCGCGAAAGAGTGACCAGCGTGAGATGTCAAATTTTTCGCGGTAGACATCGGTGGGGTAGCCTTTAACGTGTGATAAGCGCATGGTGACTACTGGCGCTTGGTGAATGAGGGGGAGGTTGTGTTTTTGGATGATGCGACTGACACCTTCTTGCTGGTCTGTTTGCACATCAACCAAAACCAAGTTGGGGCGGTTGTTGCTGCCTGCCAATGAGACTTGGTTGACAAGGGCAAATTGGACAATGTAAAGGGTGGCAATAAGAAAGGTGCCTAAGCCCAATGAGAGCATGAGAATGGCTGTTTGATTATTGGGGCGATATAAGTTGGCCAAACCTTGTCGCCAAACATATTGCCACGAGGTGGGAAAGAAGCGTTTGACCATTTTGATGATGAGGTTGGCGGCTCCTAAAAGCAATGCAAATGCAACAAAGAACCCTGCGGTGATGCCCAAACCCATACTGATGCGGTTGGTTTGCAAGATGCTTAAAATGGCTATCGAGATGACAATGAGGCCAAAAACAAGGGCTTGCAATGGGTCGATGCGGTTGCGCACTTCTTCAAATGAGGCGCGTAAGGTGCGCAAGGGCGAAGTGTGACGTACTGGCAAAAGTGGCAATAAGGCAAAGAGCAATGACAGCCCGATACCAATGCTCATGCCTTGGAAAATGGCGGGCCAAGAGATTTCTACATGGAGTTCCATGGGGAGGAAGTTGGCTAAAATTTGTGGCAACAGGTATTGGATGCCCAAACCCAGACACGCCCCCAAAAAGGCACCAATAAACCCGAGCGCCGCAGTTTGTATGGCATAGATGGTGAGCACTTGATCAGATTGTGCGCCCAAGCAACGCAAGATGGCAACTGTGGTTTGTTTTTGGCGCATATAAACGTGTATGGCACTGGCCACACCAATGCAACCAAGTAAGAGGGCTGAAAATGCAACCAGGCTGAGAAAGTTATAGAGGTTGCCAAGGGTGCGATTTAAGCGTCTTTGACGGCTGGATACCGTTTCTGTGCGTAATCGGTTTTCTTCCCTATATGGATTGATGCGTTTTTCAATGTCGAGTATGTTGGTGTTTTTGTCTAATTTGAAGTAGGTGATGTAACTGGCCAGGCTGCCAAATTTGATGAGCCCCGTATTTTCCAAATCGGATAGCGGAATATAAACTCGTGGAGCAACAGTGGAAAATGCCATGGCTTCGCCAGGAATTTTTTTGATGCGCCCACCAATAACAAAGGTGTGATTGCCAATGCGTACAGAGTCGCCTACTTCGATGCCAAATTGAATCAGTAACCCATCATCGAGCAGTGCGGTGCGTGTGTTTTGATAGGTGGTAGCGGCTCGGGGTGGGTCGGTTTCAAAGGTACCGTAATAAGGAAATTGCCCTTCAAGCGCGCGTATTTGCACCAAACGTGTGCCATCGGTTTTGGGAAAGTATACCATAGAGGCAAAACGCACTTCGTGAGATTGTTTACCGCCAATGGTATCTATGAGAGAACGAACTTCTTCGGTGAGCGCACGTTGGCTGGTCATGACCAAGTCGGCACCCAATAAGGTGCGTGATTGGTCATTGATGGTTTGTTCTAAATTGTCTCCAAGAGAGCGCACGGCCACCAGTGCAGCTACGCCTAAGAGAATGCACGAGAGAAAGAGGGCCATTCGGCGGCGATAGGTGCGACTGTCTCGCCAGGCCATTTTATAAGGCCAAGCAGAGAACAGTGCAAATGTATGGGGTTTGGATTTGATCATGTGATCCAGGTATCAATTAAATAAATTTGTTTGAAAAGACCGTTGCAGGTCACGGTTTGAAACGCATGCGTTGCAAATCATAAGTCTTGGTTCTTCACCTACGACTTGCAGACCTGCGACTTGAGACCGTTTTTAATGGTTTTATTTTCTTCGTCTGAGATCACTTCGCCACCGCGCAAGCGAATGGTGCGTTGGGTGAGACTGGCCAAGTCGAGGTCGTGGGTGACCAAGATGAGTGTGGTGTCTAATTCGCGATTGAGGTCAAAGAGCAGATCGACAATGGTTTGGCTGGTGTCGGCATCGAGGTTGCCTGTGGGTTCATCGGCAAAGAGGATGTGGGGTTGGTTGATGAAGGCTCGAGCAATGGCAACACGTTGTTGTTCGCCACCAGATAGTTGTGTGGGATAATGGTCGAGACGGTCTTTAAGGCCCACGCGTGTTAACAAGTCTGTGGCACGATCTGCAACGTCTGATTCTCCGCGCAATTCAAGGGGGACGGTGACATTTTCTACAGCGGTGAGAGTGGGGATGAGTTGAAAACTTTGAAAGATGAAACCGACCTGTTGGTTGCGTACAGCAGCGCGTTTGTCTTCGTCGAGGGTGTCAATGCCTATGCCATTGAGTGTGACGGTGCCCGATGTGGGGCGGTCCAAACCTGCACATAATCCTAAGAGGGTTGTTTTGCCACTGCCCGATGGGCCTACGATGGCGCATGTTTGCCCGGTTGGAATGTCAAAGGAGACATTGTTGAGCACGGTGAGGGGATTGCCCCCACTGGTGTAGGTGCGGGTGAGATTTTGAACGGCGAGTGCGGTGTTTGATTGGGTCATGTGTGCCTATGGTGATTGAATGATGTGATGCGATTTTTTGATAAAAGAAATGCTGAGAATTGGTGTGTTTCTTTTTCTTACTTTTTCACTTACCTTTGTGAGACCTTCGATATTGCTTTTGTGTTCCAACTAAGTTTAACGAAATTTTTAAAAATGGGTAGAGGAGATCATTATGCAGGCTGAGATTGTGATGATTGGTACCGAATTGTTGTTAGGTGAAATAGTAGATACCAATGCCAATTTGTTTGCAAAAGCATTGCGCGATATTGGTATGGATTTGTTGTATAAAACAACCGTGGGCGATAATGAAAAGCGAATGGTTGAGGTTTTAAATTTGGCATTGGACAGATCGGATGTGGTGATTACATCGGGTGGCATTGGGCCAACGGTTGATGATATGACGCGTCAAGCGGTTGCAGAGGCAACGGGGCGTAAGTTGGTTTATAGTGATGAATTGGAAGCGCAAATTGCCGCACGGTTTCGAAATTTTGGTCGCCCGATGGCCGATAACAACAAACGCCAGGCCTATATTCCCGATGGGGCGATCCCTTTGGAAAACCCAGTAGGCACAGCTCCTTGTTTTTTGAGTGAAGACGTAAATGGACGTGGGTTTGTGATTTCTTTACCTGGGGTGCCCAGGGAGCTTGAACACATGTTGCACAATGTGGTGGTGCCCATTTTAATTGATCGCATGGGTGGGCGCAAGGTGATGAAGGTGCGTGTGTTGCGCACGTGTGCGGTGGGAGAGAGCAATATTGATCGGTCTATTGGCGATTTGATGACCGCGTCGAATCCCACGGTTGGTTTGGCAGCACATGCGGGCCAAACGGATGTGCGTATTACCGCAAAAGCGGATACAGATGAAGAAGCTGATGCGTTAATTGCACCTATGGAGACGGAGTTGCGCAAGCGATTGGGCGTGGCGATTTATGGCGTGAACAAGGAGACGGTTGCGGGTGTGGTGGGTGGCTTGCTTAAAGATCGGGGTTTGACTTTGGGGGTGGTGGATACGTTGACAGATGGACAGTTGGTGCGTGAAATGCAAGAAAATGGATGTGGTGATGTGGTGACGGCGGACATACACCCTTCGGATTTAAAAGAAGTACTTGAAACGGTGGGCTTGGATATGGCAACGGATGATGCGCAGGTGTTGGTCAAAGCGGTGGCTGAACGTGTGGCACCCGATGGGGGCATTGGTTTTGCCATGATTGGGCCGTTTGAAAATGATGCCACATTTATGGCGATTCACGGGCCAGATGAAATGCGCTTGTGTGTGGAGAGCCGACGGTTTCAAGACAATGATCACATCAGGCGGTGGTTGGTGATTCAGGGATTGGATTGGGTGCGAAGGTGTGTGCTGGGCGATATGGAATCGCCTGCCGATTGGAAATAAAAAAAAGGGATCGCAGATGCGATCCCTTTTTGATTGTTGGTCTAAAACTTACTCGTCGGTAACACAGCCTTCGGAGGCTGTTTTTACATTTTTGATGTATTTGTAAAGGGTACCACGTTTGGCGGGGTAATCGGGCTTGGTCCAGGCGGCACGGCGTTTTGCCAATTCTTCATCGGACACGTCCATGTTGATTTCGCCAATTTTACAATCGATGGTGACTTTGTCGCCTGTTTTAACCAGTGCAATGGGGCCGCCTTCAATGGCTTCGGGCACCACATGACCAATAAGGAAACCGTGTGATCCGCCAGAGAAACGACCATCGGTGATGAGGGCCACATCGTTGACCAAGCCCGCACCGGCCAATGCCGATGTGGGGGTGAGCATTTCGGGCATGCCGGGGCCACCCTTGGGGCCTTCGTAGCGAATGATGATCACGTTACCTTTTTCGATTTTGCCTTGTTCAAGTGCTCCGAGCATATCTTCTTCGCTGTCAAAAACGTTGGCGGTGCCTTCAAAGACTTCGCCTTCTTTGCCTGTGATTTTGCCCACTGATCCTTCGGGGGCAAGGTTGCCACGTAAGATTTGCAGGTGACCCGTGATCTTGATGGGGTTGTCGAAGGGGCGCACAATGTCTTGTTGGCCTTCGCCTGTGCCATAGGGGGGGATGGTGGTTATGTCTTTTAAGTTTTCAGCAATGGTTTTGCCTGTGATGGTCATTTGGTTGCCGTCGATGAGGTCGGCATCGAGCAACATTTTCATGAGGGCGGGTGTACCACCAATTTTGTGCAATTCTTCCATCACATAACGGCCAGATGGTTTCAGGTCACATAGAAGCGGTGTTTCGTTTGACATTTTTTGAAATTCGTCAATGTGCAGATCCACATCAAATGCGCGGGCCATGGCCAACAGGTGAAGCACGAGATTGGTGGATCCACCAGTGATGATGGCCAAGCGAATGGCGTTGAGGAAAGATTGTTTGGTGACGATATCACGTGGTTTAAGGTCGGCTTCTAAGAGGGCTTGCGCCGTGTGGCCAGCACGAATACATTCGGCTATTTTTTCGGGGTCTTCGGCGGGTGTGCATGATGAATAGGGCAGTGAAAGGCCCATACATTCGATGGCACTGGCCATGGTGTTGGCTGTATACATCCCACCACATGCACCTGCCCCGGGGCAGGCGTGTTCAACAATGTTTTGGCGTTCTTCATCGTTGATGGCTTGGGTGAGAAATTCACCATAACTTTGGAAGGCAGAAACGATGTCTAGTTTGCGTTCTTCGCCTTGAATGAGGGCACAGCCAGGTTTGATAGTACCTCCGTAGACCATAAGGGCAGGGCGATTAAGCCGCCCCATAGCCATGACGACACCGGGCATGTTTTTGTCGCAACCGGGTAGTGCAACGAGTGCATCATACCATTGGGCACCCATTACGGTTTCGATGGAATCGGCAATGAGGTCACGTGATTGGAGGGAATAGGACATGCCATCTGTGCCCATTGAAATACCGTCGGAAACACCAATGGTGTTAAAGCGCATGCCCACACTACCTGCTTCGGTCACGCCTTTTTTGACTTCCAGGGCCAAATCGTTGAGGTGCATGTTGCACGAGTTGCCTTCATACCATACAGAGGCGATGCCTATTTGTGGTTTGGCCATATCTTCTCGGCTCAATCCTGTGGCATAAAGCATGGCTTGAGATGCGCCTTGTGATTTTTTTTGTGTGATTTGGGAACTGAACTTATTAAGTTGTGGCATAATGCAGATACCCTTTCAAAGTGGATATTTTTATCAATTTCGATGATTTTTTTTAGACATTTTACGTTTTCTTATGGCTCAATAATAGCGAAAAATACTGTTGCAGTAAATTGAATTAATCTGCATACTTTGTTGCAAAAATTGAAATAAGTGAAATTTAGCACAAGGGTGTGCTTGTTTATTATTGCGTTGTCATGACTTAAACACATTGTGACCGTCATGTCAATATATAAGGTTTTAAAATGGCGTCCGAAAATGTTTTACGAGATTATTTGAGGATTGGGTTGGATTTGGTTTTTGTGGGTTTTAATCCCAGTTTAAAATCTGCTGAGGTAGGATATTATTATGCGGGTCGAAACAATCAGTTTTGGCCTTTTTTATATGAAAGTGGGTTGACAAATCGGCTCTTAAAACCTGAAGAAGATCATTTGTTGTTGGATTATGGCATTGGGGTGACCGATATTGTAAAGGGGCGGGCCACGCGTGGTATTGGGCCATTGACGGATGATGAATATGTGTGTGGGTTTGATGTGCTTAAGAAAAAACTACGGAAATTCAAACCGCATGTGGTGTGTTTTAATGGCAAGAGTGGGTATGTAAAAGTGATAAAAGAAAAAAGAGCGTATGGCTTACAAGAAGAGACATTGGAAGGAGCCATTCTTTTTCTGGCACCTTCAACCAGTGGGGCATTGCCCATGCCTCGGGCCACAAAATTGGCTTATTATTGTGCATTAAAAAAAATAGTGGATGGTGTGAAAGGGCACGTGTGAATCGACATCAGGTAACTGGGCGGCGGACATTGGGGCTTTTGTTGGCATTGTTTACGGCACTGATTTGGGGCACATTGCCCGTGATTTTAAAAGTGCTTGTGCAATGGGTTGAAGTGTATACATTGGCTTGGGCACGGTTTTTGGTAGCGGGTATGTTGCTGGCACCGCTGTTATTGATGCGATATGGTTGGCGATCTGTATTACAGGTTTGTCACATGCCTTGGTTGATGCTTATTTGTATCGTGGGTTTGTGCGGCAATTATGTGACCTATATGTCGAGTCTGCACTTTGTATCACCTGGTGCAGCACAGGTGGTGATTCAATTGGCACCCATGTTTGTGTTGTTAGGTGGCATGCTTATTTTTGGTGAAAAATTTAATTCGAGGCAGTGGTGGGGTTTGCTTGTTTTGATTATTGGCATGCTTTTATTTTTTAATTTACGTTATGCCGATTTGTTGCAGAGTGTGTATGGTGGGGGCATTTTGATGGTGGTGTTGGCGGCCATTTTTTGGGCATCTTATATTATGGCTCAAAAACAAATGCAAAGCACTTTGCCACCTGAGGTCGTTTTGTTTGTTATTTATGTATCAAGTGTGTTTATATTGTCACCTATGTCACAGCCATTGGCACTGCTTTCTTTGACTTATGGGCAGATGGGATTGGTGGTTTTGTCTGCGGCATTAACTGTTGTTTCGTATGTGAGTTTTGGTATTGCGATGAATCACTTAGAAGCTTCTCGCACAGGCATTGTTGTGGCACTCACACCGCTCATTACGATGGGCAATGCTTATTTTGCGGCCACTTTTTTAACCGACTTAATTCTACCTGAGCCTTTAAATGGATTGTCGATTATGGGGGCCGTTTTGGTTGTTTTTGGATCTGCTTTGGGTACGCTGGGTGGAACGGTTTCCAAACGGTGACAATATAGAAGGGGAATGGCACACCCAATATTGAAACTTGACAAGAGATTTTTGGGTGCTGATTTTTCATTCTGTGATTGGAAAATGGTTTAAAAGGCCTTATTTTATATATGTTTATGTGCTTGGGTGTGATGCTTGGCACCTGGTAAATCCGGAAGCTTTACCAGGTGTATATAAGGGTTTTTGGATTATGATTTCGGGAATTGCAGCCATTTTGGGTTTGGTGATGGTGATTCTGGCCAAGTTTTATACAACGGCCCAGATTCAAAGGCTTCGCCGTATGGTTGCAGAAGCGCAGGCAGATAATAGCAAAATGAAAACAGCTTTGCGTGTGGCAGAAAGTACCAAAGCTGTGGCTGTGCAAAATTTGAAAACAGAAGAGCGTATCCAGCGCACGTTAAAGCTTCAAATAGAAAAGAATACAAGGAAGCTGGCTGAAATGACCAAAAAGTAATAGAGATATATTCTGAGGAGACAACAATGGATTGGGTTTTTATTGTTTTTGCTATTGCTACGGTTATGTATACCCTTGTTGTTGTGAAGGAGTATTTGGCCAGTGCGCGTATCCAAGGGTCTTTGCTTGAAATTTTAAAAGCTGAACACATCGATTTGGAAGATAAAATTAAGGTAAATAATTTAGAAAATTCTGAGATTAGTGAAGAAATTAAAAAAGGCAAAGAAGCCGTAAAAGAATTACAAGATATTGTCAACAATCAACAAATTGAAATTCGAAAACTCGAAGAGACGATGGCAAAAAAGGGAAAGTTTCGCGTGGAATAAGAGAGCCTATTGTTTGGATTTCGGATAGAAGTGATGAGCATGTTTTAACGAGGCTTACAATATACTGCGTAGGTCTCTTTTTTGTGAGGGCATATGTCGGTTTTATCTGTTGTTGATCGGTTGGGGCGCGATGGGTTTTGTGTGATAGAAGGTGTGATTCCCAAAGAGAACGTTGTTACAGTGTGTGAAGGTGTGGTCGCCGCGCAGGCGCGTGGGCATGCCCAATCGGAAGCGGCAAGAGCTGCAACGCGTGCCAAAGGACATCGCATGGGCGTTGACGGTGTGGCAAGTTTGCGGCAAGTGATCAATGAAACACAAGTGTTTGCGCCTTATGTGGCGAGCCGTAAATTGATGGATGTGGTCGATGTTTTGTTTGGCCCGTATGCACGGATTTCCTGTACGGATTGTGTGATTAATTATCCTGGCAATGAACGTGGTTATTGGCATGCCGATTGGCCTTATAATGCCACCAATGCGTCTCATATACCAACACCTTATCCCGATGCGTTATTGCATTTGGCTACGATTTGGATGCTGACGGATTTTAATGATCAAAATGGAGGTACATTTGTGGTGCCTGGCAGTCATCGGTCTGATAACAATCCATCTGCGGGTTTGATGGATGATATTGATCGAGATGCACCTTACCCAACAGAAATTCAGGTGACGGGGGTTGCTGGTAGTGTGCTGATATATGACAGTCGGTTGTGGCACGCCGTGGCACCCAATGTGAGTGATGAAAAACGCGTGGCATTGATTGTACGTTATGCTCCTTGGTGGCTCAATTTGAATCCCTCACATATTGGCAAACCAGAACATGAGATGATGGTGGTCGAAACGGGTGGAAAAAATTATGAGTCGCAACCTCTAAAACGCGATGTATATGAATCATTGCCTGATGATGTGAAGCCACTTTATAGACACTGGGTGGCGTAAGGTGATGGCATAGAACGTAAAACGAATTTGGTATTGGGAAAGATATAAAATGGCAGACTTGATATTGAAATCGGTCACACCTTGGGCACCTCATGCAAAAGCGGCGCCTTTGACAGAACAACACCATGATAAATTGTCTGTTGCTGCTAATGGTACACGAACTTGTGTAGGCGGGTGGCAGTTGACCTATTCGGGCTTGGAAATGGGGCAAGCCTATGTAATAGAGGTGGAAGCAGCCTATCAAGATGTTGAGCGGGTGCGCGATGTGTTGCGGTGTGAAGCATTTTGGGGTGAATTGAGTCCTCTGGCGTCTCGGCGTCGAGGAGAAGGGGTGAAGGCGTGGGACTTTTTACTGCCCGAATGGGATACAGAACAGGTTCGGTTTTCTCGGTGTTTGGTTGCGCCCAAGGATGTGACTCAACTGATTTTACGCTATACATTTAGGTGGTCGGTGACTGGGTCGGCCGATTGGCAAATGCCTGAGATTACGATGCGTGAAGTCAGTGAGCCTATAGAACCTGTTTCTGTTTGTGTGGTGACTGGGAAACATGGTGATCGCAAGAGACGTTTTGAATCGATTCAGGATAATGTCGATTTTTATGTGCCGTTGTGTCGAGAAGCATGCCAAGCCGAAAGTATTGATTTGGTGGTGTTGCCAGAAATTTGTTTGCAATATGGTATAAAGGGCAGTCCCATAGATTTGGCAGTGCCGGTGATTAGTGAAGAGACCGAACCCTTTGCACAGCTTGCACGTGAATATGATCTACATGTTTTGTTGGGTATGATAGAAAGAGATGGCGATGCGGTACATAACAGCGCGGTTTTGTTTGGTCCCACGGGTGATGTAGAAGGAGTATATCGCAAAGTGCATTTGGCTGTGGGTGGAGAGATGGATTCGGGTATTTTGCCCGGTGATGATTTTCCTGTATTTGATACAGAGATTGGACGTATTGGATGCAATATTTGTATGGATTCTTCAGCGGCAGAGTCGGCGCGTATGATTGGGTTAAATGGTGCAGACTTTTTGCTTTTGCCCATTATGGGTGATCATCGGGCACAGTTTCTGGGTGATAAAGGTTGGGACCCTGATCGGTTTCGGGCCATTATGCAAACACGCGCTATGGACAATCAGGTGTGTATGGTGATTGCCGTAAACAATGCCAAAGGGAGTTGTATTATAGATCGCACCGGTGAAGTGTTGGTATGGAATGACGGCAGCAAACCTTATGTGAATGCGCAGATTGAATTGGAAGATGGTATTCGAGCCGTGAGTGGCGGATGTTTGCGTGGCGTGAATTGGATGCAACGTCGCCCTCATACCTATGGTGCATTTGCTGATGAAAAAAATGTGGGTGGTCTGTTGGTAAGAGAATATTGATATCTATTGGTAAGGAGGTGGCAATAGCGAATCAATGATTGATTTTTTATAGGGATATGGTGTATATTGTTTGGGTATATCAGTGTTCTCATCTCGCCATTTACAATTCACTTTTTAGGTTATTATATATGTCTTTTCCAATTACACGTATGCGCCGTATGCGTGCCACAGAAACCACACGTCGAATGGTGCGTGAGAACCATTTGCGAGTTGACGATTTGATTATGCCTCTGTTTGTTTGCCCTGGCGATGGTGTCAAAAAAGAGATTTCCTCAATGCCGGGTAATTATCAAATGTCTATTGATGTGCTGATTGAAACGGGCAAAGAAATTTTAGATTTGGGCATTCCTGCAGTAATTTTATTTGGCATTCCAGATCACAAAGATGAAGTTGGCAGTGAGGCCTATCACGACCATGGCATTATACAACGTGCGATTGTTGCACTCAAAAAACAGGTGCCCAATTTATTTGTGATTACAGATGTGTGTTTGTGTGAATACACCAGCCATGGGCATTGTGGTGTGATTGTGGGCGAAGATGTAAGCAACGATGAAACGGTGGATTTGTTGGTGAAAGAGTCGTTGTCGCATGCGCGTGCTGGGGCCGATATGGTGGCACCTTCAGATATGATGGATGGGCGTGTGGGGGCCATTCGGCAAGCACTGGATACAGAAGATTTTGATCACATTCCCATTATGGCTTATGCCGCAAAATATTGTTCGGGGTTTTATGGACCATTTCGTGAGGCGGCAGAATCTGCGCCCCAATTTGGTGATCGGCGTTCATATCAGATGGATCCGGCCAATGGCGATGAGGCATTGCAGGAGGTGGCACTTGATTTGGATGAGGGGGCCGATTTGGTCATGGTGAAGCCGGCTTTGTCTTATTTGGATATTATTTATCGGGTAAAATCGACGTTTGGTGTGCCTGTGGCGGCTTATAATGTGAGTGGTGAATTTGCTATGGTGAAAGCTGCGGCGCAAATGGGGTGGGTTGATGAAGCGCGGGTGCGCGATGAGTTGTTGCTGAGCATGAAACGTGCGGGCGCAGATTTGATTTTGACATATTTTGCGATGGATGTGGCGCGGTTGATGAAGTGAAACGCCAAACGGCAAATGCAAAGCTATAACTGCACTTGGGTGGATGAGGTGGCGTTTGCCGTTTCACATTTGCCGTTTGCCTTATTGTGAGGATTTTATGGATATAACCATTGATCGGATTATGCAGAATTTTGAAATTTTGGACGATTGGGAAGCGCGTTATCGGTACATTATTGAATTGGGGCGTAAGTTGGAGCCGCTTGATGATGTGTTTAAGACAGATGAAAATCGCGTACAAGGGTGCGTAAGCAATGTGTGGTTGATTACTGAAGTTAAGCAAGGTGATCCACCTACAATTGAATTTCGTGCCGATAGTGATGCACAAATTGTAAAAGGATTGGTGGCTATTTTGTTGGCGTTGTATTCGGGGAAAACGGCGAAAGAGATTTTGACGGCAGATATTCGAAGTCTTTTTGAAAAGATTGAATTGGCCAAGCATTTAAGCCCCAATCGCGCCAACGGGTTTGCTTCTATGGTGAAACGGATTCACGAGCTTGCATTGGCAACTGCGGCATAGTGTGCATGTAAAGATATACAGATCATAAAAAAGGCCAGTGGAACACGTATCCACTGGCCTTTTTGTATATTGAGATTTTTTACAAAATTACAGTTTCACTTCACTTTCTGCTTCGCGACGATGTGTAAGCAAGGGGCCGCGTACACCGCGCTCGATTTTGGCAAATGCATCGTGATTGTGAATGCTTTCGTAGTTGTTGCTCGATGCATAAAACCATTTGATGCGTTCTTCGCTGATGAGGTTTAACAAGTCTGAGGCAACGTCGCGTACGATGTCTTCAACAAATTTTGGGTTGTCGTAGGCTCGCTCAGTTACGTGTTTTTCATCGGGGCGTTTGAGTATGGGGTATAATTGGCAGGAGGCGTTGTATTCGGCAATGTCGATGAGGTCTTCAAACCAAATGAACTCTTCATCGGCAGGGCGCACATTCATTGTGACTTCTGAACGTTGGTTGTGAGCACCGTATTCGCTGATTTCTTTGCTGCATGGGCACAAACTGGCGACATTGGCACGTACGCCAACAAGTTTGTCATGAACGCCGTCTTTGGTGTGCATGGCTTTAAATGTGCAGTTGTAATCCAACATGCCTTCAATGCCTGTTACGGGTGCTTTGCGAGATAAGAAGATGGGAAATTGCATGCTCAAAAAGGCTTCTTCGGCTTCGAGCAATTCCAGCATTTCTTCAAGTACTATGTGCACACTGCCTGGCGTAAAGTGTTTGTGCTGTTCGTTGAGTGCAATCATAAATCGCGACATGTGCGTGCCTTTTTGATAATGAGGCAAGCTCACGGTCATAGACAGATTGGCAACGGTATGAAATTCGCCATTGTCGCGTGTGGGTAAGGTGAGGGGGTATCGAACATTTGAAACACCTACTTGGTCAATTTCAATACCACGCTTGTCTTTTGTATTTTGAATATCTGGCAGACCCATTGCCAGGCCTCCATTCGGTGAGGAGAAATACAAGGCTTGTATGGTTACAATGCTTTGTACTATATTATTGAACTCGCGATTTTAAAAACTTCCGGTTAATATACCCTAAAAAAAATGATGGTCAATCCTATTTCTTTTATAGATCGCCTGTTGCGGATATTGGCACAAGCAGCGATTTGGGTTTATCAGGTTGTGTTGGCACCTGTGATGCGTTTTTTTGCTTTTGCGCCCAGCCCTTGTCGGTATCATCCTACGTGTTCTGCTTATGCAAAAGAGGCGTTCCAAGTGCATTCTTTTGTGATGGCATTGGGGTTGTCTGTGCGTCGATTGTTGCGTTGTCATCCTCTATCTGTAGGTGGTTTTGACCCTGTGCCACCGCGTAAAAAACCGCCTCATACTTCTGATTGAAATACAAAATAGGTTTATCTAACCAGCATAGGTCCCAATGGACGCCCACCTAAAACATGGAGGTGAATATGGTACACTTCTTGTCCTGCGTGGGTATTGCAATTCATAATGAGTCGATAACCATCATCGGCAATACCTTCTTCTTTGGCAATTTTGGCAGCAACCGTAAACAGCCTGCCCAAAATGGGTTCATCTTCTAATGTGACATCATTGGCGGTGGGAATGAGTTTGTTGGGAATGATTAAGATGTGCGAGGGCGCTTGGGGGTTGATGTCGCGAAATGCAGTTACCAAATCGTCTTGGTAAAGGATGTCTGCTGGTATTTCGCGTCGAATAATTTTGCTGAATATGGTTTCTGCTGGCATGATATACCTTTCTGGTAGATTTCTTGTAAAGTGCTGTTTTATCATTTCTTATATGCTATTTTGTATTTTTGATTTTGTCTTTCTATTTAAGGATATGCAATTTATCGCCAATTTTCAACTGGTTTATTTTTTTAATTAAAATATTGTAAAATATGATCTTGGTTTGGTTTTTGGGGTTGGGAAATGACATTAGATGAACAAAATTCTTGATCGTTGGTTGGCAAATCTGTATATTGTATCTTCTTGCCCCACTTCATGTTGGCTCATTTTGATGTTTGGGGCAATTGGATCTTAGCTTTTGTCATTAGAATTTTTTGCCGGATTTTATGGAGGTGGTCATATGGCCAAGCGACAAGGTAGCCGCATTTTGGTAAAGATGAAGAGCACAGAAAGCTCGCATTATTATCACACAGAAAAGAATCGCCAAAATACGCCTGACCGTTTGGAATTGAAGAAATTTGATCCGTCTTTGCGCAAGCATGTGACGTATCGTGAAGATCGATAAAGACAATTTAAACGCATAGACGAATAGACGAATAGACGAATAAAAACCTACCTTGTTTTTGGGGTCGGTGGGATTCGCAGATTCGCAATTTCGCTGATTTTAAAGAGGTTCCCCATGCCAAGACAATGTGCTCTCACAGGTAAAAAGCCACTAACAGGCAACCATGTTTCGCACTCCAACCGCAAAGTGAAGCGGGTTCAGAAACCCAATTTGCAAAGCAAGCGTATTTATGTGCCCGAGTTGGGTCGGTTTGTGCGTATTAAGTTGTCCACACGTGCTTTGCGTACGGTTAATAAAAAAGGTCTTTTGAACTTTTTAAAAGGTGAAGGCCTTTCATTGAATGAAGTGGTTAGCTAAATTAGGACAGCCCTTCGTTTTTGATATTAACGCGCGCTCTTTTTAAGAGCGCGCGTTTTGCGTTTGATAAATCGAAGCTTGACAGAATATGTTGAAAGGTCTATTCTTCTGACGTAGGGTAATTTTATATTGTGAATAAGATGTAGGATTTAGGTTGCCTCATATTGAGGCATAGGGAAAACGGTGCAAATCCGTTGCGGTCCCGCCGCTGTAACTGGGATGCCGCCCACACGATGTCACTGACCTGGTTGTTGTTTGGTTGGGAAGGCGTGGGGGGTTGATGACCAGAAGCCAGAAGACCTGCCTAAATTTGATGCCTTTTTTCTTCCTCGTGGATTGGGAAGCCAGGGTGCGTGATATTATTGGGCTGGTAGGTGTAACCTGATCGTATCTTGCTCTTTGTGTCCCCGACTTCCATGTGGAAGTCGGGGATTTTTTTTGATGGATGCCGTTTTAAAAACAAAAAATTTAACCATCGGTTATACACCCAAACGCCAAGCACCTTATGTGGTTGCCCGTGAGATATCGGTTTCTTTAAGTCGAGGTGAGTTTGTGTGTTTGTTGGGGCCCAATGGGGCAGGTAAATCGACTTTGATTCGCACGTTGGTGGGCATGCAAACGCCATTGTCGGGGTCTGTGCAGTTGGTGGGAAAGGATGTGTCGGCACTGTCGGCACAAGACTTGGCGCAGCTTTTAAGTGTGGTGCTGACCGATCGTGTGCAGGTGGGCATTTTGTCTGTGCGCGATTTGGTGGCTTTGGGGCGTTACCCTTATACCGATTGGACGGGGCGTTTGACGCCAGAAGATGATGCGGTGATAGAGTGGGCCATTCGGTCGGCCAATGCACAGGCGTTGACACATCGCAATGTGGGGGCTTTGAGTGATGGTGAACGGCAAAAGGTGATGATCGCACGCGCGCTTGCTCAACAGCCCGAGGTGATGGTGCTGGATGAACCCACAGCGTTTTTGGATTTGCCACGGCGCGTGGAGATGATGACGCTGTTGCAAAAGTTGGCGCATGAGACAAATAAGGCGATTTTGCTTTCGACACACGATTTGGATTTGGCTTTGCGCAGTGCCGACCGAATTTGGTTGTTGCCTGAAGGGGGGCCACTTCAGGTGGGGGCACCTGAAGATTTGGTTTTGAATGGGGCTTTTGAACGTGCGTTTCAAAGTGATGGCGTTCGGTTTGATACGCATACAGGTTCTTTTCTGATGCAGGCGCAAAAGGGTGTTGTTGTTGCATTGTGTGGTGAAGGGCACTTTGTGTATTGGACCAAACGCGCATTGGAACGTGCTGGTTTCCAAGTAGAAGAAAATGTGGTTTCAATGGATTTGTTTGAGCTGTCTGTTTCTGTTGAGGGGCCTGCGTGGCAAGTGCGAGCAGGTGAGGATATGACGATGTGTCAGACCATTTCTGATGTGGTTGCAGTGCTTAAGCACGAGGCAATAAATATAAAAAGAGGAGATACAAATGCGCCTTGATAAACATTGGATCTGGTGTGTGTGTTGTGCTGTGATCGGCATGTTTGCTACTGAAGGTGTTGCACAAACCAAAATGCCTCTGAAATATGCGACTGGGTTTGAGGTGGCATACTACCCAACGCATAAGGTTGTTACGGTTTTGAAACCTTGGTTTAATGCCGAAAAAGCATTCACATATGTTTTGGTGCCCAAGGGCCAAAAAACGCCTGATGGATTTGATGAAACACAACGTATTGAGATTCCCATTAAACGGTTAATTACAACGTCAACTACGCACCTGCCTCATTTGGAATTGTTGGATGAGATCAACCATTTGGTAGGTATTAATGATATCAAATATGTTCATTCACCTGTCATCAATAAAAAATTTGAGGCCGGACAATTGGCGCAAGTGGGGCATGGTGCTTCTGTTGATTTGGAAAAGATTGTGTCTCTTGAGACGGATTTGGTTTTGACATCGGCCATTGCTGAAACCGATTACAATGCTCATCCCACTTTGATACAAGCCGGTATACCCGTGGTGGTCAATGCCGATTATACGGAACCGTCTTTGTTGGGGCGTACTGAGTGGATCAAATTTATGGCCGTCTTTTTTAATAAAGAAAAACAAGCGGAGGCATTGTTTGACGATATTGTGCAAAAATACAATGCCTATTCGGCGCGCGTAAAGAATTTGCCACTTAGCAAACGCCCCACGGTTTTTGGGGGCACTTTGTGGCGTGGCACTTGGTTTATGGCTGGTGGCAAAACATATGCTGCACAACTTATAGCGGATGCGGGGGGAAGATATTTGTGGGCCGAAGATGATTCGCATCAAAGTTTGTCATTGGATTTTGAAGTGGTTTTTGAAAAGGCACAAGGCGCAGATTTTTGGATTGCGATGAGTAATGATTGGCACACCTTGGCCGATTTGGAAAACACCGATGAACGGTATACGGCTTTTAACGCTTTTAAAATGGGTCAGGTTTTTAATGCCAATGCTCGAATGAGTGCTCGAGGTGGAAATGATTATTGGGAACGCGGTTTGGTCGAACCCCATATGCTGCTGGCTGATTTGGTCAAGATTTTTCACCCCGATCAATTACCAGATTATCAGTTGAAATACTACAAAAAGTTAAAACGCTAAGAGGTGTGTGGCTGTTATGAAGGTTCTTTGGTGTATGTTGATGTTTTTGGCTCCTTTGCAGGCCGCTGAACTTGTGGGCATTGTGACCGATGTCGAAACAAAAAAACCACTGCAAGGGGTAACGGTGCGTTTGGTGGGAGGGGTGGTGACGGAGACGGATGCACAGGGTGAATTTCGTTTTTTTAATGTCGCCGAAGGGGTTCAGTATTTGCGGGTTTCGCATGTGGGGTATGAGGGGGGCGAGTGGGAGGTGCGGGTTGATGGGAATCGGGTTCAGGTTCAATTGGTGGCGCGGATGATTGCACTTGAAGAGTTGTTTGTAGATGCAGAGCCAGTGGGAGCCAATGATGTGCATCAGAATCCGTCGTTTGTGACGGTGATTACGCGTGCGAGTTTTGAGGGGCGTGAGACGTCTTTGCCCGATGTGTTGGCTGAAGCTACGGGGGTGCAGGTGAAACGGTTGGGTGGGTTGGGTGCATTTAGTACGCTTTCATTGCGAGGGTCTTCTGCCGAGCAGGTGGAGGTTTATTTGGATGGTGTTTTGCTCAACTCTGCGATGGGTGGTGGGGTGGATTTGAGCAGTTTGTCATTGGCACATGTGGGGCAAATAGAGGTGTATCGGGGGGCTGGGGCGGCGGGTAATGGTTTGGGGGGGACGGTGCATATTCGAACGCGAACGGGTGCGCGCAGTTTTTCTCACAGTGTGCGTGGGGCGTGGGGCGCTTTTGATACACGGTCTTTGAATGGGATGGTGACGGGAGGATCGGATCGGTCGAAGTTTTTGGTGGTGTCCGATTATCAGGCCAGTGACAATGATTTTGTGTTTTTGGATGACAATGGTACAGAATACAATGTGAATGATGATGTGTTTGCCAAGCGGCAAAACAATGGGCATCGTTCGGCCAGTTTGTTGGGGAAATGGCATGCTGTTTTGGGGCGTGGGCGCAGTTTGACCGTGCAGGAGTCGGTGTTTTGGAAGGCACAGGGAATTCCGGGCATTAGCAACAATCAGTCACAGTTTGCGCATTTTGATGTGTTTCGATCTTTGACGGAAGTGGTGTTTGAAGATGGGGTGTTGTTGCCGGGGGTGTTGATGCGACACTCGGTTTATTTTACGCATATGGGCGAGTCGTTTGTAGATGCAAATGGGGAGGTGGGTGTTGGGCGGCAAGACAATAATTATCAAACGCGCACGATGGGGTGGCAGGGGCGTTTGCAATTGCTTTCGCAAAATGCAGTGACGACAACGGTGGGTGTTTTGCGAGAGGCATATGTGCCCACGGCGCGTTTGCAATCGACGACAAGTTTGTTTGATAGCAAGCGATGGACATTTTCAGGGCGGGCGGGTGTGGATTGGTCGTTGCCTGAAAAGTTGGGTGTGCTTTCGGTGGGTGTGGATGCGCGGCATCAGCGCAGTTCGTTTACGGGGGCCAATCCTTTTTCGTTTTCGCCGCTGGCACCCGATTCGGCCAATACGCGCAATTTGTTTGGTGTGCGTTCGGGGATGCGTGTGGATGTGACAGATGCATGGATGGTGAAGGCCAATTTGGGACGCACACTTCGTTCACCTTCTTTTTATGAGTTGTTTGGTGATCGTGGGGGTGTTGTGGGCAATGTGAATTTGCGGCCAGAGCGGGGTTTGACATGGGATGCTGGGGTGCGATATGCAACGGATAAAACAACTTTGGAAGGTGTTTTTTTTGATCATCGCTATGACGATCTCATTCAGTTTGTACATACGTCTCAGGCGACGTCGCGCCCGGTGAATATTGGCAAGGCACGGGTATGGGGCGTTGAGGTGACGGCGCAGAAGACGATTTGGAAGCAGTTTGGTCTTTCGGGCAATTATACCTATCAGCGTGCATTGGATCAATCGGATGTGCCCCATTTGCGCGGCAATACATTGCCCAATCGCCCTGCGCATACGTTGTTTGCACGCCTAACGGGTGGTGTGAATCGGGTGACTGCATTTTATGATTATACATTTGAAGATGGCAATTTTCTCGATCAGGCCAATCGAAGGCCTTTGGCATCACGACATATTCACAATGTGGGGATGAAGATAGATATTGTGAAAGGGGTTCAAATGGGGTTGGAAGCCAAAAATTTAAGGAATGCACAGGTTGCAGATACGTGGGGATACCCTTTGCCGGGCCGTGCATTTTTTGTAAATGTGCAGGAGCATTTTTAAATCATTGTAGGATAATGGAAAGAAGGAAAGCATTATGAAGCTAGTGATGATGATTTTGATTATGACAACGTCAAGTTTTGCAGCCAATCAGGCAGTGATCACGACAACGGATTTTAGCAGTGGCAGTTTTTCGAGCATAGATTTAAGTACCAATGTGGCAAGCAATGATCATTTGACAATTCACTCTGATGCTGTGGTGCGCACGTATAAAGATAAGGTTTATGTCATTAACCGTTTGGGTCAAGACAATGTGATTGTGTTGGATAAAAGTGATTTGAGCAAGCCACTTACTCAGTATTCAACGGGCAATGGAACCAACCCCCAAGATATCGCATTTGTGAGTGAAAGTAAGGCCTATATTTCTCGCTATGGTCATCAGCACTTGTTGGTGGTCAATCCTGTAACGGGTGATTCATTGGGCCATGTAGATTTGTCTGCTTTTGCCGATGCCGATGGCATTCCTGAGATGGCGCAGATGACTATTTATGACAATCATTTGTTTGTGGCCTGCCAGCGTTTGGATCAAAACAATGGTTTTGTACCAACCGATTTTTCATTGATTGCAGTTGTGGATGTGACAACGGATCAGGTTGTGGATCAAGATGCCACCATTCCTGCCAATCAGGGCATTTTGATGGCGAGTGCAAATACGAGTGAGGCTGCACGGTGGGGCACGAAGTGGGTTTTGAGCAATGTCAAGACGTTTGGTAGTTTGACCGATGGTGGTCTTGAAGTGATTAATTTGGTGACATTGAAGAGTGAAGGGGTTGCTATTGGTGAGTTGGCTTTGGGGGGCAATGTCAATGCGTTGGCGATGGGGTCGGGCAATAAAGGTTATGTGGTTGTGTCGGACGCCAATTTTGCCAACCTTGTGGTGGGCTTTGATTTGGCCACCAAGGTGGTGTCGACAAATTTAAGCGATTTGTCGGGTGGGTATGTGCCGGGTTTGGGTGTCTTTGATCAGCGGTTATATGTATTGGATCGGGGGAGTTTTAGTGACCCCACTTCGGGGGGGGTGAAGGTGTTTGATGTCAAAACCAATCAGTTGATTGCAGGTCCGATCAATACGGGATTGCCCCCTTTGGCGATTGCGTTTTTGGGCACCGAAAGTCCTTTGGTTGGTGATTTTAATGGCGATGGTGTGGTAAGCTTTCCCGATTTTTTGGCGTTTGCAAATGCTTTTGGAAAACAAACAGGTGAGAGTGGTTTTGATGCGAAGTTCGATTTGAATGGAAATGGTCGTGTTGACTTTCCCGACTTTTTGAAATTTGTTCCCGAGTTTAATTCTGCAACAGGTGGATAAGTTTATGAATAACGCGATGGATCGGGTTTGTTGGCTTTTTCGATCGGTTTTTGTGGATGGCATATGGCAAAAAGTTTGATGCTTTTGGGCACACATTCCAATGCGGGCAAGAGTTTGATGGCGACGGCATTTTGTCGTTTGTTTGCTCGGCAAGGGTATAAGGTGGCGCCATTTAAGGCGCAAAACATGAGCAACAATGCTGGCGTAACACCCGAAGGTGGTGAAATGGGGCGGGCGCAGATTGTGCAGGCTGAGGCAGCGGGCATTTTGCCACACACCGATATGAATCCGATTTTGCTCAAACCTCAGGCCGATCATCGCAGTCAGATTGTGTTGAATGGCAAAGTGTATGGGCACTTGGATACAAAGAATTGGCGACGGATTAAGGTGGAGTTGTGGGAGGCCGTGCAAGCGGCTTATGATCGGTTGGCGAGTCGGTTTGATGTAATTGTGTTGGAGGGGGCGGGTAGTCCGGCAGAGATCAATTTGAAAGACGGCGATATTGTGAATTTGAACATGGCGCGTTATGCAAACGCGCCGTGTTTGCTTGTGGGTGACATTGATCGGGGCGGTGTGTTTGCCGCATTGGCGGGAACGATGTTGCTGTTGGAGCCTGAGGAACGGTTGCAAATTCAGGCATTTTTGATCAATAAATTTCGGGGGGATGCCTCTTTATTGGGCAATGCGTTGGAAGATTTGCGTGAGAAAGCCTTTGGTGTTCCCACGTTGGGTGTGGTGCCGTTTTTGCAAGGGTTGAATATTGCCGATGAAGATGCGGTGGTTTTGGATGATGTGGGTGAGACGAAAGACGCACAGATTGATATTGCGGTGATCCATTTGCCGCATATTGCCAATTTTGACGATTTTAATCCGTTGAAACATACGGCCAATGTGCAAGTGCGTTTTGTGCATGATCGGGCGCATTTGGGAAAGCCCAATGCGATTATTTTACCGGGAACAAAGGCGACGATGTCTGATTTGGTGTGGTTGCAGCAGGTTGGTTTGGATCAGGCGATTTTGAGAGCGTGTCGAGCAGGCACTCAGGTGGTGGGCATTTGTGGTGGGTATCAAATGCTGGGGCGACGGTTGGTGGATGATTTGGGCGTGGAAGGTGCATCGTCAACGGTTGTGGATGGATTACATTTATTGCCGATAGAGACACGTTTTGAGTTGGCCAAACAGACGCACCAAGTGTGTTTGAAGCGAATGGATGGCACACAGTTACAGGGATACGAAATTCATGTGGGTGAAACAACATTGGACGATGGCGTTGATCCTTTTGGTGTGATTATCAAGCGGGGTGGGCAGTCTGTTTATGTGTTGGATGGCGCCGTTCGGGCAGACAAAAAGGTGTGGGGGACGTATGTTCACGGTGTGTTTGATAATGATGATTTTCGACAGGACTGGTTAACACAGTTGGGTTGGTGTTGGGGTGAATCAGATCGTGCATTACCCGATTATGATCGTTTGGCCGATGCGGTTGATGCGGCGATGGATGGTGATTTGCTGGCGCGTATTTTGGATTTGGATGGGGTTTGAATGATGACATTTTTATCGCATGGGTTTTTAATTGTGGGTTTGGGTTTTGTGTTGTTGGTTGTATTTGCCCTGAGTTTGTCATTGGGCTCTGTACATATTCCTGTGGGTGATGTTGTGTCGGTATTGTTGGGGGGGGAGGGGGAGAAGCCCGCCTGGGCGATCATTGTGCATACCATTCGACTGCCCAAGGCGATTACGGCGATGTTGGCGGGGGCGGCATTGTCGGTAAGTGGGTTGCAAATGCAAACGCTGTTTCGCAATCCGTTGGCCGATCCTTTTGTGTTGGGCATTAATTCTGGCGCAAGTTTGGGGGTGGCCATTGTGGTGTTGGCTGTGGGTTCTGTGGGCAGTGCACTGTTGGCGGGGTTGGGTGTATTGGGTGATTTGAGTTTGGCGTTTGCGGCCAGTTTGGGTGCGGCGGCGGTGTTGGGTTGCGTGTTGCTCATTTCACGCAAAGTGCAAAGTGTGATGACGTTGTTGATTTTGGGGCTGATGTTTGGCTACGCCACAAGTGCTTTTGTGAGTGTGTTGCTTTATTTTAGCATTCCCGAGCAAATCCAGGCGTTTATTATTTGGACCTTTGGCAGTTTTGGCGGGGTAACGTGGCGACAAATGGCGGTGTTTGCACCTGCGATTGGTTTGGGGTTGTTGTTGGCGTTTTTGACAGTAAAGCCGTTAAATGCGTTGTTGCTGGGTGAGAAATATGCACAGAGTATGGGGGTGCCTGTCAAACGGGTTAGGATTTGGACGCTTGCGGGGGCTTCTATTTTGGCGGGCGTGACAACGGCTTTTTGTGGTCCTATTGCATTTTTGGGATTGGCGGTGCCGCATTTGTGTCGCAGTTTGCTCAATACATCTGATCATCGTTTGTTGATGCCAGCCGTAACGCTGTTGGGGGCGACATTGGCGTTGTTTGCCGATGTGATTGCACGGATGCCTGGCAGTCAGGCCACACTGCCACTCAATGCGGTGACGTCTTTGATTGGTGCACCTGTGGTCATTTGGGTGATTTTACGACGGCAGAATTTAAACGCGGCTTTTGCCGATTAAATCGCGATTCGATTTCTTGACAAAAGTGCACATTTCTATCACTTTGTAGAATTGTCGGGAGATATGTTATTGGAGACCGTTTTTTTGTTCCAAATAGGCTTTAAATTCCATTTTCTTCATATCTTCTTGTAAAGTAATCATTAGAAATTTTAAAGCATATCTCAGTATGAAATCTGCATTTTCTATCTCTATTTGGCGGTCTGGCGTCGTTTTGTTGTTGACGCTTTGGTATGTTTTTGCATCGACTCAATTGTTGTTCGTATTAGCCGATGGTCTGATGTCTACCGTTGAGGTTGAAGATGCGGCTCCCAATTGTGTGGCAATGGGGTGTGGGTGCGATGTAAATGATCCTGGTCGCATCTGTTGTTGTACGGGTAAAACGGTGAGTGAGGTCCATGGTTTTCGTGTGGATGCCACAGTATCAAATTTGTCGACTACTCTGTCTTATTTGGCCGCGTCTTTTTGTGCGGGTGGATTTCCCGATCAGGGTGAGGGTATCAAATCTGCACCCTTGTTTCATCTGTTGGCAAATGCCCCTTTGCTTTTGCTGACGCTTGTTTTTTTATGTTTCCTTCCTTTATCGTCTTGCAATTTTTCAAATTGGAAGATCGACCCTCCCGATAAAATTCCGATTCTATTTTCCTAATTTGTTGCGTTTTGCACGTATCCTCAAGTCGATTGATTCGATTTGTTTAGGGAATAGGTCTGCCTATTCCCTAAAGTGAAGTGTGTACATATTTTTTCGCTTACAATTTTAGGAGAATAATGATGAACCATATTTGGATTGTATTGTTCGGTGTGTTGGTTTCTGTATCTGCTCAAGCACACGATTGGGAATCGTCACGCCCAGATGCGCATGCACCCAGGGGTGTGATGGGCGATCATGTGCACCAAAAGGGTGAGTGGATGTTTTCTTATCGGTATATGGTTATGGGCATGGATGGCAACCGAGAGGGGACTTCGACGGTTTCTGAGGCCGATGTGTTGACGCGGTTTATGGTGACACCATTGCAGATGACGATGCAAATGCATATGGTTGGAGCCATGTTTGCACCATCAGATTGGGTGACGTTGATGGCGATGTTGCCTTATGTGGTAATGGAGATGGATCATCGCACACGCATGGGGATTGCCTTTACCACAAAAACACAAGGTCTGGGTGATGTGAAGTTGACGGCCTTGGTGCCTCTTTATGCTTTAGAAGGAAACCGCATTCATGCACATGTGGGGCTCAACTTTCCTACGGGTGGTATTGATGAAACTGGAGATACCCCTATGGGCACGAATCAACAGTTGCCTTATCCGATGCAGTTGGGTTCGGGTACATTTGATGCGCGTTTTGGTTTAACGGGCGCGGGTCAAATGGCGTCTTGGTCTTATGGGGCACAGATCCATGCGTTGATTCGCGTGGGGGATAATGACCGTGATTATACTTTGGGCAATCAGTTGGGTGCAGATGTTTGGGCGGCCTATTTGTTGGCCAATCGTGTGAGTATTTCTGGGCGTGTGGCTGCCAATTCTTGGGGCAATGTGGATGGTGCAGATGTTGCGCTCAATCCTATGATGGTGCCGACAGCCAATTCCAATCTGCGAGGCGGAAAGCGGATTGATGGCTTGGTAGGGATCAATGTTTTATTGCCGAGCAGTCACCGCTTGGCGATGGAGGTTGGGATGCCTGTGTATCAGTCGCTGGATGGTCCACAATTGGAGGTCGACTTCCATATGACATTGGGATGGCAATATAGATTTTAAGTTTGATCGGCTACTCTTGGCCACTTGTTATGAACGCCCAACATGATTGTCGAAAGATGATAATGTTGGGCATTTTTTTAATAAAAATGAATTGAATTTTTGTAATATATTTATTAACAACTATTTGTTTTTATAATATTTTTTCATTTTATGGTTGTCATTTTGGTCGAAATTTGGGATATTTGTCATGTATGTCAGTAAAGTCACAGTATGAATGATTTGTGTTTTGAGGATAGATCCATGCACCCACACACCATTCTTTTTGTCGATGATGAACAAAATATTTTGTCGTCTCTTAGACGGTTGATGAGAAAGGAGCCTTGGCTGACGCTTTTTGCGAATAACGCCAATGAAGGCTTGCAAATCATGCAACAACAAAAAGTGGATCTTGTGGTTTCTGACATGCGTATGCCAGACATGGATGGTTCTGTATTTTTGAAACAAGTTACAGAGGTCTATCCAGAGACTGTTCGCGTGATTTTGACTGGGGATGCAGATAAGAATACAGTGGCTTCCATGTTGCAAAATGAAGTTGCACATCAAATGCTTATGAAACCTTGGGACCCAGAGGAATTAAAAGCTTTATTGAATAAGTTTCTCGATCAAGGTGATATGCACAATGATGCTGGCAGTTGGTTGCGCAATACATTTTCAGATGTTCAGTCTTTGCCCACATTACCTCAAATTTATTTAGAAATTAAAGAGGCACTTGCTAAATCGGATGATTTGTCTATGAAGTCTATTGGGCAGATTATCGAGCAAGACCCTTCTATATCGGTGCGTTTGCTCAAATGGGCAAATTCGGCCATTTTTGGCCAACGCGCTCATGTGGATCATGTTCAGCGTGCGGTTGTGGTTTTGGGTATTGAAATGGTACAAGGTCTTGTATTGTCTATGTCTGTTTTTGATGCGATAAAAACGGAACTGCAAGAACCCAAAGGGTATTCACGTGATGGTTTTTGGCAACATTCGTTGGCTTGTGGGTTGGCTTCAAGATGGTTGGGCAAACATTTGGGATTGGGAGATCAACTTTCAGACAGGGCTTTTACAGCAGGTCTTCTGCACGATTTGGGAAAACTTTTTGAAGATTGTTATCTTCACCAAGGGTTTGTTGATGCCGTTGACTGGGCACAGGCACAACAGGTGACACTGCGTGATGCAGAAAAAAAAGTGATGCATACAACACACATGGAAACGGGGAGTTATTTGGCTCAGTTGTGGGATTTATCGCCTGCTCTTGTTGAAGTGATTCGTTGGCATCATCACCCCCATATGATTGCAACTCCCAATAAAGTTTTGGATATTGTGCATGTGGCCAATGCCTTGGTTCAACAATTTGGGCAAGGTTCAAGTGGTAATTTTGAAAAGCCTAAAGTTGATCAAAAAATTTGGGAAGCGTTAAATATGAGCAAAATACAATTGCAAGAGTTGAAAGAGCATATTCAGCAGGTGAAGGTTTAGATTTGGTTTGAAGGGGAAGATATGGACAAGCGGGTACTTACAACTGGGGAAGTAGCAAAATATTGTGGTGTCAACTTTCGCACGGTGATTCGGTGGATCGAAAGAGGGCATCTTAAGGCCTACCAATTGCCTGGACGTGGTGACAATCGTGTAGAAATAGAAGATTTTATACAATTTCTTCGGGCGAATAAAATGCCCATTCCAGAAGATTTTGAAGACCAAAATATACGTGTTTTGGTAATTGACTATGATAGTGCAATGGCCAATGCCATGAGTCGTGTGTTCAAACGCAAGGGATATGAAACACTTATTGCACCTGATGGCTTTTTTGCAGGGGCTTTGTTGGGTACATTTTTGCCCCATGTTGTGACACTTGACCTGAGCATGCCTGCTATTTCTGGGCGTGAAGTTCTAAAATTTATTCGCGACTGTGAAGCCTTAGAAAAAACGCGTGTTTTGGTGGTGTCTGCATTGCCATTGTCAGACTTGGAGGCAGCCGTAGAAGCGGGGGCAGATGACTTGTTGCAAAAACCCTTTGAAAATGAAGTTTTAATCAGTAAAGTCCAAAATTTGTTACATCAGCATTAAAACTGGAGGATAAGTATGAAGGGCATCATGTTTAATGTTTTTAATACATTGGTAGAGGAGAAATTTGGTCTTGATGTATGGGATGACTTATTGGATCGCGTCAATCCTGAGTCGGGTGGTGCATATACCAGTGCCGATACCTATGCTGATGCAGAGATGGTTTCTTTGGTGGTTACATTGTCCGAAATGACAGGCATTGAAGTGAACGATCTCTTGAGAGCTTATGGTGAATATGCATTGGAGCCTCTGACAAAAGTTTATCCCGATAGTGTGAAGCCAGGAACAACACTCAAAGAATTTCTTAAGGGTGTTCATGGGATTATTCATGTGGAAGTTAAAAAGCTATATAGTGATGCAACCTTACCTGTTTTTGAATATGAGGAACCTACCCCAAATCAATTGGTGATGATTTATCGATCTAAAAGAAAAATGCCAACGGTGGCTGAAGGACTGATAGATGGGGCTGCAAAGCTGTTTGCAGAGAAGATAGACAGGAAGACCATTGAGGTGGGGCAAGGCGAAGATATGCATTACCGATTTGAAATTACCTTTTTGGGTGCTGTTTAAAGGATTGAACTATGAATAATCAAGACGATCTGGCCACTCATATAAATGCTTTAGAAAAAGAAGTTGAACGATATCGAAAAGCAAGAGAACGAGAAAAAAAGGCTCGGTTGCGTGCCGAAGAATTATTAGAGGTTAAGTCTCGTGAACTGTTTCAAACGCATGAAGATTTGAAGCAAGCAGAAGTGCAGTTTCGCAGTATTTTTGAAAATGCGATTGAATGTATTTATCAAACAACGCCCGATGGTGACTATATACGTGCAAATCCACGGTTGATTCAAATTAGAGGATATGAATCGTTTGATGCTTTAAAAAAGGAATTGAATTCAAGTTATAAGTGCAACTTTGAGGAATAGCGTTAAAAAAGGCCAACT
>JAYODI010000053.1:0-41683 GCA_038279365.1 Candidatus Latescibacterota bacterium | reverse complement strand
AGCAAGAAGCCTCATGTCAACGCAGCCGAGATGGTGCAGATTACACCTATTAGGAGGATAGTGTATGAACGCAAAAACCAAAAAGAACCGCGTCGAAAAAGCGGTTCAAGAACAAGCCAAAACAGCCTTTGACCTCTCACGACGCATTCACAACTGGGCCGAGCGCCCCTTTCAGGAACACGAATCATCACAAGCCCTTGCCAGCTATTTGGAGCAAAATGGCTTCACCATTGAATTCCCATTCAAAAACATTCCCACAGCCTTTCGCGCCACTTATGGCAAAGGCAAACCCGTCATTGGGATGTTGGGCGAATACGATGCCTTACCCAACTGTGGGGCAGGTGAAGGCACATGGGGCCACGGCTGAGGCCATAACCTCTTGGGCGTTGCCCCGGCCGCAGGTGCGGTCGCTGCCAAAAACATTCTTGAAACACTGAACACGCCTGGCAAAATTGTTTATTACGGGTGCCCCGCAGAAGAAACCCTCGCAGGCAAAGTTTACATGGCCCGCGATGGGGGCTTTCGGGACCTCGATGCCGTATTGGCTTGGCACCCTGGCTCAAGCACTGGTGCTGGCAACTATGGCGGTTCCTCCATGGATTCCCTCGTCTTCGAATTTTTCGGTAAAACAGCCCACGGTGCCAGCGCACACATGGGCCGAAGTGCCTTAGATGGTGTGATGCTCATGGACGTGGCCGCCAACTATTTGCGCGAACACATTCCCGAAAATTCACGCATCCACTGCGTCATCCGCGATGGCGGTGATGCACCCAACGTGGTACCCGCTTATGCCAAAGTCTGGTATTACGTACGTGGCAAAGACCGCGAAGCCGTCGATGACCTGCGCAAACGCCTCACCCAATGTGCCGAAGGAGCCGCCATTGCCACCGACACCACCATGAAAACCCATCGCATCACAGCGGTCTACCCGCGTTTACCCAACGACACCATGTGGTCAACCGTGCGGCAAAATTTAGAACTCTTTGGCCCACCCAAAGCGAGTAAAAAAGACAAAGAACGCGTACAAGAATTGGGTTACGAGGGTGAATATGATGCAACCGTGTCTAAAAGCAAAGGATCACAAGGTCGGGGTTCCACAGACGAAGACAATGTCTCATGGCTGGCACCCATGGGCCGATTCACAATGGCCTGTTATACCAAAGGCACCCCAGCCCACCATCGCGACACCACTGCACAAGCCGTGATGCCCTTTGCCGACCGAGCCATCTTGCAAACCGCCAAAGTATTTGCCGGATCGGCCATAGACCTGATTCTCAACAAAAGCACCATGCAAAAAGCCCGTGCAGAATTTAAAAAAGGCACCAAAGGATTTACCTACGATCCCCTCATTCCCAAAAAACAAAAAGTGCCTGTTGACCCACCATAAAAGCAGTCACAGGCCACAGGTCTGCAAGTCACAAGCCAAACACCATTTTCGGATTTGGCTTGCAATATGGACACAGAAAAGCCGATCTCACGTGAGATCGGCTTTTCTTGTGTCATTAAAATTTTAACCACATACTTCAGAAAATATATTTGACCGCATAAATAGTTTTTTTATCTTCATTTAGCTCATTACTAAATATTTTTTACACGTCAACAAGAAGAGAACCTTCATGACCAACCAACTCAAAGAACTTCGTGAATCCAACAACCTCCTCAACAAACCCGAAGCCATGCGTGAGCGCATGGCCGAAGAAGGATATCTCTTTTTTCGCCAACTGCTCAACCCCGACAAACTCTGGGAATTGCGTCGGCAAATGCTTCACAAAATGAAACCGTGGTTAGTTGAGGGGACAGATCCTTTTGATGGCATTGCCGATGTCACCAAACAATGCACCGAAGGCGACCTTGGGTACACCGATGTGTATCACGAAGTCTATAAGCTCGAAATGTTTCACGAATCGGCACACTGGCCCGAAATTTTGGGTACCGTCGAAAAAATCATCGGTCGCCCAACCATTCCCCACCCGCACAAAGTGGCGCGCCTGTGGTTTCCCAAATATTTAGACCACACCACGCCCACCCATCAAGACTTTGTCCACTTTCAAGGCAACTTTAACACCTACACCGCGTGGTCACCTGTGGGCAATTGTCCCATCGAATTAGGCGGCCTTGCCCTCTTGCCAGGGTCACATAAAGTCAACCGCGTATTAGATCACAAATTCTCTCTCGGTGCGGGCAGTTTGTGCGTTGACACCGATGAATTCGATATCGATTGGCACACCACCAACTACGAAATTGGTGACACCCTTATCTTCCCGGCACTCACCGTACACAAAGCCCTACCCAATTACACAGAAGACAAACTGCGCGTCTCCTTAGACAACCGCTACCAAGCCGTTGAAGACACCATGTCAGAACACATGCAAATGCCACATCTCCACGGATTCAGCAACTTGCAATGGGAAGACGTCTACCGCAATTGGAAATCGGACGACCTGAAATACTATTGGAAAAACTTGCCCATTCCCACCATTCCTCAAGACATGAGCTTCAGCGAAAAAGGCTTTAAAGAAGCCCTCGAACTGGCCAAATCTGGCAACGAACATGCCAAACTGCATCTCAACCGTGCCATCCAACGAGACCCCCATTCACCACAGGCCAAGGCAGCTGAAGAAGTACTCGCCGCTATTTAACGTGTTCACCCAAAATATTCAAAGGTCCAAACAACAAAAAGAGCCGCGCGTTTCTTGAGCGGCTCTTTTTATGTAATCCTCTGAAATCATACAAGGTTTGTTATATTTTTCCAAACCTCTCTACACCAACGACGCCTTACTGCGCGTGGCTTGCAACTCTTGTTCAGGTGCTCGCCGATCCAACAAAGCAACCGACATATCCACAATCTCTTTGGCCTCTTCTGGTGTGGTGCATCCAATGGCCACCATATCTTGGTCGCGAATGGTATTCCACACATACGTCATCCCCACAATAGGCATCAACTTACCCGCAGCCAAAGGCTTAATGGTCATCACTGGCTTTTCGGCTTTTTGGATCACCCTCATAATCCAATCTACCTCCACCTGCATTAAAAATCCTGCCGCATTATAAATTTGAATATACGTCTCCACATCGGCTTCTTGGCGGTCGGCATAAATCACCGACTCGGGCATGTGTGTGGACAGCCCAGGAATCATTTCGCGCTCACGAATCATCTTTGTATATTTATCTAAGTGCCGAATCTCCTTTGTCATTCGATCAACCAAAGCATCGGTTACACACTGGTGTGGCAAACAAAAAGTAGCACCCAACGATTTGGTATAATCCAACATGCGCTCGGGTTCACGCTCGGGCGGGCCATCGGGCAAAATATTAAAACTCGGTGTCAAAATCCGAATAATGGGTTTACCGGCTTGATCTTCGGCCATCTTAATACCTTCTTCCAACAGCTCAGAAGGCGGTGCCAAAACCGCATCAATGCCCGATTCCATAAACACACCAATGACATCGGCAATGCGTTTGGCATCTTGATACTCTTTAATAAAATTGCTCTTGGCACGGCTCGTATGCGAATAACCCAAAAACCAGTTTGTGCCAATCAACAAACGGGGCAAACTCACGCCCCCCACCATCGTTCTTGGAAATTCAGTCACCACTGCCTCCTTATGGTATACGATAGGTATCGCACATCTCTCTCTTTGACATCCCAATAAACATGTACATGATTACGGTATTCGTGCGATTTCGTCAAAGGAAAAACCACGCGATTTGGGTTAAATTTTTAAATTCTACACCGTCGAAAACATAAATTGGAGATGTTATGAAAAAAATGATCCTCACATTCTCAATCCTATTGATGCTCGGCACCTCCATTCACGCTGCCGAATTTACTCCTCCTCATCCCAATGAGATCCTCAAAACCCTCAAAAAAGATCATCCTCGTTTGATCATCGACAGCCAAACCATTCCCCGTATCAAAACCATAATTGCCCAAGACAGCGTAGCCGCTGATATTTATCGCCGTGTCAAACGCCAAGCCGACCAATACCTCACGCAAAAACCCTCCATATACGAAATTCCCGACGGACGACGTTTGCTTTCCGTTAGCCGCCGCGTGAAAGAACGGGTGCGCACCCTTGCACTTATCTACCTCTTAGATGGTGGACAACAATATGTGGATCGCGTTTGGGCAGAAATTGAAGCCGCAGCTGCATTTAAAGACTGGAACCCCCCTCACTTTCTCGACACCGCCGAAATGACCTATGCTTTTGCAACGGCCTATGATTGGTTATATGATCAGTGGACCGACGAACAACGCCGTATCATGCAAGAAGCCATTGTCGAAAAAGGCCTCAAACCAGGCCTTGAAATCTATCGCAAAGGCAATTGGTGGGTGCAAAACCACAACAACTGGAACCAAGTGTGCAATGGCGGTATGGGTATGGGTGCACTGGCCATTGCCGAACACATTCCCGAATTGGCCACCGAAATTCTTCATTCTGGCCTTAAAAGCATCCCTCTTGCCATGACCTTTTATGCACCCGATGGTGCAGGCGTCGAAGGCGTCACCTATTGGTCTTATGGATCGCGTTACAACATCCTCTACCTCTCCTCACTCAACACGGCTTTGGGTACAGATTTTGGTCTATCCGATCTTTCAGGATTTAAAGAAAGTGGTGCCTATCACATCTATATCTCAGGTGCCCAGCGGATGTCCTTCAACTTTGCCGATTGTGGTTATACACGCGTTTCCACACCTATGCACTTTTGGATGGGGCACCAATACAACCAACCGCATTACTCATGGTTCCGATACGACACCCTGCGCCAATACGGCCGAGGTAGTATTCTTGATTTGCTCTGGTTTGACAACAGCGCCACAACTTTTGACCCATCTGCCACCCCACTCGACAAACACTTTCGCAAAGCCGATGTCACCTCTATGCGCAGTTCTTGGACAGACCCCAATGCACTTGCCCTTGGCATCCAAGCCGGTGGCAACCTCAACTTGGGGCAACACCGACACCTCGACCAAGGCACCTTCATCTTCGAAGCCTTAGGAGAACGCTGGGCAATCGACTCGGGTACTGAAAGAGAAACCTACCAACGCCACCGCAACAAACGCCAACGATGGGAATTTTACCGCATTCGTGCCGAAGGTCACAACACACTGGTATTTAACCCACAAAATGGCCCCGACCAAAACCCAAAAGCCAAATGTCCAGTGACCACATTTGAATCGACACCCAACAAAGCGCTGACAACACTTGACCTAACCGATGTTTATACCGACCATGTAAAACAAGCAAAACGCACCTTTGAAATGATAGACCGCCAACACATCATCATCACAGATGATATTCAAGCCAAATCGCCATCCGAACTCTATTGGTTTATGCACACAGAAGCCGATGTGACACCCAATGGATCAACTGCCATATTGACCCAAAATGGCAAAACCTTAACAGCAGAAATTATATCACCGGCCAACGCCACATTTTCAGTGATGAATGCCAAACCACTGCCCACATCCCCAACGCCAGAACAAGCCGACAACAAAAACCGACGCAAATTAGCCATTCATCTAACAGGCGTTACAGACCTTACGATCAAAGTCAAATTGACACCACAAAACAATTAAACGCATCAAAAACCAGTACCCTTTATTTCTTTGCAAAACCCGTCAGGAGTTATAACCCATGCCTTGGCAGTATACCATAAATGGTAAACCCTCAGAACAAGCACCCACTGGGGAAGAAATGTTGGCCACCCTCAAAAGTGGTCATCCCCGAATTATCATTAACGAAAATACGGTTGACAATGTTCAAAAGATATTAAACACAGATCCCCACGCGCCAAAATGGTATGAACACCTTAAAAACGAAACCGATGCCATTTTAACCGAAGCACCTTCGCACTATGAAATACCCGATGGACGTCGATTGTTATCGGTAAGCCGCAGGGTAAAAGAACGTGTGCGAGCACTCATGTTTATCCACCTCATGGAAGGTGGCGATCAATATGTAGATCGCACATGGGCCGAAATAGAGGCCGCCTGCAACTTTCAAGACTGGAACCCGTCGCACTTTCTCGACACCGCTGAGATGACCTATGCTGTGGCCATGAGCCTCGATTGGTTAAACGATCAATGGTCAGACGCCCAAAAAGAAACCATGCAAAACGCCATTATCGAAAAGGGTCTTAAGCCCGGTTTGGACGTCTACAATGGCAATGTGGGCCATCGCTGGGATTTAAACCAAAACAACTGGAACCAAGTTTGCAACAGTGGTCTCAGCATGGGCGCACTCGTCATTGCCGATCAAGACCCCGATTTGGCCAAAACCATCTTACACCATGCCATTCAAAGCATTCCTTTGCCCATGAAACACTATGCCCCTGATGGCGCAGGTACAGAAGGTGTCACCTATTGGGATTATGGTTCGCGCTACAACCTGCTCTATCTCTCATCGCTCGAAACCGCATTGGGCACAGACTTTGGCCTTTCTAAGATTCCTGGCTTCAAAGAAAGTGGCCAATATCAAATGTATATATCAGGTGCCACACGTCAATCGTATAACTTTTCAGATTGCGGTCTGCGCCGTATGGGCACCCCCATGCATTTTTGGATGGGGAAAAAATATAAAAAGCCAGAATACAGTTGGTTTCGATACAGCGAATTGGCGGGCGGGCATCAAGATGCCAAAGTACTCGACTTTTTATGGTTTGACGAAAAAGGCAAAGACTTTGACCCAAAAACACTCAAACTCGACAAACACTTCCGCGAGGCCAATGTCGCTTCTATGCGCAGTTCTTGGACAGATCCCAACGCACTGTCTGTGGGTATTCAAGGAGGCAACAATGCCAACTTAGGCATGCATCGCCACGTCGATTTGGGTTCTTTTATTCTTGAAGCCCTCGGTGAACGTTGGATCATTGACTGTGGCAATGACTCTGAAACTTATCAACGCCACCGCAACAAACGCGAAAAATGGGAGTTTTACCGCATTCGTGCCGAAGGCCACAATGTGCCCCTTTTTAATCCCAATGAAAATGCGGGGCAAAAATTAGACGCAACAGCCCCCATCATCTCCTTTCGTTCATCCAAAGAAAATGCAACTGCCGTGGTCGATCTTTCAGATGCCTATTCGGAAACATCACACCGCGTCATTCGTACCTTCGAAATGCAAGAACGACAAAGAGTGGTTGTCACAGATGAAATCGAAAACAGCGACCATACAGATTTTTGGTGGTTTTTACACACCCACGCAGACATTGAAATTGACTTCACATTTAGAAAAGCCATCCTCACTCAAAATGGTAAAAAATTGCAAATCAAAATAGAAGACGGCCCCTCTTTGGCAGAATTTGATGTGATGGATGCCGAACCCCTTTCCACATCACCCAAGCCAGACCAAGCCGACAACAGCAACATCAAAAAACTCGTTGTCCATATTGGAGACATCTTGCGCTTTAGTCTGGTGGTGAGTTTCACACCCATCACGGAGTAAACCATGGAGAAACGCCAACTCGGTAAAACCAATCTCGAAGTGAGCCGCTTGGGTATGGGTGGGCTTTTTATTGCCACCAAAAATGCCGAATTTAAACAGGCCCACCAAGCCGTTCACCGCGCCATTGAATTGGGTGTCACCTATGCCGACACGGCACCCAACTATATGGACAGCGAAAAAGTGCTTGGCCAAATCCTCCAAGATATCCATGCCCCCCTTATACTTTCCACCAAACTTGGTGGCCGGCCACAACCTTTTGAACCCCAAAATCGCACGTGCCTCGAACAATCCGTTGAAGAAAGTCTGCGCCTCTTAAACCGCGACCATATCGACATCTTTATCATTCACGAACCAGATCGCCCCCGTCAATATGACTGGTGGACAGACCCCGAGCACTTCAATGGCCCTGCGCTGGACCTCTTACAAGACTTAAAAAAAGACGGCACCATCTCGGCCATAGGCATTGGTGGCACCACCGCCTACGAAATGACAGACCTCATTCGCACCGGCAAATTTGATGTTGTTCTCACCGCCTTTAACTACAGCCTACTCTGGCGAGAAGCCGAGCACGAAGTCCTCCCTGCAGCCACAGAACAAGGCATGGGCATCATTGTAGGCTCCCCCCTCCAACAAGGCGCACTGGCCCGTCGTTATGACGATTTGCTCGACAATGCCCGTTGGTTAAGCCCACCTCGTCGCAACCAATATCGCGCCCTCTATGCCTTCCTCGACGAAATCAACATGCCCATCGCCGAATGCGCCATCCGCTTTGTTATTTCAAACCCACATATCCATACCACCCTCATGGGGGCGCGCTCAACACAAGAAGTTGAGTCCAACATTGCCGCCATCGAAAAAGGCCCTCTTCCCACAGACATTTTAAACCGCCTCGATGACATCGCCGCATTGGTTCCATTTCGGCCCTTCTGCGAACCCTTTGGTTTGCCTTTTGGTCGCCCCTATAAAGGCCCAGGCCAAGCCTGATCGACTTCACATCCAAAAAGGTCTCCAATGAATCTCTCTCAAAACCCGAATCAGGTACCTCATTACGGCGTCTATGAAATCACCCTCACTGCCGAGTCAGACAATCACCCCATATTCGACACAGACTTCACAATCACCTTCACCCGCCCAGACAACACAACCGTCACCACTGAAGGTTTTTATACCGGTAAAAACATCTACAGCGCACGTGCCTATGCCGATCAAGTAGGCACCTGGACCTGGACAACCGCATCGAATCTGCGTGACCTCAACACCCAAACGGGCAACTTTAGCGTTATCCCATCCAACCTCAATGGTCAACTGACCATTCACCCTCAAGACCCTTATCAATTTGCCTATCAAAATGGCGACTGGTTTTTGCACATCGGTGACACAGGGTATCGTTACGTCACCGACACCGAACCCGAGTGGCAAGCCTACATTGACCAAGCATCGGCTGCTGGATTCACCAAAATTCGCACCTGGTTTTGCCGAGGCCGCAGCGACGTCCAAGCCTTATTCAACCCCGAGCGCACCTCGCTCAACTTGCCCTACTGGCAAGAAATAGATCGTCGACTTATCTACGCACTCAATCACCATCCTCACATCATCTTCAAGCTCATTCCCTACGGTGAAGACACCGCCGAGTTGTTGCGCTACAACAGCGATCCCCTTTCCCAATGGATCGCTCGTTATGCACAAGCACGCTTTTCGGCCTTGCCCAACGTTATTTGGTGTGTCTCTAATGACCGTGAAATTGTGCCAGACAACCAAGACTTATCCGGTCGAAAAGTGCATGAAAAAACCATTCACCAAATCGCCCGTGATATGAGAGCCCGTGAGCCGTGGGGCACCTTGCTCACCAACCATCAATGTCGTTTTAAAGGGTATTCATTTCCCAATGCCGAATGGTCTGACATGGTCACCCTCGAAGACCTCGATCAAGTACACGGCCAAATCATTCTCGACTACCGCCAAAAAACAACGGCCCCCGTCATCAATGACGAAGACCGCTATGAACACTATCGTGCGCCCCAACACCCACGCTATTTCTTTCGCCGTCTCTTTTGGGCCAGCTTGCTCTCGGGGGGGCACACAACTTATGGTGGTCTTTCGACACACGAAGCCTATGACACCAACGTCAAAGGCATGCAAGGGTATTACGAAGCCGCCCGTGCAGGCAAACTCATAGGGGCAAATGATCTCATCCACATTCGCACATTCTTCAACGACACCGGCCTAACACTTGTCAACTTCATGCCCAACGATGCACGTGTGGGCAACACACCCTTGTTATACAAATGCGCCCACACCAACGATACCTACCTGATATACCTCGCCAACCCATCGGGAGACACACCCGAAACCGATGACGTGGGTGAAACCATTCCCAACATCACCATTCAACTGCCCGAAGGACAATATACGGCCCGATGGTATTGCCCCACCACAGGGCTCTGGCACACCCCATTAGAAATACCGGGTAACAACCAAACCCTCACCGCACCCGATATGGGCGATTGGGTCTTGTGGATAAAACGCCAATAAAACCAGAAAGACAGAAAGAGATCATTTTAATTTTTCACAGACGAAGCCGACAACAGCAATTTTTAATATCAATAATCGCACACGTCTCTCCTCTTTCTTCTCCCTGCCCCTACTGCTTCACCTCTGCCAATACCGAATGAAAATCATTGAACACGATCTTCTCGGGGCGCATCGGCAATGGAGGCAAATCAAATGAGGTCTTAGGTCCATCAATCAACACCCGCATACGCGCCAACTGATTGCCCTCAAACACAATGGTCAGTGGCACATACATCTTAAAATCTTTTGATACATTTTCTTGCTTCACCTCACAATTGACCAAATAAGTACCATCTGGTTGCCGAGATGGAAAATAAGCAAACTGATAAGAGGGCAATTCCGTACCATAAACCCACTGATCAAAAAACCAACCCATATCTTCACCCATATGTTTTTCAACCACCCGCCTAAAATCTTCCGTCGTCACTTCCTTGCCGCGATAGGTTGCCACATAATCTTTCATCATCTCCAAAAAGACATCATCGCGCATCGTATTCAAATCCATCATCATATTGCGCAACATATGCAACACATACGCACCTTTTTTGTATACAATCAAATTAAAATCACCTTGAGTCTCCGTAGAACTGGTGCGATACCCCAATGAAATAGGGCCCGACTCAGCACCACTGCCCAATACATAATTGCGCGTATTAAAAATTTCATCGCGCCATTCTTCCAAAATGCGAAAAAAATCTTTTGAATTTTGCAAGCCATTCAACACATACCAAAGCCCCGAATACGTTGCAAACCCCTCACTCAACCATTGATCGTGATACGTTTTGTGATCAACCGTTAATCCCCACCACATATGTGCGGCCTCATGGGCACGAAACAACGCATTATACCCCCACTTATCAGACACTTGAAATGTTTGCCACGACAAATGCAAAAAACCAGGAAAAGCCTCACCATGTCCGGCAGGAATTTCGGTTGCTACAATCTTTTTATAATCAATAGGGCCAAACCAATGGGTAAAAAAAGCCATGCTGTTTACCAAATCGGCTCCCACCTCTTTGTCCATATTTTTACCCGAAGCGATGCCTTGTGCCCCTAAATATCGTGCAATATCCCCATGTCCTTCTTTAGACATCATCACAGTTACTTCATCGCCCGTTTTGTTTTTGATCTTACGCGATTGAAACGGCCCCATATTAAACGACATATTGGCGGTTGGTTCTTTTTGCACCCAATGGGTGACCCATTCTTTTCCTTCTTTTTTTTCGGAAACCAATTCACCAACAGCCACAAATTTCAAATTTTGAGGCGTGCGGAACGTCATATCAAATGTTGCTTTTTTGCCACCACCAATACGTGGAAACCACAACCCACTTGATTTAAGATGAAAGTTGCCACCAATCTGTTTCAGCATATCACCTTCATAAACAAAAGACAACACAACCTCATCACCTTGATGAATTGGTGTATTTAAAAACACCAACAACTCAACCTCACCATTGCCTTCTGAATGAGCCAACACCGTTCCCGACGGATCGGTTACTGTATCAACCGTAAGCCCTGGATACAATAAAAATTGCAACACATGTGTCGAATCACGCAGCCCTTTTAATGTGACATCGACCTTGGCTTTAAAATGCCCCTTCCAATTGACCGCGGCATCAATCGCATAATGTACGGGCTGCACAACATCTTTGTCTTCACTTGAAAAGTCTATTTGAGAAATATAATCGTTTTCACAATGAAACTGATTCACCGTTTGTCGAATATAATGATCGGCAGATCTTCGGTTTTGAAATTGCACTTCTTCTTCTTCATATGGGTTATAAAAGAAAAATTCAGGACGTGCCACAACACCTGCTCCTTGGCTCTTGTGTTCGCCAATATGGGCATAAAAACAGCCTTCTTTTTTCTCATCAATCAAACTGCGCACCAAATGAAACGCAACATCATCATTGCGTGGCTCAAGAAAATACTTGTCACAATAGGCCTTTTCTTCAGACATTGCACGTGGCAATTCCATACCGTCAACAGTCACCCCATCCATCAAAACACGTTCGGTATCATCCGTAAACCGCAAATACAAAATTTCAAACATGACATCTCGGCGCTCGACCTTAAAAAAACGAGCCAACTGCTCGCGTTCTATTTGTGTGGGTGGCACATAAGAAAACACACCCGTGCCCATAAAAATGGCACCAGTCGTACGCATCTTGCCATTGACAGAAACAGGCTTTAAAAAACACAAAACGCCCTCTTGTAAGAAAAAATGTCCCACATCGCGTTTGAATGTGATATTTTGAATACGCACAACACGGCTTTCATCCAAATCGACCGCATTCAAATCTTCATACAATGTTTTCAACATCTGCGTATCAAAATTGGCCATGGCAGGTGATACAAAAAACAACACCATCAGAAACCACAGATAATACTTCATAAATCCCCCCCCGGGTGATGTGATATGAAAATGATGATTTAGATTAATGCATACATAATAAGAAAACAACCCGAAAAATTTACGTTGTGGTCCACTTTATACGCACAGGTACACAATTATGTCTGCCATGCAAACCGAAACACCCCACCTGACATCCAAACGCCCCCCCTATGCCGGCCTCACCTTACGATCTGCCCTATGGGGCTTAAGTCTTTCGGCACTTATCAATATTGCCGCACCTTATTCCAAACACTTTTTGCGTTCCACCTACCTCGCCAGTGACTTTATGCCTTTGGGCTTGGTGTTTCCTTTTCTCATCCTCGTCACCCTCATCAACGGCACACTCAAGGCCCTACGCCCCACCTATGGCCTCACACGCCCCGAACTCATCATCATCTTTGCCATGGGCATGGTAGCCACCACCATTCCAACCATTGGTCTTACCGGCACTTTGCTCACCACCATCACCTCACCCTTTTATTATGCCACCTCCGAAAATGGTTGGGCAGATACCATTCACAGTGCCATTCCCACTTGGTTAACACCCAACGACAGCAAAGGCCAAGTTATCCGCTGGTTTTACGAAGGCCTGCCCAAAGACCAAGTTATGCCTTGGCAAGCATGGGTGATGCCCCTTTTTTGGTGGTTGTCTCTTATTGCCGCCGTTTTGTTTTCCTGCATCTGCCTCGTGGTATTGTTGCGCAAACAGTGGATCGAACAAGAACGTTTGCCTTATCCACTCATAGAAGTGCCCTTACAAATGACCGAAAAAGCCGAACAACCTGGCTTCTTACCACCCTTTATGCGCAACAATCTTTTCTGGGTTGGTTTTTCCATTCCTCTTTTTATTGTGTTATGGAACATTGTCGGATTTTTTGCCCCACATTGGCCCACCATTCCGCTTGATGGCGCCCCCATCAGCTTTGGTCGCGAATACCCCAGCATTCCTGTGCGTCTCTATTTTCCCGTGCTCGGTTTTGCGTATCTGATCAATGTGCAAGTGGCTTTTTCACTCTGGTTTTTCTACTTACTCAGCGTGCTTCAAATGGGCCTTTACAACCGATTCGGTTTGGCCATGACCGCACCTGACCCCTATGGCACCCAACACGCCGCCCTTTCTTGGCAAGGATTTGGTGCTTTGGCTGTGCTCGTCATTTGGGGTTTATGGATTGCCAGAGAACACCTTAAAAACACGTGGCGAAAAGCTTGGCACAAAGACGCCAACATAGACGACAGCGACGAAATGCTCTCCTACCGCACCGCCGTATTTGGCTTTATTGGTGCGCTCATCTACCTCACCGCTTGGTTATATGCCTCAGGGTTCTCAGTCTTAACCCTTTTACTGTTTATTCCCGCCGTTTACATCACCTATTTGGGTATCGCCCGCATCGTGATAGAAGGCGGTCTGGTCTTTGCACGCCCCCCGCTCTTGGCTCAATCATTTGCCATCTTCTCACTGGGCACAAACCTGCACGTCACCTTGGGCCCGCTCACCTCACTTGCCCTCAGTTACAGTTGGTTTAGCGATCTGAAGGCCACATTCATCGTTTCTGCAGCCCACGCGGCCAAACTCGTAGATCGCATCAAAGTAGGGCGCAAAGCCATCCTCTTGGCCATTGTCGGTTCTTTGGTCATGGCCCTCATTTGCTCTATTTCATATACCATCTATATGGGCTATACCATTGGTGCTTACAACATGGACCGTTGGCTCTTCCAATCGGCAGGAGTATTGCCCTTTAACAACATAGATGCCAAAATGCGCAACCCCTTTGATGCCGACACCAAACGCCTCACCTTTATGGGCATTGGTGCCATTGTGATGGGCTTGCTCACCTTCTTGCGCTATCGCTTTACGTGGTGGCCCATTGCCCCATTGGGGTATCCCATTGCGGGTGTGCAAATGGTACGCAACACCGCCCTCACCATCTTCATTGCCTGGGCACTCAAAGTCATCATTCTCAAAATAGGTGGCCAAGCCCTCTACAAACGTGTACTCCCATTCTTCTTTGGCCTCATGATCGGTTTTTATCTGGGCCTTGGCATTGCTTGGATCGTAGACGCCATTTGGTTTCCGGGTGGGCAAGGGCATTATTTGTACGGTGTGTAAATAACGGCACAAAAAAATCATATTGTAACAACAAGGGCAGGAGAACCCTGCCCCTACAAAACATGGAACGACAATCGTCACCTTTCATTTTGCATAATAAATGAGGTCTTTATGAATCATCCCTTTCTCATCTGCCAAAAATCACAATACAACCTGTTACAAGAACGCGCATCCCAATCACCCTACAAAGACTTTATCGAAGAAGCGCGTCGCGTCGTTCAAACCCTCACCTACGAACCCGGCACCAATACCTGGGCACAAGGCACACGCATTCGCGACATCATGGGATCATCGGCCTTGCTCTATATCATTGAACCCGACCAACAAGATGCCCACCGCCAACGCATTACCCACATCCTTGAACAATGGCCTGCATACACAAAAGCGGTTGCCGAAAAATGGGATGCTGGTGGCAACCGATGGCACGCCACCGTGCCCACATCCAGCGCCTTTTTTAACACCGTACTCGCCCTCGATGTTATCCACGACGACCTATCCGACACAGACCGCACACGCTACGAAACATCGCTTCAAGAAATGGTCGAATGGTTTTGGGTCACCATGCGCGGTTGGGGCATGGCCACCTTTGGGCCACGTGCCATTTGGGCCGCATACAAAGAAGAAGACCGCCTTGACGAAGCCATGCAACAATATCGCGATGCCGTCTTTGATCAAATGACACCCGACGGTGTGGGCGTCAACGGTCCCGAATATTCACACGCACGGCTCAACGGCGAACGCACTGCCAAATATGGTTTTATGCACGTAGCCGAATACACAGGTTTAGACAAATCGTTCTACAAAGACTTTCGCCTCAAATGGTATTACGAATGGCTCTTCTCGGCAGGGTGTACGCCCTTCAACACCTTTGTCACCTTTGGCGACTCTGGACACGGGCGCGGGTTCAACACCTTCTACCCCCAGTCAGGCACATGGGCTGCTGGCAAATTTTCACCCTTGGCTGCCGAATATGCCGCCAACCGCATAGACAGCGCACAACCGCGTTACCCAAGCGACCTACTCGCCTACTGCATTGCCGATCCCTTACCTAAAAAACGTACCCCTCAAAGCCGTCTTTGGAACGACGGCGGCGCACTATTTTATGAAAAAAACGACACCGAAGATGCGCTCTTTGGTGCCCTGTGGAATGTCTCCACCCCCAGTCATGGGCATAAAGATGCCAATGCCATTTATCTTGCAGGGTATGGCGAACACCTCTTGCTCAATTCGGGTTACAATGGATATGGCAATGCATCCAAAGACTTTCCGTGGACATACATCAACGACACCGCAGAATCGAGTAACACCCTCCTCATAAACGGTCAAAACCACCTCGAAAAAGGCAGCGATGGCCTCATTGAAGGCCTCTTAACCGACGGCATCCAATATGCCAACGGATTGGCCAAGCGCGCCATTGAAGGCAACAGCCAACACAAACGTGCGTTCATCTTTATCCCACCACAAAACAATGCACCCGGTTATTACGTGCTCATCGACAACGTCGAACCTACCGATCAATCCATTAACCTCGCACTTCACCCCGCATCGGCCAATGTGGTTATCACCCGCCCCAATGAAGAATACACGTGGAATGTCAAATCGCGCAAAGAAACCGACACGTTCCTCACACTCTACTTAGCCACAAAACCCCAATCAGTAGAACTCAAAGACGGTGTTTTTGCAGGCTGGGGTAAATGTTTTGTGGGCAAATATTTATACGCCACCTATCAAAGTGTACCCATCATCACCGTGCTCTTCCCACACAACGCGTCTCATCACAAAGCCACCATGACACGCACAGATAATGGCGTCACCATTCAGCACCATCCAAACATCACTGACACCGCCACACACAACAGCATTTTACGCCAAATAGACCAACAACATGAATTCTACTTTGCCAAACAAAGCACACACTTTCAAGATGGCAATATCGGCTTCACCGCCAACGAACCCATTACCCTCTTTATGCGTGGCAAAACAGGGCATGTTGTTTCTCCAGGTACAAACATCACCTTTCATCACCCCAACGTCACACAAGTTACCATCGACGGAGAAAAATTTGTCACCGAATCTGTCCTAAACGGCATTCGTGTTACGGTACCACAAGGTACCTGCAAAATTGAATTGGGATAAAACGCATCTATTAATTACCCGCTAAAACGCTAAGACAACGCATCAAAGCATCCGCAATAAAAACGTATAATCCAACAAGAACCATAGGCATTTTCTTGATTACCCAGGTCAATTCTCTATGTAGGAGCATCGGCATGTCACAACTTATTTTCATATTACTCTTAAGTCTCACACTCCCGCTTGATGCACAAGACAAACAGCCCACACCCACATCATCCGACACACTCACCACAACCAAACCCGATTCGGCCAAAGTTGAAAAAAAAGAAGATAAAAAAGACAAAAAGAAAACTCTTGCAGATCTAACAGAATCCAGCCACGCCTTTAAAGGCCTGTTCACCGTTTATCAAGACACCACAACAGGTGACCTGCAACTGCTCATCAAAGAAAATCAAATTGGCAAAGAATACATCTACTTCACTCAAACATTGGATGGGGTCTTAGCCGCAGGCCATTTTCGAGGCAACTTTAGAGACAACCGCGTCTTCTCCATTCAAAAACATTTTAACCGCATCGAAATCGTTTCAGAAAATACATCGTATTATTTTGACCCACAAAACGCCCTTAGCAAAGCCGCCCACGCAAACATCAGCCCATCTATTCTCGCCTCAGAAAAAATAGAAGTCTATGACGATTCCACACACGCCTACCTCATCAAAGCAAACGACATCTTCTTTTCCGAAACCTTACACCGCATCAACCACACACAAGGTGAAAAAGGATTTACGCTGGGCAAACTCAGCAAAGAAAAAACCAAAACACGCTCCATTAAAAACTATCCACAAAATACCGACTTGGTCATTGCATATACCTATGAAAACCCCACACCCAAAGGTGGTGGTGCAGGCATTACAGATGCACGCAATGTCACCATTACCATGCGCCACACCCTCATCGAAATGCCCAAAAACGACTACCAGCCTCGTTTTGACGACCCCCGCATTGGTTATTTTACCACCCGTGTCACCGACCTCACATCCACAAGCGCCACACCTTATCGCGATCTCATTCATCGCTGGCATTTAAAGAAAAAAGATCCCAATGCCAAATTATCCGAACCCGTAAAACCCATTACGTGGTGGATCGAAAACACCACCCCAAAAGAACTGCGCCCCACCATCAAAAAAGCGGCCCTCAACTGGAATATTGCATTTGAAGCCGCAGGGTTCAAAAACGCCGTCGAAGTCAAAGAACAACCCGATGATGCCGATTGGGATGCCGGTGACATTCGCTACAACGTCTTGCGCTGGACCTCATCGCCACAACCCCCATTTGGTGGCTATGGCCCCAGCTTTGTCAACCCCCGCACCGGCGAAATTATTGGTGCCGATGTCATGCTCGAATTTGCCTTTCTCACCAGCCGTTTAGACCAAGGCCACCTCTTTAAAACTGCAGCACTTCATTTGCAAGAGCCATTTGAAACACAAGATCCTTTAATCTGTTCACTTGGATACACCCTTCAAGAATCCAACCTGTTTGGCGCACAAGCTTTGCGCGTATCCGGTGCATCCAAACTGAGTGTTGATGACCTGCTCAAAGACAGTCTCCATTACCTCATCTTACATGAAATAGGTCACACGCTGGGTCTTAACCACAATATGAAAGCCAGCCAAATGCAAAGCTTGGCAAACATTCATGACAAATCTCGCACAAAAAAAATGGGGCTAACCGGATCAGTCATGGATTACCCCGCTATCAACTTTGCATTGCCCACACAAAAACAAGGTGAATACTATACCACACGCCCTGGTCCCTACGATTTGTGGGCCATAGAATTTGGATATTCATCAACAGCGAAAAATGAAAAAGCCGAACAAGAACACCTCGAAAAAATTCTATCTCGCTCCACAGAACCCGAACTAATGTTTGGCAACGATGCCGACGACATGCGCTCACCCAACCGTGGTATTGATCCGCGCGTCATGCTTTATGACCTCAGTGATGATGCCATTGGGCAAGCCGTTGAACGCTTTGAATTGGTCAACACCGTCATGAACCAAGTGCAAGACAAATACAACACCCAAGGCAACACCTATCAAGAACTCCAAGATGCATACCTCATTCTCACAGGCCAGCAAATGATTGCAGGCACCATCATTTCACGTTATATCGGCGGCGTTTATGTCGACCGCGCCGTAATCGGACAAGCCGGTGCCACCCAACCCCTTATACCCGTAGCCCTATCCGATCAAAAACGCGCGATGGATGCGCTCTCCAAATACATATTTGCACCCCGCGCCTACGACACACCCAATGGCCTTTACAACCACTTGCAACAACAGCGCAGAGGTTTCTCCAACACCGACGACCCCAAAATTCACGACCGCATTCTCAACATCCAAACATCCATACTCAGCTACTTGTTACATCACCGTGTACAAACACGCATTGTCGATTCGGCCCTTTATGGCAATGAATATACCCTACCCAATATGATGGCAGACCTCACCAACGCCATCTTCAAAGCCGATGCAGAAAGCTCCGTCAATTCATTTCGGCAAAACCTTCAAGTTGAATATGTGCAACGCCTGTCCAAAATACTCACCCCAGACAACAACTACGGTTACCCATCGCACGCAGTGGCACTCTACACACTTAAAAACATCCAAACCCTACTCAAAGACAAAAAAACAACCGATGCGAGCACCCAAGCCCACACCGGTTACGTTTTACACCTCATCGAACAAGCCACAGATAACAACTAATCAAAAAATGGTCACGCCAATGCCCCGAAATTACTTTCGGGGCATTTTTTATGTCTATTCCTCAAAATCGCAAAAATAATCTACGCAACAACACCCATAAAAAATATTTTTAAAAAAATTTCTATCCCCCCCCAAAAAAAATAAGACCACATAAAATCTTTGCAGAAATACTTGATTGTGCCTCACTTAGCCATCAAACAGCAAAAACGAACTCAAATAGAATTTAAAATCTCAAAGAGTTTTTCATTAGCAATAATAATATAACAAATTAACACCCCTTGACTAAATTTTTGAAGTGCTTATATTTGGTTTCATAGAGCAGGTGATCATTAAAGCCTGTTTGAAACAACGCAGTCCATCCAAAATAACGAAGGGAGGCCCGTTCTATGTCGCCACGTCCTGATACTTAAAGCGGTCTACTGAGACAGTCAAAGTAAGTGACGTAAAAAAAGGTTTTTTAGGTGATATAAGAACAACGCTTGTTGCAATACAGTAAATCTGGTGTAAGAAGGGAGGCCTCGTGCCAACACGTCCTGACACTTAAAGACCTGTATTTTGACAATCAAAGAACACCTCTTAAAAGGAGAGACACATTGCCGCGTCCCGACACGTAGTACCGTTATAGTAACACGTCAAAGGCTCGGTAAACATACACGCAGCATCCAAAATCTAAAATGACGCACCTGAGTTACGAAATCAAAATGGGTTATCATCAAACCCCAAACATTTGTTATCATCGTATCATCAAGGCGCAGGTTTCCTAAACAGATTTATGGTAAATAGCTGCACACAAGAGGAGGCGACTATGCCACCTGGCTGTTTATAGCGGCTCCATCAGCACGACTGGTGGAGCCGCACATATTTTTATTTGTCTCCAACAATCCTGTCCCCAACAGGAGCTTATCTATGACCATACAAGATATATTAGACAGCAAAGGCAGCCGCGTCATTACCATTGCCCCACAACATACTCTGTCCGTGGCCTTATCTGCACTTGTAGAAAATAAAGTTGGTGCCTTGCTTATTCGCGGTGAACAGGGGCAATTGGCAGGCATCATTACCGAACGCGACATTATGCGAGCCGTGTATCAAGGCAAAAACTTACAAAAAACACGTGTAGACAGCATAATGACCCGCAATATCGTGATGGGTACCCCAAATCAAGATATCGAATACGTCATGACTGAAATGACAGAAGGCCGTTTTAGGCATATGCCAGTTGTCGAAAATGACCAACTCTTAGGCATTATTTCAATTGGTGACCTTGTAAAAGCCAAACTTCAACATACCGAAGAACAAGTCTCACAATACCAAGAGTATGTTGCACTCAGTTGGCACGCATCCTAAGGAGACATTTTGAACGCACCCCAAGATGAACACACAAACAATCCCCGTTGAGCAACCGCCTCAACGGGGATTGTTGTTTTTTTGCCCACCTGTGTCATACGCACCACATCAAAATCGCTGTAAAGCCCTCAAAATCCTATAAAAACGCCATCCATACATTGGCATATAACTTGCAATTAATCAGGTCAAATGCAAAAACAAAGTTTTCAAATTTAACCCATAACTTGCAAGCTCAATCGGGAACTGGCCAATGAAACTCTTCTCCCTTATATCCTTACTCATTCTGCCTTGGCAAACCTTTGCAGAAGATATTCCCCCCCTATCCACAGACAGCCGCGTTCGAATAACTGCGCCAACTGTTTTTTCTAATCCCGTTACAGGACAAATTATGCGCATCAAGGCCGATACACTTTTCATCACCCCACGCACACACATACCCATCAACACCATATCCAAGCTCGAACTCAGCTTAGGCGTACAACCCATTGGCCAGCGTATCACATCCAAAGCCTGGAAAGGTGCCTTGTTGGTAGGTGGACTTGTCTCTGCAGGTCTCATTGAAAACTGGGATGATTGGGACAACCGCAGCGGCAACAAAGCACTGCTTTCTATTTTGGGCGGAGGCATCGTTGGAGGAACTTTGGGCGGTATTTGGGGCGCACTACATCGCCCAGAACACTGGAAAACTTTACCGATAGAAAACCTCAAACACCACATTCCAAGCATGTATCACACATCTCCTTAATGCACAAACCCATATAATTTTTCAAAGAAATAAACATGGCTTACAAAAAACATTTTTAATTAAAAAAAGCGCGAGTAATAGCCCGCGCTTTTTTTAATTACGATCACCTGCCACACTTAGCGTTTGTTGTTCTTTTCTGCCTTTTCGCGATTGTTGTGATTCAAAATTCGCTTTCGCAAACGCAAAGCCGCAGGTGTCACTTCCAACAACTCATCAGCGCCCAAATAATCAATCGCATCATCAAGCGACAAATTGCGAGGCGCACGCATGGTTTCCAAAACTTCTTTGGTGCTCGATCTGTGGTTGGTCACATGCTTGACCTTACACACATTCACCACCAAATCGTCATCGCGAATATGCTGCCCCACCACTTGCCCGGCATAGGCTTCATCGCCTGGTTTTAGGAAAAACGTTCCCCGTTGTTCCAAAGATTGCAACGCATATGTGCTTACAGGCCCAGTTTCTAAAGAAATCAAAGACCCGTGGGGCTGGGCATCAATTTCGCCTTGATATTTTTCATAAGAATGAAACAAGGAATGAAAAACACCCGTACCCCGCGTAGAAGTTAAAAAGGGTTGGCGAAAACCGAGCATCCCACGCGTGGGTACCAAATATGTATTGTAAACGGTACCATCTTCACCATACCGCGTCTCTTGTAGCCGTGCTTTGCGCTTGCCCATCATCTCACTAATGGCACCGAGTGATTCACTTGGAATTTCTAAAAACACCTCTTCAATCGGCTCTTCTAAGCCGTTTTCACTCTCGCGAAAAATCACTTCTGGCTGACTTACAGCAAACTCATACCCTTCACGACGCATGGTCTCAATCAAAATAGCCAAGTGCAATTCACCGCGTCCAGACACCAAAAAGTCACTTGCACGATCCGTATCTTCAACACGCAAAGCCACATTGCTTTCCAACTCCCGATCAAAACGGGCACGCAATTGCCGGCTCGTCATAAATTTGCCCGACCGACCCGAAAATGGGCTGTCATTTACAGAAAACGTCATCCGAACAGTGGGTTCTTCCACCCGAATAGGTGGCAATGGGCGTGGATCATTGATATCGGTAATGGTATCGCCAATGCCCACATCCAAAATGCCCGACACCGCTACAATATTGCCCGCATGAACGGAGGGTTGGGCATTGCGCTTCAAATCTCTAAACGTATACACTTCACCAATTTTGGCACGCACAATTTCACCATCAGCCCGACAATGTGCCACTGTTTGCCCTGTTTTAAGCGAGCCACTTCTTAACCGCCCTACCGCGATCTTTCCCACATAACTGCTGTATTCCAATGTGGTCACCAACAACTGCGGGGGGCCATTCACATCCACATCGGGTGGTGGAATCATTTTGATAATCGTATCAAACAAAGGACGCAAATCATCTTGCATATTGTTGGGATCCAAACCGGCGCGACCTTCAATGGCAATGGCATACACCACAGCAAAATCGGCCTGCTCATCTGTGGCTCCCAAGTCGATAAACAAGTCAAACGTCTCATTGACAACCGCATCCAAACGCGATGCCGGGCGATCAATCTTATTCACCACCACAATGGGCTTCAACCCTTGTTTAAGTGCGTGTCGCAAAACAAACCGTGTTTGAGGCATTGGGCCTTCTACCGCATCGACAAGCAACAACACACCATCTACCATATTCAAAATGCGTTCTACTTCCGACCCAAAGTCGGCATGTCCGGGTGTATCTACAATGTTAATCGTCACCCCATCATATTCAATGCCCGTGTTTTTGGCCAAAATAGTAATACCGCGTTCCCGTTCCAAATCATTAGAATCCAAAACGCGCTCTTGCACTTCCTGATGGTCGCCAAACACCTTCGTTTGCCTCAACATCCCATCCACCAATGTTGTTTTACCATGGTCAACGTGCGCAATAATTGCAATATTTCGAATATTCGGTTGTGTTTCAGACATTCAAAACTCCAAAAAATAACGTAAACCTGCCGTCAGATGCTGCAATAAATGGTGAGAACATCCGCTGTCTTCCCACTCATCATCTTATGAAAATACCCGGCCCCAAAGACCGGGTAATCTGATATAGCACAAAAAGATACCAGAAATGAGGTTTTTATGCCAGTAGAAAGAAAAAATAAGCCAGAACAATACATTTGATCTGCTTGCATCTCAACACAAACCAAGCTATTATGAGATCATCCAAATCATCGCACATCAAAATATAACTCAGGGAGAACAACAATGAAGCTTTCATGGATGACCTATGGTGTCTTAAAAGACTTGTCGCGCAAAGACCTCTTAGACGTATTGGCAGAAAACGGATTTGAAGGCGTCGAATTTCGCACCGATGCCAACCATGGACACAAAGTAGAAGCCGATATAGATGCAGCAGCGCGCAAACAAGTGGTCGCCGATTGCCAAGCCGCGGGCATTAAAATCATCAGCATTGCAACTGGAAATCGCTACCACGACACAGACTCAGCAGACGTGCAAAAACACATTGCCGAAACAAAAGCCCGAATGGACTTGGCCGCCGATTTGGGCGCACCCCGCGTGCGTGTTTTTGGCAACAACTTTCCCAAAGACGTGCCCAAAGAAAAAACCATTGCCCAAGTTGCCAAAGCCCTGCGCGAATTGTGCGAATACGGCACCACACGAAACGTCAAACCGTGTTTGGAACTACACGGCGAATTCAACTGGCAAGACTGCCACGACGTCGCCAAATTGGTTGACCACCACAACTTCGGCCTCATTTGGAACTCCACCCAGCATGACATTGTAGACGGCTCTCTCAACAAAGCCCTCGACACCGTCTACCCGTGGCTCGATCACGTTCACATGCACGACCTTGCTGGCAGTGGCTATCCCTATCGCGACCTCTTTCGCCTGCTCGCCCAAAAAGGCTACCAAGGTTATATGTCTGCCGAAGCCGAGCGCAAACCCGACCGCACAGCCGGTTACCTGCCCATGTTCGTCGCCTACTACGCCGACCTCTTTCGCGCCTATCGCGATCTGGCAAAGCAATAATTTATCAACACAAAAAAAGGCCGTGAGCTTTGAGCTCACGGCCTTTTTAAAAAGTTAGTCTTTCAAAATGTTTTCTCACCATCAAACAGATGATCCAACCACATAAAGCGGAGCCAGATGTTGTTATCTGAGCTTGAACCATCTCAAAATATTCTAACGCTTAATTCCCCTCTTTTAACCGCTCAATCTGTCGCTGAAGGAACCGATTCTCCGGCTCAATAGCCAACGCTTTTTCCAACGTTTTCAAAGCCGAAGTGTTATCACCACTGTCCCTATAAATCCTAGCCATTTGGCTATAAGTTGGAACAGACTTCGGAAAATATTCCAAGTTTAACTCACAAATACGCAACGCAGCAGTGGCCTGCTCCTTTGACAAACTGCCCGCAAACCCCACCAAAGATTCTTCACCAAAATCATAAACCGCACGCCCATAATACGAGTCGCGTAATTCTTTATATTTTTCTACTGCAGCATTCACATTTTCTTTCTTAAGCACCTTACCCAATTCACCACCCAGTGTTTTGGGCTCTGGGCTACCATGATGACACGTTTCGCACGTCACTTGATCAACATGATCACGTCCAAGCTCCGGCAAATGCGTTTGATTAATCGCCTGTGTCATCTTCATCATCACCCGTGCAACATCTTTCATCTTCTTGTCATCGGAAGCAAAATCAAGGCGACGTGCATTTTCTTTTTCCGATGCATGACAAAACGAACACTCCACATCCAATGCGCGTGAAAAAGCTTGCATCACATTGCGCACAGCACGCCCATCCATATCGGCAGGCAACACCTTCAAGTTTTTGGGTGGTTCCCCACCACCACGTTGCGCCTGAGCCACCAATGGAAAACTCAAAAAGAATGCACCCAACAAAACACCTTTGACCAAACGTAAACCGTTATAAATCTGCATATTGCCCCTCCTATTAAAATGGTAAGTTCGCATAATGAAACCTTCAGACGCTACTTAAGACTATAGAGTCAAATACAAAGTTCCCAGCCCCATATTTTATCAACCCAATCGCCACATCATACAACACGTTCTTGATTGTCTCTTATGTGTGCGTGGTTTATAATATCACATCGCCAAAACAAAAACAGAATACTCAAGGAATACATCATGAACCATCTTCATCTTGCCAAAACCTGCGAACTCCATGTCCACCCCGGAGGTTGTCTCACCGCCCAAGACCTCCTCGAACTGGGGCGCGACATTTATCAAGATGTCGATTGGACACTCTTTACAGATGCCTACGAAAAAGCCTATGGCATTTGCCCCAATCCCATCACCCTCTACCAAAAAGCACTCGCCGATCCAACAACAGGTTTTGACCCCTTCAAAAAACACTTCATCTACACCCAAGAAGACGGCGGTGATTTTGGTCGTTTTCAAGCCAAATTTAATTTTCTCATTTGCCTCCTAAGGCACCCAGCACCCCATCAAGACATGATCAAAGCATCTTTCCAAATGACTGTTGATCAGCACAAAAAAGAAGACATCACCTTTATCGAATACCGCTGTGGGGGTGGCGATCAAACCCACGACCAATTCATTGCCATGCACCACAAATACGCCACCATTCTCAAAAACGCCACAAACGATCACTTTACAGGCCGCTACATCATCAGCCTGCGGCGTTGGAATCCTGAACAAGACTACGAATGGGTGCAAGAACTCATGGATCAAAACCCAGATCTCATTCCCACCATTATCGGCATCGACTTCTCCCACTTTGAAGAAGGGTTCCCACCCAAAGACAAAAAAGCCTTCTTCAAACGCGTCCATCAAGACAACCAAAAAAATCCCCAACGCGCCCTCGACATCGTCTACCACGTGGGTGAAAGCTACTTCGACAAATCCCTCGAAAGCGCCATTCGTTGGTGCCACGAAGCCGCCGAAATGGGCGTCAAACGCCTCGGTCATGCCACAGCATTAGGCTTACCGCCTCATATCGCCATCACCCGACGCCCCAATGCACACGTTCAAGAACTGGTTAGCGAACGCCTCGACCAAATCGCCTACGATCTCACTCACAAAGCCGACCTCGCCCACTACGGAATCACCGTCGACACAAACGCCCTACACACCGAACAACAATCCTTAAAAAACAAAGCGCCCAATGACCTCATCGAACGCACCTATCATCCCCAACGCCTTGAAGACATTCAAAAACGTCAACAATATGTCCTCAACCGCCTTGCTCAATTGGGCACCGTCATCGAAACCTGCCCCACCTCCAATCTGCGCATCGGCGGCGTTCCCGACCCTGCACACCACCCCATTCACACCTTCCTCAAATCCAATGTCAACCTCGCCATTGGTGCCGACGACCCCGGCATTTTCGACAGCCCACTCGCCAACGAAATTGACTGGGTTCTCACCCACACAAGCTGGACGGAAAAAGACCTCGCCCAACGCCTGGGTGATCCACGCAGATTTCAACTGGGCACCTTGCGTCCCACATATACCACCCGATAAAGCGTTGGCAATCACCTTCCTATCCCCCTATCTTATCCTCTCCAAACCCTGTCCAAATCCCTCGATACAGGAGCGTTCCAAATGGCCACCAACCTTGCCCAACACATTCAAGAAACCCCGCTTTGCGACACCCACGAACACCTCAAAAAAGAGCACGAATGGACCGAAAATGGCCCCGACATCTTACAAGACCTCTTTTCCAACTACGTTCCTGCCGATCTCGTCTCAGCTGGTGCATCTCCCCAAGCCATGAAAAACCTCATGGACGCCACCAACCCCGACCTTGCAGACCGCTTCAACGGCATTCAAAAAGCGTGGGAAGCCGTACAATTCACCGGCTACGGCGAAGCTGTGCGCCTCATCGCCTCCAAAATCTATAACATCCATGAAATCACACCCTCAGCATTAGAATCAGCTAAAGACAAACTCACCCAACTGCGCCAACCCGGCGAGCGTTATAAACTGCTTCACGATGTGGCCAATATCGACCACATCCAAACCGACGACTTCTGCTGGCCCTGCCTACCCGATGAATCAGGTCCCGATTTTTTCCTCTACGATCTCTCTTGGCAAAGCTTCTGCAATGGCACCATCAACGTAGAAGCCATTGCCAATGAAACCGGCATCACCGTCACCGATCTCGACACCCTCCAAAATGCAATGGAAGCCATCTTCGACAAACATGCCCCCTGCGCCATTGCCGTCAAAGCCCAACACGCCTACAGCCGCACCCTCTCGTGGCAAGAACGCACCAAAGGCGACGCCACCCGCGCCCTCTACGCCGTTCTCGGGTCCAACAACAAAACCTCAGAATCCACCCGTCTCTGCCTCGGCGACTGGTGCTGGGCACGCGGTGTCGAACTGGCCATCAAACACAACCTCCCCTTCAAACTCCACACAGGTTACTACGCAGGCAACAACCGCATGCCAGTAGATCGCATCAAATCGGGCAACCTCTGTGGCCTCTTGGCCAAATACCTCGATGCACGTTTTGTACTCATGCACATCGCCTATCCCTACAGCGAAGAAGCCATTGCCCTTGCCAAACACTATCCAAACGTCTACATCGACCTCTGCTGGGCCTGGTCCATCAACCCCTACGCTTCATCAAACTTCGTACGCAGCTACCTCCACGCTGCCCCCTTAAACAAACTCTTCGTCTTTGGCGGCGACACCGGCTGGCCCACCAGCGCAACCGCCTACGCCATCCAAACCCGTCACTGGTTCACCCACACCCTTCAAGCCGAAATCAACGATGGCCACCTCACCGAACCCCAAGCCATCCAAATCGCCACCCGCCTCATGCACGACAACCAATACGACTGCTTCGACCTCCAGGGAACACGAGAAGCCATTCAGGGGCAATTGAAAATTGAAAATTAAAAATGATCCCCTCCACACCTTTGCAGCCAGACCCATTGTGCTGTTGTCGTAAAAAAAGAATGTACCTCAAAACGCAATTCCCACCTCCCGGTGGTGTGGGCCGTTGTGCCGTTGGTGGGTGGCCTTTGGGTGTGGGCGGATGGGGCGTGTGGAACACGCGGAAGGGTGGGAACGGCACGGGCAGGTAAGGGTGGCCTTCGCTCATAAAAAACACTGAACATCATTCAAAGCCCCCTGCAAGGGTGGCTTTCTTTGGGCACTTTCTTTAGCCGTTAAAGAACGGGCCTCGCCGAAGGCAAAAAAACTTAAAAAATCACCAAATAAAAATCCAACCGTAAAACGTTATTCATAAAAAGGAACCCCATGTCCCAAAAACTCCGCGTCTGCACCCTCAACATCTGGAACTACAACGACCCCTGGCCCACCCGCCGTCAACTTATTGCCGACACCATAAAAGAACATACCCCCGACATCATCGGCTTTCAAGAAATCCGCCACAGCGGCACAAAAAACGACAACGGCAAAAACCAAGCCCAACAACTGGCCCAACACTTGCCCGATTACGCATATATCTATCGCCCCGCCCAACAAAACCCCGAAAAAGACGAATGGGAAGGCCTCGCCATCTTTTCACGCCTCCCCATCCAAAACTCCAGCTTCATCAAATTATCAATGGACCCAGAAGACAAACGCGACAACCACCAACGCATCGTCCTACACGCCCAAATTCAAACCCCCAATGGCTCAATGAACTTCTTCAACACCCACCTCTCCCTCAGCCAAAATGGACGCATTCGCACCACCCAAGAAATCACAGCCTATGTCAACAGATACAAAGGTGACCTGCCATCTGTTCTCGTGGGCGATTTCAACGACACCCCCGACCAAACATCCATTCAACACATCACAGAATCAGCCAAACTCATCGACACATGGGCACACCTAAACCCCAACGACCCCGGCCACACATTCAGCCACGAAAACACCTATGTGCGCGAAAAAAACCACGACAAACGCAAAGCCCATCGCATCGACTACATATTTACCCAACCACCTGAAAATAACGGTGGTCAAGTTATCTCATGCCAACGCATCGCAGACCAACCCGATGCCCAAAACCTCTATCCCTCTGACCACTTTGGCCTCATTGCCGACATCAGTCTGAAAGGAACACCATGATCCCCATCGTGATCTCCACCTGGCGCTTTGGCCAAAAAGCCAACCAACCCGCCTTTCAGATCCTCCAATCAGGCGGCACCGCCCTCGATGCCGTGGTCGCTGGCGTCGAAGTCGCCGAACGCGATCCCGAAGTCAAAAGCGTGGGGTATGGCGGTTATCCCAATGCCGAAGGCGAAGTAGAAGTAGATGCCGCCATCATCAACGGGCGCACCCTCGGTTATGGCGCAGTAACAGGCCTCAAAAACATTGCCACCCCCACCGCTGTGGCACGCCTCGTCATGGAAAAAACCGCCCATGTGATGCTCACGGGCCAAGGTGCCAACCAATTTGCACAGCAACAAGGCTTTCAAACCTGTAACATGCTCACCGATTCTGCCAAAGAAGCCTGGCAACAATGGAAAACCGGCCAAGCCGACAAACCCACCGATGCACACGACACCATTGGCATGCTCGCCATAGACTCCCACGGAGACATCGCCGCGGCCTGCACCACAAGCGGTGTGGCCTTCAAGCTCCCAGGCCGTGTGGGCGACTCACCCCTCATTGGCAGTGGCCTGTATGCCGACAACGAAGTGGGTGCCGCCGCCGCAACCGGACAAGGCGAAGAAATTGCCCGCACCTGTGGCTCTTATGCCATCATCGAACACATGCGCCAAGGCAAATCGCCCCAAGAAGCCTGCGAAGCGGTGGTACAACACCTCATCAAACGGGTGCCCACCTCTCAAAAATTTCAAATGGCCTACATCGCCATTGACAAACACGGCAATTATGGTGGAGCAGCCGCACGAGATGGTTTTCACTTTGCCATTACAACAAAAGATGAAAATGCCTTATATCCTGGCAAATATTTTATACAAAATGATAAAACATAATTTTATTTAGGCCCCCTAAAACCACAGCGGGAAGCCGATCATCGACTTCCCGCTTTTTTCATTAAACATATCATCCCTTTCAAACGTCTTAATATGTGATTCAAATCACATCAAAATCTACAAAATAGCGGTATTAAGTACTGTTTGCATGCTTTATAGACCATAATTTCCGTTTACCTAAGTATCTTATTTGCTTACGTTTCTTCTTATGCACATTTCCTGCCCCATACGTTCGGAATCAAAACGCGCTTTCCAAACGCTCCTTTTATGCTTTGTTTTGGGCATCCTCTATCTGCTTGTCCATACGTGGACCTTGTCTGCTGCCGAACCCATACCCAATACACCTCCTACGCAAAAACCGAAACAGCCCACGCCACAAGACACACTCCAAACGTCACCTGCAAACATTGCTCTAACTCTACCTACCGAACCAGACCCCAATCAACCGCCTCTCGGCTGGGTAACCCCATCGGGTGATTCCACACAGGTTCTTGACAATTTTGAATACCCCCAACTCTTAGGCAGTTACCCTGAAGATATTTGGGAAGGGCGATCAGGTTGGCTATACAGCACAACGCCAAAAGATGAAGTCTATTACAAAATACAAAAAGAAGAAGGAAACCTTTATCTCAGTGCCCAAACCGAAGGGCATGCGGTTAACTTTGGTCGCAAAGCCGTTATTAAATTTCGAGGCAGAGAAAACAATGCCAACCTGCGTTTGCACAAAAAACTACGTTGGCGCTGGCGTGTTCACAGCCTACCATCTGGTTCTGATGAACGAGAAGGAAATACCAACGACAGCGCAGCAGCCGTCCGTTTGGTCTTTGGCACCAATCCCATATCAGGCAAATCACTCAAATATATTTGGAGTGAGACATTGCCCGTTGGCACAATTATCAAAAGCAAAGGCCAATATATTGTTGTTTTGCGCAGTGGCAAACAAGACCTCGGCAAATGGGTGTGGGAAGAAGTTAACGCCTACGAAGACTATCGCCAGTTGTTTGGTGGTGACCCACGTTCTGTAGACTTATTGGGCCTGCTAACAGACTCCAACAACACCAAATCGTTTGTCAAAGCCGATTATGACGACATCACCTTTATTATACCAAGACCCAACACCAACAAAATGATACCTGACTTTATGTTGGACAATCCCTAAAATGGGGGACACATGACACAAACTCATCACATACTTAAAAATATAAATATGAAACACCCAAACATATCTATTCAAGACACAAAACATGCCTTGATCGAGAAACATCTGCCGGATGCCCCGGCAATTACGCGGAGGCAAAAAATGGGCAAAAAAAATATGTTCATTCGATCTCTTGCACAATGTGGGCTTTTAATTGCATCGCTGTTATCGCCTGCTTGGGCTCAAAATGTTTCGGTTACAGACTATAGCGTACCGGTCAGCCAATCCAACAACTTGCGTATTGACGGCCTCAGTTATAGCTACGTAACCGAAGGCGAAGACGTCATCTTTGAAGGTGGAGATGCTGTACTTGTCTATAAAAAATTCTATAATTCATTGCCCTATGCCTATTCATTTGACTTTTTAGGATCTGCGTCTTACAACCGCGAACCATCAGGAAATCGAACAGGAACTTTTGCGTCTGATTTTAAAATCCAGGTTCAAAAATATTTCAAGGAAACCAACAAATTCTTCTATTCTTTTAGCCCCAGCGTGCAATATCGCAAAGACTTCGACCGCCCCCAAACCGACATCACAATTGGTTTAGGCTACGGCCGTTTTATCGACGCAACTCCCCTTCGCAAAGCCGTACGCATTGAAGACTTTTTATATAAAGAAGGCATTATTATCGACTTCCTCCCCAAAGAAACCATGATTGAATTAGGGCATATAATTGACAAACAAGATGAATACCGCGACCTGTATGATGACCGCAGTTACCAAAGTTATTGGTATGAAGACATGAGCAATGAAATCAACAAAACAGGTCTTGTATTGGGTGCAGGGAGTGTTGGCCCGATCGGCATCAGTCGCATGCGCGAGGTGCTCACCCAAGAACAAATCAATGATCGTTTCTTTGGATGGGATATGAGTGTGGGTTTACAATACCAAGTGCTCACCGCCGAAGCGGGTGTCAAACGCAAAGACCCTGCCATGGCCTTCAACTTTCGTTATTCTCGCCCCATCAACTGGAGCACTCAAGTCAACACAGACTTTAAATTTGACACACCGCTCAACAATGACTTTGGACGCGAATATACCCTCACACAAAATATCGAGTTCATTTATGAAATCACCAACAGAATTGCGTTCACCACTGCCAACACCATTCGCCTCAACAAACAACGGCTTACAGATGCCAAACTCAGCACAAACTCATCTATAGATTTCAACTTCTTTATCGAAAACAAAATTGTACTTAAAATTTCAGAACAATTTTCAAAAGCCGAAGGATCACCCTTTCGCCAAAGCTTCAATGTGGCACTGAGTTACCGCATATTTTAAGATCAAATTTTTCGAATCACCCCTCACAAAAACAAAAACCTCTGAAGCAAACCATTACGGTCACCTCAGAGGTTTAAGAATCTGCTATAAACAGTCTAACTACAAAGCTTCTACAGCCTCAACCAATGCTTCGGTTGTAATGCCAAAGTGTTCCCATGTTTCTTCCATGCCTTCTGAGGGTGCAATACGTGGGTCTGTAATACCCACATGCGCATGTGCAATCCCTTGCGCTCCTGCCGCAGAACCCACCAACCCAGCAAAGCCACGCAAGCCCGTTTCTGGCGTTCCAATCTTACCGTCTTCAATGGTCACAACACCTTCATATTTGCCAATCAAATCCGATAACGCATCTTTGCAAATGGGCAAACCATTAACCACATAAACATCGGTGGCAATACCCTTCTTATTCAAAATTTCCGAAGCCTCACCACCCATATAAGCCGGTGCACCCAAAGCCAAAATGGCATACTTTGCTCCTGCGTTTTGCCGATAGAGCGTCACGGCTTCCCATTCATCTTCAGGTGACCACAACGGCCCCGATCCATCTTGTTTTTGCAAAATAGGCAAGCCCGAATCACGTGGCACACCAATGACATGCCCACCATAATGTGCCGCCATATCTTTCACGGCCAAAAACGAAGCCCGTGTATCGGCTGGCGCATAAAAACGATGTAAATAAGGCAAATAAGTCAATGCCACATTGATCCAATCCAAACCCCAACCCGAAAAGTGATCTCTGCCCGTGCACGCACCCACATGAGACAAATGAAATACCACATTCAAACCTTCATTGATCCCGTTCAAATTGCGTTGATATTGCCACATATCAAAACCTTCACGGGCAATGCCTTCAAAAAAGGCCGCAAACGTAGACACCACATTCAACTGTGGGCTGTGTGAGCTCATCGCCAAACCATTGGCCATCAGTGTGGCCACTTGTTCTTCAATGCTCATTTCAAACTGATGATCATCATCCAAATGCGCCCGCGCCGCCGACAATTTGGTAGACGGGTCTAAGTCACAACTCACCACAAAAACTTGGTCAGGAAATGACTCAGCAACCAAAGCATAAGCCACCGAAGCCCCATCACGTGGGCTGGCTTTGTCTGTTGCCAACGACACGCCCTTGAGCTTTTCTTTTGGAATCACCAAGTTTTCACTGCCCGGTGCTGGGCGTGCCGTGGTCACCACTTTTCGGGATCCTTTTTTGCGAATGGCATCCAATGCTTGCGTTTGGGCGTCTGTTGCCTGAAACATGGGGCCAGCCAACACATCTGCTTCGTTGCGCCCTTTCATACTGCCATCGTGATGGTTTTTACCACCCGGCAAATCATTCACCAAAAACACACATTCCAACATTTGTATCACATCTCTAAAGCTCATCAATGATCCGGGTACCCAAATCACTTTGTCTAATGGCACATCGTTTTTAGCAGCAAAGGCAGTAACTTCTTTTGTAATCCCATACCGTTCGCCAAGTGTGGCAAGTGTGGTCTTATCACCCGAATAACCCACCGGATAAATCAAACTGGGTTTGCCTGCTTGTGCCAAGCGATACCCTTCGCGATAAGCGCCATACAAAGCCGCATTGTCGTGCAACGATGGAATCTCTAAAATTTCAACACCCAAAGATGCAATCACAGGCCGTGGGTCTACATCCATAATATGTGCCGTGCTGCTCGACAACTGAATGCCATTGCGGTGCATCACAAACGTAATGGGCGCGCCTTGTACGGCGGCACCATTAAACCCATTTAAGGCCTGCCCAGAAATCCATCCGGCATCACCACAATGGGTAATCAACCACGCACGGTCATGAAGTGCCTTTTTGCCCAAAGCCTGTCCAACTGCCACAGGAATCATCACACCCAAACGCCCACCATTGAGTTGCGTTCCCCCTGGCAACCAAGACACATGCCCCGGAAAATCCAACCCACGGCGAAAACCTGTGACAACATCATCTGCACCCACAAAACCATACGCTGCCAATGCCGAAAAATAACCAATGCTTGTGTGGGCATGTTCAATCGTATACGTCACCTGATCATAATCAGTCACAGCCAAACTCATCAACAAACCCGGTATCAACTCCAAACCACCACCCAAATGATCCAATTCGCCAATTTCGGCCAAAGAAGCCAAAGAGCGAATGGCAATACGTGCCGCATCAATTTGTAAGCCAGACAACGCCAAGTTTTCAGCCTCACCCAAAGTCTCCGTCTTTGCAATATCTATTTGCAAAGACAAAACCTCCGATGTAATCTGATCCCCCAAGTACTTTGAACCCTTCAACAAGGCCACATTGCGCGTCTCTTGTTGACCTGTTAAATTTTCTAAATGTGACATACAATACCCCCAAGCAAAATAAAAAATCAAACCGTCATATCATGAACCCTAAAATACAGGCTCACACACAAAAATGCCAGTATTTTCCGTGCATCAAAAGTACTGGCATCAACGCCTTCCATATGGTATTATTAAAACCAGACAATCATCGCATCTTTGAAGGGTCTATTCCAGAACCATTTTTTGGGTCATGTGCTTGGACAAACGAATAGGCAAATAGGCGAATAGGCGAATAGGCGAATAGGCGAATAGGCGAAAACCCTGCAACATATTTTAGATGATAGGATTCGCAAATTCGTAGATTCGTAGATTCGTAGATTCGTAGATTCGCAAATTCGCACGCCCATATCATCTATGATCGCATCCCAACGTGTGATGGGATATGCCATGACCTGCTAACCTATGAAGTCTCGTTCCCATTTTCATTTTCAAAGGAGTTTTTAAAATGCCACAAACAATGATTGCCGCACAAATGTACACCGTTCGCGATTTTACCAAAACCCCCGAAGGCATTGCAGAATCTATCAAAAAAGTTAAAGCCATTGGTTACGATGCCATGCAGGTTTCTGGTTTTGGTCCCATTGACCCCAAAGATCTTCGAAAAATTGCCGACGACAACGGTGTTGAGATATGTGCCACACACACAGGTTTTGATCGCATGCGCGATGAAACACAAGCCGTCATTGACGAACACCATATTCTCGGGTGTAAATATCCCGCCATTGGTGGCCTCCCTCAATCATATCGTGAAAACGGCGAAGCCGGATACATACAATTTGCACAAGAAGCATCCGAGGTGGGTCGCAAATTTGCCGAAGCGGGTTTAACCTTTGGCTATCACAACCATAATTTCGAATTTCAAAAATTTGGCAACCGCACCGCACTGGAGCTCATTTTACAAGAGACAGACCCCCAAGCCGTTCAGCTCGAAATTGATGTTTATTGGGTACAAGCCGGTGGCGCTGACCCTGCCGCTTGGATCAAAAAAGCCTCTGGGCGCATCGACCTCATTCACGTGAAAGACATGGCCATTGAAGGCCGTGAACAACGCTTTGCAGAAGTGGGAGAAGGCAATCTCAACTGGCCAGCCATTCTCGAAGCAGGCCGCCAATCGGGCACACGTTGGTACATTGTTGAACAAGATCGTTGTTATGATCGCGATCCATTTGAAAGCCTCAAAATCAGCTTCAACAATCTCAAAGGCATGGGGCTTTCATAAGGTGTCACAAAAAGTGGTCCATAAAAATCCTTCTGCTCTTTTTGAAGCACGCACGATCAAAAATATTTCACAAGGTGAGGTGGTAACTTTCATTTGTCACATCTTATCGCGTGAATGTGGTATGCATGTCAAGAGACAACTCGAGGCTTCTGTTTCTCAATTTTTCGAACGCTTTGATACCAAAACCCATCTCTTTAACGCATATTATCGCAACAATATCCTCTGTGGTTTATTGGGCGTGGATCGTCGCAGTGACACAACAGCCGTGCTCAAATGGATATTTGTAGCAGCAGAGGCACGCAACAAAGGCTTGGGCAGTTGGCTCATCGATACTGCCATTGCCTTTGCACAACAAGTGGGTTATAAACGGCTTATATTGTGTACTGCCACACAAATGGAAGCCGCACATTATCTTTATCGCAAAAAAGGATTTGTCTTTAAAGAAAATGTCACACTTTGGCGACGGCCTATGAAAATTCTGGAACGTAATCTCTGAGGTACATAAAAAAGGAGCCGATGTTGTCATGACATCGGCTCCTTTTTTTATTATGACGTTTTCCTACCCATACATATCCACCAAACCCCCAGCACGTTTTTGTTGTGCATAATCCAACTTAACAACAGGCACCGGTGCCGATGAAGCAACCTCGGGCAACTCTTTTTCTTTTTGATGCCCCACATCTAACCCACCTTGAAACAAAACCCCCTGCTTTTGTTTTGAAACATCCGACACAGACAAACCGTCGGCCTTTTGTAAACCACCCTCTATGATCTCACTGGCCGACTTATTTGGCCTCTCAAGCACTGGCCCTTGGGGCAAATCTGCTGACACGGTATTCTTATCTGTATCATCATCACCAGAAGCCCCTAAAATCTCTGCCACCTCATCACTGTCTTCTTCCCCACCCTCCAACTTGGCTTCCATAAGCTCTTGCCGTGCTTTTAATTCCATTTGGGCAGCCGCAGCAGCAGCCCTACGGTCTTGTCCTGAGGGTTCTGCAGGAGCCAACGCCGCCTGTCGAATGGTTTGTGCCTTGCGAATGGTATATTCAGGTTTATTTTCTGGCGATGTATCAATAGACACCTCGCCCCCTACAGCATAACGCTTTCCATCTGGGCCTGTTTGATACTCATAAGAAATGCCTCCACGGACATGTTGACCACCCGCAGCAACATGAGCTTGCTCGTGTGTGCGCACTTCTTGATCACGCCGTTTTAATTCTTCTACTTCTTGCTTCTCTTTATCCTCTAACGCCACCTCTCCCGTCAATGTATCACGTTCTGGTTCTTTCGCAGATTCGCGATCTGTCTCACCCGGTAGGGTCACACCCACTTCTTCTATTTCGGAAGCGCCCAAAATCTCATGCAAATCTGGGATCTGTGTACCATCTATCTCTGGCGTTTGTTGACTTTTGTTTTCATTACCAAGAGACAATCCATGTGAATTGCCACAATTTGGGCAGAATCCAAAATCTCCCGTTACTTGAAATTTGGATGGTGTCTGCCCAGGCAACGTATCAGCCGCACCCATCACAGCTTGAGAAAGTTCAAAACGATCTGTTTGGCCAACAGATGTCCCCTTCACAAGTTCCGTGCGACCTTCTGACCGTTCCTGAGGCATCAACGCAGACAGAGCTTGCGCTGAATATGTGGCACCACCAATTTTCATATTCGTTCAACCTTTGTCTCAAAATTGAGAGATACTTTATAGAGCAAATAAATTTCAAACTTCCCCTCTCTCATGATATCGGCCAAACACCACGAATCTTTAATGCTTTTTAAACCATTGATTTCATTGACAATACATATCCATTTTTCTATCTTCCAAACGACACATGGTTCACGCTACCTTTTTTATTCGCATCCTATCCTTATTCAACCGTTTCTCAAAAACACATTGGAGCCACCATGCCTTACGAAGACCATATTCAACAAGCCAAAGATGCCGTTACCTGTGCCATACTCACCATTAGCGACACCCGCACCGAAGCCGATGACAAAAGTGGGAAAATCATTCACGAATTGTTACAAGAAGCCGGGCATGAAATTGGTTTTTATCAAGTGGTCAAAGATGAAGCCGACCAAATTCGCAAACTGATTATGCACATCGCCCATGAAGGCAAATGCCATGTTGTGCTTACCAATGGTGGAACAGGTATTGCGGCTCGCGATACCACTTATGAAGCCGTCACATCTTTGCTTGAAAAACGACTCGATGGTTTTGGTGAAATTTTTCGTTTTCTAAGCTGGGAAGACATTGGCTCTGGTGCCATGCTCTCACGAGCTGTGGCAGGCGTTTACAAAGACACCATGATCTTTTGTATGCCAGGGTCTTCAGGTGCTGTAAAGTTGGCCATGGAAAAATTAATCGTACCAGAACTATCTCACCTTGTTTGGGAAATCTGGCGCCAAAAATGATACCCATATTAAAACACCTTAAACCCTTTTTGTCATACGTTTATCCGAATCAAACCAAACAGATATTGTTATGGTGTTGGATGCTGTATTGCCTACTTCCCCCACCCCTACGGGCAGAAATTTTGGTCATTGAAATTGCCAACCAAGAGGATTATTTACTACCCAATATCACCGTCACCCTTCAAGGCAACCAAATCATACGCCAAAACACCACCGACAAAAATGGCCAGTGTCGCTTTTATGCCCTATCACCTGGTCAATACACCATCTCCTACCAATATCAAGAACATCCTGCCCATCACAACAATATCGCCGTTGCACCAGATGCCGTAACCGAATTGATTTTAACCACCCAATCACCACATCACCACATCAATTACCTTCGCACCGGTACAGCACACGACATCACTTTATCCATGTTGCACAAAAGCCCCATCCTCAACGCCACCCAATGGGCCACCGTTCAAACAGGCATTTCACAGCATCATAATCAGCTTCATTTTCGGGGAGGGCGTGCCAACGAGTATCGTGTTTATATAGACGAACTCCCCGAACCCATCAACTATATGGGACATACCTTTACCGATGTTGCCACAGCCAATGCAACCCACGTGACCATTGCCAAAAGTGGCTTCAACGCCCAATACGGACAAGCCATGTCGGGCATCATTCATATTGTTACCACCCAACAACAACACAAACGATTTGGCATCATAGAAGGCATCACGGATCACCCTTCAGGTTATGGCCAAAACCGTGTGTCAACCACGCTTGGTACATCCCTATTTCATCACAAAGCCACGGCCACATTGACCACAGATTGGCAAAAAGACACCGATGCAGATCCACGACACAGTGTATCAGTAAGTGAATACGAGCGAAATAGATTGCCATCAGATGATTTTGAATCCTTATCCAAAGGGATATTGCCTCATAACGGACAACAACGCCAAACCTTGCGCGCGTATGTAAGTCTCAGCCCCACAAACCAAATCAAAATTCAAACCCGACTCACCCATGCCAAACAAGAACGCCAATATTACGAGCACAGTTACCGCTATGACTTACGCCACACACCCAAAATTGAAAACCGTACACAAGGCTTGAACACACAATTACACTATCAACAAAAAAATACGCACATCACAGCGCGAATAACTCAAAATACATACCACTATCATCAAGGTGATGGCGTGCATTTTGACAACCTTTTTGCCTATGGTCGCCCAACAGGAAACCCTAATTTTGATGACCAACAACTCTTTTGGAGAGGTGATCGAACAGACACACCCATTGAAACAAATGCCGATGGTTTTTTTCTTTATGATGAAGGACATGTTTACAATGAGTTTCTCAAACAACAAATCAACACATTAACACCTCTTGATCTTCAAATAACCACACAGTTAAGCCCTAACCACACGCTACAAGCAGGTTTTCAACTCAATCTTCATACCCTACGCACCTATCAACACCTAACCCCCACATTTATATCCCGTACAAATCAAAGCCTTACCAATGTCATCAAATATGGCTATGACCTCGACTTACAGACACAGTCTCTTCAAACCTCTGAAGATGCTCACCACCCACGAGATGCCACCTTTTATATCCATACCAAAACCGAATTTAAAGGTGTCATTGCCGATTTTGGCATGCGCTTTGACTATTTCTCTGCACGCACATCATTGCCTTCAAATGACCTTGCACCATTAGGTGGAGACGCAATACTGGAAGACAGCGAACGTGTTCCATCCCAATCATTTCTTTCACTAAGCCCTCGTGTAGGTCTTACACTACATATCACACAGCAATCTGCTTTTCATGCACATTTTGGCGTTTTTCGACAAATACCCAATTATGCAACCCTTTTTACAGACCTCAATTACTTTGCAAAACGCGTTTCACAACTACGTACCACATATGCATTCGGTTACCCCAATCTCCAATTGGCACGAACCAGTGCATTTGAAATGGGTCTGTCGCATAACATCTCCCCACAAACACATCTTGATGCAACTGTTTATTTCAAACGCACCGTTCAATTAACCCAACGCACCACCATTTTGGCACAACCGACGTACTACGATACCTATCGAAACACAAATATCGCCACATTACGCGGCGTTGAATTAACAGCGCAACTGCAACCCGAATCATTTTTGGCATTACAAGTGGCTTATGGTTATTCTTACCATACAGGCACAGGTATTTCTGATTATCCAGAAATAGACTTATCACCTGGTTTCCCTACCTATTTGGGCACACCCTCTGCCCGCTCTATCCCACTTTCATCCGAACGACGCCACGCACTCATTGCCCAAATCAACTTTCAATTTCCAGCAGCTTTTTGGGCACATGTTCTTTTGCGCACCAGTACAGGACGTGCGTATACCCCCACCGAGCCTGTAAGTGCACAAATAGGCTTTTTAAACGTGGTGCCAAACAGCGGCGCCTTACACTCTGCCCGTAGCCCTGGCCTCTTTCAAATAGATCTCAAAACGGGTAAAACATTTGACCTAAGAAGCTTTCAAATGAATTTTTTTGTTACCGCTACCAACATCACCAATCATTTTAATATTCGTGAGGTGTATTCTGCCACAGGAAATCCACACGTTTCTGGCTGGTTGGCCTCAGAAGATGGCCGCGAATACCTCACGCAATTTGGTGAAACAGGCCGCCAAATATATGAAACAAAAGAACAAAATCCCCTCAACAATGGATCTCCCCGACACATCCTTTTTGGTACGCTCATACGCTTTTAAATCACACATTCCAAAAACAAAAAAAGGCGGTGTTGGAAAAATCCAACACCGCCTTTTTATAGATTGATC
>JAYODI010000004.1:92648-138739 GCA_038279365.1 Candidatus Latescibacterota bacterium | reverse complement strand
TAACGTCTTAGGGTTTTCCAAAATTTATGCCAAAACCAACGGCCGCCCGCAAAGCTGTTGCATCTTCTTCATCCCCCAAAACCCAACGCACCTCACACAATGCTTTTAGGCGGCCTTTCATCACATGTTTTTCCATCCCAACCAAAATAAATTGTACATTCCACTGCATTTCATGCTCTATGGTATTTACAATCACACGTTCGCGCCTTACCCGATTCACCCCCAAACCCCCGCCCATATATGCAAATGCCGTATGCGATTCATTGGGCCATAAATATCTTAAAAAAGCCCCCCCACCAACCACCTTAATCGTCGTTTCGTCCAAATCGGTTCCACTGCCTATTTCTCCCGACACTTCCAATCGCATGCGCTTGGAAAATACGGTTGCAATATCGCTTTGCAAAACAAAAAAGTTTCGTGCATCGTTTGACTGCACAACGTCTAAGCCTGCTTTTGCACTCAGGCTATAGATGCCAAAACCCGCCTCAGCACCTCCAACAGCAGAAAGCAAAACAATCAAACCAGCAAAAAATGAAAACCTTTTTACCATAATAAGCCTTTCTATTGCCGGTCAGACAGATCCAATTTGGCACCAATGAGTTCCCTGAGGAACGCGTATGTATAAATACCCGTATCGTGGCCATCTTCCCAACGCAGTTGAACCGCATAATTGCCCACAGCAATCACATTGGTCAATACAGCAGAAGGCATTTCAGCATCTGCGATCATGTGTAAACCACTTATTTGGGTTTGCTGTGCTCTTAAATCATCGCACAATGCACAGGGGCAAGATCGGCGTATCTGAGACAATGCAATGCGACCTTCTGCATCATCCCAAGCAATCTCAAAAAAACCCGCTTGGCGATCAACACGAATACGCTTAGGTGGCGAAACAGAACCTGTTGTCATATTCAAAAGAAATGCCCCTTGACATTTGAAGACCCGCAAGTAAATTAAAGCGATATCTAAATTATTGAGATCATACAGGGTTAAACTCAACCAAGCCCAATAGGTTTCAAAAAAATGATCCGAGAAAGGTCCCTATCCGCTCGGAACTATTTGATGTTAGAACAGTTCAAATGACAACCATCTAACATATCAGTCCTGAACATCCAAATCTTATGAATATTCTACACGCGCGTTTTGGAAACTCCCTTAGTTATTCGCTCTACACATCCCGTGCTAAACAGCGACAGTTTGCACGTCTACAACAAGATATCCCCACCGAGCACTATGTTCAAGTTCGCAACAAACAACCCGAAGCAGATCTTCGCAATGGATATTGGCAACGCCTTGCCCGATACAGCCTCATCACATTGGTCATCCTCATTGCCACCTATGCTTTTTATCCAGAATACCATCCTACCGTAAGTCTCATTCCAAAACAAAGACTCGTACTCCAAGTTTCAGACATTCCAGAAACAAGCCAGCAAAAACGTGCCCCATCGCCACCAAGGCCACAAGTTCCCTTGGCCGTTGAAGGCGAAGAAGTGCCCGATGACGTCACCATAGAATCAACAGAACTCGACTTTGACAACTTCGACTTGCCCGATATTGCAATGGCATCAGGGCCCGTTGGACAAATTTCTGAAGAACCCATGGACTACTCAGACATAGACTACAAGCCCCATCCAGTACGCATTGTCACGCCCGAATATCCGCCCGAGGCAATGAAAAAGAAAATCATAGGACGGGTGATCGTAAAAGTTTTGGTCGATAAAGCCGGTAATGTCGAAGAAACAGAAGTTGTCAGTGGACCCGAAATACTTAGAGAGGCCGCCCTTAAAGCGGCTCAAAGTTTTAGATTTCGCCCAGGCAAACACGCCGGAGAAAGACGCAAAGTTTGGATGATTATGCCCATCGATTTCGATTTAAAATGACTTATCGCTTAATCCCATGACGCAACCGCAGTTCCTGAAGCAAAATACCATATGTATCCCGCAAAGAACTTTGCATTGCAAATGCCCGATTATAAGCAATCACCGCATCTTCAAAAAAACCTTGAGCCGTCAATACTCTGCCCATCAAAATATAGTTGGGGGCATAATTAGGTGCACGCTCTGTCGTTTCCGTAATCATGTCCAATGCTTTCTCCAGTTCACCGCGTTGTAAATAAACCCAACCCAATCCTTGATAAGCTTGCACCAATTTAGGATCCAGAAGCAATCCTTCTCGATAATATTGCTCGGCCAGAGCCATATCTCCTAACTGCTGATACAAATATCCCAAGCCAACCCGAAGCCCCGCATCCATCGAATCAACAGCAACAATCTGACGGCAAGTCGCTATGGCTTGTGTGTAATCTTTTAACTTTAAATACGCACTTGCCAATAACCGCAAAGCCTGTTCATGACCGGCATTTCGTCGCACAATATCTTGCAACTCTACAACCGCCCCCATCACATCCCCAGACTCAAGAGAAGCCACAGACCCACTCAATTCGGGAGCCAAAATAACCGCCATAGAATCTGGCATCACTTCAGGTTCAAATTGAGCCTGAACATTGGCCACCAACCCCAAAAAAACGCATACACACAATCGACCAATCACGATCACACGCCCTTTCGCCCAAACAACAAATAATAACCAACAATGATCCCACCAAACCCACCAAAAGCAACAACCGCCCACCAATCAGAAATTTTACCTACTTCACCTAAAACTTGAGACTGTAATTTTAAAAAATCCGCATTATCAGGCTCCAAACGCAATGCTTCAGAAATCGATTTTTCAGCACGCGTTTTGTCGCCTTCTTTTAAAAAAATATAAGTCAGATTATAATAAGCCAAAGCCAGATCGCGGTTGAGCTGAATGGCCTTGGCATATGCGCGCTTTGCATTGTCCAAATCACCCTGGCGCTGATACACCGTGCCCAAGTTGTTATAGGCATCACTGTCTTCGGGGTTGATGCTGATCACCCGCTTGTAATATGTGATCGCCAAGTCATATCTTTTTTGAGACAGGCAAATATGTGCCATATTATAATAGGCATCTTTATAGTTGGGATCGGCCAAAACCACTTGTTTATAAAGCGTAAAAGCCCGTGCATAATCAACGGGTTGATCCAAACCCAAATGATATCGCTGAGCCTCTTCAAACAAAGACTCAGCCGAATTCTGTGCCCCACTATCATTTAGGCATAGAAACGTACAACACACAACACACATCACGATTTGCACGTTCCAATTCATGTTTTGCCATTGACTTAAAAGGGGAAAACGGTGTCCAATTGAGCTGAAAAATGAGCCTTCCGAACCGCAGGGCTTGGGTCGTATATTTCAATAACAGGTTGGTTTTTCCAAGCCATCAACAAAAATTCAGGGTCCATTTCTATACGCCGGCAAACCAACACAACAACCAACCAGATTCCCAAAAACCAATTTGTCATAATTTCTCCAAACAATATGACCAAATTTCAGGCATGTCAAGAATGGGTATAGGATTCCCCCAAAAACTTATCCAGTTTGCCACAACAAGTCATCTTCCCAAGCCGTAAAATTCCCGTTTTCCAATACACCATTTGGAGGGGTAATCGTCGATTTAGCCCCACCAGGCCCCGTCACAACCACAATCACCCCACCCTCAGCCTCCTTATCGGTCCCATCCTCTTCTTCCTCCGAGCGCACAACACGCCCTTCAATCATAACCCGATCAATATCAATGGTGCCACTTGGGCTTTCCTGAAATCCTTTTAATCTGACAAGCGTTACCGTAACGCCTTCATGAACCACCCCACCCACACGCACATAGGGTTCTGGATCAGAGTTTTTTAATTGCCGGAGTAAAGCGTCACCTTCCTTAAGCAATGCCCGTCTCTGCTCTTCACGTTTGTCAATATCGCGAATTTTTAAAATATGGAGCCGCAATTCTTCTATAAGTTTCAAAAATATCTTATGCCTGCTTGGATTTCGACTAATATACTCTTTGTTGTTGCGCGTCAACATACCAACAACAACCCGCAAATAAAACTCCTCCAACGCTTTGTCTATCTTTGCGCTATCATCCGTCCCCACAGCCGTATAAAACTGTTGCAGCTTTACACGCAAATCGCGTTTTAGAGGTACCAGAATATTTCCCATTTTGAGATCAACTTGTGGGTAATCTCTAACAAATTTCCGCGCAGCAGAACTCGTTTGCACGGTCAATTCTGAAATTTTTTGCTCAATGGACTTTACTTCTAAACGTTTGTGGTTCAGTGCTCTAATCAAACCTGCACGAGAGCCCACATTCAATTGACTTCGCAACAATTGACCATGAATTTCAACATGACCTTCAGCCTGAATTTGACAATCTGTAACATCCCCAGCAATCACAATGTTGCGTCCTAAAATTTTGGCCCCCGTTACGGAGTGATCAACCAGAACATCTCCTCCAACCTCAATCACACTTCGGGTTTCGGGCACACCTAAAACCTCGCCCTCAATCGAAAGATTGGCACGCCCACGCAACACAGCCCCCCGATAAACATTACCAGAAACAACGCCATCTTGATTGTGAAAATCAATCGCGCCCTTTTCCATGGTAACTTCATCCAGCGTAATCACCTGGTTCGGCTCTGTCTCGTTTGGTTTCTCTTCTATTTTAGCTTCTTCAGCCATACAACCCCACCACTCCTAATCCCCTTGCGGTGGATCACTGAGTTTGCGAATTGCCTCGCGCTTACTTATAAGTTCTCTGGTGTGGGTAACCAATGCTTGTATTTTTTCCAAATGCACCGGTTTTGCCAACACCAGATCGGCATGTTCTTTTGCCTGATCTGTCACATCTTCTAAATATCCCGATACAATAGCAATAACAGCCCACGGGATTAACCCTCGAATGACAGAAATAATATCCAAACCACTCACACCAGGCATTTTGACATCAAGTGTAATCAAATCAAATTTCTGCACAACAACCTTGCCCAATGCTTCTTCCCCAGAGGCGGCCAACTCAATGCCTTCACACCCCAAAGTAATCATACTGTTTTTTAAAAATTGTTGTACATCCGGATCGTCATCAACAATCAACACATGCATAAAGCCCCCTTTGGGCACCCCGACTGCCAGTTTTTATGTCTTTAGACCAAACTGCTGTGCAAAGGACACAAAATCGCCAAAATCAACAGATCCATTATTATTCAGATCAAATTTTACATCATATCCCACATCGACCGACTTTTTTCCAAATTGCTGAGCAAATGCCACAAAGTCTGTAAAATCTACTGCACCATTGCCGTCAAAATCTGCCGTTAATGGCCCAGTAACCACCTTTGTCATATGAATGACGGCAATGGGTGCTTCTGCTGTTGGAGCAACCAGATTCAATGATTGGGCAAAGTCTCCCAACGGAACCTTTCGAACCAATTGCAAGGTACTGGCCGTCGCAGAAAAAGACAATGTATCGGGCACTTGCCCTGAAGCAGATGGCATTAAAATCAATTGAGAACCCAATACGGTATACATCCCTTGCACTTTGTTGGTATCTGCAACATTGACCGAAAAAGGTATTGTCCCCAGAAGTCCCAGAGAAACCATACCCGTTGCAGACGATACCGTAATATAATTGGCTTGATACCCCCCACTGCCATCCAAAGTAAAGCTACCCGTGGTCTCTCCTGTAAATTGCAAATTCACCACCGCCGCAACAAGCGCAGGCGCAGCATACACGGTCAATGGATCTTTATCAGCCATCCAAGTTCCCACCGGATTTCCCCCCGTCGAAACCGGTTGTACTTCTAATAGCTGCGCAAACGCCCCAGTGAACATCAGGCCAATCATCAATAATGCGCTTGTGTACGAACGCATGCTTTCTCCCATAAATCATAAAAGAAATTTCAAGAAACCAATCTCATAGCATCAAAAGCAAATATCTAAGTTTGGTCACCTAACATTTTGTCATTGGGCAATTTACAACATAATTGAAAGATACGCAACCACAGTTCTATGTCCGATTTTCAATTCCAATTGCAACCAAGTCTTCCTGACAGTCCAATGCAAAAATAGATGCATAAAAAGCATACTCTGCTTTTAAAGCATAAATCATATTTTCTGCCTTTCTAAAACCGTGCATTTCCCCATCAAACATCACACAAGCAACAGGAACCCCACCCAATTTTAACGCATCGACCATGGTTTGGGTTTGTGCGGGTGGCACCACAGGATCTTCCGTGCCCTGAAAAAAAATAACAGGTGCGGATATGCGATCAGCAACATACAAAGGCGATCTTTCCTGCAACAAGGTCTCAAATTTTTCTTGCCCAATTAAACGGTTGAGATACTGAGATTCAAATTTGTGTGTTATTTTAGCAAGCGAGGCCAAATCACTCACCCCATAATAACTGGCCCCACCATGAAACACATCATAAAAAGCCAATGCGCACAAGGTGGTTAACCCACCTGCACTCCCACCGCGAATCAACAAACGAGAACCATCTACCTGGCCATCTGATGCCAAATACTGGGCCCCTGCCACACAGTCTTGAACATCAAAGACACCCCACTGCCCATCCAAAGCCCGTCTATAGGCCCGCCCATATCCTGTGCTGCCTCTATAATTGACATCCAAAACCGCAAAACCTCGGCTCGTCCAATATTGAATACTCAAATCCAACGTGGGTGTGCTTGCCCCCGTTGGCCCGCCATGGCTTTTTACCAAAAGTGGCGGTCTTTCCAAAGCGTTGCCTTCCGTCGATTCATGGTGTGGAGGGTAGTAGAAAGCATGAACACGAGCACCATCCAAGCTGGAGTAACTAATGGTTTGAGGGCATGATAGCGCAAACTCATCGACCAATTGTTCATTTTCACGAATCACGTCATAATGCCCAGTTAACGTATTCAGACGAATAACAGATGGTGTTTTGTTCCAATGACCAGCAACACAGGCCGCCATATTTCCCTGAGCAGCAATACTAACATATTCTGAAAAAGGCAAATCAAGGCTGCGTGTATGTCCTTCTGGCACAGTAAGCATCTCTAATTTTGCCATCCCCTCCAAAACATAAGCACACACCCATTGCCCATCTTCCATTTCGGCATATGTCGACATGCCCAAAACCCATAAGGGCAAACCAAAATCGGCTTCTTTTTCCCACAATGGTATGATATCCCCATTGTCCCAACGATACAGATTCCACCATCCCGTCCGATCCGACACAAAATACAAACAATCATCATTTCCCCAAATCGGTTGAAAAATGGCATCCTCCTCTCCACCAGTCACCTGCTGGAGATGGATGATCTGCCCATTTTGACAATCTGCGACCCACAACGCCGTACCATCCCAAGGCATATTGGGGTGATTCCAGGTCAAAAATGCCAACCGATGACCATCTTTAGAAACCCTTGGCGCGGCATAAAAGTCATTCCCCGTCGCCAACACCTCCACGCGCCCATCAATGAAACATACCACCTCATTGATGGGTTCTTTCCCCATACCGTGCCGCTCGCGCACACAGTAAATGATTTTTCCATCTGGTGATATAGAAAAATCCGCATACCGCGCATCTTCTTCGGGTGTTATTGGAATGGGTTGAACATCCGTCTCTAAGCGATACACCCGACCATCGTCGCCATTAGAACAATACACCACACCATTTTGCACACCATAAGCCACCCCACCATATTCATGCACCCGACTGCGTACCGTAAAATCTGCTGGCACAACATCCCTCACACAATTGGCCTCATCACAACACATCAAAACACTCCGTCCACCCTCTTCTGGACGGGATTCTACCCAATAGATATTGCCCAAATCAATCTGTACCTGTCCAAAACGACGCGATGCCGAAGCGACCATTCCTGCAGAAATGGGAGAAGCCCAAGTGCCATATGGCAATTTTTGCTTCATAGATCACCACCTATCCTTTTTATTTGATTACCTACCCCAATCAAACTATCTTGGTATGCGCAATACCCATGAACTTTAACCCAAGGAGCAACAATGCCATACAACGTCATTGTAGATGCTGACCTGCCAGAAGAAATCCCCCAAATGATTGCAGGACGCTGCCATTTACACATCATGTCTCACAGAAACGTGACAGAAGAAACCTATCAAAAAGCCGACGCATTGCTCACCTATGGGCATCCAGAAATCAACGGTGCTTTCATGGACAAAATGCCCAACATCAAAGTCATTAGCAATTTTGGCGTAGGTGTAGACCACATCCATCTCGAAGACGCCAAACAAAGAGGCATTCCCGTGGGCAACACGCCCAATATGCTCGATGGTGCAACGGCCGACATGACCTTTGCCTTGCTGATGGCAGCTGCACGCAATATTGTTGTTGGCGATCACTATGCCCGCAGTGCCCAATTTACCCACCTTGACCCACGCATCTTATTGGGTTATGAAGTCCACTCATCCACACTTGGCATCATTGGCATGGGCAACATTGGCAAACAAGTAGCCCGCAGAGCATCTGGTTTTGACATGAAAGTCTTGTATCACAATCGCAACCGCGACCTTGAAGCAGAAAAAACCTTGGGCGTCACATATGCCACCTTAGACGATTTGCTCACGCAAGCAGACTATGTGGCACTCAATGTCCCGCTAACCGATCAAACCCGCCACATGATCGGCCGGGCACAATTGAAAAAAATGAAATCCACATCGTTTTTGGTCAATCTTGCCCGAGGGGGCGTTGTGGATCACGATGCATTACTCGAAGCCCTTCAAAACAATTGGATAGCAGGTGCGGCGTTAGATGTTACCGAACCCGAACCACTTCCGCGCGATCACCCCTTGCTCAAACAAGAAAACCTCACCATCGCCCCTCACCTGGGCAGTGCGACACGCCAAACCCGCTTGGCAATGGCACAACGCACCGTAGACAATCTGATGGCTGGGCTTGAAGGCAAACCGCTCCTGAGTCGAATTGCATAAACAAAAGGCACTGCAAATCATGCAGTGCCTTTTGTTTTATAAATATCTCAACAAAAAACTTACCTACCCATGGTTTTGCCAGCAGATTGCAAATCTTCACAGGCTCTAACCACGCGCGCAGCCATATTGGCCCGAGCAGCCTTTAACCAAGCACGTGGGTCGTAAAACTTTTTATTGCCCACTTCACCGTCTACTTTGAGCACCTGGTCATAATTTTTCATCATGTGTTCCACAACTGGGCGTGTGAAAGCATATTGCGTGTCTGTATCCACATTCATTTTAATCACGCCATAATTCAATGTCTCTCTAATTTCACTCAGTTCAGAACCCGACCCACCGTGAAACACCAACCAAAACTGCGCCTCTTTGCCATATTTCGCCATCACAGCATCTTGGCCGTTTTTCAAAATCACAGGTGTTAAGACCACATTGCCCGGCTTGTAAACACCATGCACATTTCCAAATGTGGCGGCAAACATATATCGCGCACCTTTAACACCATTGAGTGCTTCATAAACACCCAACATGTCTTCAGGGGTGGTATATAATTTTTCAACATCTACACCTTCTCGGTTTAACCCATCTTCTTCCCCACCAACCACACCCGCTTCCACTTCCAAAATTATTTCATTGTCACGACACAATTCAAGCAAAGGCACAGCATGTTTCATATTTTCTTCAAGTGACAAATCGCTGCCATCATACATATGGCTATTAAACAAGTTGGGCTGTCCATTGGCACGGCGTCGTGCGGTTTCTTGAATCAAGGGTTTTAAAAACGAATCAATTTTATCGGTGGTACAGTGGTCTGTGTGAAGCGCAATATTCACATCATAACGGGCAGCCACACGATGGGCATGCTCTGCCAGAGAAATCCCCCCCAACACAGAATCACCCAAATTGCCAGATGAATGTGCCCCACCACCTGTAGAAACCTGAATGATGCCATCACTTTTGGCAGCCACAAAACCTTCAATAGCAGCATTTACCGTGTCAATATTGCTGATGTTAATGGCCGGATAAGCATAATTTTCGGCTTGCGCCTTATCCAACATTTCACAATACCGTTTATAATCAACAATGGGCATTTAAAACCTCCAAATAAACTTTTTTGATAGTATTGGCGTTCGTTAGGTGATAAGTTACCATTTGCCTTTTGTTATGTCAATCGCCTCTTGTCACAAAATTAAGGCCACCGCGTTTCAAATGCATCCATACCAACACCATATATCAAATCGCCATAGGCTTTCCATTGTGCCACTTCATCGCCCAACATGCGTGGGGCTTTCAACACACTCAAATTGGCTTGTAGTTCTTCCCTAGAGCGCGGCGCAGACCAAGCCAATGCAACCGCGGGGTGACGCAAAACAAAACGATAACAATCTGTCGCAGAAGGGATAGGCCCTTGCCAGCGCGTATGGCCTTTAAGCAATGATCCCCACCTTGTGTTGGTAAATGAAATAACAGGAATGCCCATTTTGGTAGCCAAAGGCAATACTTCTTCCTCAGACTTGCGATGTGCCATATTATATCGGTGCATCAAAATATCAATTTGGCCACTTAGAAGCAAAGACAACGCCAATTCTCGATCGTGCACAGATGCCCCCACATATCGAACTTTGCCCGCTTTTTTCCAGGCTTGAATCTCTCCCAACACGTCCAACACATCATCCAAGTGGTCTGATGGTGCCACATATTCAGCAAAAAAGGCATCGATGACATCGACCTGCAATGCCATTTTTACCTGATCCAAATCGTTTCGAATGCCTTGCACATCTCGGTCTTCAGAACCCGTAGCAATAAACAAGCCCTCTCGGTCTTTTTGGGCCGCATCTCGCAGCCCATCTACAAGGGGTTGAAATGACAAATTATAAAAGAAAAATGCATTCATACCCGCCTGTATGGCAGCAGATACACAGGCCAATTCCATTTCTGGGTTGCCCGCCAATCCCAACGGACAAAGCGGTTTTCCTGCCATCGTTTCCAACAACACCAGATCACTCCTTACAGATTTATCCGTTTACCTGATTCATCAGAGACATATACGGCCTCAATGATACGTGCCACTTTAAGTGCGTCATCTCCCGTTGCAGGCGGCTCACCCTCACCATGCATGGCTTTGATAAAATCGTTTATGAACAAAACACCGTGTGCCCCACCATAAGCATCTACTTGAGGTAAAACATAAGAAAATGAACGTTGTGGGGCTGTCTTCCACCCATCGGCAACAGACTCTAAGTGTAAATCTGGAGGCGCTTTTGTGGGTTCCCAAAAAACGCGCCCCAATCGCCCCCGAAAACCCATATAGGTATCGTAAGTTGGCCCCATATACCCTGCGCCACTGATGGCCAGTTGATAGCCAGCTTGCATACTGCCCAAAGCGCCATTGGCAAACCGAAAGGTCACGGATGCCACATCTTCCACATCAATATCTTCGCCACTGAGCGTATCTACCACACCAGAAACTTGCACAATGTCTTTCCCCAAGATGTATGTTGCCAAGTCGATATAGTGGCATCCCAACCAAGACAAAATCCCCCCACCCGATTGCGCATTGTTAAACAACCAATGTTTGGGGTTGCGAAACTTCACCTGAGAAGTCACCATACGCGCTTCGCATGCAGTTACATCACCAATCACCCCATCTTGAATCAATTGCTTGGCTGCTTGGGTCGTCGGATGATATCTGTTTTGATACATCACACCCAAGATCAACTTTGCTTCTTTTGCAGTTTGAACAGCAGCCGCAACAGAGGCCACATTATTTCCTATCGGCTTTTCACTAATGACATGCATGCCTGATTTCAACAGATGGATACACAAATCGGCATTCAAATCATTTCGGAAACAAGCAACCCCAAAATCTATGTCTGTGGCAGTAAGCATTTGATCCAAGTCGGAATAACCTTCCACCACCTTAGCCCCATGTGTTTGCCTTACCTTTTGGATCAATTCGAACGACTCGTCAAAAAGAAAAACTTTGTCCACCCACTCAGATTGATTCAACGTTTTTAAGTGTGCAATGGCATGCGGGTGCGAAAGCCCAAACAAACCAGCTGTTACCTTTTTCATAAATAAAATCCTTATAATTTTTCGCCACATTGCTTGCAATAAACCGCATCCACATCATGTCCTTCACAACCACATTCATGACAAGACATGGTCGATACCGGTTTTGACCGAAGCCCCGCCTGTGCAAATTCGGCAGATACAATTCCCGTGGGCACGGCAATAATCCCATATCCCAAGATCATAATAACAGCCGCAATGGCTTGCCCCAAGTCTGTTTTGGGAGAAATATCGCCATATCCAACCGTAGTTAAAGTAACAATGGCCCAATACACACTGCGTGGTATACTCGTAAAACCATCGTTGGGATCCTCAACAACATAAATAATAGACCCAAAAATGATAGACAGTGTTACAACCGTAAACAAAAACACCGTAATTTTTCTTTGGCTGGCCCGCAGTGCTTGCAACAAATGGTTGGCCTCGCCCACGTATTGAACAATCTTAAGCACCCTAAAAATGCGCAAAACGCGCAACAAACGTATCGCCAATAGATAGTGACTGCCCGGAAAAATCAGGCTCATATAAGTGGGCAAAATAGCCAACAGATCCACAACGCCAAAAAAGCTTCGTGCATACATAATCGGTTGCCCAATGCTAATTAAGCGCAACACATATTCCAGCGTAAACAAAATGGTAAACGCCCATTCCAACACAAAAAAAACATCACCCCAAGCATCTCGAATACTTTTGACACTGTCGAGCATCACCACCAAAACACTCACAATAATACAGGCCATCAATACAACATCAAACAAACGTCCTAAACGTGTCTCTGCCTCAAAAATCACTTCGTGTAAACGGGCGCGCCAATGCGTATCAGGCTTCTTTTTTGGGGGCGTTAACATAATTATAAGTATGATTGAATGTCATTTTTTAGGGCCTGCAAATAGGGCCATTCTTCTCCCTTATCAGAAAAAATCAACACATAAGGTCCTTCAAATTCAGCTGCAGTTGCCAAATTCATACATTGCCCAAAATCACTTTTGTCCAATGCCCCATCCACATAATCCCCTTTTGCATGTACGGTGGTTGCTCGAGGTAAAATCGAAGCCAAATCGTCATACTTGGTCGTGCCCTTAAAATTTCCAAAATCCGCACACAGAGCCAATTCATTTGTACAACGATTGATAATTTCTAGCAATGGTGCCGCTCGTTGGGTGAGTTTTTTAAAATTTTCGGTAGAGACTTTCACGCCACGCGTTTGGGCATATTCTGCCAAAACGTCCAAGTTTTGAGCGCTCAAAGCAATCACTTCATCACTGGCTTCTGCATCACCAGCAATGACCCGTGCTTGCAATGCACCACATTGCCCTGCAACATCAATCCATTTACGAATTAAGAGAAGGTCATCTTCTCGTTGTTTTTCATTTGGGTGTGTAATATCACCCGTATCAATCAACAAGCTATAAAACGTCACCCCATGTCGTTCCAATTCTTCACGAAATTCATTTAAATACCCCGTATCTACAGACGGAAAGTGAAAATGGCAAACCTCAAGTTGATAAATTCCTTGTGATGCCACCATCTCTGGCACAGCCAACAATTCAACCCGATCGGTTTGGTCACTTTTATTTTGCAACCCATTAGCCGTTGGTATATACCAGGCACGCCCCAATTGCTTGTGGAGGCTCCATGTAGAAATTGAAATATTGTGCATATTCCCCTCTTGCTTATTTTCGCTGTAAAATAAACAAATCCAAATGACGCCCCTGCAAATGCAAGGGGCGACGCTTCAAAACCTTAAACCTTGGAAAATCATCCAACATGCGCGTAAACATCCGCCGATCTTCAAATATCAAAAAGGCTTGTCCGTCGGGGCAAATCACACGCACCAACTCCGAAAACAAATGAAAAAGTGAAATTGGTTGCGCGCCTTTACGAGGCACAAGATTGGCAACCACCTTGTCCACACTGCCATTAACAAATGGCAATGCAGAACCTTCTCCAGTGAGTCCAACCACCGAAACCTGAGATGCCAAAGCATTTTCCTTCATCCCACCCACAATATCTGAAAATGCATCCATGCCTATTTTATAACCAGGCATCTTACCCAAACCGGCTTCAATTAAAATTTGGCCGCCACCACAATCTATATTAACAACCACCTCTTTAGACCGCACATGCAACAATTGTGCAATGCCATTTGCAACAAAGGGCTGCAAATCACCACGCACTTGGATGGGGTAATTGAGTCGTTCACGTTCTTTTTGTGTGACCAATTGCAATCCAAAAAGTGCCCGATTGCCTTCTAAACGCAAATGCAACACATAAGGCCGATCAACACGATCATCGACCTCGTATTTCATAGTCAACACTGTTTGCACAACCTGATGCAATTCACTGGCCGAAAAACGATGCCCTTTACCTGTCGTACACGAAAGACGAAAACCTACTTCATCTTTCAAGCCATGAAGAATGTCGTGCAAAACAGCTGCGGGTATGAGATCGACTTTTTCCACACGCTGAGCAATATGCAAAAGCCCAGGTTGGCCAACCGTTACGCCCGAAATATTTGCCAACAGGGCATAGACCTGTTCCACCGTGCGCAATTCCAAAAGCTTTTTGGGGCTGCGCTCATAGTGAAAAAAAATACGGCTCAAACGACGACTCCGCACCACATGCACATCTGAAACTTTGCCCAATTGCTTTTTGATTTCAGCAAGGGCAACATCTTCCATTCCGCCTGCAACCGTTGCATAAAAATCATACACTTTCTCAAGCGGTGGCCCAGGAGGACTTTCAATGTCTAAGAGGGGTTCATCAAAGGTGTCCATTATCGCTCCTGCATCCGATCGTCGAGCCGTCCTTGAATCACACCCGCCTCGCGAATATGTCGTGTGATGATGTCTCTTATCTTTTCACCTTGGCCGATTTTTTCTTTTTGTATAAAAGGCACCACATCACTTTCAACCGCTACCTTGAACTTTTTTCTCAAGTTTAATGGATGGCGAGCGCCATCCATTAAAGACACCAACCGTTGACCACGCAATTTTGTTAAATCATAAACCACTTGCAAACCCGATGGATAAAAAAATGCCCTCAAATCATCCAAGCCTTCCTCCATTAAATGGCTCAGTTCTTCTCCGCGCATTTCAACCACAACAACCCGATGATCGGGTGCATAAATCCGATAAACATCTTGCACGCGCACAGCACCCTCAGGTAATTCTGAATCTAAAGATGTGGCAGAAACAAGTGCAATATCTGCTTGAACGGAAGCCCGCATCAAGTCAGACACCAAATACCCCATGGCACCTGCTTGTCCAATGGACGCACCAAATCCGCCAGCCGAGGTTCCCAAAGCGGCCGTTACAGACATGGGTTCACCCAATATTGGCAAAGTCCAAGCAGACAGCGCAACAGTCATGGCATCTATGGACCCCATGGGAATATCCAACGGAATCAACTGAGAATGCTGTACGGTAACGCCGTCTTGACCAATGCGCAGATCTATGCGCCCAGCAGATTGCCCCCAGGGCCCAGCCTGTCGAATTGTCACACCGTTGACTTGGGCACTTCTCCCTTCCGCTGTTTCAGAGTAATTGCCCACAATGAGGTCGACATCAGCAACCTGCTCAGCCAGTGTTGAGTCTGCAGGAAACCCCAAGTGTGTCAACAAAACCACAACATCCGCTTGTTGTTTAATCAGTGGCACATAATATTTAGCCGCAAGCACAGCATCTCCCGCTTGAACACCTTTTCCCCCTTGCCCCAAACCCAAAACACCCACGCGAAAACGGCCTGCCTGAATCACCGCATAAGGTTGTACTTGAAAAAGAAGGCGACCATTTTGTGGGCGATGCAAATTGGCTCCCAATACAGAAAATTGCGCATTGCGCAAAGCCTGGCTCAAAAAATCTAAATCTATCTGAGTCTCAGCTTGCCCCAAAACCCACGCATCATATCCAGCCCGAGTCATCATATCCACAGTTGGTGAAACTTTGCCTTCTGGGTGTTCAAAAATCATTTCCTGTGATGAAAAAGAATTTCCGGCATCGAAGAGCACCACCGCACCCGTTTCTTTTTGAATCTGTTCTTTCAGTGCCCCCACCTTCATGATCTGCTGGAAACGACCTTGCAACTGACTGGTATGCAAAATGGTCAACATCCCATCGGCCGCCCAGACACGCCCCCCACCAGCAAGCGTCATCACCACCAATACCATCAAAACCTTCTTAAACACAGGCCAACCTCCTTAAATATCTTCTTAACCCTCAATGAGTAAACAGACGATTAAGTGTCAACAATCATCCCAAACATTTTTTTATTTTCATCAAATCAACTTAACGCGGTGTTTGCGTTCTTGTGCGCCCCACCCCAAGCGCTGTCCTTCAACATTTAACCAATCACCATATGCCCGTGGCATATCAGGCAATGCCCCCATTCCCGCCTCTTGTCGCCATCGAATAAGTGGATGTGACCGATCTTTTTGAGGCAAATCCACAGATAGCCCATAAGCCCCAGATTCAAAAATACCCATCATAATTTCCATCACATGCAAGCCTTCTTGGCCACTACATATATGTGATCTACCCGCATCTAAGGCATTGACATACTCATCAACATACAAATACTCGTCAGGCGCCGCCTGACCCGATACATCAAAATGATCGGGATAATGCAAGGGCAATGCTTCCCATTCTGCCCCTGGCAATCCTGGATGCCCATGAGGCGTCGTTTTTATCCATGCGCCCGAATTGTGCCAAAAAAGACGCCCTTCCGTACCATAAACTTCAAATCCATGAGCCGTCGAATCCATTTCGGGAAATCGATGCTGTGTCAAAACAGCGATGGCCCGATTTTCAAATGCCAATGTGGCCGTAATATCTTCTCCTGCAATTATGCCCATGCCACTTGGAGATGGCAACACATCTTTAGGTTCTATAGGACGGCCGTCGGTGCGAATATCCGCCCAAACATGAGTACAATGCCCAGTTAGCTCCAACATCGCATTAATAGAATGTGTGCCAATATTCATCAGCCCATACCCACCATAATACCCTTTCCCACTTCCCACAATCTGTCGCAAACGTCCAATACGACCTTGTTTTAAAGCCCCCGATACGGCTTGTAATGCTGCCCCCGAACGCCCCTGATGATGCACGGCAATTTCAACCCCTTTTTCTTTGGCTTTTGCAAGCAACATATCCGCTTGTTCCAAAGTTGCACAAAGGGGTTTTTCAATGTCTATGTGCGCACCATATTCAATCACCCGCATCGCCAAATCAAAATGAAATTCGGTGCCCGTTGGAATGGCCACAACATCGGGTTGCACGTGACGCATCATCTCGTCCAAATCAGAAAAGCGCGCATCTACCCCCAGCCGATCACCCAACTCGCGAAGTCGTTCGGGTAGCAAATCACACAGTCCAACAATTTTACAACGAGGATGTGCGTTGTAAGCCATTGCGGCTGCCGTTCCTCTTGCCCGACAGCCCAAAATACACACCCGATAAATTTTCATCACCCACTCCTTATGAGGCTATTTTTTTGGCTAATGTGCAAATGGCTGCCGCAGCTTCATCTACGTCGGCCTCAGATATGCCCAAATGCGGAATCAACCGAACCAATGTGGGACCAGGTGTACTCACGCGGATACCAAATTCGGCCAAAAGCTGATCGCCAAATTGAAGGGATGAAACACCCAAACCTTTTACATCAAAACGCACCATATTTGTTTCTACGCCCGCCACATCAATCGCGATACCAGGTGCGCCTTCAATGCCCTTTGCCAACCTTTTTGCATGGGCATGGTCTTCGGCCATGCGATCAATATGATGATCCAATGCATAAATACCTGCCGCCGCAATAATCCCCGCTTGGCGCATTGCCCCACCAATGCGCTGCTTCCACTGCCAAGCCTCTTGAATAAATGTGGCAGATCCTGCCAACACCCCCCCAATGGGTGCCCCTAATCCCTTGCTCAAATCAATCCATAAGGTATCAAAGGGTTCTGCATAATCTTTTGGGTCAATGCCCGTGGCCACGGTGGCATTGAGCAAACGTGCACCGTCCATGTGAGTAAGCGCACCACGATCGTGAGCCGTTTTGCACACAGATTGTATCTGTGCCAATGGCCATATACGCCCCCCAGGTTTATTGGTCGTTTGCTCAACACATACCAACCGAAAAGGCGGTTTATAACGCGTAGAGGGTTCCATAACGGCTTCCATCTGCTCAGATGTAAACATACCGTTTTCACCATCAATCGGATACATGGTTGCTCTTGCCAATACTGCGGCACCACCGGCTTCTGAAATCAGCGGATGCGCCGTTCGATCCATTAAAATGAGATCTCCTGCCCGACAATGAACCGCATAAGCTATTTGATTGCACATCGTGCCCGATGGCAACAACAAGGCCGCCTCTTTGCCCAACATCTTTGCCACTTTGTCTTGTAAAGCATTTACCGTAGGGTCCTCGCCCTTTTGCTCATCACCTACTTCGGCTTCACACATATATGAACGCATTGCAGGTGTTGGCTTGGTGGATGTATCGCTATAAAGATCAATTTTGATATTCGACATAAAAAACCTCATCTATAAAAAGCGAAAATGATACCCAAATCCTTTTATCCCAATTGGGCTTAAACAGCTTTAACTTAGGCTTGAAAGGCGTGTACGGCAAGCTATTTCCCAACCTCAAAGAAATACCCCCAAACAGCATTGCTGTTTGGGGGTAAATGAACGCAACCACCAATTCTGGGGCTTAACCACCACTTTCGGAATCAGATTTAAACAGGTCCAAAAAGCGATCTTCATAAAAATGGTATAAATTCCAACGATCGAGTTCTTTTTTTAATGCATTTGCCCTAAGGCGAAATTGATCTTGTGAAGATTGTTGCCGCACCTCAACAAACAGCGCCTCGATACGCTCCATAACATATTGAGGGACTTTATCTTCTTCAACCCCCTCTATTTCCAACTCACCCGTCGGATCCGACTCCATAGAAGAAAAGGCTTTGTGAATCTGTGACTCAATGTCTTCCATGGTATGTTCCATTTTCGCCACAGCTTCATCAATTTCGCTCATATCCACATCACAGTCTAAAAAACGTTGCAATACGCGCACAATTTCTCTCGATGCTTTTGGATTGGGAATCGTTGCCGCATATTGGGGCATGGTGCCCATCAAACAGGCCGCATTTAAATTTCGCAACCCAGCAAATCCCAAGAGCAAACCATTGAGCCCAGACACCAAACCTTGTGGCAAAACCTCTACACCTTTGGGCAAGAGTGCATCGCGAAATTCAACATTATTTGCAACACCTAACACCTGTGCTGGCTCTTTATGACTAATGGGCATGATATAAGAAGCACATGTCAAAATGGTTTCAACGCCATATTTTTCACCCAAATTTAAAATGTGTTCCATCAGTTCAATACCGGGTGTGCCACCAATTTGTGCTTCACTTTGAAAAATGATCAATTCCAATTCGGGTACAGCATAAAAAATATGCGTAGGCGCTTCGGGCAATCGGGCAACGCCATCTTCTACAACAACCGCATCTGCCGTAAAATAAGTGAGCATATCCACTTCGGCAAAAGGTTTTGCATCCAACTTACGCCGCAAATAATCAATTGCCCCCACCCCCACACTGCCCATACCTGGCCACCCCGCCAAAAGCACCGATGCATGAAAATCTTGATTTATATCTGTTAAAAAATTGACCTTCATGCCACAACCTCCTACGCCACCCCAAAAAATCTATCAGAAAAATTTATAATTACAAATGTATCATAAAGTGAAGCACCACACAACTTTTAGCCCATTATCTGGCTAAAGGATGTGTGCGTTTTAACAAAGGCAAATCTGTACGTTCCTTAGACAAATGAGATGCATAAATACCATGTATCATTTCCAAAGCCCACCTTGCATCCTCGTCGGATGAAATTGGCGTGCGATCATTTTCAATTGCATTCATAAGATCTAAAACAGCCAACCGATTGCCATCTTCTTGTAATGATCCCTTAGGAACAGCCAATTCTTCCCAAGCCAATTTCCCTTCCCATGGCGCCCACGCCTCTAATACAGCAACATCATTGGCATTGCCACTTATCGCAATGCGCCCAGTCTCCCCCACAAGAACAAGGCCATAACCACGCCCATTTCCTGGCTGGTTTTTGCGCGAGACAAAATGCCCCGTAACACCCTCATGAAACAGATAGGTGCTCATGACAAAATCACCAGCTATCAGACCAATAGGTTCACCAGCTTCTTGGGCATCGTCAATTTTCACCGCTTTGCCATTTTTGCTGACATATCCCAAAACGGACGTTGGGTCACCCGCAAAAAAACGCATCATATTAAACAAATGGGTCCCCAACACCAATGCATCTTCTCCCCCTCCACGCCGGTCTTGTTTTCCATAGGCCTCCATCGCCAACAGCTTTCCAATGCGCCCAGAAACAACCAAATTGCGCACGGCTTGCAATTGAGGCAAGTACACACCTTGGTGTGCAACAGCAATCTTCACCTGGGCCAATTTGGCCTTTTTTACAATGCGATCTGCAGATGCCAAATCTGCCGTCATGGGCTTCTCACAATAGATATGACACCCCGCCTCAATGCAGGCCAATAGCATATCTTCATGTTGATCAACCCAACGCGGGCACACACTCACAATATCCAATGTCTCTTGGGCCAACATATCGGCATAATGGACATAATCACGCACAGCTCCAGATTCAGAAACGGCTTTTTGTCGGCCTGCATCATCTGGATCTGCAATGGCGACAAAAACCACATTGTCTAATCCCCGATAGGCCAAGTGCAACCCATGCCCATAATTCCCACGCCCCGTATGTCCTATCGCACCCACGCGATATATTTTATCTGCCATATCATTTTCTATGGTAAAAAAACCACACCCAATGCCCGATCAGGGTGTTGAATTAAGTCTTCGCATGCTTTTGGTGCCTCATCAAGTGCAACCCGATGGGTAATTAATGGATCTACCAACAATCCCCCCGTGGCCATAAACATCAAACACTCTTCCATATTGCGCCGTGTTGTCCATTGAATAAACACACTGGGATAATCTGCACCATGTTCCCACGCTTCATCATGGTAACCAGGCCCAGTACGTGCAGCACTGCGCACATCTAAATTACCCAATGCAGCTGCAAAATTGTGTTCTATGCGTGCCCCACCCACAATAACAATGCGCCCCATCAGATGGGTGTCAGGTGACTTTTTAATCATTTTTGTAAGCGTGACAAAAGCTTGTGTGCCATCCCCACCAAAGGCAATAACCGCACCATCCACACCATAACCACGCGAAAAAACAGGAGCGACAGAAATGGGATCTTCTTCTTTCACATTGACCCCTCGCTCAAGCCCACAGACATTGGCTTTTTCCAAACGCATGGGCAGTTGATCTAAAGCTATTACATGACAACCGGCCAAACGGGCCAACTGACATGTAAATTGACCAACCAACCCCAAACCAACAACTCCCACAAACTCACCCAAACGAAAATCACCCCGCCGAAAGGCATTCAACCCTGTCGCAACCAAATGAATAGATGCAGCATGTTCAAACGACACCCCATCTGGAATGGGCACTGCCATATTGCGCGGAATACATGCATGGCTTGCATGTTGGGCATATCCCCCCCCCATACACGCCACACGTGTCCCCAATGCAATGTCTTCACATCCTTCCCCCGTGCCAATGACCACCCCTGCATTGGAATATCCAAAAGGTCGTGGTGGGGCATCTGTGGGATTTTCACGTCTGCGCTTTACTCCGCCCAACTCTGTTCCAGGACTGACCATACTGGCTTTGACATCTATGAGCACCTGTCCGGGTTTGGGTTGTGGCATGGGCTCATCAATAATAGAAATATGCCCTGCCCCATCAATCGCTGCCACACGTCTCATATCTTCCCCCATTACATCCCCACAATCTTTTTCATGCGTTTGGCCATTTCAATTTGCACACTTCGATCACCACCCACTTCGTGAATCACCGAATTGTCATACCCCATTTCTCGCAACAAGGATACAATGGTTGCCCAATCTGTGTCTCCATCCATCAATGGAACAAACTGGCGATCCTTGCGTACGAAATCTTTAAAATGTACGCGTTTGATGCGCTTACCCAAACCACGTATCCAATGCTCGGGAAATCCATAAAACATCATATTGGCAGTATCCAGATAGACACCCACAAAATCATTTCCAATCGCATCGACAAATTCGGCATTTTCACGAGGTGTCAACAAAAACTTATTCCAAACATTTTCAATACCTACGGCCACCTTTTTTTCTTGGGCATATGGCGCAATTTCTTTCATCATACCCAAAAAACGATCCCAAGCAGCTTCATAGGTACCCTCAACCGTTAATTGCCCAGGGTGCAACAAAATCGCCCCCACATCCATCACATTTGCGATATCAATTGCGCGCGTCAAACACTTTAAACCCGCTTCATTTGCCGCCGAATTCAAACTCAACATATTGCCTCGGTCTTCATACCAAGCAATGGCACTGGTCACCTCAACACCCGCATCGTCACATTTTTTCTTAACCGTCCTAATTTCGTCATCACTCATATCCACATGAGGATCACGCCCAGCCCCAAATACCAATTCGAGTGCTTCATATCCTGCTTCCTGACACAAATCCAACGTATCTTCCAACGACCAACTGCCCAAAATAATCTGAGTAACACCAATTTTCATTTCCAACCTCCAATCAGCTAAGATAAACGCGGAAAAGCAAGACAACCAGGAACTTGGCATTCAACTGCATAAACCGATGTGCTGGCCGTAATATACAATGTGCTCAAATCTGGACCACCAAAAGTACAATTGGTTGGAGTCTCTGGGGTGGGTAAAAAACTGTATTGCTGGCCTTGTGCAGAAAACACATACACCCCACCCAACTCTCCCACGCCAGCCGTTAAATAAACATTGCCTTCCATATCCAAAACCATCCCATCACCACCGCGTCCTGGAGCAAAATCATACAACTCAGCTTTGCGTAACCAGGTATCCGTTCCAACGTCATAACCATAGGTAAGCAGGGTTCGCGCCCCACCTTCATCGGGATTGTTATCAACCAAATAAATCGTTCGCCCATCAGGCGTCATCAAAATGCCATTGGGTGTTTCCACATCATCAATCACGCGCGTCAACTGTCCATCATTTTCAATGCGATACACACCCATCACATCTTGTTCAAGGTCTGAGCGATCACCATATCGCGGATCTGTAAAATAAATACGCCCTTGGGGATCAAAACACAAATCATTGGGGCTATTTAACCGCTTGCCCTCATACTGCGAGGCCAAAACGGTCACAGAACCATCGTGTTCATAGCGCTGAACCTCCCTTGCCCCCCCATCGCCTTGTGCACAACAGGTAACCAATCGGCCATCGGCATCAAAGTTCATCCCATTTGCCCTGCCACAAGGTTGTTTCCAAACCTCCGTTTTGCCATTAGAACGCAACACCATAATACGGTTATTGGGAGAATCTGAAAAAAACAAATTGCCATCAGCATCTGCTGCTGGGCCTTCGGTAAACCGACATCCCTCAGCAACCTTCTCTATATCCACATCATCATCCAAATCCACGCCCATATCCTCCATTCCAATCCCCAAAACGACCAGTACATCACATTAACAATACCACAATATCGGGAATAAACGCGACTGCTTTTGTTTCATTTTATCCACAATGATCAAAATAAGGCACCCCACAGAAAAAGCAAGACCTTCTCAAACAGATCCCATATGCGAACCACTTGACAGCGCGTTCTTTTTTCCTTATCACATCAGCGTCCCGTAATTTCTATTGTCACTTTTTGGGGGAGCATCTATGAAATATCTGCTTAAGCTTATGTTTTGCATAAGCTTTTTCATTGTCACACTGGGTTGTGGTACACAATCTCCACAATCAGATAACAAAAAAGCCATTACCATTTGGTGGGCACAATGGGATCCTGCCGTAGGCCTTCAAGAGTTAGGCAACCAATTTGAAAAAGAAACCGGAATTGCCGTCAAAGTGCATCAAATTCCGTGGTCGTCTTACCAAGATCAAGTGTTTCTAAACTTTGGCAACCAGGTCACCGATTTTGACATGGTAATAGGCGACAGCCAGTGGATTGGCCGAGGCGCCACACGTGGGCTTTACGTTGAGTTGACAGACTGGTTGCCATCGGCAACAGATATGAGTAAAATCCACCCACGTGCCGCCAAATACCTTTGTGAATATCCTCCAGACAGTGGGAAATTTTATGCAGCACCTTGTGAAACAGATGCCGTTGGGTTTGTTTATCGCAAAGATTGGTTTGAAAATGAACAAGAAAAATCGGCCTTTAAACAAAAATATGGCCGAGATCTCACCACACCCAACACCTGGAAAGAGTTTAAAGAAATTGCCGAATTCTTTTATCGACCAAACGACAAACAATACGGATGCGCCCTGTTAACAGGCCGCGGTTACGACTCGCTCACCATGGGGTTCCAAATGTTTATGTGGGGGTTTGGTGGCACTTGGGGAAACAGCAACACATTTCAAGTTCAGGGCCATGTCAACAAACCTGAAGTGGCTGCGGGTGTCGAATTCTTTAAAAGCCTCATTGCGCTGTCACCAAACGGGGCTTCCAATTTTGATTATGGCAAAACCTACGAAGCATTTATAAATGGCTCTACAGCCATGAGTATGAATTATTTTGCATTTTTTCCCGGCATCGTAAAACAAATGGGCGATAAAGCAGGATTTTTTATGGTGCCCCAAATAAAAGCAAACGAAATGATGACCATAGGTGGCAAACCGGTCAAAATATCTACTCAAAACCGCAGAGCAATTAGTTTGGGCGGTCAAGGATTTAGCATTTCAACCAAAGTGTCCAAAGAGCAACAAGAATTATCCAAAAAATTTATTGCCTGGTTTTTGCAAAACAATATTCAAAAGGAATGGATCACCAAAGATGCCGGATTCACGGCCAACACCGATATCTTAAAAAGTGAAGCCTTTAAAAACGCCACACCCTATAATGCTCCATTTGCTGAATCACTCGACTATGTGCAAGACTTTTGGAACGTCCCCGTTTACAATGAACTGTTGGCTGTCTCCCAACGGTATTTAGGTGAAGCCATTGACAATGTGCGCCCCCCTCAAGAGGCACTCAATCTTTTGGCCAATGAACATGAACAAATTTTCAAAGATGCTGGATTGGGACAATAATGCGCCCACTCCAAAAACCGTTATTCCATTCTTCTCACTCAAAAAGGAAATGCTATGCCACAATTTAAAAATGCACGTGCGATCAAAGTAGGCGTTATTGGATATGGCGGTGCCTTTAATATGGGCCGCCAACACCTCACCTTTATGAAGCGCGCAGGCATGACACCTGTTGCAGTTTCAGAAATAGATCCTTCGCGCCTCAAAGTTGCCGAAGAAGAATTTCCTGGCATCCAAACCTACAACACGGTTGACAAGATGCTCCAAGAATCCGATGTCAACTTGGTCGTCATCATCACACCACACAACACCCATGCTCAAATAGCCCTACAATGCCTGCGCGCAGGACGACATGTCATTAGTGAAAAACCCTTAGCCATTACCACGGCCGAGTGTGACGCCATGATTCGCGAAGCAAAAAAGCGAAAACTTCTGCTATCCACGTACCACAACCGCCATTGGGACGGCTGTGTGCTTGAAGCCCTCAAAAACATCCACAAACGCAAAGTCATTGGAGACATCTATCGCATAGAAGCACACATGGGTGGATATGGCAAACCCGGCGATTGGTGGCGAAGCAGCAAGTCTATATCTGGCGGCATTCTTTACGATTGGGGCGTTCACCTGCTTGAATATTCTCTTCAACTCTTAAAGTCTGACATATCTGAAGTCACTGGTTTTGCACACAATGGTTTGTGGGCACAAAAAACGGCCTGGAAAAAAGATACCAACGAAGATGAAGCCTCGGCAATTGTGCGATTTGCCAATGGCGGTTGGATCAACTTAACGATGTCCAGCATGGCTTCTAATGCAAAAAAAGGTTGGCTTGAAATTACAGGCACAGAAGGGTCTTACATTTTTGATGGACGAACGTATGAGATCATTCAAATGAAAGGCAACCGCAAGGTGGTCACTACGGGCGAAAACCCACCCAGTCAGTATCCCAAGTATTATGGTAATATTGCCAATCACTTGGCCAAAGAGGAAGACCTCATCATTACCCCCGAATGGTCCAGGCGCCCCATCCACATTCTCGATTTGGCCTGTCGCAGTGCCGAACAAGGCAAAACACTGAAAGCCAAATACAAATAAGTTAAGAAGCCCCGAATGGCAAATGCCATTCGGGGCTTCTTTTCTATGGATAAAAAAGCACATCCTTTTTCTTTTTACTCTCCCATCATGGCAACCACACGCCCCCCCAACCAAAGCCCCACCAAAACCAGAGCTATACCCAATAAGTGATTCATAAAAATATTAAAAAATGCGGTGCTCCAAGCCCCAGACTTGGCATATAAAACACTTTCTAAGGCATAGGTCGAAAAAGTTGTTAATGCCCCTAAAAAACCAGTCATAAAAAACAGCCGTTCCGAAGGTCCAAGAACAACACGTGCATCAGCAAGTGCCAGTGCAAAGCCAATCAATAAACATCCCAGTAAATTTGCAACCAACGTGCCCCAAGCAAATGCGGTTCCCACCACACGATCGGCAACAAGAGCCAAGCCATAGCGCCCCATCGCCCCCAATGCGCCTCCAATGCCCACAAAAAAAAACGAGTGCCACATGTATCATCTCTCCCTGATCAAAATTCAACACCCACTCTGGCAGGAACACCTTTGGCATAATAGTGTTTCACTTTGCGCATTTCAGTAACCAAATCTGCCTGTTCAAGCAAATCCTCCCATACCTTGTGCCCAGACATAACAAGTTCACAGGGTTTTGATATTTGCCAAAGGCTTATCAAATCCATCACATCGGTCTGCTCTAACAAATCATACGCCACTGCGGCCAAAATTTCATCCAATACAACCAAATGATGGCGACCTTCACGAATTAACTTTTGGGCTTCTTGTAACCCACGCTGGGCTTCGGCAATATCTCTTTGTTCTACACCAAAACGAAAGGAACCATCATCTAACATGCGCTCACATCCGGTGGGCACCAAATCAATACCGTCTAACGTGCGCAAAATTCTTCGTTCAGCATAATGCTCATTTTCACCGTCATAGCCTTTATCAAACTGAACAAGAGCCACCCGATGCCCCGCGCCTAATGCCCGCAATGCCAACCCCATACAGCACGTCGTTTTGCCTTTTCCAAAGCCATAATAAAGATGTAATTGGTGTGCGTGTGTGCCAGTGCTATCAGGTGGTAAAACTTTTATATCAGCCTTTTTTTTCATGAAACCATGCCTCCTCATAATTTTTGGGAAACTTTTCTCAATATACACCAAACAAGTCAAAAGCCAAGTGTCGTTTTGGAAAGAAATTGCCGATATCCATGCAATATCTTACCTTATGACCTATGAGAAAAAATGTAAACACTCCCCCTGCCCCCAACCCCATTCTGCTTTCAGAGGCCTATGCCCATTGTGCCAACCTCACCAAGGCCCATTATGAGAACTTCCCTGTGGGTTCTTTACTCATTCCCAAACAGGTGCGCCCCCACGTTCACGCCATTTATGCCTTTGCCAGAACTGCAGATGACATTGCCGATGAACCTGGCCTATCCAAGCCAGAGCGACTTGCTCAGCTCAAAAACTGGAAAGACAAATTGGATACCTGCCACAAAAGCCCAGATGGCCCTATTTTTACCGCACTGGCACACACCATACATACCCAACAAATTCCCATCCAATTATTAAAAGATTTGCTCACCGCATTTTTGATGGATGTGGAACACGATCGTCATGAAACATTAGATGAATTACATCATTATTGCACCTACTCAGCCAATCCAGTTGGCCGTCTTATTTTGCACTTGTTTGGTTATCATTCAGCACAAGTTGCCCACTACTCAGATGCCATTTGCACCGCATTACAACTGGCCAATTTCTGGCAAGACATTGCCATAGATTTTTCGCGAAACCGCATCTATTTACCCAAAACAGAAATGCAAAACTTTGGTGTTTCAGAAGAAGATTTACAACAAAAACGAGTAACTCCCCATTTCAAAGCGCTTCTCACGCACCTCATCCAACATACTGAAAAATGTTTTCAAAGTGGCAAACCATTGCTGTCTCAAGTGCATGGGCGTTTGCGCTATGAACTGCGCCTAACATGGTTGGGTGGGCGAGAAATTTTGAACAAAATTCAACAAAATGATTTTGATATTTTTCATCACCGCCCCAAGCTGCAAAAAAACGATCTGTCACACATTTTATACAAAGCCTTTTGGCCTTTTTACTGGCGCACATAATGAATTTCAAACAACACACAGCAAAACTGGTGAAAGCTGCACGCACCAACTTTTATTATGCGTTTGTTTTTTTACCGAAGAAAAAAAGAGAAGCCATTTTTGCGGCCTATGCCTTTAGCCGCCATACAGACGACATTATTGACGATGCGCCGTCTAAAGACCAAGCAAAACACGACATTGATATTTGGCGCAACGAACTCCAAGCCTGTTATCACGGCTCTCCGACCCACCCCATCGCCATCAATCTACAAAATACCCTTCAAGATTTTGCAATTCCCAAAGAACATTTCGTTGCACTTATTGATGGGGTTGAAATGGATTTGGTCAAAAATCGCTACGAAACATTTGATGAACTGTACCAATATTGCTATCGGGTGGCTTCTGTTGTGGGGCTGATTTGCATTGAGATTTTTGGTTACTCAAATCCCCAAACCAAAGACTATGCCATTAACCTCGGGCTTGCTCTACAATTAACCAACATCATGCGAGATGTACATACAGACTATTTACAAAACCGCATTTATTTGCCTGCTGAAGATTTTGAAACGTTTTCATACACAGAAAAAGATCTCGCCCAACAGCATTACAATTCCTCATTTGTCAAAATGATGACGTTCCAAGCCACACGCACCCACCATTATTATCAAGAAGCGGCACGTCTATTGCCAAAAGCAGATCGCCCCAAAATGTTTCCCGCAGAAATTATGGGCAAAATATATGCAGGCCTACTCTCCCAAATCGAAAAAGCCGATTACAATATTTTTGACTCCAAAATTCGCCTGTCAAATCCACACAAATTGAGCATTGCACTCAAATATTGGATGGGCAGTTGGTTTTATTCAAAAAGGTCACAACCTTGAAAAGTGTGGTGGTCATTGGAGGGGGATTTGCGGGGTTAGCCGCAACCGTCAAGCTCACCGAATTGGGGCATCAGGTCACGCTTATTGAGCGACGCCAAATATTGGGAGGACGCGCATTTTCTATTACCGACCCCGTCACGGGTGATACCATAGACAATGGGCAACACCTTTTTATGAAATGCTATTGGGCAACATTGCATTTGCTCAAAACATTAGGCACCCATGAAAACATTGTCTTTCAAAACGAATTCCACCTTGAATATCGCCACCCATCAACAGGTGCAACCACCCTGCGATTTCCCAAATACCTCCCAGCCCCACTCAACGTGCTGGTGGGTTTTTTGCGTTTTAAAGCCGTCACAATGAAAGATATTGTGCCATTGGCAAAATTAAAGCCCGAGCTTAAAAAGACATTGCCCCCCCATCTGTCTGTTGCCCAATGGCTCACCCAATGCAAACAAACCACCCGCCTTCAAGAAGTTTTCTGGAATCCTTTGTGTTTGGCGGCCTTAAACCAAATGCCACACCAGGCCCCTGCCCAACATTTACAAACAGTTCTTAATGAAGCCTTCTTTTCATCTGCCGATGGTTCTCTTTTAGGATATGCCAGAATGGGCCTGAGCAACCTCTTATTTGACCAGGCAAAATCTTATCTCACTACGCACAACCAAACACTCGAATTGGGCGTTTATGCCAAAAAATTAGAGGTAACATCACCACAAAAAGTGCGTTTACACCTCTCCAATGGGCACATCTATTCACCCGACATGATCATCAGTGCACTTCCCCCTCACGCATTGGCAAAAATATTGCCCATGGATCCATTTGCAGACCTTTTACACCTTCTTATTTCCTACCGTCCATCCCCCATACTCTCTGTTAATCTCTGGTATGATCGCCCCACCTTAGACAAGCCTATCATTGGAATGCTGGGTACAAAAATGGAATGGGCATTTCACAAAGCCTCTCTTTATCAAAACCATGACAAAGCCTCACAAGGCCACATCACGCTTATTGCCAGCGCTGCACACCAATTGGCTCAAATGCCTCACAAAGACATCGCAGAATGGGCCCATCAAGAATTTCAATCTGTTGTGCCAGAAGCCCAAAAAGCCGTTTTACAACACGCACGCGTTATCTGCGAACATCGCGCAACCCAAACCCTTCCATTGGGCCAAATACCACCACACACACAAACCCATCATCCCCAACTCCTCTTAGCTGGTGATTGGGTCAATACCGGACTGCCCGCAACAATCGAAAGTGCCGTACGCAGTGGCTTTCAAGCGGCAGAAATTGTTGACAAAACATAAAAAGAGCCAACAAATAAATTTGCTGGCTCTTTTTTATAGTATTGCCTAAAAACTACAAATTTTGTCCACCTCGCACCAAATACCAGGTCTCTTGTTGCCGTTTGCCTGCCCGAGCGTTATACCGATCAACGATCAACCGTTCTCCATCGGGTTGAATCGTGCCGACAAACTGACGAAATGTAATGTAAGAATAAAAAACAAGCTGGTTTCCAAAACGCTTGAAGGTGCCATAGTCCGAGCGTGGTGCGGCTGGCCGTTGAGGAATATAAGTTACGGTTTGCCAAGTGTTTCCATCTCTCCCCATACCAACAAGTTTTAAGCTACCCGATACCAAAAGCAGTCGCTCTGGACGCGCATTGGGATCATCAACTCCTGTAATAACCACTTTTTCCAGACCAAATATGGTCTCTTTGGCAGCCTCTGCGGGGAAAATCCAAGCAAAACCAATCAAAGATACAAAAAAACATAATGAATAAATGGGTTTCATGGTGCAATATCCTCTTTTTTATGCAGGCAAGATGGCTTACATAATCATCGGCACAACCTTGCATAAACTTCATTCATCATTGCCTTGCCATTTGGATATTTCAACATGCCGGTCTCTGTCTATATCTCCATCGGGATCAATACGCAAACGCTCTCCAAGACCCAGCACATGCAACCCGCCCCCATTTGAAGCTTGTATCCAGACCGTTCCCCCATGAACAGATAGGGTCGTGGTAGCATTTAAGGTAATTCGCAAATGATAAAGCGCGCCTTCTGAGGCCGTAATTTGGGCAAGGGGCGAACGCACTTCCAATGCAGGATCTTTTACCTTTACCCATATATTGCCCACGCGCAAATCCAACTGCGGTGCACCTGGTTCTGATGAATCGACCTGACCAACTTGTACATCTGTATCTGGCTCCACTTGCATCTGCCCCACATCACCCGTTAAAACCACAGAAGCCCTGCCATCTGAATCGGTTTTTATGCGATCACCCATCTTAATTTCTGAGTCATTCAACGATCTTACAGACTCTCCAGTCATCAACAATGCCCGCCCCGAAATAACTGCAGCACTGCCCAAATTTTTCCCCATGCGTTGTACTGTACGGCCTTCATCACGGGTTATCTCACCCCCGTCTTCTACCTCGTCCGACACCAACACTTTCCCACTTTTAGTGGCATCTATAGATATTTGCGATTGTCCAAACCAATTGACGAAAACAAATCCCATCCCTATCATTGCCAAAATCGCAATTAAACCCGCCACATATTTGGATGGGGCCTTTTTTTTCTCAAGTCCGGCCAATGACTTTCCCTCTCCCCCACCACCTAAAGACACCGCAGATAAATCAACATCCCCTTCTTGCCCGACCACAGATCCCAAATACGTATGAATTTGGCCTGCTTCATATAACAACCGTGCCCGATCCAATATCTGATGTTGTAGCATTTCAACTTGGGCATCGTCTACGTTTTCGAGTGTGGCTTCATCATCTTCAAACATCTTTGTACGCCGTTGAGATAAATTGGACAATATTTTACGTCGAACATTGGCAGGTATAGCCCTCATGGCCAATATGAGATCCCAATGGTCTACACCTTGCAATACAACTTGGAGCTCGCGGTCTGGCAACTTAACCAGAGATTCAAAACCATAGAGATAGTTTTGTATATAACCCGTTGAATCAGGTTCTTTTTCATACATATACGTCAAATTTCTACGCACGTCCTGAGGGGTTTGGATTTGGTGCAATATTTCTGCCACAAATTGAGGCGACACCTCAAAGTGGGGCAAACCAAGCGCATCTTTTAGAGCAACCATCACTTGCAATTCACCCGTTCCTAAGCGTCTCTCCCAAGCAGCCCAACTCTGCGCAGCCAAAAGATGCAATATTTCACTTTGCAAATCGTCTGGTAAACGCCGAATCACATCAGCACTGCGAGAAATGGTGGCTTGGCGCAATACAAGGGCCATCACATCGGCAACACGCAAAGGCAAAATTTCACGTTCGGCAGCCCCCTCATCATCAAATAGAGCGTCTAAATCGCTTAGCAACGCTTGCTCAACCACAGACAGTTGTTCTCGTTCCAGGTGACGAACCGGTTCAACCTGGAGTGAAACCATGTTCTTCAGTTCCGTTGGCAACACCCCTACGAACCGAGCACTCAGAACAGAAGGCAAATGGGCGCCGATAAGCGCAAGCAAACGCACCAACTCATTTGGTGTCATAAAAAAGCCCTATTCTACTGGAAAAGCTCAAGATATTTCAAGCTTGTTCCCGTATTAAACAACACCACACGATCTGATTCAAGTATCCAATTTTGAGCAATTAACTTTTTTAACCCCGCCAGAGTTGCCCCGCCTTCAGGTGCTGGAAAGATGCCCAAAGCACGTGCCATTTCAGTAACGCCATCCATTAACTCTTCATCTGTTACAGAAACGGCACACCCTTGACTTTCACGAATGGCATTGAGCATCAAAAAGTCACCGACAGCAGCAGGAACACGAAGCCCTGATGCTTTGGTTTGGGCATTTTGCCAAGGCTCAGCAGACAAAGCCCCCGATTCGTAAGCACGCACGATGGGTGCACACCCAGCGGCTTGAACAGACACCATACGTGGGCGTTTACTTCCAATCCAACCCAGTTGCTCCATTTCATCAAACGCTTTCCACATGCCAATAAGGCCCGTGCCACCACCAGTTGGATAGACAACAACATCTGGCAACTCCCAATCAAACTGTTCGGCCAATTCATAACCCATGGTTTTTTTTCCTTCTACGCGATATGGTTCCTTCAGCGTAGAGATATCAAACCATCCTTCGGCTTCTTTGCGTTGGGCCACAATTTTTCCACAATCTGAAATCAAACCATCCACCAGCTCTACCTGAGCCCCCAACACCACACACTCAATATAGTTGGCTTGAGGAACATCTTTGGGCATAAAAATATGCGAAGACAAACCGGCTCGTGCCGCATAGGCCGCTGTGGCTCCCCCCGCATTGCCAGCTGATGGGATTGCAATTGCCCGCGCCCCCAACTCTGCCGCCCGCGAGATGGCCGCAGACATCCCTCGGGCTTTGAAAGAACCCGTCGGATTAACCCCTTCCTCTTTTACAAATAGGTTCGGCACACCTAATTTCCGCCCCAAAGAAGAGGCTTGCAACAACGGCGTATACCCTTCTCCCAAACTGACACAAAATTGCTTATCTTCAACAGGCATCACCTCTTCATAGCGCCACATCGTTGGTATTCTGCTGGCCAAATCCTCTTTTTTGACCTTTTTTCGAACAGCATCCAAATCATACCGAGCAAATAAAGGCGCCCCAACCTCACTCAAATTCCACAAGGCATCTTTTGTATAAGATTTTCCAGTTTTTGTACAGACCAAATCAATCAAATAACCCATATGTACACGCCTTTCCATTCAAAATAATGACTCTGCTTTTTTTATCGCCAACATGAATACGTAAACAAGTGTATTATGGGGCCACAGTTGTATAGAGTCAAGCTTGAACTGTATCTACTTCTAATGCATATTGCCGCAATTTGCGCCTCAGCGTAGGACGAGAGATACCCAAAAGATCACAAGCTCGCCCTCGATTTCCTTCGACAATATCCAAAACATGCACAATATGCGCCTCTTCTATTTCTGACAATGTCTGAATATGCACCAGATTTTCTTGTTGCCTCCCCTCGCCAATTCCATACAAATGCTCAGCCTCAATCACGCCTTGCCTGCATAACAGCACAGCCCGATGCAAAACCTGATACAACTCCCGAAGATTTCCGGGCCACTCATAAGCCAAGAGTTGTTCAACGGCTTGTTTGGAAACACCTTTTATCGATTTGTGTAATTTTTCGTTTAACTTGCCAACCATCTTTCCAATGATCTCAGGCAAGTCTTCTCTACGGTCTTTCAACGGGGGTAAAAATACCGTCACGGCACCCAAGCGATAATGCAAATCCAACCGAAAGTCACCTGCTTCAATGAGCGTTTCAATATCGCCATTTGTTGCGGCGATGATGCGCACATCGGCACAAATAAGTTGTTGCCCTCCAACGCGGGTAAACTCATTTCTTTCTAACACACGCAATAATTTTGCTTGAAATGTCATCGGCGCATCACCCACTTCATCTAAAAAGAGTGTGCCACCATGTGCTTGTTCAAAACAACCCAATCGCTGTGATACGGCCCCAGTAAATGAACCGCGTTCATGACCAAATAACTCACTTTCGGCCACACCTTCTGAAACCGCCGCACAATTTAAGGCAATAAATGGCCCAGAGCGCCCTGACAAACGATGTATTTCGCGAGCCAACAGTTCTTTACCTGTGCCACTTTCCCCTCGAATCAGTACGGTGGTATCGGTTTTGGCCACCAAACTGGCCATTCTTAAAGCTGTTACCATATCTTGAGAGGTGCCAATAACCATTTCATCTTCTTTTTGACTGTGCACCGCTAACTCGGGCTTGCGCGCCTCTATGGCCAGCCGTGATCTTCTCAATTTTTGATTCAGTTGGTCAACACCAATGGGTATAACCCAAAAATCATTTGCGCCCCAATCCAAAACCAACTGAAAATACTTTGCATCAAAAAAATGCCCCACGATAACCACACGCGACAATGGGGTTGCCTGTTTTATTAGTAATTGCAAATCTTTTTTTAAAGAGTGATCTCCAACCAAAATAATCTTGGGCTTTACCTGGTTACAAATGGACAATGCATCACCAACTGTTTCTACTTGCATCCAAGCATTTGTTGCATCCCCTATCCAGCCATCAAACCATGTCTGAAGGGTTTGAACATCACCAATCAATAAAACATCACACATTTAAGCCTCCTTTTTAACTGGGAAAAACGCCTGCACTTCCCCATATCATTGCAAGAGGCATGCCATTTCTATAAATAATTGTTTTTAAAACAAAAGAGGGCATTTTAAAAAACAAAAATGCCTTTCGATTCATGACACTTTTCAACAAATAGTCTCGTGTTATAAGACAAAAAAACGGTGCCTTACGCAAGGTAAGGCACCGTTTAAGGAAACATAAACCCAATTATGGAATGGGGATAACAGAATTAGAAGATGGATCGCTAATTTGTCCTGAAAAATTTGTAGAAATACGGTAAACATATGTGATACCGCTTTGAATCGAAGTATCAACATAACTCGTACCCGTTTGTCCTAACGCCAAGGTGGTAAATGCCGATGGCGTAGAAGAACCAGCAGATAATGTTGCCCGTTGAACGAGGAAACTATCAAAGCTTGCAGGTGGCGTCCACGTCACTGTCACACTGACAGGTGTGGCATTGCTGTTGTAGGTAGCCGTTACATTTGTGGGGGCTGCTACACTGGCGCCTTGCGTTGCTGTTGTTAACGTAACACTGCTTGATCGAGGACTTTCATTGCCACTGGCATCAATGGCAGATATTTGATAGATGTACGTTGTATTAAACTCCAAACTACCATTTTCAAATGTGCGCAATGTAGAATCAACAGATGCTAAGGCCGTAAGGCCAGCACTTGCTGTTCCAACAGCTCTGTAAATCACAAAACCAGACAAACCTGTCAAATCCCCACCATTGCTGTCTTTGCGCGGTGCACTCCAAGTGAGCTTGATCGTCGTTGAACCATTGAGCACCGCCGCAAATGGACTTGGTGTGGCTGGTGCGCTGTCATCTATGAGTGTGGTTGCAGATGCAAACAGCGACAGATCACTTGTTACCCCACCACTACCCAATGCTTGAACGCGATAGACAAATGTTTGTCCTTGAGCAAGTGGGGAATCAACAAAGGTCGTTTTGACCGATGAAAAAGTCGCCAAAGCAGTTGTCTGCGATGGATCGGTGTATTTTAGCACCCGATACCCTGTCAACTGGGTCTCGGTATTTGCCGACCAAGATATCGTAATTCGTCCAATGCTACCCGTTGCTGTCACGTTGCGCGGCGTGGCCAAAACTGGGGGAGCTTCATTGGCTTGAGCCGATGCAAAGTTTGAAAGCCCACTTTGCAAGCTATTCACACCCACAGCACGCACACGATACACAAAGGTTTGACCTGCCGTGACAGGCGTATCGACATATGTTGTCAGAATAGATGAAAATGTTGCATTGGGGCTTGCGTCTGTTGGCGCATTAAAGCGCAACACCTCATAGCCCGTCAATTCAGGTTCTGTATTGGCATTCCACGTGAGAGTGATTTTTTGAACGCCATTTGTTGCCACCAAATTGGCCGGTGTGGCCAATCCTTTTGTTGTCACAGATACAGCTGACGATCTTGGCCCAACATTTCCAGCACCATCAACAGCACTTACGGTATAAAAATATCGTGTCAAAAACTCAACAGATGTATCTTGATAAACCGCTTGTGTGGCAGGAATAGTCGCCAATAGCACAAATGAATTGCTGGTTTCACGAGATCTGAAAACCTGATAAGAAACCAACCCCGTAATATCCCCCCCATTGCTGTCTTGTGTTGGAGGTGTCCAGGTAAGGGAAACAGATCTAAAGTTGTTGTCATTCAAGCTTGCAATCAGGTCTGTTGGCGCAGCAGGAGGTCTTTCGTCTTGTAACGACTGGCCGTCTTTAAAAGAAGAAACCACGCTCCGTACAACACCCAGCTCGGTATCTTGAGCCACAGCTTGAACTTTGTAATAATAAACTTTTTCAGGTACAACATTTTGGTCTGTGTATGTAGACTGGCCTGTGGTGAACAACGTATCGGCTGTAACCGGTGCAAAGGTTCCAGTTGTCGTTTCAGAACGCAACACCAGATACCCCAAGAGATTGGGGTCACTTACTGAATTCCAACGCACAACAATCTCACCAATTGCACCCGTAGCTTGAAGCCCCGTTGGAGCCGCCAAAATAGCCGTACTTGTTCCAGAAAACCCAGCAACACCCGACCGACTACTTTCATTGCCATTGGCATCAACGGCACTGACTCGGTAAAAATATTGGGCTTCTGGATCCAATTGATCTTTGTCTGTATATGTACCGCCAGAATCAGCTGACAAAGTTGCAACCAATACAAACGCGTCAGTTGAATTTTTTGACCGAAAAACTTTATAATCTTTAACACCCGTAAGCAACTGATTGCCCACATCAACAGTGGGTGCAGTCCAAAAAAGCGTCACTTGTTGTGACACTTCGTCTAAAACCACAGACAAATCACTGGGGGCCGCAGGAGGTCTGTTATCTACTTGCACTTCTGCACTTACAAAAGCCGATAATGCACTCGAACGGCCTGCGATATCCGTTGTATTGATTTTATAAAAATAAACTTTGGCACTTGTCACATTAAGCGAGGAGTCAACAAAAGTGGTTCGACTGGTCGTAAACGCTGTATCTGCTGCTTCTCCTTCCAAACGTTCAAAACTCCCTGTTGCAGATGTTGAACGCCAAATACCATATCCGGCCAAATTGGTGCTGTTAATTGCATTCCAAGTTAAACGTATCTGACCAATATCTCCAACAGCAGTAATATTGCTTGGAGGACTTAAAGCTTCACTCCCTTGAAAACCTGGGTCTATTGGATTTGCACGTTCTCGCCCACACCCACCTAATCCCACCATTGCCACAACAACACCCACCAAGCCGAACTGAACCAATCGGCTCCAAAAACCATAATTCATAACGTTCTCCTCGCCCCCACGGGGCAACAATACTTTCTGTTGTTATCCAGCCCCGTTAAAACTGTCTTTTTAAGGCCAATCCCACCTTTTTTTGGTGGATGTCACTTGACACATCAATATTAATGCGTCGGTCAATTTTGGGAATATTATTATCAATGCCACTGTGAATGAGCAAACGCAAACCACTTACCAATAAAACAGCCGAAAGACCGATACTCATTTGACTTTTGGTGTCTCGATCACTGGCGCGCTCAAACAAGTCATTAGCCGCTTGGGCATTTCGAGCAAGTTTGTAAGCATCATAAATATCATCCGCATCGCGTTTGAAATCGATTGCTTTTTTAGCCATCAACACACTGCCACTTAAAAACAAAACACCAAACGTTCGTCGCGTGGTAAAAACCGAACCTGCTTCTGCATTGGGCGCAAAACACGTCAACAACAATGCCACAGCAAGCACGAAACTGCAAATTTGCTTCTGCATAAACCATACTCCTTTGACATGTACAATTCGTGAGGTTAGACGAACACACATGCTCAAAAGTTTCGCAAGAAATTAGAAAAATAATGTATTTAGGGAAGAGTTAAATTCAATTTGGGTGTGTTCCAAACCTGCGGCAGGGACAAATATCGTAGGGAAACAACGAGGTTTCTTGAGTATAATAAAAGCTCTCAAAAAAAGCAACCTTCTAATCAAATTTGCGTTCCTGATCCGACTTCTCCCAAGACCGCAATACCCGAACCAAACGCATACCCAATAACCGATCATGCAAAGCGCATTTCTCTTTGTCCCACAACGCCCACAAACCACTCAGGCCCAATGTGAGAATAAACAAAATGTGTTGTAATACAAATCGACTCAATACTTTTAAGCTTGTTAAACCTTCCCCATCAGCCCGCCTCAATTCAATCCCAACCTCCTTCATACCAGAAGTTGCACCCGATTTGCTAAGCCCCCAACACGTCCAAAACATCCGAAACAACAAATAAACCAAAAAATATTCACCAACAACCTTAAGGGTTGATATCGCTTCAGGCTGCAAAGAAACCAGGCCCGTCACAAAACCATAAAAAGACTCCCAATTCGCCGAAACATCGGACCAAATATCATTGCTTCCACGCCCCCTGCCCCCCCCTCTGCCTCCACCCATAGCAGGTGTATCAGGAGGAAACAAATATTGAATCAGTTTATTTTCGGACAAAGGCGTATAAATAACCTTTACAATAAAATAGAGCACGATATAAGGAATCAAAACTTGAATAGAGAAATCGACAAGGCCAGCCCCCAAACGCCGCAAAATGCTGGGCGACCTGTTTTCTATATTCGTATCTGAACCAAATGAGTCCATCTGAACAGATGCCAACCGCGATTCAATTTCTTGAGTCACCAGGCGTTCTCTGTCGGGATAGGTATCTCGATCGACATGGGCAAGCACATCTTCTAATTCTGACAAAGAATATTGTGCCAACCGTTCTCGAATGGCAATATCTGAAACCGATTCTTCCATATTAAGCTTTTCGATCTGCCAATGAATAAATGGTAGGAATTAAAACCAAAGTAACCAATGTAGAAATCACCAATCCACCAATAACAGTAATGGCCATTGGGGCTCGAATTTCTGCTCCTTGCCCAACAGGGAAAAACATTTTCAACAACACCATAATCCCGCCAGCCAAATCTGCTGGTAAAACACCACTTAAAAAGGCATCAGAACTGGCGATAAAGGGTTGAAAATCAAAAATCCCCAAAGCCATTGGCAACAGCCCCAAAACGGTTGTTGACGTGGTCATTAAAATAGGTCGCAATCTTACCTTGCCAGCCTCTTCAATGGCCGTCATTTTGTCCATACCTTGGTCGCGTCTTAACATATTGATATAATCAATTAAAACAATGGCATTGTTTACCACAATACCCGCCAACATAATCAAACCAATAAGCACAACCACACTTACCGCCTGACCCGTTGCCAGCAACACACCAACCACCCCTACAAGCGCAAATGGAATGGCAAACATAATGACAAATGGATGAATCAAAGACTCAAACTGAGATGCCATAACCAAATAAACCAAAAATATAGCCAACCCAATGGCAAGCATCATACTTTCAAACGAGCGCTTTCGTTCTTCATTTTGCCCACCAACCTTCATGGTAAATTCCGCGGGCAATCGAATTTGATCAATTTCTCGCTCTATATCTGTCACCACATCACTCAAATCGCGTCCTTCAAGGTTGGCAGAAATAAGGGCCACGCGCTCTTGGTCTATGCGCCGAATTTCAGCAGGTCCCATCTCCACACTTAAATCTGCAACAACAGACAATGGCACAGGGCTTGCCGCATTGGCAGGGCTAATAATCAATCGTTTTAAATCGTCAACCGTGCTGCGATATTCTTCGTCCGAACGCACCCGAATATCTACACGGCGATCCCCGCGTGTCAGTTGTGTTGCCACTTCACCCTGAACCTGATTGCGAATGATATCACCAATGGCATTTATGGTTGTTCCCATTTGAGCCACCCGCTTTCGATCAAACCGAATTTGAACTTCGGGCGTTCCACCTTCGGCTGTTGTTTTAACATCAGCAAGCCCAGGAATCTTCATCATTCGTCCGGTCATATCCCCTGCCAACATTTGCAATGTTTGCAGATTATACCCCCCAATTTCTACTTCAACTGGCGTTTTTGACGAAAACAAAGATGGACGCGCAAATTTAAAGTCGACTGCGGGAATTTCTTGAATAGCAAGGCGCAATGCTTCCATAACTGCCGTTTCACGTTCTCGAATAAATCCTTCGTGCAAAACAACATTTACAACTCCCACATTTTCGCGTTCTTCACCTGCATTCCCGCCCGTAGCACCTCCAGTTCCAACCATACTGTAAACCACCCTTACAGCAGGTTGTTCTCGAACGATGTTTTCAATGGCCTGTACAGTTTGGATGGTTGCAATCAAAGGCGAACCCAATGGCATTTCAACATTAATAGAAAATTGCCCTTGGCTCATTTCTGGAATCAACTCACTGCCCAAATATTTACCAAAAGACAAAGACCCCACCAACAGAACCACAGCACCAACAAGCACAACAGCCCGATGCCTCAAAGCCCACCGAATAATGCCAGGGTAGATGCCATATGCACGCCCCACAACTTGATCAAAAGCCCAAAAGAGTGGCCCCAAACACGCCAAAATGAAATGCCCAATTTTTGTGGACAATTGGCCAAGTTTGGCAAGCACTTTCGCCGTTCCTTCAGAACTGCTTCGCCCCAATTCTTGGCGTCGTTTTTCCACATCGGCAAATTCTTCCATCCAGCTAAACTGCAAAGAAGCCAACATTGGAATGACCGTAAGTGCAACCAACAAAGAAGCCACCAAAGAAAAAGTCACCGTCAGTGCCTGATCGCGAAACAGTTGCCCTGCAATGCCTTCTACAAAAACAATTGGCACAAACACACAAATGGTGGTCATGGTAGATGCCACCACCGCTTGTGCCACCTCGCCGCCCCCTTTTACAGTGGCTTCGCGCGCAGGCATGCCTTCATCGCGATAACGCTGTACATTTTCCAAAACCACAATGGAGTTATCGACCAACATCCCAATCCCCAACGCCAACCCACCCAAAGACATAATGTTGAGGCTCACATCAAAGACATACATCAAGAAAAAGGTCGCAACCACAGAAATTGGAATTGAAATACTAATAATTGAGGTGCTTTTAGGGCTTTGTAAAAACAGATAGAGCACCACAACAGCCAAAAAACCACCCAGAATTGCTGTATTGAGTACTTCCTGAACGGACTCTTCAATAAACACCGATTGATCGGCCACAATTTCCATCCGCGAATTGCCCAACAATTCGCCCGATTTTTCTTGAAAATTACGAACGGCTTCCTTAACAACGCGGGCAACAGTTACCGTATTGGCATCACCTTCTTTATACAAAGCAAGTTCAACGCTCTCTTGCCCGTTAATACGCGTGATAATTTTACGCTCTTTGTTCCCGCGAACCACACGGGCCACATCGTCAAGGGTAATAACGGTTCCTTGTCGTTGGCCCACCACAATATCTTTAATTTCTTCAATCGACTGAAACTCATTAAGCGTCCGTACCAAATATTCGGCCTCACCATCTTTTAATTGCCCACCGGTGAGGTTTACATTTTCTTGAGCCAACCGATTTACAACTTGAGCCAAAGGAATGCGCAAGGCTGCCAACTTAGGCTGATCTATTTCAATTTGAATCTCTTCTTCCAAACCGCCATTTATGCGAACCGCCGCAACACCCTCTAAACTTTCAAGCTCGGGCTTAATTTCTTCTTCAGCCAACAAACGCAATGCAATCAAACTTTCTTCACCGTAAAGACCAATGCGCATAATGGGATCAAGTGAAGGATCGAAGCGCAACAATACGGGCTTATCTGCACCTTGTGGCAACCGAACACGGTCTAATTTTTCGCGCACATCCAGCGACGCGAAATCCATATCGGTACCCCAAGCAAATTCGACAACCACATCAGAAATACCTGCCCGAGAAATAGAACTGACCCGAATCACATTGTTCACCACCCCCACAGACCCTTCAATTGGCTCCGTGATCAGGCGTTCCATTTCTGAAGGCGCAGTGCCTTCATATTCGGTGCGCACAGTTAAGGCAGGATAGGTGATATCTGGCAGGAGGTTAATGGCCAAACGGTTAAACGCCACCATACCAAAAATGACAGCAGCCACCACAAACATGGTTACAGTCACACGCCGACGAGTTGAAAAATTGATCAGTTTCATATGACTTAGTTACCCTGCCCCTGCCGACCACGCATCTGTATAATGCCTTTTTCACGCATTTCAGACACAAAAGCACGCAGTTTTTCTGGGTTCTTGGCCAGATCGGGGTCTTTTTGCAAACGTGTATCGTATTCTTTTTTGGCTTCGGGCGTGCGCTGAATCATGGCTATAATGCGTTGGTTGCGATCCGCCCCATCACCGGACATTGCCCCTCCCCCTTGTTGTCCAGAACGACCTTGAGGCCTATCACCACCTTGACGAGCCACAACGGGTGCTGTTTGCCCTACCAATCTCACCGTCGCTCCTGGGCGCAACCCTTCTTGCCCAACCGTAATCACCAAATCACCCTCTGACAACCCCGATACGACTTCCAAATTATCACTATCTGTAAATCCTATTTCAACCGTTTTTCTCTGTGCTTTTCCCATGCCCGATTCTTCATTGGCCTCATAAACAAAAACCTGATTGCCAGCACCTTCAAGCACCAAAGCTTTTTTCGGTATCATCAATGTCTTGGCACGGGTTTCTGTAATGATATAAACAGACGCAAACATACCTGGGCGCAACAACCCATCTTTAGGTCGGGGCACTTCTACAGTAACTTTGACCGTACCACTTTCTGGGTCAACCACAGGACTTACCATTTTAACAACACCCATAAAAGGGCGCTTGGGAAATGCCTCAACGGTTATGCGCGCACTTTGTCCAACAACAATTTTCCCAAAGTCTTTTTCGGTCACCTGAATACGCGCCAATAAGGGATCAAATTTGGCAACGGCACCCACCACTTGGTTATTGGTGACCACATTGCCCACTTCAATATTGCGCAACGTCATTATCCCTTCAATGGGTGATGTAATTGTGGTATAACTCAAACTCAACTGAGCTTGTTCCAAAAGCGCTTTGGCGGCTTCAAGTTGTGTTTTTGCATTTTCATAACCTTCTTTACTACCCAAATTTCTTTGAAAAAGGGCTTCTTCTCGCTCATAACGTTGCTGGGCTTCCCGAAATGCAACTTCTCGCTGTGACACACCAATGCGTGCCGCATCTGCATCCAAACGAGCAATCACATTGCCCACCTGTACAGGATCGCCTTCTTCTTTTAATATGGCAACCACTTGGCCAGTTGTACGTGACCGAACATCTACCCATCGCTCGGCTTCTAATGTTGTATTCTTCAATATGTATTGTGAGATATCGCCTCTTACCACGGCTTCAACCTTCACGGGTGATGCTGCCGCAGACTGACGCCCACCACCACGCCCACCACCAGCTTGTGAAGCGGCTTCTTCAGATTCGCCACAGGCGACAAATCCGACAAAAAGTCCTAAAAATAAAAATCGCAAATAACACCGAACCATCTGTCCTCCCTTTAAACACCTAAAAGAAAGTAAATAATCACTCACTTACCTGACAAAATAAAATAATCCTTCACCACTTAGATGCAAAGAATTATTCTTCTGCGCCAAATTTCTGCGCTCATTTTTTTGTTTTGGATTGCGTTTGCCCACTATCTGCTTTAACAGATCGCGAACTGTCTTGCAGTGCCATCAACACATCAAATTGCAATCTTTGTTCTGGTGTCAATATTTGCCTAATTTTATCGCGAGATTCTTGCCGAATTTTAGACAGTTCTGGACGCATCGAACGATTCAAGTCAATCATGCGCTGACGGCTCTCTTCAAGCACACTGTTTAACTGTTTTCTTTGTGCCTCGGTCATATCAATTTGCTTTACCACATCCGACGTGCGCACACGGCGAGATCGGCGCACTTCTTTTGATGTCAATGCGTCATATACCGTGGCAGATACCGCACCAAACAAGAAACAAAGCATCAATAAACTAAAAAAATATAAACGTTTAATAAACATACGGCACTTTCTCTACCTTACATTATCTGTCAATATCAAATCCCAAATCATTTCTTTGGAAACATCCGATTCTTTCACGGCAACCACTTGTTTCACATCTTGATCCAGAGAACCACTCAAAAAGGTTTCCAGATCGGCTTGAACCGTGTGATTTTGTCGCAAATGAGACACCCAAAACATTCCGCCCACCGAAAGCAAGATCAAGGCAGCCACGGCACATTTTTGCAACCTCATACTCCAAGATTCTTTGATATCGTGCGTGAGACCATCAGCGGCAATGCGGGCTTCAATACGTCGCAAGAAAAAAGCATCTGGCTCGGCGGGTGACCAATTTTGAAAAGCTTTTTGCACGCACTTCAAGCCTTGCAAGTAAGTACGTGCCTCTGCCGATTCTGCCAAAAGCATATCCATTTCTTTTTTTTGTTTTGGGCTTAAAGCATTGTCCAAATAAGCAGACAACAACTCACCATCCAAATCCGCATTAAATTTTCGACCCATATATTTTATCCTTCGGACCAAGTCTGATAAAATGAACGCAACAGCACCTGCAAACGACTCCGCGCCCGAAACAAACGCGACTTTACCGTGCCCACAGAACAATCGAGCACTTCTGAAATTTCTTCGTAGGTTAAACCATCTATTTCTCTTAAAACAAACGCAATGCGATATTCTTCGGGAATATTTAATAAAGCATTTTCCAATATGGCTTGTATTTCATTTTGGGAGACTTCTTGGTCAGTTGCCTTTCCCACAGATATCTGGGCCTCTAATACAGCAACATCTACCTCACCATCATTTTCTCGAACAAACACCCGCAGTTGCCGCGACTTAATGTGGTCCAAACAGCGGTTAACAGCAATCCGATAAAGCCACGTATAAAACCGAGATTGCCCACGAAACAAGTGCAAAGACCGCAAAGCCTTTACAAAAACATCTTGGGCAAGATCATCGGCCTCGTCCCTATCGCCAACCATTGAATAAATGGTCTGAAATACCCGATCTTGATAGTGAAGAACCAACGCAGAAAAGGCTTCAACATGCCCGTTGATGACCTGGGCCACAATGCGAATATCATCTGCATCACGGAGCTTTGACGATGACGAGCCTTGGAATGTTCCACCTGCTTGATGAGGCACACAAATCTGTCCTTTAAGGGGCTGGTTCTGAAGTGGCAATAGCTATTTTCTTAATGCCTGCCCCACGGATTAAATCGTAGAGACGCATGACTTGGCCATGCGATAAATTTAGATCTGCGCGCAACACCAATCCGCCAGCCGTGTCAATATCGCCTGACAAATCGAACAGTTTTGT
>JAYODI010000004.1:85265-92638 GCA_038279365.1 Candidatus Latescibacterota bacterium | reverse complement strand
GTTTTGTACGCAAATCACTTTCTTGAATAGGCTTATCCTCAAAAACCATGGTGCCATCAGGGCCAATATTCAAAACAAACTTTCGGGCCTGTTGGGCCTGATCGGCATTTTTCATTTCAGGCAATTCGACCTTCAACGCTGCCTGATCAACAAAACGTGTGGTAACAATAAAGAAGGTCAACAACAAGAACAAAACGTCAATCAAGGACGTAACATTAATGGCAGGCCTGCGGCGAGGTGTGTTTTGAAGTTGCACTACCGATGCTCCAGGCCAGAATCGCTTTGGAATCCATGTAGTTTTTTGAGCAATGTATTGGCATATTTTTCAATTTCTAAAATGAGTGTTTCTGCCCGACTGCTATAAAGATTGAAACAAACCAATGCAGGAATAGCAATAAACAATCCTGCCGCAGTTGTCAAGATAGCCTCTGCAATCCCTCCTGCCAAGAGATTTCCTTGTCCAACACCTACCTGTGACACGTCTTGAAACACGCGAATCATACCCAATACAGTACCCAACAACCCCAGCAAAGGAGACACACCCGCAACGGTTTCCAAAATAACCAACCCTTTTTGCAATGCGCCCATCTCTTGCCGGCCTTGGTCTATAATGCTCTCCCGAATTTCTTCCAAGGGCATTTTTCGGTTATCCAAACCCGCCCGCATCACACTTGAAAATGGACCATCATATTGCTTGCACACAGATAATGCAAGTCCAATATCTTCAGGTCCTTGTATATTTTCGATCACACTGACAATTTCCGGGCGAATAATACGACTTCGGCGAAGAGCAAACCCTCGTTCTAATGCAATGGCCAATGCCAAAATGGAACACAAGGCCAGTGGATACATCATTAAACCACCCTGTGCAAACAACTCCCAACCCATGTGCCCCCCTATTTTTGTTGTTGACGCCCCAAAACGATAAATTCAAAAGTACCTGTTATTTCCAAATAATCATCTGGAAAATCTTTGGGCAACCCTTTAAATGGTGCAGATAATTCTACTGCTTTTAAACTTGTGTTTTTAAGCATGGCACTGCCCTTAAAACCCAAAAGCTCGGGGCCATCTAAGCGCCCATCACGATAAATCCTAAATCGAAGTTGCGTGGTGCCATCAATCAAACCCAAATCAAATGCGCGTGGCGGAAAGATATGCCGATCAATTTGCTTTTTTAGATAGGCCATATAAGGCGCATAATTCCAGGCATAAGTGCTCAGTTGCAGACCACCGCGTTCAAGAGCACCAGTGGTGGTATTGTTGTATGCCACAGCTTCTTTTGGAGCCCCCACACGACCAAAAACCGCGCGCTCTTGCACTTTTTGGACTTCTGAAGGGTCTTGTTTTAAAACTTCGGCAAAATCAAAACCTTCTTCAGATTGCTTTTGATCTACCTGTTCCTTAAATGCCTCTATGGCGTCTTGGGACACCATTTCTTGTGTGGGAGCAGACGAATCAAACGCCTCATTATTTTGTACAACCCCTTCCGAATAAGGTGTCGTACTTGGCGGCAAGGATCGTTCTTGTTGATCTTGTGCCACCTGATTTTGGTGAGATGCCAAAGGTGTTTCCACTGGCTGAGACGATGGCAAATCTGCAACATCAACAAATTCAAAACGAACAGGCTCAGAAACGGGTGGATTCAGAGGAGTAGACGTTACCAAAAGTGCGTCTTGAATATGCCCCATAAACACAAAAAGGAGTATATGCAACAACACCGCCGCAACATAGGCACGCACAGATGTATTTTTATACCAATAATCAAATTCACGCATGATAGCTTAAACACCCATTAAAAACCCAATATTCAATATAAGACAAACCACTGATTTAGCCATTATTTGACGGTTAAATGGATAAAATCGTTCCAAACACAAAAAAACCCCAATGGATGAGACCAAGGGGATAAACATACACATAACAGGCCTTAAAACAATACCTATTCAATCAGTCAGCAACCACCATCTCCAGCGAAGAAGCCATCTGTTTGCGACGGCGAACACCTTGCCACAAAGACAGCCCCCCCACATAAAAGAAACCAAAAGCAAACAAGCCCAAAAAGGGGATTGGAAAATACAGCCCTTTAAAAAAAGCAAAAATCATAGCAGCAACCAAATATCCTCCCAATCCCAATTCGAAATAGGACAATATGTTTTTTCGCAAACCATATTGTTTTCCAAGCCATCTATCCTCTTTGCCAACCACCTGATACTTGGGTGTTCTTAAAAAAGCCGTTTCATAGCCTACCAATGCTTGTAACACACCACAGGCATTATTAACAGAGACCCCCATCCCCAGTGCCAAAACGGCCGGTAAATACTTCAAACGCGTTTTCCAATCCTGATAAATTTCGCGTTGGGCATAAATATAAAACCGTGAAATAACCCCCGTTGCACCTGCAAACAACGGCAAATCGACCAATAATACGCGATACCACCCCAACTCTTCTCGCAACACAATAGCAGGAAAGATGAATACCGAGACTATGGCCATCAGCAAATATGAAAAATTGGTTAACAAATGAAAGGCGGCCTCACGTTTTACGCGCCAGGGCAACGCACTCCGCAACACGGGTTTAAGCAATTTTTTTGCCGTTTGCATAGATCCCTTTGCCCACCGAAATTGTTGCGATTTCCAAGCATTCACTTCTACGGGCACTTCAGAAGGAGTCACCACATCTTGTAAATAAACAAATTCCCACCCCGCCAATTGGGCCCGATAGCTCAAGTCGAGATCTTCCGTTAAAGTATCATGCTGCCACCCTCCTACAGCATCAATACAAGCCTTGCGCCACAGCCCTGCGGTACCATTAAAATTAAAAAACAATTTGGCACGGCTTCGTGCACCATGCTCCATAACAAAATGGCCATCCAAATAAATGGCCTGAATCTTGGTTAACAATGAATAATCGCGGTTCAAGTGACTCCAGCGCGCTTGCACCATCCCCACTTCAGAACGCATAAAATAATGTACGGTCTGGTGCAAAAAATCTGCATTGGGCACAAAGTCTGCATCAAAAACAGCAACCAACTCTCCTTTGGCCACCCGAAGTCCTTCAGCCAAAGCACCCGCCTTATACCCCACACGGTCGGTTCTGCAAAGATGAACGATATCGACACCCACCCCTTGTAATTCGCTTACACATCGGTCTACAATTGCTGTTGTTTCATCTGTAGAATCATCCAATACCTGAATTTCGAGCCGATCTTGAGGATAATTGAGCGCAGCCACAGATCGAATCAACCGCTCGACCACATACATCTCATTATAAACAGGTAATTGCACCGTGACCTTGGGCAAATCTTGAAATTTTTTCTCTAATTTGGGCACACGATCACGATACTTAAAATACAATCGCACCATAATATGCCGATGCAAGCTAACCAACATCAGCAAACCCAAAGAGATGGTATAAACGGCCAACAACAGCGTTTGCCACCAAAGCATATCTTACCCCAAGAACAATCTTTAAATGCCAGTGTTCCCCAAACTCATTTTCCCAATTGATACAGCGAAATATAGACCACGATCCAATACCGTCAAGCCAATTCACGTAACGCCATTTAAATCAATACATAAAAAAGCCCACCTTCAAGTGGGCTAACAATACCAACCAAAAACTATGATGCCTACAACAGATGCATATCACCTTCATATTACATCTGATTACATCTGAAAAACATAGGCCGCAACATTGATGAGCTCGCGATCTGACAAACGGTCAAGCTGAAAGGCAGGCATCACCACGCCATTAAGGCCCTTATTGCCTATGTTGCGAATCTTTTTGGCAATATGATATCGGCTGTAACCATTGCGAACAAGGGAAGGCGCTGGCCCCGTCCCATCGGATGCATGGCAGGTTTCACAGGAGCGTCGAAAAATGCGAGCCCCAAGGGCCACATCGCCAATTTTTAACATGCGGTCACCGGGAATTTGATCAATCCACATCGTTTCAATAGATTTGGCTTTTGAATCTTGCACCATCTCATCAGATCTCAAAAATGCAACCAATTGCCTCACATGATATTGGGCAGGTTCTACCCCCACATTCCCAGTTTCTTTCCGAGCAGTTATCCACCGAACCATGCATGCCCGAATGGCCTCATCTAAAGACAGTGTTTTTTTTCGATCCCAGGTGTTATATGCCGTGCGATACCCTGCATTAAATAGTGAATGCCCCGGTCTCACTTTGCCATCGGGGTCTTTTTTTTCATTGAAATCTGCATGGCAATGAATACATGTGAGCCCTGTGGTCGTCCAATCTGCAGAGCGAAACAATTTTTTGCCCGCAACAGCATCGTTGGCATTGACCACATCTCTTGGCGAATCAGCAGCACCTACGATTGCTCCAACACCCAATAAAATGCAGATCACACTGATTTTTAAACAAACAGATTGCATATCTCTAATCTCTCGCACATCGAAAACCAACATCTCTTCGCCGCCGTTCAGAACGTTCGTAGGCCCGCGTTGTTGCTTTTACCTCTTCACGGGTGTTGGCCCAACTCCCCCCGCGAATAACTTTTGCTTCATCATTTTCAGGAAACACGTTGCTACTCGTCCATTCCCAGACATTGCCAGACATATCGTAACACCCATATTGGCTTACACCACTGTGAAATTGTGTGACATCTGTGGTGCCTCGCAAGCCCAACTCACGGCAATTGCAATTAAAATGATTAAACGCGTTTCCCCAAGGATAGATGCGCCCTTGGGCTCCACGTGCAGCTTTTTCCCACTCCTGCTCTGTTGGCAACCGCTTGCCCAACCACTTAGCATAAGTATCGGCATCTTCCCAACTCACATTTACCACAGGATGGTTGGCCAGGTCTGGTGCATACGTATTATCACGCCAATGCTCAGGCACATGCCCATGGCCCGTTTTTTCTAAAAACTGCTTGTATTGGCGGTTGGTCACTGGATAGATATCAATATCAAAAGCATCTAAGGCAGTGCTGCGGTTGACATCGCCAATCAAAAATGATCCTTTGGGAATGCGCACCATACCTTCGGTGCCTTCGGCAGAAAAAATCCCCGCATCATCTTGTGTACCGCGTCGAGATTGAGTGGATGCACTTAAATGTGTGTAAACAGAAATACGTTCTTCATCATTTGGAAAAAGCTTGCCACGTTGCAACAACTTAACCAACCTTTGATCTTCTAAAAATTCCCGCAAATAAGGTGGTGACAGTTGTGAAGACGGATCATCTTTCATTTTCCGAATGGCTTCCTGCATTTCAGATATCAACAATGGACGCTGTATGGCGCGATCAGCAAATCTTTCAAAAGCAAATGAAATAATGATCCATTTGGCCAACAAATCTTCATCCATGATCCCATTTTTCAAAAACCCTTGGGTCTCGGCCAAACTCCGCTGAATTGAAAAAGCATTGATAAAGCGCTTGACTGTACGTGGGTTTGCTTCTACAGTTTCAGAAACATCTTCCAAATATCTCATAATCGGATTTTCAGTGGTTGCTCCAATCAATTGTTCCTGAATAAACCCTTGAATATGTTCTGGGCGCAAGGGGGGCAAATTGAATTGCAACTGAATCAACTTATCCATGTAAGCGTGTTCATCAAAACCTTCGATGCGTTGATATTGGGCCTTCACCGCTTTTTCGACTATGTCAATATCCATCCCAATAACAAACACGCACCCTGGCCGATCCATAAACAACTTAATCGTTTCAAGAACCTGTGCCACCCGGTTTGGTTGGCACCGATCCAAGTCATCTATAAAAAACACCAACACACCTTCGGCATCATCAAAGGCATTGTCTGTTTGGTTGCGGGCCTTCCCAGTAATAGACCACCCAATCAACCGGTCTAAAAATCGCTCAAATTCACGCAACAAGGGCAAGTTCCGCAACAAACCAGAATCACTCTTTAAAATACCTGTGAGATCCGTTGTATCTGAAGCGTGAACCAAATCATCCATCGCATTGGAAATGCGCGACCAGTCCAATTTGCCACCATCTTGGCGCATGTGATCCAGTCGTTGTCGCGGAAACCCCTCTGACATCAATTGCGCCACAATCTCTTCGACCAGGGCCACCAAAATGGCATCTTTGCTGGAATATTTCCAAGCATTAAACCAAACCGTGCGACACCGGCGAAACACATCATCACCACCGACGCGATCGACATCTTTGGATATACTTTGCAACATATCGCGAATGGCGCACATCAAAGACGTTTTACCACTGCCCCATTCGCCATTAATCGCAACCGTTAGGGGGGTCTTATTTGCCCGATCTGCGATCAATTTGGCAAACGTCTCTGCATATACAGAAAACCCAAACAGCTCTGAACGGTCTGCGGGTGAATCGTTGTGAATCTGTATACGCTTGGTCTTTTTTAGTGCCTCAATCACGCCAAGTCTCCCTTAAACCGATAACTCGGCACGTTTGACACCTGCCAAGATTGGTTGTTTTCATCCAAATAGGTCACATCATAAAGCGTTAAATGGTAACTTGCCCCAGCCAACAAAAAAACCGTATACCGACGCGATTGCCCCGGCAAAATAGAACCTTGAATAACACTCTCAATATTGGCCATGACCCCATTGTCAAATACCACATGGATGGTAAATGAGATTTCAACAATATTGAGATCACCCATATTCTTGATGACCAATTCCAAAAAGTCTTCGCGCTGTTGAAACACGCGGTCTACCGTTTTTAAACCAACCAACCGCCCAACTTCTTCTTGCGCATGAAGCCAGTCGAATGGTTCTGATAAATGTGCCTGCCCTCTAAATGGACGAAATGGCACCCACTCAAAATGGATATCTTGGGAACTATGAACCGCCTGATCTTCTTGGGGGTCAACAAAAACCACACTTCCATCGGGTAAGGTTTCTATGTCGCGATCACATCCTCTTGCAATGGCCCGACGCGTTGCCGCACGAATACGTGCCTCTTCTGTGGTGCCGTTGAGAATATTATAAATGGTGCCTTTAGACACATTGCTTTTTTGTGCGACCTCTGCCACAGATATGCCTTGTGCCGCAATTTCACGCTCCAATGCCTCTCGAAAAGTCATATACACCCTCTATAAAGGAATGTTCACACACAAAACTGAACAATAATAAACAAAAATGCACCCAAAAATCAAGAAAAAAGTCTATTTTTGTTTATTTTTCTTGACACAACTCTTTAAAATAGCCTATATTTGGCTACAAAACTACACACAACTACACGTCCGAGTCTTAAATATTGAGGAAATTAGCGTGTATCAAGACTACTGGGGGCTTTCCGAACTGCCGTTTGAAAATGTGCCCGATCCCCGCTTTTTTTACCCATCGGCAGAACACCAAGAAGCCCTGCTCAGAATGTTTTATGCCGTAAACAGTCGAAAAGGTGCCGCCA
>JAYODI010000004.1:0-85255 GCA_038279365.1 Candidatus Latescibacterota bacterium | reverse complement strand
GTGCTCAGTCGAACGCTCATTCAAGACCTCCCACCCGAGCGATATGAAATTGGTTTGGTTACCAATCCGAGCCTCTCCCCAGTTGACTTTTTGCGCGAAATACTCTACCAATTAGGCGTAGACCCAAAGACTGATTCTAAATTGGATCTGTTGCACATCTTAAATGACCAAGCCGCAAAAAACATGAATGCGGGCAAAGACACGGTCATTATTATTGACGAAGCCCAAGCCATTGAAGATCAGGGCACATTTGAAGAACTGCGTTTGTTGCTCAACTTTCAACTCAATGATCGTTTTTTACTCACCCTGTTGCTCATGGGACAGCCGGAATTAAAAGATAGAATTGCCCAAATAGAACAACTTGCCCAACGCATCGCTATCAAATTTCATTTGGGCCCCCTCAAAAAAGAAGAAACCCATGCCTACGTTGCCACACGCTTAGAAAAAGCAGGGGTCAAAAGACAGCTTTTTAAAACGGAAGCCTTGGATATTCTCTACAAAGAATCTGGTGGTATTCCCAGAGAAATTAACAACATATGCGACATTTGTATGTTGCTTGGATTCGGTGCCAAAGCAGATCAAATAGATACTGAACAAATGATGAAAGCCGCACTGGCCATTAAGCAACTTTAAGAGACTTATGCCACGAAACTCCGACATGGTGCGTGCTGGGGCAGGTGCTCTGCCCCCAAACCCTGCCCCAGATACAGCTTCATCTGCAGAAAACAAACCCCAAGAGGGTTTGTTTTCTGGTGTACCCAACATGGCCCAACCGCCTCAAAGACAAATTAATAATTTCCCCATGTTTTCAGGGCTGTATAATGAAATTGGTACGATAGCGGAAGTCATTGACCAGATCAACCGCATCTCAGACTTTGTGTCTGGTCGACCCGTTCAACCCCTCCAAGAAAAACAACAACCACAACAATATGCGCCTCCCCAACAACAACCGCTGTCACAGGAGGAAATTCAAAGGCGCATCCAACAACTACAACACCTACAGCAACAACCAACAGAATCCCAGGCCCAACACCCGCCCCAAACCACACAACAACCCATGCCTGCGCCCGTGCAGGAGCAACCACAGCAACCCGTACAACAAACCCATACACCAACAAACCAAACGCCGCCAGAAGACACAACCGAACAGCCCGACACACTTTCTGAAGAAGAAATTGAAAAAATGTATGAAGACCTCTATCAATATGTGGAAGGGGTCATGCAAGCTGCTCAGGAAGGTCGAGACTTTTCGGTTGAACCCGCTTTTGTGCTCATTTCACGGGTGGTTGATATCCCCAAAGCCCCAGATATTTTGTATCGCAGAGCCATCTATACGCGCGAATCTGGCGATGAACACAGCTTCGCATCTTCTGTGGTACTCCATTCTGTGAATGTATCTATTTACGCCATCAAAATTGGCCAAGGACTGTCTTATAACCGCAATCAATTAATAGATTTAGGTGTTTCTGCCCTCATGCATGACGTGGGCATGGTTACCCTTCCACCTGATTTGTTTAGCAAGGGGCAATTTACACAGCATGACATTGACATGCTCCACCAACACCCAGCCAAAGGCAGAGCAATCCTTCACAAATTGGGGGCAGACTATCAGTGGTTGGCAGAAGTGGCCTACCAAGAGCATGAGCGCGAAAATGGTGGCGGTTACCCACAAGGACTCACTGGCAACCAAATACACGAATATGCCAAAATCATCGGCGTGGCCGATATTTATGCCGGTCTCACCCGCTCTCGCCCAGACAGACGGGGCATGTTGCCTTTTGAAGCGGTAAAAGAAATCTTACAAACACGCAAACAAGAATTTGACCCGCGTGTCGTGCGCATCTTGCTCAAAACACTCTCGGCCTTCCCTGTAGGCAGCATGGTCAAACTCAACTCTGGCATCATTGGTCGCGTAATCGACACAGACATAGATTCCCCACTGCGCCCTGCCATTCTGATTCTCTTCGATATTGAAGGGCGCCCCGTTCAAGACAAACGAGAGATCCGTTTGCGCGAACATCCCATTTTACATATCACCGACACCGTCAGCCAAGAAGACTTAGGCAGGTAGCACATGAGTTGACGCCGTCAGCCCAAAATGCTATATTTCTTATTATTAGACATATATTTACAAAAACCATCAAGGCTGTGCCATGTCCGATTCATCTGAACCTCGCGAACCTACCCCAGACGACACCCGCCGATCATTCTTAAAACAGGGTCTCAAAGGTGCGTTGTTATTGCCTTATGCCACCCCAACCATTGAATCGATCTTTTTGTCTTCAGCCGAAGCCAGTGACGACGACGATGACGATGACAGCAGCAGTGGTGGCAGCAGCAATTCGGCTCCTCCCAGCGTCATAGGCAACATCCCACCACCACCACCCAAAAAACCCAAGGTAGATCGCGTTTCACCCGATACGGGATTTATAGGCTCCACAATGTCGGTCTATGTTTGGGGTGAAGATTTTGAAAGAAGCGCCCGCGTTGATTTTGATTCGGGCATTACAGTTTTGAGTGTCAACTTTGAAAACTCAGAATTGTTGACTGTCGAAATTCAAATAGAGTCTTATGCCTATGAAGGCAAACGCGATGTCACGGTGACCAACCCAAATGGACAAAGTGACACCGATAAAAACGCTTTTGAAGTTGAAGCACGCAAGGCTCCCGAAATAGACTCGCTCAGCCCCGACAAGGGGCAACCGAATGCAACACACAATATCAATATCAAGGGTGAAAATTTCCAAGAAGGCTTCCAAATCAGTTTTGGGAGTGGCATTACTGTCATATCCACACGTTTTTTTGACGACACGCACATTGGCGCAAGAATTGATATCAGCCTATATGCACAAGAAGGCAACCACAATGTGACCGTTATTAATCCTGACCGCCAAGAAGATACCAAATACAATGCTTTTGAGGTGAAATCTCAAGGCAATGACAATGTTCGATACGATCAAGACTTTAACGATTGGTAGTCATGCAGAATATGTCCCACAGAACAATCCCTTCTGCGTTTGTCCCCAATTCGGATATCATTTTTCGTGAAGTGGGTGATGCATTTGTGCTATACGATCCCAACAAAGATGCCCTCCACACACTCAATGCTACCGCACAGTTGGTATGGGAGCACATCCAATCCCCTATCGAAACGATCATTGCAAAACTTCTAAGTACTTACCAAGTTTCACCCGAAGTTGCACAACGGGATGTCATCCAAACATTAGAACAATTCCTTACCCTCGGCCTCATTCAAAACAAATCACCACAATGACTTTTACCCAGCAGTTCACCATTGCTGAGTCACACTTTCAGGTCTCCACAAACGCCGCGCACATAGCCCAACATCTCCAGCATATCTTCGCAGGCTTTCAAACATCCGTCCAATCCTCTCCCATCACATTTACCATTCAACAAAATCCAGATCAAACAATATGCGTTTGTCCAAACCTGGACCAACCAACAACCTATGCCACCCTGGATGAATTTATATCACAATTTGAATGGCAATTGGTTCGTTCAGCGTTTGATCGCATGAATTTTTTGGGTGTTCACTCTGGCGGGGTGGTTTACAATGGCAAAACCATCTTGTTTCCTGGTCAATCAGGCAAAGGCAAGTCGACCTTAACATTGGGATGTGCTTTACAAGGTTGGGGGTTTTTGTCTGACGAAATGGTATTTATTCGCCCAAACACAACCCAGTCTTACGCCTTTCCAAGAGTCTTGTGCATCAAAAATGATGGGCAAATATTTAGAACTTTAGATACAAACCATATTTTGCAACAACCACACCTTGCACGTTCCATCAACAACAGCATTTGTGTTTCGCCACAAGCATTCACAACCATCCCTCAAGACCACCCCTGCCCCATTCATATCATTGTATTTCCAAACTTCCATTTATCCTCTCCCCAAAAGCTGATTTCACTGACTCCCACAGAGAGTTTGACCCGCTTATTACAACTGACCTACAAACGCACGCAGTCGCCCAAAATATTAGATACATTGGGGCACATTGTTGAAACCGTTCCTTCATATGAGCTCACCATGAACAATTTGAGCGATGCCATAACAGAGGTTCAAAATCTTGCCCACTAACCCACGCACAGCTTATTTAGAATATGCGGGCATCACACTCCTGTCCGTTACCCTCTTTACTTGGCTTGTTACCTGCGTTCCTGGACTAATGGGAGTAGACAGCTATTTTCATATGCGCTACAGCCAAAAAATATGGCAAGAAGGCATACCCGACACTTTTCCCCACCTGGTCTACACCATCTACAGCCAAAACTTTGCCGACGATCACTTCCTATTTCACATCATTCAAATTCCATTCACCTTTGGAAATTTGATTACGGGAGCAAAAATTTATGGTGTGGTATTTGGCACACTTGTAATCCTCATCTTTTTTTTCATACTCAAACACCATCACATCCGTTTTGCACCCATATGGACACTTGCGTTACTGGCGTCCTCCGCCCCGTTTTTGTTTCGAATCGGTATGGCACGAGCCCCAAGCTTATCCCTTTGCATCCTGCTCATCGCCACAGCTCTTGCATTATCAGACAAAGACCGTTGGTTTCTCCCTCTTTCATTTATTTTTGTTTGGTTATATGGTGGTTTTCCACTCATAGCAGGATTGGCCAGCTCTGTGTTTTTTGCCTCATTTTTGACACAAAAAAAACGCCCACATATTTTACTTTACTGTGGGCTGGGTATTGCGCTCGGTTTAATCATTCACCCTTACTTTCCAGACAACATCACGTTTCTATATAAATCTTATACACAAATTGAATTTGCCGATGTGGTCACGGCAGGCAACGAAGATTATCCTTATGCCTCCTCAACTGTGGTTCGAAATGCCTTTCTGCCTTGGGCTCTTATGTTGGCCACTGCGACCTTCTACTTTTTAAGACCCGAAAAACTGTCCTTCCCTGCCCTTATTCTCTTTACTTTTTCTACACTTTTGTTGTGTATGTATATGAACGTACGCCGGTTTGTCGAATATTGGCCCGTATTTGCCGTTCTTTTTTCTGCCTTTGCACTTAACCCCTACTTGAAGACCTGCAACATCGCCCACATTTGGGCAACTTTTCGCGGCAAGTTCATTCTACTCTTTATAGCACTTTTCATTGGGCTTTGTGGCGCAGATACGCTGAACCACGTGGCCGAATACCGAGCCTCTGATCGTTTACCCATATCTTATTCTGGTGCGGCCAAATTCTTACAAGAGGCATCAGAAAAAGGCACCATCGTCTTTACAGGTAATTGGGATGATTTTCCGTTGCTGTATCATTTTAACACACACAACCGCTACATTGTGGGCCTCGACCCCCATTACCTTTATTATTACGATGCCCAATTATACGATGTGTGGTTGCGCATCACCAAAGGCAATGCATCAAACCCAGTAAACAAAATAAAAGACCGCTTCCAAGCACAGTTTATCTTTGGTTTAAAAAAAGATGGTGACTTTTTAGACAACCTCAAACAAGACCCTCTGTTGCCCCCCCCAGTTTACGAAGATGAATACGCTGTGGTTTACAAATTATAAATCAATCCCATTCTTCACTGTCGTTCAATTTTAAAATCCAATTGGCTGACGCAATCAAGCTGAATGGCGTATTGCCCAAATCTCGGTCTCCATCAACCAATCTTTGGTAAGGCCGTCCATTTAAAGACACCCAACTATCCACATAAATGGCAACATGGCGCCCATTCACGTGGCGATAATACCCTGCCAAAAATTGTGCAAACTGATGCAACATCACGGGGCGATCTTCCATTTTACCAATTTGTCGATCCGTCAAAAAGTCTGTCAGATCGACATGCAACAGATTTAATGCATCGACCCATTTTGTTAAATAATGACGCATTATGACACCAAATTATCCTGTTGGTTCACTTCTTTTTGTTGAACAAAAAACAGGTAGAGCCAAAACAGAAATGCCAAACCATTGATCATGGCATTGATCGTATCCAAACGCAAAAAACCAATTTCCAAAATCGACTCCGTTTCCAACCACTGCTTCGCAGCCATCAAATTAACAGCAAAAGTCAAACTTAAAATATAATACATCCAACGAAACCCCTTTGAACGTGCCAACAATGCCAAAAACAAAAACACAGCATAATGGTGATTTTCATGAATCTCTGTCAATACCATAAACAACGTCAACCCCACAAGCCCACACGCATCAACCAAAGACACCGCAGATGTCTTTTTGTATAAAGAGAAACAAACGACAGTCGTAATCCCTGCGAAGACCACAAGCCCAATTTGCAAACCATTCCACCCCCAAAGGATGGGCAATCGGTCACTGGTAAACGCAGGAACTGGTTCAAACAACCACCAAAAATTATGGGCATAACCTGTCAACCATTCGTGAACATTGGCTGTGCCCAAATACATATTGAACACACCCCACAAATCACCATATATCCAAAAAGGACTCAGCACAATGGCCCAAACCACAAGCGCCACCCCGATCGCTCGTAGCCCCCATGACCAACCGTATCGAAAAATGCCGTAAAAACCTATGGGACCCAAATAAACCGCCGCTTGCGGTTTGGTCATAAAAATCAGTGCACAAAAGACCCAAGCCCAGTTCATTTTATAGGAAAACAAACAAAACAAGCCCCCCGCCAACAGCAAGGTATGAAATGCATCTTGATAACCATATAGCACTGTTGCAATTAAAATTCCGGGATTCCACACAAACACCATAAAACAAGTTTGGGCCGTTTCAGAACCATATCCCATCACCCTTGCCAAATGATAAACCAATAGTGCTGTGGCAAGGTGACATGCCACCATTGCACATTTGAGCAATAAAGACAGGGCACGACTCCACGTCCCAAACAAATCATACAAACCAGATATTTGATAAACGCCACCGACAAACTTGCTGACATACAAATAGAGAGGATATTGATCAAACTGGATATGGGGGCCTGTATATGCAGCATAAATCCCTTCATCATAAATCTCATTTGCCCACAGCTTATACATGGTCAAATCACCCATTTCAGGCAGAGGCAATGTGGCCAAAACGATCAAGAACTGAACAAATCCGGCCCATATGAGATGTTGCCACACAAATCGCGTTTCATTTGAGTTAAAGACAGATATCACGATGCCATCCTCTATTACAAAATTAACTGCCCAACTGGTAGATATTGCCATAACAGGCAAAAATACAAAAGCACTGAACAAGGACCATCTTCAGTGCCCATCGCCTGAAATGCTTTACCGCCATGCCCAAAGACATGGCCTTGTTCCTCTTATATACCAAGGTCTGCATTTATCCAATCTATTAGATGATGTGCCATCTTCAATTGCTCAAAAGTTCAAACTCGCCTATTACAGAACATTGTCTCATAATTTACGCAATCTACAAGCCATAGAGAGACTGCGCAACGACCTATCCCCAGACATACCGTTACTCATCTTGAAAGGCCCTGCCCTTATCGAGCACGTCTATATCAACCCTGCTTTTCGCCCAATGACAGATATAGACATTCTCGTAAAACCAGAACATCTTCATATCCTAAAACAATGTCTTTACACCCAGCAGTATAGATCGCCCGAACAATACCCCGACATCTATGCAAAAGACAACGTGATCTTCGATATTCACACAGATCCATTTCACGCAAACAGAATTCAACAACGCCTCCAAGCCGTCCCTATCCAACTTGAACAGTTGTGGCAAAATGCAATCCCCCTAAGAGCCACCTCACACAACCTCTTGATGCTTAGCCCCCCCGACCAAATCTTAACCCTATCCGTTCACGCCCTAAAACACGGTTACGAAAGACATATTTGGCTTTTTGATATATTATACAGCCTCAAAGTTTGTTGTCAAAACAATACTTGGCCACACATTGAAAAACATTGCCAAACATACAACACAACCAATATCTTATCGCTCACACTACACGCATTGAAAATTCACTTAGCACAAAGCCTACCAAAACCCGTTCACAAACTACAAAAGTCCTTCCCTATTGGCCCAATCAGGCGTAAAATACTGTGTGCTTCCCCCCTCCCGGGACATTTTCAAATGTTAGAGCCTTTGGTATTGAGTCAGCAATTTTCCAAACGGATAGATCAAGTTAAATTCCTTATAGCTTTTGCATTTCCCAAGCCCGAAGCACTCCAACAAATCTCAGGTTTAACGGGCCGACTTTATTGGCTTTCATATCCCTATCGCATTGTTCAATTATTAAGCTTGGGCACCATACAATTAATCAAACTTGTCTTTCGTCTAATGGGTAAGCGTTCATCATGAAAATCAAATATATTTCTCAATCTAAATGTTCAATATCGATTTGTGTCTTGCTTGCCATGGCCTTATCACTTGTCTCTTGTACCTCATTTGTTGTCATATCTCCCCCTTATCCCGCCAAACTGCGCGTGGGTGACGGTGTCAAACTTTTGATGAAAGATGGAACCGTTTATTCAGGCCGCACGATCTACTTAGATCAAGTCACCATTGTCATCCGAACACCCAAACAAACCAAAACCCAAAGACCTGTTGAAGTGGCACGTTTTGGTACCACAATACCTTGGTCGGAAGTCGTCAACGTGAAAGTATCTGGGACCTTAGACAGTCAAAAAAAGCTGATATCCAATGAAGAAATTCGCATTAACCATCGTAGCAACCATCGCCGTCATATGCTCACAAACATTGGCCTCCTCGGTACCACCATTAGTTTTTTAGGCGCCACCTTTATGCAAGATCAGATTGCTCCAATTAAGCTTACGGGAAATAATTCTGGGCACACAAAAGGACGAATTGCGTTTTGGTCTACATTTGTCCTTGGCAGCACTGCCAGTGCCATACTGGGTTACAAAACAGGGCAATATTTAGACCGTCAGGTGGCCATCACCCGAATAGAGCGGTTTCGCCAACAACTGCGACAAATAGCCGAAGCATCACAAGACTCCTTAAAAAACAACCCAACACTTTCTCCACCTCCCTCCATTGCCCCTCCTTCCGTTCAATAATTCTATTTTTTAGTCTATTTTTTTCTATTTTAAATTTTATTTTTTCTAGATTTTGCATAAAATGTTGTTTTTAATTGCCTTAAATTTAAGTTTAGTTTTGTTTATTTTTGTTGACTTTTTTTGTTTAGTTTTGTAAAATTAGAACACAAACAAGACTACACACCCTTCAAAACTGAACAGAGTTAGACATGGACCCTCAAAAAGTCAATCGAATGAAGCCAGTCCTCCCCATGTTACTGGCCCTGGCAACTGGATGGGCTTGGCACTTGCTCTCCCCCTTAGCAATCCAAGCCCAATCCACTGCCACACCTTCTTACGACCTGCCCGTTTTTGTCGATGCAAAAGGAGACACAGTTGAAAACACACCCGAACGCCTCCCTTTCAAAATCATCGATGGCTTTCCCGAATACAAAATAGGCCCAGGTGACGTGCTCGAAATCATTACGGTAGAAGGCACAGATCGCCGAACAGAACGCGTGCGCGTTCAACCCGATGGCACAGTCTCATTTTCTATCTTAACAGCCATTCCTGTTCGCAACCTGACCCTGTCAGAAGTCACCAAAAAGTTGCGAGAACAGCTTGAGTTATACATTCACTCCCCACAAATTCAAGTGTTCATTCAAAGCTACAACAGTCGCAAAGCGTCTGTATTTGGTGCCATCAATCTCAATGTAGGGTCCAATGTTGGAGGCAGTCGCATTGGTCCAGGCATTTATGCCTTAGAAGGTTATCGAACAGCCTTAGAACTCATTATGCAAGCAGGTGGCCCTGCTCCTGACGCACGCCTCGATCAAGCACGCCTGACCCGCAACAACAAAACATATCAACTTGATTTACAAAAGGCTGTAACCATTGGAGATACACGTCAAAACGTCATATTGCAAGACGGTGATGTTCTCCAAATTACGGGCACCCAACAATCAGACAGACGCGTTGCTATTTTGGGCGAAGTATCTGAACCTGGCATTGCCAACTTGTCAAACCAAAGCACCATGCTTGAGGCCATCTCAGCAGCAAACGGATTTACCCAACAAGCAGCCCCCAATCGCATACGCATCATCCGCACCAACCTTGATCGCAACAACCCTGAGATTATTACAGTGAATGCCCAACGCATTCTCAAAGGTGATCTTTCACAAAACATATTCCTTTTGGATGGCGACATTGTTGTTGTGCCACAAGCCTATATGTATGACTTGAGTGAAATGCTCCAAGAAATCAGCCCGCTCATCAACTTTGGTGGCCTACTTTCCACCGGCCCTGCCGTTGCATTAAGTGGATACAATTGGAATTTGCAAGGCTCTGATCAATCCGCAGCAGGCTTGACAAATGCAGGTGTATCGGAAACATTATCTACAAGCCTTCTACCTCAAAATGCAAACAGAGACTTAGAAGCAGAAAAGCGTATTTTGGAACAAATACAGAAAAACCTAAAAAAAGAAACCCAACGCTAACGGCTCATAGGCCAAATGCAAAAGTGACCTCCCTTTTAGGAAGGTCACTTTAACCCGTTTTATAAAGATTCTTTTGTTATGGCTCAATACGATGTCACATTGCGCGACTACTGGCGCATTATCCGCAAACGCAAGCTCTACATCCTCTTTGCCACAGTGATGTTGGGGCTTACCAGTTTTGCAACGGCATACTATTCTAAGCCAACGCCCAAATATCGCGCAGAAACCAAAATTCAATACGAACGCGCACAATCTGCCGAAGAAGCTTATACCTTTGCCCTATCGGGTTCTGATGATCTTGCCACACAACAAGAAGTCATCAGAAGCTACGAAGTTGCCGAACGTATTGCCGTCAAAATGGATATGCTCGACCCTGTCAAAGCCACAGAAGAACAACGCTTTAACGCCATCAATTCATTGCGTGGTCAAATCGTCACATCCGTTGAAGGACTCACCAACATCATTGCCATCTCAATTACAGATGGCGATAAGTTTCGAGCCAGAGAACTGGCCAATACTGTGGCCGAAGTTTATCAGTCTTATAATCATGAAATGCGTAATGCCAAGCTGGTCAACGCCCGAAAATTTATTACCACTCAGCGCCAACGCGTAAATCAAAAACTCCAAGATGCACAAGAAAAGCTCAAACAGTTTCAAGAAGAAACACATATCATTTCCATTTCGGCAGCCACAAGCCAAGTGTTAAATGACCTGCGCCGTGCAAAAGAGCGCCAAGAAAGCCTGAATACCATTCACACCAGCCTGACCAAATTGCTCGCCGCGGGTGACCAAGTCCAAGAAAGTGATCTCACCAGCTTCCCTCCCGAAGAAGGTGGTCCTCGCTTTGTAGAACGGCTCAACAAATTGCAAAGCTTAAATCAACAGCGCAATCAATTGCTCATCAAATACACAGAACGCCACCCCGACGTGGTGACTTTAGACAATATCAAACGCATCACCATCGGTGAAATGCAAGCCGCCCTAAAAGCACAGCGTGACGTATTAGAAAAAAGAGTTGACCTTATAAAAACAGAAGTAGACAATCTCGACGAACGCTTCAAACAACTTCCCGCATTGGGCATACAACTTGAAGAACTGTATCGCAATGTAGAAGTACAATCCAAATTGCTCAATCAAATTGAAGAGCAGTATCAACAATCCCAAATTGATGAATCTGGTGAAGTCTCAGAAGTAACCATTTTACAACCCGCACTATTGCCTCGTGCGCCCATTAACCCATCTACCCCCCGAACCATTGCTGGCGTGGGTGCCCTCTTGGGGCTTATCATTGGCGTCGTGGCCGCATTCATTGCCGAAACCCTCGATACCTCTATTGGAACCATTGAAGATGTTGAAGAATATCTTGAGGTGCCCGTTGTGGGCATTATCCCACAAATGGACATCGAAAGCATGCAAGAAGCAATGGAAACCCGTTTGGGTGGCCCAGTTGATATTGAGTTGGTTGAAAGACGCTTAAGACTTTCTACACACTTTGAACCCCAATCCACACTTGCAGAAAGCTATCGTGCTCTACGCACCAATATCCAATTTGCCAACCTTGAAAAAGGTGCCAAGGTTATCTGTCTGACCAGTTCATCTCACCAAGAAGGTAAAAGTACCACCTCAGCCAACCTTGCCGTTACATTGGCCCAAGCTGGCAACCGTGTCTTGCTCGTTGATGGTGACCTTCGCCGCCCAACCGTCAACCGCATCTTTGGCCTCGAACGCGAACCCGGTATCACCGATGTCATTTTGGGCAACTACACCTGGCGTGAAGTGGTGCGCACAGTCACAGACATTATGGTGGGCGGCTTGGGCATGGATGACATCATGATGACAGCAGGTATGGACAATCTCAACATCATCACCTGTGGCGTCTTGCCTCCCAACCCCGCCGAAATAACAGATTCACGTCGCATGACAGAATTTTTGCAAGAAGCCAAAGAAGCCTACGATGTGGTTATTGTCGATGCGCCCCCAGTTCTTCAAGCCACAGATGCCACCGTGCTGGGCACAAAAGTGGATGGTGTGCTCTTGGTTTACAAAATTGGGAATGTGTCTCGCAGTGCTTTGCGTAGAGCCAAACTGCAATTAGACAACGTGGGTGTAACCACATTGGGCGTGGTTATCAATGGTCTTCGAGCCGATGTCAGTGAAGATTTTAAAGACCTTCGCTACTACTCCTACTACACCTATGGCTCCAACTCGGAAGATGACAGTGGACCGGCCATTGTTCGCTTCTACAACCGTACCAAACGCCAAATGGAACAAAGTTGGAAACAAACACAACAGCAAGTGATGCCTCTCATTCAAATGATTAAGGAACGCTTGCCCCTAAACAGCAGTGAAGTTAACGATGAACCTGAAGAAGAATTAGAATCTGACATCACTTCTAAAATATTGAACATCAGTCTATGGGTGTTTATCTTTGCATTTCTCACCGCGGGTATTTTATGGCAAATTGGGGTTTTGCCAAGGAACTCACACACCACTGAGGCCCCCATCGCCATGCCTCAACGTCCATCAAAAACAGAGGCACCTACACCATCCGAAACACAGAAAAATGAGACACCAACAGACGCTCCTAAAACTCTGCAAGAAGAAGAACCTAAGACCAAAGTAGAACCTAAGATCAAAGAAGAACCTAAGACCAAAGAAGAACCAGCACAATCCAGCAAAAACATAGAACAACACCGTTTGGAAACAGCACAAGTTAACAAAACGACCCAACCCTTAACCATGCATCCTGTTGCCAACAACCAACACACTCAAATCAGCAAACGCGCAATGCGCCAAACACCCCATAAAAACCACAACAATGCCCAGTACGGCGTTCATGTATCTTCTCATTCCATTGAATCTTCAGCCAAAAGAGAAGCCCAAAAATTACGTACACAAGGCTATACAGTACATATTGTCAGAGCCCACATACCAAACAAAGGCACCTTCCATCGTGTTCTGCTGGGTGCATTTTCGACCAAAAGTGAAGCCAAAGAGGCATTGCAAGACATCAAAAATTCACTTAATATTGGTTATGCACAAATCGTCGCTCTCCCCCAAGATGCATTCGATCAACAACGAACAGCCCATACCCCCGCCCCCAATACAACACAAGCACGTTAATTCAGAATTGGTTATCCAACACTGTTAACGCCATTCAAATATCTTACATTTTTAAAATATTTTTAGGCACAAGTTTTACTCTATCAGGAACATAATGGCAAACTCACTTCGCCAAATATCCCCCATCGCGCTGGGTTTATTTATTTCCCTTCTATTTGTTTCAATCCCACTGGGTATCATCATCAACAAAGTGGATATCTTACTTGTGTTTGGGTTGGTGGCTGGGATTATTATTTTTATTTTTAGTTTCGTCAATGTGCAAATTGCCGTTTACATTCTCATTTTTGCGACCCTCCTCTCACCCGAGTTTGGAAGTCGGTCTACTTCTGGTAGCGGTGTAACCCTGCGCGTTGACGACTTCATCCTCATCCTCATCTGCTTTGCCCAACTCACCAAAAGTGCCCTGTATCAACGCGTAGGTCTCTTCTCTTGGACCCCTCTAAATCGGTATATCAATGCCTACATTCTTATCTGCCTCATATCCACCATCACAGGCGCATTATTTGGCCGAGGCAATCCAATTTCTGGTTTTTTCTTTGTTGCCAAATATTTTCAATATTTCGTCATCTATTTCATGGTGCTCAACAACTTAGAAACCAAAAGCCAAGCCCGTGGTTATTTGTTGGCCATTCTTATTACAGCCACCATCGTATCTTTGGTTGCCATGGCACAAATACCTGGTGGCGGGCGTGTATCGGCCCCATTTGAAGGAGAAGGTGGTGAACCCAACACATTGGGTGGTTACTTGGTACTCATCACCTCTTTGGTCGGTGGCCTTTTGCTGACCCCAAAGGCCGTAGAAAAATTTACCCACCGCATGATGCTTTACGGCCTGATGTTCCTGATGTTTATCCCAATTCTATTTACCCTCTCACGCGCCACCTGGTTGTCTGCAGTCCCTGTTGCCATTATGTTTTGGATCTTCAGCAACCAAAAAATCATGCTCACAGCCATTGGTGTTGGGGGTATTGCATTGGCACCATTTATTATGCCCGATGCTGTTATTGAACGTCTGCTTTACACCACCGAAAAACAAGACAACAAATGGGCACTTGCCCAACAAGAACAAGTCGGTGGTATGACCTTTGATACATCGTCTTCGGCACGCATCAAGTCTTGGAAATATGCACTTGAAGCTATTCCAGAACACCCACTCATTGGTTGGGGTGTCAATGGATGGCGTTTTATAGATGCGCAATACTTCAAAGTTATTGTAGAAACGGGTATTTTGGGTTTTACTGCGTTTATATTGCTTTTGTACAATATCCTTAAACAGGCTTGGAACAGATACAGAACTGGCAAAGACCCTTTATTTAGAGGTGTTGCACTAGGGTTATTTGTGGGAACAATTGCCATGATGTTCCATGCAACCATGACCAATACGTTTATCATTGTGCGTATTATGGAACCCTTTTGTCTTATTTTAGCCATTGTAATCGGCATTCCGCAACTGGAAGAAGCCGAAACAAACGCTCAAGAAGAAGCCACTGAGCCTAAAAAGAGTTGGCGCAAACCAACACCACAACGTATCTAAATTCGTGCAAAAACCAATTTGCTACAAAAACGCCCGATGGTCTTGACACCATCGGGCGTTTTGGTTCTAACCCTTTTATCACAACAACATGGTCGTTGCAAGGGATCACAAATATACCTTTGAAAAATAGACGCAAACCTTCATTTTCAAAAACCTGAACATCTCCCCTTCAATTTAATCACATCCCTTTGCTACAATCCCATTTTTACGTGGCCTTGCAACTGGAGATATAAAAAAGTTAAATACCTGGTTCCAAATCCCTCCAATAATATGCCAATCTTAAAATGTAATTCTCCAAAAAAAAGCCTGGTGGAAATCCACCAGGCTTTTGGTTTATCAAGCTTTCTGCTCCAAACTATTTGGAGAAGATCATCTTTTTCAGGGCCATGTTCTTGCCTGCTACAAGGTGATAAATATACACCCCTGTAGCAACCTGACGGCCTAATTCATCATCACCATTCCACTCAACCGTATGAACACCAGCCCCTTGCGTGCGATTCATCAACACGCGCACTTGCTGTCCGAGCACATTGTAAACAACCAATCGAACGTCGGATGCTTCAGACAAAGTGTATTGAATGGCCGTTGAAGGGTTAAATGGGTTTGGATAATTTTGGCCCAAACCAAATGTCAATTCCGAAGTATTGTCAGCCAAAGGTTTGGTCAACACTGGCTTGGTCAACACCGGCTTCGACAAGTTGTGCGCGGGTGGGAAAACTTCGATGGTTTCTGAAATATTCCCAGAAGCATCAGTGGCAAAAGCCAGCATCTTAACAACAGGGCCAGAGACTTCAACAAGCACCAACTCATTTAAGTCGTTGGTTTCAAAGGTGTATTTAAACGTTCCTAAAACACGTTCAGATTGTAACAAGACAATCTTACCAGCCTTTTTCTTGCCCTTGTCTTTGCTGTCCTTGCTTGCTACACCACTGTTATTGTCGTTGCTTACTTCGCTCTTGCCGTTATTACCGTTACCATCACCATTTTGATCATTGCTGACATGGCTCTTGCCATTGTTCCCATTGTCTGAGCCACTATCATCTCCGTTACCCTTGCTGCTCTTCTTGCTTTTCTTGCTTTTGCTGCTCTTCTTGCTCTTGCCTTTTCCATCATCATCACCATCGTTATCGTCTTCCCCGTCATCATTATCCGAGGCACTTAAGACCAAAATCTGACCATCAACAACAGAGAAACCGCCTTGTTCTATAGCGCCTTCTCCAGGCAAGCCAACTGGGCCAAAGAGCAGTGCACGCAAGGCACTTTCATCTTGTCCATAGAGTGTAACAATTGTTTTGTCATTTTTAACCTGAATCTTAATCTCATTCTTATTCTTGCTGTCTTTGAACTTCACTTGCACATCATCGGTCAACTCGTTCAAAGGTTGATAAATAACACCCGTGACAACTGGTGTTAGATCACAATGATCGGTGGCTTCGAGATTGACTTCGTAAGCCAATTTTTTGCTCTTTGAACTCTTCGAGCTCTTTTTGCTCTTGCTGTCACCGTTATCTTGAACAATAGGAATCAATTCAGCAACCACATCGGGGGCAGTGTTGTCATCCAATGTGACCACAAAGAGACCACTAACTTCACCATCACCAACCGTGTCGGGATTAGATACATTGCCAGCACCATCACGCACAGTGACAACAATCGTGTGACCACCAAGACCTTCTATAGTAATAGAAGCACTGTTACCCGTCACACCTTCCAAAATGACACCATCTACAGTCCAGTGATAAACCAAATCTTCAGGGGCTGTCACGTTGTCTTGTGCGGTTACCGTCACCGCAAAAGTATTACCTTCGGGTGAGCAATGAACCGTTGTGGGTGCGTCAATTGCCGTAATTACGGGGGCTGTCACATCCACAATGGTTACGGTCACATCATCTGTGGCCGTACCACCTTTACCATCATTAACCGTAAGGGTAAAGGTGTGCGTTCCCAAGGGCAAGCTCAATGTCACAACAGCCTCGGCACCAACAGGGGCACCCTGACCATCGGTCCAAGCAAATGTTAATGGGTCTTCATCTGGATCACTTGAAAGTGATCCATCCAATGTGACAGCTGTTAAAATACCTGTTGCAGAAACCGCGGGTTGATCTTCACCAGCTTGAGCAACGGGTGCAGAATTGGTTTGCACCAAAAATTCTGATGTTTTTGTATCAGTTGCACCAAATGCGTCTGTTGCAACAATTTTCAGCGCGTGTGAACCATCACTCACCCCAGAAAACTCTGCGGTAAACACCGTGTTGTTTTCTGTAAGCGTTGCCACAACAACTATTTCGTTTGGTGTGCCTTCATCCAAGGTCACCACCACAGAAACCAAATTGTTATCGGCATCATAAACAGGCCCCTGAACAGTAACGTCACTGGTCAACACAGGAACCGAAGGATTGGTTGGTTTTGTCAACACACTTAACACGGGTGGCACATTGGGCTTAAAGTCGAGGTTAATCAATGTGGTGCCTGGTGTTGATACGGCTTGACCAACTGTTCCTGTAAGCGCATTCACGGTTATGGTATGATCTTCCGTAACTGTTACTGCAACCGTATTGAGCGTGACCCCATTGTATCGGGCTTCAATCTCAATCGGTGTGCCATCAGGAATGGCATCAATTGTAACAGGTGAGCCTTCAAATAAATTGGTATACAGTTCGACATTAACCGTACCCGCAACAGGTGTTGTGCCCTCAACCGTTTGAATCGTTACCGTTGCATCATCAACGATGGTACGGGCACCACCCTGCCCCGCAGGTGCGGGCGAAGACCCTGTTGAATTGCCTGCAATATCAAAACCTTGAACCGAACCACTCACAACAGTCAGGTCAAATTGTGACTCAAACAAGCCATATGCCACTTCAATATTGAGCAAACGGCCATTGCGCAAAACGGCTAAGAATGGCGAGTTCACAAATGTAGGCGTTGCACCCACATCGGTAATGCCCACAAGACGCACTTTGGCAATGCTGAGGTTCTCACCCAAATCATTCAACACATCAGTGGTAAATACCACTGGGTCAAAACGCATTTCAACGCGGGTTGATCCATCTGGTGAATCAAATGCGGTTCCCACCGTGCTGCTGGCGACGTTGATTGGAATGGTCTTGCCTTTGACAACTGGCACACCCAAAAATGTGGAGTTCAAATCGTCAAAGCGTGCACGAAAACCAAACAACTTCCCACTAATCGATTGGAACGTGTAACCCGATGGCACAAAGCTTGGTGTGAGACCATTAACAAATACTTCACCCAATACCGTTTGCCCGTCTAAGCCTAAGATCGGATTCCCATTTAAGTCTGTGGCTAAAACATTTACTGTCATTTCTGCAAAAGAGATGTTGATCAATGTCGTACCTGGTGTGGATACTTCTGTAATGGTACCCGTTCCAGCATCAACGGTTTGTGTCACATCTTCTTTCACAGTGACTTCCACATTGTCCATCAATGATCCCAAATATTCGGCTTCAATATTGAGAACGTCACCATCCAGTGCTGCCAAATCAACAATGGGTGAATCGACAGAATTTTGTCCACCCAACTTGATCTTACCCGCAATAGGATCAACCCCATTGGTGGTGCGAATGGTCACGGGAGCATCGTCAATCTGAGCCCGTGCACCACCCTTATTGGAATCTGTGCCAGTTGTGCCAGCAGGACCACTTGCATCAAACAAGTAAACGGTGCCACCTTGTGAGAGAATGTTAAATTGCTCTTGATACGTGGCATACTTGAGTTCAATGTTCAAGTCATTGCCAGCACGCATCTTCATCACAAATGGGGAATTCACAAAGTTTTCAACACCATTGATATCCGTATAGTCCACCACGCGAACCAACGCATTGTCAATGTTATAACCTAAGTCGCTGATAACTTCTGTGGTAAATTCAATTGCATCAAAACGAAATTCAATTCGTGTCACACCTGGAGTGCTTACAGGCGGGCTTACCACACCATTTCCAGCACTAATGACAGTGGTGTGATTGGCCTTAACAAGTGCAGACAAAAAGCCTGTTGTCAAATCGTCAAAACGACCGCGCACACCCAGCGTGGTGCCACTCAATGTGTTGTGCGTAATACCATCAACACCCAAATCTTTCATTTTCTGGAACGTAGGATTGGTACCCACATTGAGCAGAACCTCACCCATTAAGGTAGTACCGTCCATATTGTAAATCAAATTGCCAGCCAAGTCGGTAACAACAATTGAAACCGTGGTAGGCGCAAACACCACATCAATCATCGTGGCGCCCGGTGTTGGTGTTTCTGTAATGACAGGGGGCACGCTGCTTGCATTGATTGTTTGTGTCACATCTTCTTTAATCGTGATTTCAACATTATCAAGCAATGAACCCAAGTATTCGGCTTCAATGTTGATCACATCACCATCTAAAGCTGCCAAATCAACAATCGGTGAATCAACAAAATTTTGGCCACCAAGTTTAATTTTTCCATTGATAGGGTTTGTGCCATCGGTGGTACGAATGGTGACGGGTGCATCGTCAATTTGTGCACGCGCACCACCCTTATTGGCATCCGTTCCTGTTGTGCCAGCCGCACCATTTGCATCATACAAGAAAACAGTGCCACCTACTGTATTAATATTGAATTGTTCCTGATAAGTTGCATATTGCATTTCGATGTTCAAGTCATTTCCACCACGAATCTTTATAGAATAGGGCGAGTTGACAAAGGTAGGAAGACCATTCACGTCGGTGTAGTCTACAACACGAACCAAGGCACCCTCAATGTTAAAACCCAATTCATTGATGATTTCGGTGGTAAACAAAATTGCATCAAAACGAAACTCAACACGAGATTGACCCGGTGTATAAATTCGGCTGACAACGCCATTCCCCGTGCTCACCACATGCGTTGAGTCTTTCACCATTCGAAGTTGTTTGGAAGAAGTTAAGTCGTCAAAGCGCCCCTTCACATCAATGACGCCACCACTTTGAATCGTGCCTCCAAAACCACTTGCAACAAAACCCGTTGTTTGTCCAACAACAGATACTTGCCCCATAGGCGTTGTGTTATCAACATTATAGATTACTGCACCATTTAAGTCACGAACCACAACATCATAAGAGACCGTGGAATACACCACATTTACCTTGGCATCGCCAGGTGTGTTCTGAGTTGAAAGAGCACCATCCCAAGCAATGTTATAGGTTGTATTGGGGTCTAACGTCATAACCTTGTTTGCACTGGTAGCAGTACCCACACGGCCCTGAATAGCCACTTGTGCACCAGGTAATTGGTTGAACAACGTGACAGGTGAAGGTTGAAATGTACCACTAGCAACCTTGATATCTCCCGCAATAGGTGCACCAGAGCTATTAACAACAGCAATGGGAAGAACAAAAACACCAAATTTGAAATTGACACGCGTTCCAGAATAAGGCAACTCCGTTACATTACTTACATTTTGACCATCAATTGTCGCAATGGTATTGCGTTTGATATTAATGATCTTGGTTGGCGTCTCATTTGTCCCTACACGACCACGAACACTAACGCCATAATTGTGCATCACAAAACCAGCGGGTGTATAAGGTGCGTTATGGGTTTGATTAAATACGGGAAAAATGATTTGCCCACCCGTTAAATCGTTGCCGTTAATACCCACAGTGCCAAAAGTGGGCTGAACCGCATTATAAACGATATTAACAGAAGTATTCCCTGAAACACTTGGACCACGGAAAAGCTCGGCCTTGCTTAAGCCATCAATCACAAGGCTATCACCAGCAACAATCTTATTGGTTGTTGTTACTGATTGTTGAGGCACCGTTGAACCATAAAGACCAATAAACTTACTGTTCACAGTTACATTTGTTGGCAAACTTCCCACATCAACTGTTGCCGGAGAAGGAGCCCACGGACTGGAGCTGTATTGGCGAAACCCTTGGATATCGCCCGTAATAGCCACACCATCCAAATTAATCAGACGAAAAGTGACGTTTTCTGCATGAGCAGCATTTGTCATGCCCCCAAGCAAAAAAGCCATAACCATTGAAAAACCAAACAAACCCTTCACAACTTGCTTCATTCTATCTACCCCCCAGTAGAAATTTGATTGATTACAACTTTGAACCATTTAAAATGCCTTTGAATAATTGCTCTAAACGAAATTGTTTTTGGTATTTCATACGACACACATAATAATGCAATTTATATGCCCAAAAACCAAAAATAAAAAACATACTGTTTTAAAACAACTTACAAAAAATCACCTTTATAACACATGGCATTATCCATCGGATATGCACCAAATATGACACTTTTCAACCATCACAAAAAGAGCCCGACGTAAATACACGTCGAGCCCAGACATCGACAGCATCATTCTTGCACGCACAACACCTACAATTCCCGACGAATTATTTGTGCGGCCCAGATATAAAAAAAATCATAAAACGGACTTCATACAATTACATCAAACAATAATAATCAAGCATTTTGGGACATTTCATTAAGCCGAATATTTTTTTATATAAATTTATACCAGTTAAGCATTAAAAGCAAACATACATCATTTTCAAAAATGGAACAGTGATCTAAATCACATTGTCTCGAAAATTGATCGTCCCAAATCATTCAATCTATCTTTACAAATGGATACCAGCAAAACCCGCCAGGAGTGGCATAAAGTTTGCATCAAGGCAATTACAGTGTTTTCAAAAAAAACAAAAATGGGCTTTTGTGTTGCGCAAGTACTTATATTTTAATAAATTCCGTAAACATTGCCCATTCACATAACTGTTACAAATACGCCATCATCACTGAAATAATCCACCATCTAAAATGCCAAAAACAAACCTGTAAACCCCAAAAAACATCATGATTTTATTTTTTTTGTTATCACCTCAAATTGAGATGGCCTTGTGACCAACCAGTTGCTTGACAAAACCTTCACAGCTGCCCGTTTGGTCACTTTGTTGCGCCTGGGAGTTACAGGCATTTCATTGGGATGCCAATTTGTTTTGGCTCGTTTACTCGCCCCAGCAGCATTTGGGCAAATGGCCTTTCTGCTATTTGCCCTTGACCTTGCAGGTCGCATCACCTCTCTACAAAGTGAAAAAGGAATTATAAGAGACAATACCGACCCTCAAAAAGCCTTGCATGCCTATTTTACAGTTGAGGGACTGCTCAATGTTTTTGTGGGGCTCTTATTAATTGCACTTGGCCCATTTTTGATGCACCATCTGGACAAACCCCAACTGGGCTTGCCTCTGCAAATCGGTGCCGGAATTCTCATTTTGAGATGGTTACGCACCCCACTTGCATTGGCAAAAAAAGAACTCGACTTTTACGTTGTTACTCGTATTACGCTCTTTGGAGAGCTACTCAAACCAATCGTCTCTATCTATTTGGCCTGGAAAGGGTTTGGGTTTTGGAGCTTATTTTGGGGTATTTTGGCATATGAGATCAGTCAAGCCATTCTCATTTGGATTTGGGTGCCTTATCGCCCACAATGGGTTCTCGAACGTAACAGAGTCATCGATATGTTGCGTTTTGCCCTGCCTCTTTCAGCATCTGGGCTGTTGAGCTATTGGTATTGGCGTATTGATGATTTTTGGGTGGGCAAGCTGCTTGGAGATGACCAATTGGGATATTATTGGATGGCTTTTACAATTCCACACACCATTTTGGGTTATATTGAAAACCTCGACAGAGTTACCTATCCTGCTTTTGCCAAAGCAGAAAATGACAACCAAATAAAACGTGGCTTTGAACTTGTTACCAGATTTTCAGCCGTTATTCTATTTTTGCCTGCCATCATCAGTTTGCTTTGGGCCACGCCCATTATCACATTTCTCTTTGGCGACAAATGGCAACCCGCCATTGTTCCGTTTCAAATTTTTATGGTGCTCATTGTCTTTAGGGGCACTTTTCGTCACTGGGCAAACATTGCCATCCTAAAGGGTAAGACCAATATTTTTCTCACCGTCGTTGCGGCCTCTGCCGTTTCAGTGACAGGCCTGGTGTATTGGTTAACGCCTCTTTACGGTATTACAGGAACCGCCATAGCTGTTGTTGTTGCAATGGTGGGTGTGTCGCCAATTTATTTTATCTGGTTTAAGCGCCACTTTGAAGTGTCTTATTTGCCAGCTATTTGGAAAGCCTGCCTTGCTGCACTCATTACCTTATTCATCGGCGGATTGATCAAAACCTTTATCGGCATCACACACCCTCTGTTTGTGGCATTATCCATCTCAATGACCACACTCATTTATATGCTCTGCATCTTTATATTTGACAAAGATATTGTCGAGATCGTTCGAACCCGTCTCCTTGCACGCTTTCGAACACCATAATTCCTATGTCCTATACTGTTCAAAAAAATCTACTCATGGACCAACAGGTTGATCGTGACCTTCAAGTGATCACCAACCGTCTTCAATCCGAATTTGAAGAAATGGTAGGGCTCGTTTTGGTGGGCGGTTTTGGCCGTGGTGAAGGCGGTCTTATGCTCCAAAATGGTCAATATCGCCCAGAAAACGATTATGATTTTGAAATGATTACCAATGAATCCGTTGATACCAAAAAGCTACACCTAGTAGAACGGCATCTTGCCAAAGAACTCGGTGTCAAATGGGTGCATATCGAAAGTCGCCAAAAGCAAAGCCTGCCCAATCTGCCTTTTACGCAATATGTTTACGACCTCAAATATGGTGGACGCGTCATTTATGGGCCCAATGATTTGCTCCAAGCTATTCCCCAAATGCACAACACCGCCATGCCACTTTGTGAAGGCGAAAAACTCTTGCATACCAGGCTTTGGTGTTTCTTAGGTGCATATTCAGCACACTTTGAAACGCGCCAACCAACAGAAGATGAGGCGTCTTTTTTAATTTCGCAGATGTCTAAGGCATTGCTTGCCATTTGCGATGCGCACCTGATACTCCAAGGCGATTACCAAGTCAAATATGCAAATAAAAGTCAACATTTTCTAAACAATATTCCTGCATCCGAAGACCTAAAAAACTTAATTCGATGGGCAACACAATACAAACTCAATCCAGATGAAGCAGACAAACCCAATCCAATCCATCTCTATCAGTTAACACGCACTCATCTTTTAGCAACGCTTTTCAACTTTGCACAAAATGCACGTAAAACACGCTTTAACGATTGGATGGATTACGGCGAAAACTTTCACGGATGGGTTACACCAACCCCAAGACGCACAAGGCTAAAACGGTACATCAAAAAAATAATTGGCCGACAAATATCCGACGGTCGCTATGAAGACTTGGTTCGCTTAAAGCTGTATCTGGTCGTGGCCAGTGAAGTGGCTCAAAACCACGCCTATTTAGAACGGTGTCATGTTCTTCTCACCAAATACCAAACAGCAACTTCTATCCCGGAAGATTGGGAATCTATGCGCAAGCATACCCTTGAGTTGCTCGGTATCTAAAACGATTGTGCTTGAAGGACACACCCAAGACCTCATTATAATCTTTATGCCCCCACTTATATTTATATTACTTGATGCTTTTCGTTGGGATTATCTCCAACCCGACACAGCGCCTACTCTTTGGCAACTCAAAGAACAAGGTCTTTATGCTCAAAAACTCAGACCCAGTTTTGGGTTTTGTGAACTTACGGAAAGTGCCACCGGTGCACGCCCCGATATCAGTGAGAAATTTACCCAACTCACGTTTATAGAAACACGCCATTCCTCAAGCAAAAAAAACTATCTAAACCTGCTTAACTGGGCCGCAGAAAAGGTCAAAAACTATGGAGGACGAGGCAGTACGCGAATGACCCGTTGGCTCACCAAAGATCTTATCCGCCCAATGCTCAAAGATCCCCAAATGTCAACACTCAGTTACAATATCCCATTGCCGCTTTTGCCACTTTTAACAGCCGTTGAAGCGAGGCGCTATACAGATCGTGGCGCATTTGGCATTGAATCTTGTTTTGATGTTTTAACAAACGCGGGATACAAGATTTTTGACGACACCTATGTGATCAACAACAAAGTCAGTGGCCCAGACCAAGATCGTGTGGCACAACTCACTTCCAAGGTCACCAGTGACCATGACCTTTACATGATATACCTGGGCGGATGCGATGAATATGGGCATAATTTTGGCCCAGACTCGCAAGAACTTAAAAATGGTGTCACCCAACAAGACACCTGGATTGCACAACTCATAAAAACATTTCCTAAAGATTCTCGTTTTTTAGTTGTTGGCGATCATGGCATGCTAAATGTAACCAACACCATCGACATTGCCGCAATCATCAAACGTGAATTACCCCAATTAAAACACACACGAGATTTTACACTTTTTTTAGACTCAACCTTGGCCCGCGTCTGGTGGCATAACAACCAGACAGGCCAAGCCTTACAAAAGCTTTTTTCTCACCCGCCATTTACACCAAAAGGCATGGTCATAGATGAAACAGAAGCCAAACACCTTTGCATTCCTCCCCCCGGAGATCGCTATGGCCAAATCATTTGGCGAGCAAACCCTGGTGTCATGATTTTCCCAGACTACTTTAATGCAAAAATCCCCGTAGGTATGCACGGTTATCCCACTCACATAGATGAACAAAAAGGCATGGCCATTCTTTGGGGAAAAGACATACCACAAGGGCACATAGACGAAGTGGAACTCATTGATATTTGCCCAACAATTTGCGATTTGTTTCAATTGCCATCACCCAAGCAAAACCAAGGGCGCTCTCTTCTCGATCAAATAGGTTAAATTATGGATGTAACCATTGTTATTAGAGCTCGAAATGAGGCAGGAAGCATTGGCAAAGTAATAGATGCCATTGCTTCTCAAACATTTGATGGACAAGTTGAAACCATTGTGGTAGACACCGAATCAACCGATGGTACCCCAGATATTGCACGCAAAAAAAATGCACGCGTCATTCCAATTCTTCGCAGCCAATTTACCTGGGGGCGAGCCCTCAACTTGGGGGCCTCGGCTGGCACAGGTCAATTCATTGTCAACCTATCGGCACATGCTGTGCCGGCCAATACCAACTGGTTAACCCATCTTATCCAACCGCTCAAAGACGATGCATCAGTTGCGGGTGTTTTTGGACGACAATTGGCCATAGATCACGCCGATCCATTTGAAGCCGTCGAACTACACCTCTGGTTTCCAGACTGGCCCGCACCTCGTCCATCGGGCAGTTTTTCCAATGCCAATGGTGCACTGCGCAGATCCTTATGGGAACAACACCCTTTTGATGAAACATTGATGATCAGTGAAGATACCGTTTGGGCAAAACAAATGACACTGCGCAATTACCAAACCATGTATCAACCACTCGCCTGTGTTTATCACAATCATGACCTTGATGTACACAGCAAAGAAAGCACAAACAGCATTTTTGTGCGCTGGTATTGGCGCAGTTATGTTGCGCCCGAATTTATCGACAATTACCGTGGTGCAGAGATACGATATGTGCTCAGTAGTTTTAGAAACTATGCCCGCCAAAGCATCACACACTTACGCAAATCAGGCCTCATTCTACAGGCTTGTAAAATCCCTATTTATGAAACCATTCGTCAATACGCTTCTTGGTTGGGTGCCAAAGATTACAAACGGGGTTACGTGCCCAAAGGAGACATTTGGCTCGACAAATACTTTGCGCCTCGTCCACCTCTTTTTATTCGCATACTTGGAGCATTTCTTTAATCCATGAACAACGTCAAAACAAATGTCTGGATTCTCATTCTCGTTTGGAACGGCAAAAAATGGCTCGAAGCCTGCCTACAATCACTTGCTCAAAGCCGTCGCAAAATCAACTATCACATATTGGCAGTGGACAATGGATCCACCGATGACAGCGCCGCATTGATTCGCCAAAATTACCCAGAAGTAACACTGATACAAACTGGGAAAAATTTGGGATTTGCCGGTGGCAACAATGTGGGCATCACATATGCACTTAAAAAGGGTGCGGACTTTGTTTTATTGCTCAACCAAGATACGGTCGTATTTGAAGGGTGGATGGACGACCTCATCCAACTGGCAAATGAAACCCCACGCTTAGGCATATTAGGGCCATTCCAATACGATTATGAAGGTCAGATATTTGACCGCGTGTTTCAAAATCAACTGTCTGCCAACACCACCTATTTTGCCGACGAAAAACAAAATTCCATTGCACCATACTACACCATTCCCCATGTCATTGGGGCGGCCATGCTTTTGCGAAAAGAAGTCATTCAAGCATTGGGAACCTTTGACCCGTATTACTTTCTATACTTTGAGGAAAAAGATTTGTGCAGGCGCACCATTGCGGCCGGATATGAAATTGCCGTTGTGCCCACGAGCAAGATCGGACATTACCACGGGCAAATTCATGCTGAAGAATTAAAGGTAACAGATGTCGATGGCTATTTTCTTCGCAACCGCCAAGTATTCATCCTTAAAGACCCAACCCAACCTTTTTGGAAAAACCTTTACATCTATCTTCGTTACGGCTTGCCAAATTCTATTTTGCGCAAATATGACACACCAGCCACCCCACCGCCCCTATCAAAAGCCATTTGGACTCAAGTTCAAATTATTGTGAACCTACCACGCATCTTCTTAAGACGCTTGTGGGAATGTCGGCGCATTGCCAAGCAAAAACACCATTTACCTTAAACGTGAAGTGCTTATGTCAAATTCACAAAAAAATAGCCCGGTTGATGTCAGCATCATCATTCCGACCTATAACCGTGCGCAATCTCTGGAACGAACCTTAAGGTCTATTGCCCAGCATACGTATCAACGCACGTTCGACGTAACCGTTGTGGACGATGGAAGTCCAGACCACACCTGTGCAATGCTTGAACAGCTAAAAAAAGAAATGCCTTACACTTTAAATTATCATACACAGAAAAATTCGGGCCCCGCAGTGGCGCGCAATCTTGGCATATCATCTACCCAGGGTCCCATTGTCGTTTTTCTCGACGATGACCATGAAGTGCTCGACGGTTGGCTCGATGCATTGGTCGATCCCTTGTCTGACCCAAGCATTGGCATCGTAAATGGCAAAAACGATTCGGTGCCCGATGGTGGCCTTGCAGCGCGCTATGTGTGCATGCGCGACGAACGCGAAGCCGAAAAAGTAGCCGCCGACAAAGAGCGCTATCTCACCAGTGGCAATGCAGGTATCAGACGCGAAACACTTGAAAAAACAGGTGGATTTGATCCCAATTACAAAGCGGTATTCAAAGGCGTGGCACCTGGTGGTGAAGATACAGAACTGGGTATGCGCATTCGCGAAAGCGGGTTACAAATTGTGTATCGCCCTCAAGCATTGACCCATCACTTCAGAGAAATGAAGCTCTCCAAACTTTTTAAAGAAAGATTCAATTTTGGTCGCAACCGCGTCCAGTGGTTACAAGCAGAAAACCGACCCATTACTTTTGGCGGTGCTCTAAAAAATGCATTGCGTGCTGTCGTTTCCACACTGGCCATTCCACGCCACACAAGCACATTCCATCAAATGGGATATTCTTGGTCTGACAGCTTGGCCTTTGCCGCACTGGAAAAGTTCACGCAGATTATTTATGAATATGGCACCCTCTATGGGCACATCTCCAAATGAAACGCATCATTCGTTATGCACTCATGGAAACCTTGATTCTAATTGCGCGTTGCACGCAGAGATTTAGATCATTTGGTATCCCTATTTTTGTGTATCACAGCATCGATCATTCGGGAACATCCATTGCTCTATCACCCGACATATTTGAGCAACAATTGCATTACTTACGCGCGCATTCTTTTTGCCTCATCAGCACAAAACAAGCCCTCTCGACAAGCTTGCAAAATCATCCCACACACAAATGCGTGCTACTTACATTTGACGATGCCTACACCACCATTGCACCCTATATCGAAAACTTACTTGAGCAATCAGAAACGGCCACGGTATTTGTGCCCTCATCCGCCATAGGACGCAGCAATCTTTGGGATGCAGATCGCAAAGACATTGCCCAAATAGAAATTATGTCGTCCATACACCTAAAGGCACTTGCTCAAAAAGGATGCGAAATGGGTGCACATACCCACACCCATCCCAATTTAACGCATATTTCATCCACTGCACGAAACCATGAGCTCTGCTTAGGACGCTCCGAATTAGAACAACAAATAGACAGCTCTATTGAAACCCTTGCATATCCTTATGGTGCATTTAATGAAGACGTAAAAAAAGCCACTCAAGAGGCCGGTTATAAGGCTGCATTTACCACGCAATTGGGATACTTCACCCAACAATCTGATTTATTTGCCATACCGCGGTTTCCGACCAATATTGATTTTCAACTTTTTCGACTTATCGTACATGGTGGTTATGGCTGGTATCGCAAACTACAAGACTTTCTTTTTGCATAAACAGACAATCGCTTAGAAAACACAAATGCTCTTTAACTCTTATACCTTCCTCATATTTTTTGCAATCGTGCTAATATTGACGCGCACAATTGGCAACTGGTCCCTCAAAAAACTGGTACTCTTATGCTTGAGCTATCTCTTTTATGCCGCCTGGAATCCCCCATTTGTAGCACTCTTATGGATATCGACCCTAATCGATTGGTACGCCTCACAAAAACTATATGAAAGCCAACACCTTCACAAACGAAGGTTTTATCTTTTTGTCAGCCTCTTGGTCAATTTGGGTATGCTGTCCTATTTCAAATACAGTGGTTTTTTAATCGATAACCTCAACACGGCTCTCTTATCCCTCAATACACCATTTCACATAAATGCTTTTCATGTTATTTTGCCCGTTGGTATATCGTTTTATACATTTCAAACCATGTCTTATACCATCGACATCTATCGTGGCAATATGCGCCCGTGGCACTCGTTTTTAGACTACGCCCTCTACGTCACATTCTTTCCACAATTGGTTGCAGGTCCCATTGTAAGGGCAACAGACTTTTTGCCCCAATGCGATACACCACGCACAGCCACAAAAGATCAAATAGGTTGGGGGCTGTGTCTTTTTGTGATCGGTTTGTTCTCCAAAGTAGTCATAGCAGACGCACTTATGTCACCCATTGCCGAACGTGTGTTTGACACCGCTTCACCTGCCGGATTTCTTGCCGCCTGGACAGGTACATTCGCCTTTACGACGCAGATATTTTGCGACTTTTTTGGGTATTCTACGTGTGCCATAGGCATCGCACTCTGCTTGGGTTTTGCTCTGCCAGATAATTTCCGATTTCCATATGCTGCCATCGGATTTTCAGATTTTTGGCGCAGATGGCATATCAGCTTGTCAACTTGGTTAAGAGACTATCTCTACATTCCATTGGGCGGAAACAAAAAGGGTAGCTTACGGACTTACATCAACCTTTCTATCACCATGCTCTTGGGTGGATTGTGGCATGGTGCTTCTTGGATGTTTGTCATATGGGGAGGCTTACACGGCTTTTACCTTATTGCCGAACGCCTCCTCTTAAAAACACGCCTCGCCCATTTTCCTATTTGGCAAACCCACATAGGCCGCAGTCTACTCACCATCTTCACTTTTTTGCTCATATGCATCACATGGGTATTCTTTAGAGCACCCAACCTGCAACGCGCTTTTTCTTTGTGTTCAGACATGCTCGATATTCCACAAGCAATCGCTTGCCTGATGGCATTGTTAACCCCATCACAATCGTTTGATTTTGTGCACAGCATTTTACCAGGAAGATTCGACTATGTTGTTTCAATAGGCTGCACAGCAGCCCTACTTGGCATTCACGCCTGGCTTAAAGCGTCCAGCCTTGAAACTGTGTTTTCCAAGCTCCCAAGCCCCGTGCGTGTCATCACATTGGCAACCATGGTATATCTCGTCATCATTTCAATGACCGGGGAAGATCGTGCCTTCATCTACTTCCAATTCTGAAACACGATGCCCATCATTACCCTACACCTCACTATGGGTGTCGGTGATCGCACTGGTTCTATTTTTTTTGAGCACGAGTGAAATCTACTGGCGCAACAAAGGTTTTTTGCCCAACATAGTAGACAACAAACTCTATTGGAGTGAACACCGCCATCGTGTATACAGTCAACACGGTCGCAAAAAAATGGTGGTGGTGGGCACATCTCGGGCGCAGTTGGGTATTGACCCAACCATTCTTAATGAAAATTTTCCAGAATTTGATACCATACAACTGGCCATTGATGGTGCACTGCCTTTTGAAGTCATCAAAGATCTTTGTACAGATCCCAAATTTGACGGCATCATTCTTGCCGATGTCACCGTTCCCTTTTTATGTGTAACCGACTCTATCAACAAACAAAAAGAATTAGAATATATCACTTATTACCACAACACATTTCAAACGGCAGCTTCAATAGAAAAAAGAATGAATGCCTCAATGGGCGTTTTTTTACAATCAAACTTTGTCATCTTCTCACCCGTTCTTGCATTCAAATCATTGCTCTATACCAGACTCCATCCCGACTGGCTTTATTTTCATATGCAAAAAAACCGCTTCCGTCCTGCATTCTATTATGACCGTTTATCGCCAGAAGCATTACAAATGCATAGAACAAAAAGAATTGCGAGCATCACCCAAAATGAGATCACACGTACGCCAAAATCAAAATTTGAACACATCGCCCAAAAAGAATTGCGCCCCCTTTATGACCAATTGCGCAAACGAGGTGGAAATATGGTTTTGGTGCGTATGCCGACCACAGATGCACATTGGGAAGCAGATGAGAAAATGGCTCCCAAAGCCATGTATTGGGATAGGCTTCAAATCCTATCGGGTATTCCAACCATCCACTTTATGGACCACGAAAACCTTTCTAAGTTTGATTGCCCAGACACATCGCATTTAGATGCTCAAGATGTACCGGAGTTTACCCACAACCTCAGTCATATTGTGGGTGACAAATTACACTTAGTCACCACGCGCATACACATGGGACACACACCATGAACATCCTTTTTTCTTCTACGTCATATGTTTTTTCGGATCATATTCCCGGTGGAGAATATCAGGTTGCTCATGCCATCGTGTCGGGTTTGGCTGCACGCGGTCACAACATTCACATCATTGTGCCCAAAGCCAAATTACGCGAACCCATTCCCAACGTGACCATTCATGAAATAAGTGGTTACGACTTTGTAGAACGAGAAAGCTATTTTGCCTATCGTTGGAATTGGTGGACATTTACGATTCGCTCTTATCGTTTGGCAAAAAAATTGACGCGAGAATACCCCATCGATATCGTTCATCACATTCGCCCTGCATTTCTTGAAAAATTTAGCCTGTGCTGGCGCTTGCCTTTACCTTTTGTCTATGGTCCCGTCAGTTTGCCAATGACACACTCATTGCCCCCCAACACGGCCATGCCTGGAGAAACAGGCAAAACGGGTATCATTGGAAAACTTAAAAACAAACTCATCGACAAACTCAATTTTACGGTGGGCAAATGGTTATGGGACCGCATGATGGAAACAGCCGCAAGTGTGCCAGTTTCAGTTCAACCAACGCGTAATTATCTGCCCGACTGTTGCCAAAACAAATCCCCTATTATTCCATTGGGTGTTGACCCCAATGAATTTTCACCAGCCCCATCAGAAACAACATCCCAGGCACCCGAAATATTCTATGCCGGACATCTCGTTGCGGCAAAAGGCGTAGATTATCTCATACAGGCCATGCAAAAAGTTCACGAACACATTCCCAACGCGCGGTTGGTTCTTGCTGGAGATGGTTTTGAAAGACCGCGACTAAAAACAATGGCTCAAAATTTGGGCATTGAAGATTACGTTGAATTCTTAGGCCCCGTTCCCTTCACCCAAATGCCCGATCTATTTCGCCGATGTGCCATTTTCTGCTTGCCCACTTTGGCAGAAGCCTTTGGTTTAAGCCTGTTGCAAGCAATGGCCAGCGGCAAACCCATTGTGGCCAGTGCTGTGGGTGGTATTCCCTATTTTGTTGAAGATGGGAAATCGGGCCATCTTGTGCCCTCATGCAATGTCGATGCTTTGTCAGATGCACTCATAGACCTGTTACAACACCCTGAAAAAATGGTATCTATGGGCAAACACAATCGCACTTTAATCGAACAACACTACAGTTGGAACCCCATCGTCACACAAATTGAAACACTCTACACCGAGGTTCTCAACCGTGCCCATTAAAGTTCTCTATGTCTCTGAAGCACCCATTTATGGTGGTGCCGAACGCTATCTGATTACATTGGCAGAAGGCATAGACCGCAGCCTATTTGACATTGAAATGGCCATATCCGATCAGGCCCCCCCCCAGTTACAGCAAGCCCTGAAAGACTTATGCATACCGACCATAACGCTTGCCCCCATACAAGGCAAAACGGACATACAAGCAATTATGCGTCACATGGCTTGTTTTAAAGCCCGAGGCCCTCAAATTGTACATTTCAATCTATCGAATCCATTACACGGGCAATATGCCATGTTGGCGGCAAGAATGGCCAAGGTTCCCTCAAAGATTGCCACGCTTCACTTACCGCCGCGCAGCACAACTCCTACAAGGCGGGGACGTTTTTTTGAACGCCAAACGATTTGTCGCCTGGATAAACTGATTGCTGTATGCAATTCCAGTCGAACGTTATGCCTCAAACACTTTGGTATACATAATGACCATACCGATGTCGTTTACAATGGCATCGACACAATAGCTTTTGACAAAGACCTTTCAACCCTTCCCCCCGTCACATTAAAAAGAGAAAATGAAATACTCTTAGGCACCGTAGGACGTCTTTCCGCACAAAAGGGATTTGACATTTTACTCCAAGCGATGCCTGAGGTCTTGGCACAACACCCTCATGTGCGGTTGGCCATTGCGGGTGAAGGCCCTGAAGAATCCAAACTCAAGGCCCAATGTAAAAGCCTTGGAATTGAAAATCAGGTTGATTTTTTGGGTATGCGTGCAGACATCCCTGCGCTTCTAAAAGCTTTTGATCTTTTTGTTTTGCCGTCTCGTTACGAAAGTTTTCCCATTTCAATACTTGAAGTAATGGCCGCTTCAAAACCCATCGTGTCAACACAGGTTGATGGCATTCCCGAATCGGTTCTTGAAGGACAAACAGGTTTGCTTGTGCCTCCCGAAAATACCCAAGCCCTGGCAAAAGCCATTATATTCCTACTCAATGATCCCGCTCTGTGTGCACACCTGTCTACACAAGCCCGTATCCGTGTTGAATCATGCTTTTCATTAAAACATATGGTTCAAAACACGCAAAACATTTACCATCAACTTTGCCCATGAAAATACTCATGCTCGAAACCGGTGGTTGGGGTGGCATTTGTCACTACAGTTATAACCTTTGCCAAGCCCTTGCCCATGCAGGAGCATCTGTTCAACTGGTAACGGCCAATCCCTATGAACTCACAGACCAACCTCACAACTTTGAAGTTGCGACACCCTTTGATGCCCACACCCCTTATCACAAACAGATTCGCAATGTCATATCTGTTTACAGAGCCTACCGCCCCGATATTGTCCATGTTCAAAGCACTTTCTCTGCACGCAAAGATTGGTTCATATTGGGTCTTTGTAATGGGCTCAACATCCCGATTATCTACACCGCACACAATGTATTGCCACACGATGCATCCGAAAAAAATGCGCGAGGAATGAAATGGGCATATGGCAAACTTTATCACTATGCCAAACACATCATTGCACACAGCAATGACTCTCGCGATGCCATTTTACAATTGTTTTCACCCTCTACACAAAAAATATCCGTCATCCCACATGGCAACTATGTTTTTGCTGAATCAGATACACCGCGTTCAAAGGCAGAATCGAAGAAATACTTGGGTCTCCACAACGACACCCGCTATTTACTTGCCTTTGGCACCATTCGTCCCTATAAAGGGACCGAAGATTTATTAGATGCATTTGCCCGCATCGCCCCCCACTTTTTAGACGTCAATTTGTTAATAGCAGGAAAACCCATTGGTCAAAACCCCGAAGACCTTATTGCACTTATTCACAAACTAAACCTTAAAAACCGTGTCGTTTTTTGTCCAGACTACATCGCCTTAGAAGACATTGCACACTATTTTGAAGCCTGTGACATTGCAGTTTATCCTTATCACGCTATCTACCAAAGTGGGGCTTTGCAGTTGGCCTATGCATTTGCCCGACCAGTGGTCGCCACATCTGTGGGGGCATTTCCAGAAACAATAGACAATGGTCAAAACGGCCTGCTTGTTCCCCCACGAAACCCAAGTGCACTTGAAAAAGGTCTTTCTGAAATGCTTTCATATTCGAAAGAAAAAATAGATGCCATGGGAGAACATTCTCGCTACCTTGCCGACACCCGCTATGCCTGGCCATCTGTTGCAGAAAAAACCATTGCCATCTATCACCAAAACGCTTGATAACAGCACCCATATAAGAAAGAACGTATGCGCCCCACAATTCTCCAGCATGTGAATACATCTCGACAAATCATCATTTTGCTCACCTTCACTTTATTGGCCACAAATGCCATAACCCCACTCATTTCCCCCAATGGAGATAACGCCAGTTATATCATTTTGGCCGAAAGTCTCACCCAAGGAAAAGGATATACCAACACCTTTTACCCAGGTGAGCCAGCAGAAACCCAATACCCCCCCCTGTTGCCCATACTCATCGTTCCCATTGTTGCATTCTTAGGGCAGAACTTCTTCGCCATGAAATGCATTGCATTGTTATTTGGCCTCTTGGGCTTAACGGCAATGTATCGGTTGATCAAAGACATTTCTTCTGCCGACACAGCCTGGATGGTAATGCTCTTAACTGCCGTAAATGCCGCATATATCCATTTTGGTTCCAGCATACTCACAGAAACCATATATGTCTTTTTGTCGGCTTGTGTACTCATCACAGTTCGCAAAATCAAACAAAGCCAAGAAGATCATATTGGGCTCATCATCACAGCTGCGGTGTTAATTGCTTTGTCATTTTATGCACGCACCATCGGTGCCACACTCGCCCTATCGATGTGTGGGTATCTGTTTATTAACAAACGTTACAAAGCCTCTATTTTGCTTGCCACATTTATTGGCCTATTGCTGTTGCCTTGGGCTCTGCGAAGCATACAAGTTCATAATTCTTACTTTGATCAACTCACCGAAAAAAGTGCTGGTGAAACAGATACTGGCTCCTTTATCGTTATTTATAGGCTTGCGCAAAACTTGCCGCGATATGCAGCCAAATCTTTTGCAGACTTGATAGGTGGCCCAATCATCGCACAATTTTCACCCTACAATCCACTGAAAATCATTGGCAGCCTTCTGCTTACCACGCTATTTCTCATAGGTTATGTTAGAAATTTAAGAACAGGAATCACACCCGAAAATGCTTATCTCATTGTATATCTCGGCATTCTTGCCGTGTGGCCCTATCACGATGCCCGATTTCTGCTCCCCATATTGCCCCTGTTGCTCTATTACATCATTGTAGGCTTACAGCATTTACCCATAAACATTGATCTACTTCGTCGCAAAGCGCTCACCTGGACTGTTTCTACGCTTTTACTTATTGGCTTAGGCAGCAGTTTGCATTTGGTTTATTTTAATCGAACAGACTACTACCAACCCGAAATTGCTCATTTTAAAGATGCCTGTACGTGGCTTAAATCAAATACAAACCAAGATGCCCTCATCATTTCTCGCAAACCGCGTTTAAGTGCCATCTGGTCAGGCAGAAAGTCATGGTGGTATACAGACCCCATGTTCATTCCACAAAAAGATCAAATGGGCAATCCAATAAATATCACCCACATCATTGTGACCGAATTTCCCATATCCGGTGTGAATTTAGGAGAAGGCTTTGAAAAATTGAAAACACAAACGCCCGAACGTTTTCAACTGCTCTACCAAACACCACCACCAACGGTATCGGTTTATGCATTGTTATCGCCATAGCCATTCTCTAACCGCCTGATAACCTATGCCCAAACGCATTTTCTACATCAGCCCAGGAACCGACTTGGGCGGCGGCGAGGTCAGTTTGTTAACCCTCATAAAAAATCTCGACCGCTCACGTTTTACACCCATTATCTGTGCCTATGACAATGGGCGATTTGTAGAACGTGCCAAGGAATTAGATTGCCCAGTTTATGTACTCACCTATAGCAATGTTTTGTCTCAGCTGCGCTTTGTATTTAAGCTTTCTCATCTCATCAAAGCCGAAAAAGCCGATTTGGTTCATGTCAACACCCTCGACATTCGAGCCGGTATAGCAACACGCTTAGCTGGCCGTAAGCTTGTTGGGCATTTACGCGTTATTTTTCCGACAACATGGGTAGACAGAGCATTTGTCAAAATTGCACACAAAACCATATCGGTCTCCAATGCCGTTCGCGATCATTTTTGCCAGGCCGAAAACACACCCCCCAATGCATTTGAAACCATCTACAACGCAGTAGATATACAAACCATTACCACCAGCAATTTGCGAGAAGAATTAAACCTCACATCAGAAACAAAAATCATTGGTGTGGTGGGACGCATTGACCCGTGGAAAGGAATGGAAATATTTATAAAAGCGGCTGCACAAGTAATACAAAAGCAGCCCGACACCCATTTTGTCATCGCTGGAACCCCTGGCCCAAATTCCGAAGAACAAGCTTATCACCAACACCTAAAAGAACAAGTCGTCACCTTTGGGCTAACTCACAACTTTCATTTTTTGGGCTATCGCTCAGATGCCCTAAGCCTCATAAAACAATTCACCACCCTTGTTGTGCCATCACGCATTTTACAAACCCCAAATGGCATCAAAACGGAGGGGTTTGGGCGTGTGGCCGCAGAAGGTTTGGCCATGCAAACCCCAGTTGTTGCATCAAGGGTTGGGGGCCTTTCCGAAATTATAGAACATAAAAAAAGTGGCTTGCTCTTTGCCGAGTCAGACCACAACGAATTGGCAAGCCACATTATCGGCTTGCTTGAAAACAAATCTCTCTGTCAAAAACTTTCACAAACGGGCTACACACGCTTTATCGAACACTTTTCCGTTGATCGCCATCTTCTAAACATACAGTCGCTTTATGACCAATTACTTGACACATAAAACACTTAAAATTGGGGTTGATTGCCGTGAATTATTGCCCCATACATTTACGGGCTTTGGTCGATATATAGAAAACTTTCTCTCTGCGCAAATAACCAGAGCCTCTCAACACCACTTTATTTTATATGGCAATCAACACACAAACTTTCCCAATCCAAATGACAATTACACCTTCAAAATTATTCAAGAAAAAAACACCTTATGGTGGGATCACGTCGCCATTGTCAAAACCCTGCGCCAAGATCGGGTCGATCTGTTTTTTACACCCTATGACAAAATACCCATAAACGCACCGTGTCCCGTTGTCATGACCATCCATGACCTTCTCTATCAATATGTATCAGATCTTACAGGCTTAAAGCGATATCTTTATAACACGCTTTACCGCCTCCAACGTGGCTACATGGCCCGACACGCCGCACAGGTGTTAACTGTATCGGCGCACAGTCGCCAAGACATTGCCAAATATTATGGATTGGATGCCAGCCGAATAACCATCACTCACAATGCGGTTTCAGATCGTTTTAACCCCAACATTGCAACAACAAACATCAATCAAGTCAAAAAAAAATATGGCCTCACTGCACCATACATTTTTAACCTCAACAATTTTAAACCCCATAAAAACCCAAGTGGTTTAATTGAAGCCTATGCACAACTTTCAACACAGGTTCAACAAACCACCCACCTCGTTATAGGTGGTAAACACAACGCGTTCACCTTACCCCTGCAACAACGCGTGGCACAATTGGGCTTATCCGATCAGGTCATCTTTCCAGGCATGATCGATGATGACGACTTACCTGCCATCTACGCCGGTGCCAAACTCTTTGTGATCTCATCCTTCTACGAAGGGTTTGGCATTCCGCCTCTTGAAGCGATGGCTTGTGGTACGCCTGTTATCTCATCCAACGCCACCTCTTTGCCCGAAGTGATTGGCAATGCTGGCATATTGGTAGACCCGCACAACACACAGGATATCGCATTAGCAATAGACCAACTCTTGCACGATGATCATTTGCGGCACATAAAAATTCAAAATGGCTTAAAACATGTGACACATTTTTCCCAGGAAAAAGTCGCGAGCAAAATTCTACATGCACTCGAAGAAACGGCTGGCCTAACAGGGGGCGCATAAGGTTTTACAAAGTTGCCACACCCCACTTTTCAAAAACGAGATTTGTTTATGTCACATTCCTTACTCATTGCCAACGACTTCCCACCCGTTACCAGTGGGATCGCCACCGTCTTTTATGAAATCTGGTGTCGTTTGCCGCCCAATCAAACCCGTGTCGTGGCCCCGGTTATGCCCAATACACAACAAATTGATGCCACTTGCCCAATGCCTATAACGCGCATTCAATTGCCCATTGGAGAAAGTGGCACTGCCAAACTGTTTAAAACAGCACGCACACTTCAATGGACCCTTTTACACTGCCTTAAGAACCGCCCTCGCAGAATTCATTGTGGTCAAGTCTTCTCATCGGGCATTGCGGGTTTGCTCTGTAAAAAACTTTTTGGTATCCCCTACGTCACGTGGGTGTATGGCTCAGAAACCGCACGCCTTGCTCAAGGGGGCAAATCAGCTACCTTGATGCGCGCCATATTGGATGAAAGTGAATGGATTGTCACCAACAGCAATATGACATCAGAAGAATTCATCGCATTTGATGTTCCCAAAGAAAAAATTCGCCGCATCTATCCGGGTGTAGACCCAGACCGCTTTGCGCCCACCCCCAAAGACCAAACGTGGATAGATCGCCTCAACATTCACGACAAACGCATCTTGCTCACCGTGGCGCGTTTAGACCAAAGAAAAGGGCATGACAAAGTTTTACAAGCCATGCCCAATTTGCCCAAAGATGTGGTTTATCTTATTGGCGGTACTGGCAGAGAAGAAAATCGGTTGCGACAACTTACTGCAGATCTCAATCTGGAAGATCGGGTTCATTTTTTGGGCTTTGTGCCCGATGCAGACTTGCCCACGCTTTATAACCTGTGTGATGTCTTTGTCATGCCCAACAGAGTCACCGAAGGCACGGCCTTGGCCGGTGATATTGAAGGCTTTGGCATCACCTTTATTGAAGCCGGATCCTGTGAAAAACCTGTGATAGCGGGTCGGTCAGGTGGGGCTGTTGAAGCCGTATTGGAGGGCCAAACAGGTATATTGGTTGATCCCACCTCCGATCAAGAAATCGCGCAGGCCATTTTACAATTTTTAAACGATCCACAACTTGCCAAACAAATGGGACAACAAGCGCGAAAACGCATTCAAAATGAACTCGACTGGCGCATCTTAACCAAACTCGTAGAAGAAATTTTATAAGCTAAAAATGACAAGAAAGGAACGGACGCATGTCCGCAGAGAAACTCAACACAACAGCCGTCCAAAGACCTGGTGCTTTTTTTGGCCACATCACCCAAAACGTGCGAAATCTGGCTCAGGAATATTTCAAAACAGCTTCCAAAGGCCTCACTTTGGATGTGGGCTGTGGAAATGGCCTTTTTTTTGCTTCTCTACCCAAACCAACAGGCAAGCTCATCGGCACCGACTTAGACCTTTCACTGCTCTATGAGTCCAAACAAATCTTTGCAGACAATCAGGTAGAAAACGTCTCTTTGGTGCAGGGCAACGTGACCACGATGCCATTTGGGAACCAATCTTTTGATAACATATTCTTTTTAAACACGTTAATCAATATCCCAACCGATGAAATTACGGCCCAATTGCTTTACGAACTGATGCGCATTTGCCGCCCTGGCGGACGTATTTTTCTCGACATCAGAAATGCGGCCAACCCACTGTTGCGCTATCGTTATTGGCGACACAATCGCCGTGAGAATTTTACCACCCGAGGTCATCATTTGCGCCACCTCACTGGTCTATTTGCAACAAAAGGATTTCATATCACACGAAAAACAGCCATAGGACCTCAATTGCCATTCTTGGCATTGGGTTACTTTATAGAAGCACAAGCCTCCGAATAATTGACCGAACCTAAAATTGAACTATATTATTTACTTACCTTATTTTTTATAGGCCTCGATCATCTCATGAAAACACCTTCGGCCGGCACACCAATTTCACCCCTTACGCTCTTGCGGGCATTTTTGCCTTTAGGCGGAAAGGCAACTTTACAAACTGCCATTCAACAACAACTGAATGTCAAGTGGTGTGGTTTGTCTGGGTCGGGCACCTCTGCCATTTATGCCACATTGCTTGCCTTGCGCAAACATTCAGACAAAACCGAAGTGGTACTGCCAGCCTACACGGCCCCGTCGTTGATATTGCCCATTCGTAAAGCAGGCTTAACGCCCATCTTATGCGATATTTCACCCAACACACTCAACGCGGGCTCTCAAGAAATATTATTGCATGTGGGGCAAAACACATTGGCCGTTATGCCCGTCCACATGTTCGGCTTGCCAATGGACATCTTGGAACTCAACCGACAACTTTCAGGACAAAACGTCTTTACCATTGAAGATGCAGCCTCTGCGATGGGGGCAGAAATTGACGGCCTGCCAGTGGCCACCCAAAGTGATATTGGGGTTTACAGTTTTAACAGAGGCAAAAACCTATCCACATTTACGGGTGGAGCTGTACTGAGCAATCGAGAAGACCTTGTCCAAGATATCGAGTCGGAAATAAACAAATTTCCACAACCCAATTTTAAATATGCAGCCAAAATTCGCGCCTTTTCAGTTGCCCTATCCGTGGTCGTACATCCAGTGGGTTACAGCTTGCTCTTGCCATTGGCGTCGAAATTTAAGTACACATCCTTACACACCGACTTTCACACATGGGGTTATACCGATTATCAAGCGCGTTTGGGGCTTCGCCTTATCCAAAAACTCGAAGCGTTCACTCAAAAGCGCACACAAAATGCAACGTATTTAACAAAAGCACTTTCTGAAATTGAAGGCATCAAACTACCAAGCATATTGCCCAACAGTCGCCCAGCATACAATCAGTTTCCCATTTTATTGCCCGATGAAAAAATCCGTCAAACAGTACATGAGGCCATACTTCAAACAGGGCTTGAAGCCACGTTGCTCTACCCAGACCCCATTCATAGATTGTATCCCGATATTTGGGACAAACAAGGTAAGGATCCTTTTCCTCAGGCCACCGCCATTGCAAAACGCATTTTACTGCTCCCCGTTCATCCATTGGTCCCCCATCGCGCTTTGGAACGCGCGGCTTATGCCATGGCACAAACACTTAAAAAACATAAGTATTAGGCATCATATTCACTTTGCACCTACGTGATACATCACTTCCGTCAGCCACACAAGACCTCCTCACGATAAAGAGGTAACCACCGTGATCGCTCGTAAAAATCTCCTTAGAAATGTGCGCAAAGCCATCACCCAACCGGGCTATGCTTATCGAACGGCATTTAAACGCCTACGGTCTTATGCCACATATCAATTTAGCAACGGCTACAGTGCCCCTCCTGAAACTGTATCCTTATTTCTCACCCTCAAATGCAACCTCACTTGCCATATGTGCGGCCAATGGGGTGACAATGGGGCATTTAAAGAATTTTCAAATGAAACCTTACGCGAACAACTCTCATTTGATGAAATCAAAAAGCTCATTGACAACATTGCACCACACAAACCCAACATCACGCTTTTTGGTGGTGAACCCATGATGTATAAAGACTGGACAAATGTCGTCAAATACATCAAAAGCAAAGGCATGCGCTGTAACATGGTAACCAATGGCACGCTCATGTCGGTTTATGCCGAACGCATCATTGATTCTGGCATTGACGAAATCATCCTCTCCCTTGATGGCACCGAAAGCGTTCATGATGACACACGCAACAAAGAAGGCACCTTTAAGGCACTCACCCAAGGGGTGCGCGATGTGGCCAAACTACGCAAAGAACGCGGTTTAAAATTGCCCCACCTCAACATCAATACCACAGTATATGAAACCAATTATCGCAACCTTAACGAATTGGTTGATATTGCAGAAGACATTGGCGCAGACAACATCAACTTTCACCATCTGTTGTTCATTAACCAAAACATGTATGATCAACACAATGCCATCTTTCAGGAAAACTTTAATCAAATCACACCCGATTGGGCCGGGTTTGTTTGGAAAGAAATGCCTCAAATGGACCCTGAAATATTGTTGCAGTCACTTAAAGTGGTCGAAAACAGAAAATCGCGCGTCAATGTTTCGGTTTATCCCAATTACACACCCGATGAAGTTCGTCGATATTACACGGGGTTTGAATTTGAATCGGACAGTTACAAAAACAGGTGCGTGAGCCTTTGGATGACCGCTTATGTGATGCCCGATGGTGCCGTACGCCCTTACCACACCATGAACTTTTCGCCAGGTAATGTGCGAAAAGATGATTTTATGAGCATTTGGAATAACAAAATTTATCGCAGTTATAGACGATTGATCAAAAAACGGAAAAACTTCCCCGTGTGTTCCAAAGGATGTACGGAACTCTACCGCTATTAGTGCCATCACACAAAACAGCTTCTCTATCGGGACAAAATATGGTCACATTTAACAGTCGCATCTTGCGATTGTTCTTCGCGTTTATCTTTTATATTTATACCTCACCCCTGCTGCTTAATGCGCAACCCATCAAGCAAATTCGGGGTGTGATCCACTTAGACTCCACCATCAGTGGTGGTGAAATGGCCCCTGAAGAACTCGTGCGTCTGCTCAAAGAAAATGGCATGCACGCCGCCTTTTTTTCAGATCAAATTACAACGCGCGTCCATTACGGTATCTTTCCCGTTCCAGCATTGACAGAATGGTTGTCTGCCAGCATGGCTGCCTCAAAATTTGGCAGAGAGGGTTCGGTTACAACAACAGGTGCATATAACTATTTGAGTTTGCTCAATGACCTAAATCGCAAATATGAAGATATGACGGTTGTGCCAGGTGTGGAAGTATACCCTTTTTATTATTGGCGCAAAAACCTCCTAAGGGGCGAAATAACCATGGTCAATGGCCACAAACATTTTTTGGCCATTGGGCTTGAAAAAGCCTCAGATTACGAAAATATGCCCACCGTAAGTGAAGGCTTTTATAAGGGGTATAATTTACAAACCCTTTTAAGTCTTTGGCCTTTGGCACTTTTGCTTTTGGCCTTTAAATGTTATCGCCAGTCTCGATACAGCCTTCGCTCAGGTTTATTTAAAGCATCTGCCCAGATTTTTTTTGTTGTGGGCATTTTGTTTTTGGTCAACAACTACCCCTACAAATTTGGGCGATACAATGTTTACCAGGGCGATCAAGGACAGCGTCCCTACCAAGACTTTATTGACTATGTTATTGGTCGAGGCGGTCTTGTTTTTTTTGCACATCCAGAAGCATCGCAAAAACAAACCCATTCGATGGGCCCATTAACCATAAACCTTCAAACAGAAGCCCCTTACAAAGACTTGTTACATTTGCGCAATTACACAGGTTTTGCGGCCTTTTATGAAGGCATGAAATACATCATCCCCCCCGGCGGGATTTGGGATCAGGTGCTTACCGAATATTGTTTTGCTCAACGCAAACAACCCATATGGGCCATTGGCGAAGGCGATGTAGAAGGCGACAGCTTTGACCCAGGTTTGAGCCAAACCGTTTTTCTGGTCAAAGAAAACACCCGCCCCGCCCTTATACAAGCTTTGCGAACCGGTCAAATTTACGCCATAGCAGGTCCTTATGCTGATGAACTTTCATTAGACTTATTTACGCTATCCGATGAAACCGGCAAACAAGCAAGCATGGGTCAAACACTCAAAACCAAAACCGTACATCTGATGGCCCAAATCAGTTTAAAAGGCAATGAAAAAAGAAACGCCCTCAGCGCAGACCTGATCAAAAACGGCATTTTGATTGATACGTTCAAAGGTGATGGACAAATTACCATAGACTTGCAAGACACATTGGATACCACCATGCTTCGGCATCACTACTATCGCATAGATGTGCGCGCACCAAACCAAACGCGCTTGCTCACAAACCCTATTTTTGCTTCGCCACCCAAAGACTCTTAAAAAATGCCTAAAATTCGGGTTCTGAACATCATCACGCGCCTCGAACGCGGAGGTGCACCTCAAGCACTTTTAGAAACCATTCGACACATGTCATCTGACATTCAAATTGATTTGGCAACAGGGCAAGCAGATGACACCCACTTGGATCTCACACAAGAAGTGATCGACTCGGGAATGCCACTTATATTGGTCCCCACCATGAGACGAAGCCCACACCCTATTCGTGATTGGCGGGCATTGTGTCATCTAATTCGAATCATACGTGCAGGTAACTATGACATTGTGCACACCCACACTTCCAAGGCAGGATTTTTAGGCCGTATCGCTGCCAGATATTGCAAAATACCAGCCGTTGTTCATTCGCCACACGGCACCGTTTTAGAAGGTTACTTTTCTTCTGTTGTCACCAAAATTTATGCCTATTTAGAACGCTTAACCGCCCCATTGGCACAATACATCATCTGTTTAACCACGCGCGAAATTGACCAGTATATCGCCGCCAAAATCGGCCAACGCAAGCAATATACCGTTATTTATAACGGCATCAACATCGCCATGTTTTCAAAAATGACCCAAACGCGACAAGATGTGCGAAACAGCCTCCACCTTACATCTGATTCGATCGTTTGCATCACAGTTGGCAGATTGGTGCCAGTAAAAGGCCAAATAGACCTGATAAACGCTTTTCCCAAAGTGGTTGCCGAACACTCAAATACCCACCTGCTCATTGTCGGAGAAGGCGAGTTACGTGAAGAACTTGAAAACCATGTTCACAAACTCGGTCTATCACAAAACATTCACTTTTTGGGTTGGCGAAGTGACATCCCCAATTTGTTAGGCGCATCTGATGTTTTTGTGTTGCCCTCACTCAACGAAGGCTTGGGCTTGGTGCTTATTGAAGCAATGGCACAACGCTTACCCGCAATAGCAACCTTGGTGGGGGGGGTTCCGGAAGTTGTTGAAGATGGCAAAACAGGTCTATTGGTGCCTGCTCAATCTCCAGATGCCTTGGCCCAAGCCATGAACCAACTGATTTCTTCACCAACACAAAGAGCAAAAATGGGTGAAGCAGGCTATCAGCGCGCCATTACCGTTTTTTCAATTGAAAGCACGGTTGAAAAAACCGAAAACATTTACAGAACACTGATGGGAGCACCGGCATGATCGTTGCCGTTCACCAACCTCAATATTTGCCGTGGTTGGGTTATTTTGAAAAAATAGCCCGCGCGGATCGATTTGTGATGCTTGATATTGTGCAATTTAAAAAAAATGAATTTCAAAACCGAAACAAAATCAAAACCGCCCAAGGATGGCAGTGGCTGACGGTGCCCGTACGGTTCAAATTTCCAATGAGCATTGCCGAAGTCCCCATAAACAACGACATCACTTGGCGCAACAAACACCTACAAGCACTCATCTCCAATTACACAAAAGCCCCTTTTTTTAAAGACTATTTCTCACTTTTCGAAAGGCTCTTCCAACAAGAGTGGCAAATGCTCACCGACATCAATCGGGCAACCATCGACCTCATCGTTCAGGCATTGGGCATCACAACCCCCTTAGACGATGCCTCCCAATGGCACCTATCAAATGATCCAACAGGTCGCTTGGTAGACATCTGCAAACACCTCCATGCCGACACATATCTGGCAGGAGCTGGCGGCCATGATTATATGGACTTGGCGCAATTTGATGCGGCAGGCATTCGGGTAGAATTCCAATCATTTACGCACCCCACATACACACAAAACTTTGGAAACTTTGAACCCTATATGTCAACCATTGACCTACTTTTTAACCATGGCCCCGAAAGCTTGCGAGTTCTTTTGGGAGAAAATCGCTCATGATGCGCCGTCTTTTAGGCTCACTGGCCGATGGCTTCCTCAAAGTCCAAAACGTGCTGTTCCCCATTACAGCATGGATGCCTCGATTTTACCGCGTAAAAACGCTTATAAACTGGCAAGCAACCCACACATTGGATGCCTCTTGTGGGACGGGTGAATTGACAATTTGGATGGCAAAACAAGGCCTCAAAGTTTCAGGCACCAATATTTCACAACACGAAATTGATGTGGCCCAAACAGCGGCAAAACAAGCCCACTTAGACATTGACTTTCGCGTGGGTGACTTGTCTACCCAAACACCCTTTGAGGCGGGCTCATTTGACCAAATTGTATCTCTTGACACCGTTGTACATATCCCCGACGATGATGCTGTGTTTCGAGAATTTCACAGATTGCTTGCTCCAGGTGGCAGACTTTTGGTCAGCCTGGCATCCATTGCGCCCTCAGGCAAAGGGCAGTTGTTTGGCGGTGAAACCTTGATGCCAAAACTTGTGCCAAGATTATTATATACACCTCCAATATGGAATGGAAAATCTTGGTTGGCCTTAACATCACAAGAGCAAAAAGAGCGCTTTTTTCAGCACCGTTTCTACAATGCCGAAGATCTTAAAAACCAAGTTTCAAACCTTTTTACAACAAGCCATTTTGAATATGCCTTGCATTTATTTACAGTTTGGGCAACCGATCTGATCTTTGGTGTGCGCTTTTTTAGATTTTTTGAACCCACACTCTTTACCATTGCATCCAGGCTCGACCGTTTTTTTTATAAACCACAACGTCGTGGTTATCTCTTATTTGCAGTACTGATCAAAAAATAACACGCCTATAGAGGGAGGCTTTCAATGAATATTCTCGCCGTTGGGGCACACCCCGATGACATTGAATATGGCTGTGCGGGCACATTGATCAAATATCGCCGACAAGGACACAATATTTTTTTGTGCGTGGTGACAAATGGATCTGCCAAAGATGAACCTGAAATGCGAAAAAAAGAACAACGCGAAGCCGCCCGCCTCATGGATGCCGAAGACGTATTCTTTTTAAATCACATCGACACCGAGGTGGCTTGCAGCAGGCAGTTGATTATGGATATCGAAAATGTGGCACGACAGGTCAAACCCGATTTTGCATTTGTCCCTTACCCCGATGACACACACCAAGACCACCGCGCCCTTGCACAAGCCGTGATCCCTGCAAGCCGATCGCTCATTAAAAACGTCTTATACTTTGAGGGCTTTTCGTCAATCAACTTTAACCCCACTGTTTATGTAGATGTGGGCGATGTGTTAGAATACAAACTCGCCTGCCTTGAAGCCCATAAATCACAAGTCATGAACACCTACGTACACGAACGGTCTATTGTGGATGTGGCACGTTCTACGGCACATTTTCGTGGCATACAAGCACGTGTCAAAAGTGCAGAAGCCTTCTCCGCCATGCGGCTGTTTATCAACATTTAAACACGCTATGATACCTCATTCTCGTCCATCATTGGGCATTGAAGAAGAACACGCCGCACTGCGGATTATCCGCTCGGGCATGCTGGCCCAAGGCACTGAAGTTGCCCAGTTGGAACAAGCAATGTCTGCGCATCTACGTGTCAAACATGTCATTGCAGTCAACTCTGGAAGTGCGGCTCTACACTTGGCATTGTTGGCGCTCAATCTTCCGCAAAAAACCAATGTGCTCTTGCCCTCTTATGTGTGCACGGCATTACTCAATGCCATTCGTCTCATTGGTGCCACCCCCATTTTGGGCGATATCGATCCCCTTACATTTCAACTGACCCCACCCCACCCTCACCCTGTGATTGGGGCCATCCTTGCCCCACACATGTTTGGTCATACCGTAGACATCGAATCGTTAACGTCTCTTGGTGCGCCCATTGTCGAAGACTGTGCGCTGGCCTTAGGGGCGACTTACAAAGGGAGCCCCGTAGGCAGTCTGGGGCAACTTTCTGTCTTTTCATTTTATGCCACCAAAGTGATTTGCGGCGGCGAAGGTGGGGCCATTGCCACCCAAAGTGACACGTTGGCAACCCATCTTCGCGACTTACGTGACTATGATGGACGCACAGACAACAAATTGCGTTACAATTATAAACTCACAGACCTACAAGCAGCCATTATCCATGCCCAACTCAATAAACTGCCCCAACTCATCGCCCGCCGGCGTGAATTGGGGCAACGCTTTACCGATAGCCTAACAAAAACCAATGCCCAATTGCCCCTATTCAAAGCGGGCGAATTTCCATTTCGATATGTCATTCGGCATCCCAAACCCGCGTCTCAACTGATTGCCACTTTTGAATCTCATGGCGTATCTGTGCGCAAACCTGTATTTTATCCGTTGCATAATATTGTGGGAGAAAGTGACCAGGCATATCCACACACAACCCATACGTATCAACACGCGGTCTCCATACCCCTTTATCCCGATCTGTCTGAAAAAGAAATAGATCACATCCTTCACGTTGCACAGGAGGCGCTTTGATTAGGCCCTTCAAGCTGATTCAGATCCCAGCCTTTTTGCTCATTGGGTTCCTTCTATTTCCAGGTGTCAAAGCGACAGTGGTCACCCATTCGCTCACCTGGGCCTATATTCTCCTTTTGTCATTTGGATTGACCTGTTTTTTGGTCCCCTCTATTATGTGGGTGGCAGAAAAGATAGGTGCAGTTGACAAACCAGGGGGCCGCAAAACCCACCAACATGTAACCCCTCTCATGGGGGGCGTAGCCATTTTTTTGGGCTTTGCGTTGGTCATGTTTTTGGCACAAGACATTCTCTATTTTACCGAACAACGCAAAGGCGTTGCCTTGGGAGCTACCCTTATTTTTCTCATGGGGCTCTTGGATGACATATGGGGCCTAACAGCCAAAATTCGTCTCCTGGCACAAATTTTTGCCGTAGGTATTTTAATCAAGTATGGTGCGATCTTGTCCTTTTTACCCGAAACCTGGTGGGGACAGTTGGGTGAATACCTCATCACCTTTTTATGGGTTGTTGGCATCACCAATGCCATCAATTTTCTAGATGGCATGGATGGTCTTGCCAGTGGAACTGCCGCTATCAATGCGACCTTTTTTAGTTTGGTTGCCCTTCGGGCTGGGGGATCAGAAATGCTCCTTTTGGCCCTCGCCTTGGCTGGAAGTTGCGTGGGATTTTTGCCCTTTAATTTTCGAAGACACAAACCCGCCAGCATATTTTTGGGCGACAGCGGAAGCAATTTTTTAGGGTTTACACTGGCAGGCATTGGTATTTTGGGGGAATGGGGTAACGACGGTTGGGTTGGACTTGTGGTGCCCATTGTGATTTTGGGCGTGCCCATTTTTGACACCAGCCTCACCACGGTTGTGCGCATAGCCACCGGCCAAGTGCGAAGTTTTGGTCAATGGCTTCACTTTACAGGGCGAGATCACTTTCACCACCGCCTCTCAGATCTTGGATTGGGCAACAAACGTGCTGTTTGGGTCATTTACCTCATCAGTGCCGGACAAGGGTTGGAAGCCTTGGTCTTAAAACATGCCCAAGGTGTGGATGCCCTGTTTTCCATTTTGCAAGTTTGTCTGGCATATTTTTTAATGGGCGCATTTATGGTTTTTGTTCATAACCGTTATGTTCGTCTCTTAGAAATTCGCAGAAATGTGCCTACAGAAGACGACCTCTAAATAGGCTAAACATTGGCATTTTTTACATATAGCGCATATTTTCTCTTTACACAATTTACAATTTCGGTATATTTTTTACCTCTTTGCAACACCTTTTCGTTCACACATAAAGGAGCGTAAACCATGTCAGAAGAAAATGTCGAATTCTATTCAGAATATCAGGAAGGCAACGAAGACTTGGCCCCCGCCGAAACCTTGACCGATACCGAACGTGAATTTCCTCTTGAATCGCGCTGTTGCATCACTGGTGTTGAGGTCAAACACAGTTTTTGTCGTTATCCAGACCCAGAAGAAGAAACCATGATGGTGATGTCTCGGGAAGCCATGTTAAAGTATTCTCGCAAAGGGTTTAGCCTTTCTGATACATTTGCCCATGTACTTGAAATGCGCCGCAGTCACGAAAAGAAATAAAAAAAAGGATGCCTGATCGGCATCCTTTTTTTAAATCAGACAAAGAGGGTTTGAGTGAATTGGTTATTTCTGGGCATTGCAATTGGTGCCATTATCTATTTGGCGATGGTTATCATTGGCTTTTTGGAGGATCATCGGGAAAGCCGCGAAAAAATCGAGCAAACAGAAATCGACATCAAACGCCTCGAACTTCAATTTTCAGAATCTGAAAAAGCGAGAAATGAAGCCGAAAACCGAACCGCCAAACTTGAAGAAGAAGCCCTCAAATACGAACAAGACATTTCCGAACTCCACACCAAAATCAACAGTTCCATGCCTGCAAAACACAAAGATGGGGAAACCTAATTCACCCCTTCAATTTGTGCCCCATCATTTCCTGCCACCACATAGCCTCGTTTTTTATCCACCACGTTTAACAACGGTTCTCCTGCCACAAAACGCCTTATATTTTCTACAATGACACGTTTGCGCCGCTTGGCTACCTCAGGTGAAATACCCGCCACATGAGGCGTAATAACCACCTGGGGCATCGCCCACAAAGGATGTCCTTCAGGTAATGGCTCTGTTTCAAAAACATCCAGCCCCGCCCCACCCAATTGACCTGTTTCTAACGCTTCAGTTAACGCAGTCAAATCCACAACTTTGCCACGTCCAATATTGACCAGCACAGCCGTATTTTTCATTTGAGCCAGGGCCTCCCGATTGATCAAATATTCCGTTTCACCCGTATGAGGCACACAAATCACCACAAAATCGGCTTGCTTGAGCATCTGCATCGCATCTTTGGGATCAAACACCGCAGTCACATAATCGGGCCGATCTTTTGGGGCAGGGTCTACAGCCATCACCGTCATGCCAAAAGCATGCCCACGTTTGGCCACCTCAAGACCAATGCCCCCCAATCCAAGAATACCGAGCACCTTGCCCCCCAAATGGATCACTTCTGCACCTTTTTGCCATTTTCCATTGGCTTGATGCTGTGTATAGACATGCATCCCTCTGGCCAATGTGAGTATAAAAGCAAACACATGATCGGCAATCACATCACTGTATATCCCACGCAAATTGGTTAAAACCACATCGCTGTTGCGCAATTCTGGGAAAAAGTAGCCATCTAACCCCGCACTTGTTGCCTGCACCCATTTTAATTGTTTGCCCGCCGACAAAATACCAGGTGTCAAACGCCCATAAAACGCATCGGCATCAGCAATGGCTTCTATGGCCCCAGTTTCAGAATCGACAACCGCCACCTCAACATTCAACGCATTTACCTGTGCCATCACATCATCTGATAATGCTGGCCAAAACACCATTTTTTTATTCACCATCACCTCCAATATCTCAGGATAGTCGTTATGTATGACATTTTTTCTACGACCAATGATTGACACAAAAGAATACGCACATTATAATAACCGACTCTCATATTGCAAACCCAACTTTCACCCGCTTATTGCCCCATGCAAAATCAATCTATCAAATATGGTTTTGTTGCACCCGCGTTGATCTTCTTGATCTTATTCAACGTCTTTCCACTTGTTTATAACATCTATCTCAGCTTCACCAACATGGAACTCAGTGGGGGACTGGCCACCTTTGTGGGCATGCGAAATTTTGAAATCGTTTTTGATGACCCCCGTTATCTCTCGGCCCTGCGCACCACGGGACTGTTTGTCGTATTGGCAGTATCAATTGAACTGCTCTTAGGATTTGCCCTCGCCTTTGCCCTCTATACCCCATTTCGAGGCAAAACACTTTTGCTCACCCTTATCCTTATTCCCATGATGCTCTCCCCTGCCGTTATGGGGCTCTATTGGAACTTCATCCTCAACGGTCATTATGGGGTATTCAATCAAATTCTTTCCTATTTTGCCTTGCCACAACCCCAATGGCTTACCGACCCAAACCTCAAACTTTTTTCCATACTCATCATAGACATTTGGATGTGGACCCCATTTATGATGCTCATTGCACTGGCCGGACTCAATGCCATTCCCAAACACCTTTATGAAGCAGCAACCATTGACCGTGCATCCCCGTGGACCATTTTTCGACGCGTCACGCTCCCGCTTTGTTCACCCCTCCTTTTTTTATCTGTTCTTTTTCGCACCACCGATGCCTTAAAACAATTTGACCTTGTTATGTCCATCACGGGTCCCAATGACCCTGCTACCCAAACTCTGAGTGCCCTGCTTTATCAAACTATGTTTCGTGGGTATAAAATAGGATTGGGCAGTGCCTATGGGCTTGTCATATTGATCATTGTTATCGTTTTATCAAGCGTGTTCATCCGTTACATGGCGACCATCCTTCAAAAACAAGGCCGACCAACATGATCTATATACGCTGGATGATCCTGTTACCTTATTTCCTTTTGGCTACAGCCCCATTGTTTTGGCTGGGTATCACCTCATTTAAAACCAATGAAGCGGCCATTGCTTCTACGGCATCTTTCATCCCCCATACCGAGCCAAGTACACCTTCTCATCGCATCCAGTTTCACCCCACATTAGATGCCTACCGCAACTTAGCAACCCCTCAAACAGGCCGTGCGTACTCTTTTTTTCACTACCTCAGCAACAGCATTTTAATTGGCCTGATAAGCACATTTGCATCGGTTGCCCTTGGCACTGGTTGTGCATATGGGTTCAGTCGGTTTCAAATTTTGGGCGCAAAGGACTGGCTTTTTTTTATTCTTTCCACACGTTTTTTGCCCCCACTTGCGGTGGTTGTCCCCGTGCTTATAATGTATCGTCAATTTGACCTGCCCAACACACACATTGGGCTCATTTTACTTTATACAGCATTTAATCTTTCATTGGCGGTGTGGCTCATGAAAGGCTTTATAGATGACATCCCACGCGCATATGAAGAAGCCGCTCTTGTGGATGGATATACACGCCTCCAAGCCTTTTACAAAATCATCTTACCCCAGTCGGCAACAGGTATGGCGGTGACTGCCGTTTTTTGCCTCATCTCTGCTTGGAATGAATATGGTTTTGCCCTCACACTCAACAACGCTCAAGCCGTAACCGTGCCCGTCTACTTTGCCGGATTGCAAGGCAACATCCAAGGCATTCCTTGGCCTCAAGTGGCTGCTGGTGTGTTGATTTTTGTGATTCCCATTGTCATATTCACCATATTGGTGCGCAATCACCTCTTGCGCGGTGTCACATTTGGTACCATCAAACAATAAGCGATTGATATACAATGTCTTTTCTTCAACTCAACAACCTTCAAAAAACATACCCCGATGGCACACTGGCCGTAAAGGGTATTGATCTGACCATTCAAAAGGGCGAGTTTGTGGTTTTGCTGGGCCCATCGGGCTGTGGCAAAACCACCACATTGCGCATGATTGCCGGCCTTGAAATCCCTTCGGCAGGTCGGATCATACTCAATCAAAAAGACATCACGCACACACAAGCTTCTCAACGCGACATTGGTTTTGTCTTTCAGTTTTACGCCCTATACCCACACATGACCGTGCGTCAAAACATCGCTTTTCCATTAGAAAACATGCGCACACCACCATCAGACATCGAAACCACCATCCATCGTGTGTCCGATGCATTGGGCATCACCACATTGTTAAACCATCACCCCAGCCAACTCAGTGGCGGAGATCAACAACGCGTGTCACTTGCTCGTGCAATGGTTCGCCAGCCCGATATCTATCTCATGGATGAACCCTTGGGCACCTTAGACGCCGACCACCGTCTTGAGTTACGAGAATTTATTCGCGCCCAACAACTGGCCCTCTCAGTCACTGCCATTTATGTCACCCACGACCAAGAAGAGGCCATGAGCTTGGCAGATCGCATGGTGGTCATGGACGACGGTTTGATTCGCCAAGTAGGTCGCCCAAGCGATATTTACCATTATCCTGCCGATCTTTTTGTTGCAAACTTTGTGGGCAGCCCAGGTATGAACCTCATTGCTGGCACCCTCTCACAAAACGACAAAACCGTGTTTCAGACATCAAACACGGCACTCCCCATCCCAAACACCACACATGAAGGTCCAACCACACTGGGGATTCGCCCCGAATTTATCTCCCCGTCGCCCAATGGCATAGATGCCCAAATCTCCATTATTGAATACCACGGGAGCCACCACTACGTTCACTTAGACACTTCTGTGGGAAACCTCATTATGCGCACATCCCTTGATATTTCCTTCTCCATAGGAGACATCATTCAAGTTGCATTTGCCCCCGAGCAGATTCGCCTGTTCAACACAGAAACAGGAAAGGCCATCTCATGAGTGCGCCCATTCTCACACTCACAAATGTGAGCAAAACATTTGGACAAACCCAAGCACTTTCAGAGATATTTTTAGACCTGCATGCCGGAGAAAGATTGGTTGTTCTTGGACCAACGGGTGCTGGCAAAACCACACTCTTGCGCACCCTTGCCGGTTTGGAAGAACCCAATTGTGGCCACATCACACTGCACGGCATAGACATCACACATACCCCACCCGCCGAACGCGACATCGCACTTGTTTTTCAAAATTTTTCGCTCTACCCCAACAAAACCGTCAAAGAAAACCTCGCCTTTCCACTGCGTGCGCCCAAACAAAATCTCACAGAAAGTGAAATTGAAACGCGCATCTTAGGCGTGGCCGAAACCCTTCACATCACCCCCTTACTCAATCGCCCCGCCACGCATCTTTCGGGGGGAGAAATGCAACGGGTGGCCATTGGCCGGGCGATCGTGCGCCGCCCCAAACTTTTTTTGCTGGATGAGCCCCTCACCAACCTCGATGCCAAATTGCGTGAAATATTGCGCGTGGAAATCATTCGCCTTCAGCGCGAATTGCGCATCCCCATGATCTACGTGACCCACGATCAAACAGAAGCCCTCTCCATTGCAGATCGCATTGTGGTCTTGTCTGAAGGGCACATCTTACAAACCGGTTCCCCTCAAGACATTTACAACCACCCCCACACACCCGGCATCGCTCGCCAACTCGGTTACCCCCCCATCAACTTGATCGATGCCTATCAGGTAAATGGGTATTGGCACACATCATCGCACCATCCTATTGTTGAAGCCCACCCAAACAGCCCACCCAAAGCCACATTGGGTATTCGCCCTGAAGCAATCACCTTAGACGGTGGTAAAATACCTGCAACCATTGCCGTCATCGAAGACATGGGACCTTCCACCATCTTACTTGCCCATTGGGCAAACGAGCCCATTCACCTTCTCCTATCTGGTCACTCTGCCCACAATGTTGGCGACACCATCTACCCAAACATCATCCAAAATCACCTCATGATTTGGCCCAAAGTATGAATATGCCCACCTTGTATCAAAAGCGAATTCCGATCCCCCAATCACTGTGCACCCAAACCGAATGGCAGAATCAAACCATAAAATTTGGTGGTGATATTCGTGTTGGCGACCTTACAGGCAATGGCAGAGCCGACTTTTTGGTTTATCGCTGCGATGCCCAAAGCGAACTTAAACCTTGTTTTTTGGCCGCATTCACCGAATCAGGTGATGTTCTTTGGCAAGTGGGATCGGGTGGCAACCAACCCCTTCGGCCGGCTTCCGTGACCCTTTATGACATCAATGGCGATGGGTGCGACGAAGTGATTTGCTTTTATCATTGCCCACAAAAAGGAACCCCCAAGGAGGCCATGACTGATGTTGTTTTTCAGATCCGAAATGGCCAAACGGGACAGATCATCACAGAAAAAAATCCCGCCGCGATACAAAACGCAACAGGATGGGGCCCCAATTGGTGCCACCAAAGATTGCTCATCGCAAACCTACGTGGCACACCGTATGCACAAGACCTTGTCATAAAATTGGGAGAAAAGCTCCTCACCTTTGATAACCACCTCAATCTTTTGTGGCAATATACCATACCCTGGAACACATACAGCCAATGCTCCGCGTATATCCCTGCTATTGGTGACCTGAACAACGACGGTTTAGACGAAATCAATGGGGGTTACTACATCCTTAATGCCAATGGCACACCACGCTGGGAAAAACAACTGGCTCCCAATATGGACTCTGTGGCCATTGTGAACTGGGATGCAAACACACCTCGTGCCATTTGCTCAGGAGGAGGCCACGTGCTCGACCAAGATGGGGAAGTTATTTTGTCTTTGGGCGAAAACAAAGTACCCCACGGACAAGAAGTGCGCGTGGGCCATTTTTTATCCGATCGCGCGCATCCCCAAATGGCCATTCGCTACAACGGGCACAATCCAGATCTGTTAATTGCAGATCAAAAAGGCAATATTATCCAAAATTTTTCACTGAATCACTCACCCAATGAAACCGGCATGGAAGTCATTCATTGGAACGGTGGCATAGACCTGATTTACAATGGAGGCACTCTGTTTGACGGCTGCGGCAATGCCTACCCACTGCCCAACTTGCCTCCTCCTATTGGCCCTGAAAAAATGGGATGGTATCACTGTATTCCGGGCAACTTCTGCCAAGACCACCACGACGACCTCTTGATTTATAATCCGTGGGCAACAGAAATATTTATTTACACCACCCAATTAGATGCAAAACGGTCATTTCATGGTTTCAAAAATACATCCCGCCAATACAACGCCCGATTAATGGATTAAATCATCATCCCTTTTATCCCATTGGCAATCACCTCAATGGCCCGATCCACCTCGCCTTCAAATGGCACAATAAGATCGGCAAACCGGCGCGTGGGTTCGGTATGCACCGAAAAATTGGGAATCACATCACGTCGATACCAAGCCACAGCCGCTTCCAAATCCATATTTCCCCGAGATGTATCGCGCAACATCCGTCGCAACACCCGCTCGTGTGTATCCACATCCAAAAACACCTTCACATCCATGAGCGCACGCAACGGCTCGTGCCCAAACACCAAATGCCCCTCGACCAAAACCAGTGGACAACTTTCTATGGTCGTGGGTGTTTCCCCGCGCTTCATCGCTCGCGTACCCGGAATAGGAACAGCAATCGCCTCACCCGCCTTTAGTGCCTGAACATGTTGGGTCAAATGATCCCACAAAACCGCACGGGGGTGATTGGATGTGCGCTGGGCTTCGCGCTCTTTTTCGGGCACATCGTCCCAATCGCGAAAATAGCGATCTTGATTCAATGTCACAATCGGCAAAGGATGCAACGCATCTACCAAAGCACTTGCAAACGTCGTCTTACCGGCCGCAGATCCACCAGTGATGCCCACCACCAAAATGTCTGACATATTCCATCCTCTCTCAAAAGCAAAAAATCACCCGATGCCTTGTATGAACCGTCAAAATCGATCTGTCAAACCCTCCCCCCCACCACATACAACACAACTTTAAATTTCACAATCCCACCAAGCATATACTCGGGCGTATCATACTCACCATTTATCCTGTTGCAAAAAAAACACACATGTCTTATCGTTTCACGTAAAGGTATGTTTTTTTGAAAAAGGCATCACAATATAATACCTTATTTTTAAGACACTTGAAAAAAAATCACATCTCCAAATTCCTCAAACTTGATCGGCACGATTCTTGCCATTCTTCCTGAAAAACAATCTTGTTTCAGGTGGGTTTATTTATGCGCACATTTGTTACCGTAATCGCCCTTATTGGGTTTTGTGCCTTCACGCAAAATCTGTATGCCCAAGGTGGAATTGGCCACTCCATTGAAAAAATTGACGTGCGTGGCAATGAAAAAACACGCACCGAATTTATTCAACAGGTTTTGCCCGTCAAAGAAGGCGACCAACTGCAACAAGGCGATATCGAACGATGCACCGAAATCCTCGAACGTCTGAGCATGTTTCGAGCCGTTTTGGTCAACGCCAAACCCGGTAGCCGTGCAGGGTTGGCCATACTGGTGGTTTATGTACAAGAAAAACGTTTTGGCGGTTTGGGCTTAAGCCTTGAATATACCGAACTCAACGGATTTGGCGTCTCTGCAGATGCCCACCGCGCAAATCTCAACGGTACTGGCAAAGTTTTGGGCGCCGCCTATACTTTGGGAGAGCGCTTCAAAAGTTGGGGGTTTCACTACACCGACCCCTTGGTTTTGCGTTCCAATCAGTCCTTCCACTTTCAAGTTACAGGTTCATCAGCCGACCGAGACCTGTATCGCAGCTCAGATGTTCATGTGCGTGGACGTTATGATTTGGAACGCATTGGCGCATCCCTCGGCGTAGGCCAACCCTCGCCCACCCGCGCCTACCGCTTTATTTTTAAATATGCCTTTGAGGCCATTCAAGTAGGCGCGTTTGACAAACCCACCATCTTGACCAACGGCGGCGTTTTTGCCAACGAAATAGAATCTGCAATAGGCCGTGAAGCCCTCTCTTTTTTAACCATTGAGTTTCACAAACAACCTACGGCCATTTGGGGCAGCAAACCGGGCCTGGATTTGGGTGCTCGCTTAGATGTTTCTTCTGAAGTTTTGGGATCGGTATCCAACTTTGTGCGCCTGCGCACCGAGCTCTACCGCCATTTCCAAGTCCACCCCGACCACCTGCTCTCCCTTGGCGGGCGAGCAGGGCTAATTTGGGGCACACCTCCATTTTATGAACGCTTTTATCTCGATGGTGAAAACCAACTGCGCGGCGTAGACCGCCGTGATATTGGTCCTGAAGGTGGCACCCAATTTTTTATGGCTGAAGCCGTTTACAGCGTACAGATCAAACCCATAGGACGGGCCTATACGTTTGCCGAGGCTGGTGGGGTTCGAAGGCCCATACCCAACACCTCCCAACACCGGCAAGATACAGACTTTTCGATTGGTATTGGTTTTTTACTTTTTAACAGAATTGACGTCAGCTTTGGTATCACCACGGGAACCGTCATTGTCAAGTCGCATCGGTTTGGCGGCATTAACATTGACCTATAGGTGCTGGGTACGGGATGCGATTGAATGACCACATAAACCTGCTCATGATGCTTTTGTGCATATTGATGGCAGGGTTAACAACCCCTTCACTGGCGCAACAGCTCTCGCCCAGCCAATTAGAGGTCTACGTCCAATCTGATACCCTCAAATTGGATGTCAGCATCGATTCGGCATTTACCCAAAACCATATTGATGCCATCGAATCGGGCATGACGGCTTCCATTACCTTGCAATTGAGGCTCTTAGGATCTGGCAACAACCGCATTGCCCAAATAGAAATCAACAAACAATTGGATCACGATATTTGGGAAGGTCAGTATCGTTTGATACGCCTAACGACCCCACCTGATACGTTAACATCAAACAGCTTTGAAGAGATACGTCATATTTGCACACACATGCAAGGCATGTCTTTAACCCGCTTGCCTTTGCCCAATGAAATACTCACGCTACAAGCCCGCGTTCACATTGACCCCATTACACCCGAGCAACAAGAACGTACCCGACGCTGGCTCAAAATATTGCGCAAAGGCAGTTTATTAGAATTTTTCTTTTCATTTGGCAAACCCAACCCACCCACCCCTTGGGTCAACTTGCTCCAATTTAGCCCCAGTGCACTCCCACATCTTTTACGGGAGCCTGCCCAATGAAACCTTTTCCATTACGTTGGCGCATTATTGGTGCACTGTTGGGGTTGTCTTTGGGCACCACAGTGGCATTGGCCTTTATGGCACGCCATTTTTTAGATCTTAGCTTGCAATCCAGTGTGAATCAAGAAATGGGGCATGCCCTTACCGACGCCCTTACATTGGCCAAAGAAAACTATGACACGCGCAAACGCATGCTTACAGACGTGGGCATTAAAATATCACAAAATGCCGATCTGTTCCAAGCCTATCAAGCCAATCAACCCGAAATGCTGCGCCCATATTTTAATCAAAACGACTTGAAACAAGTCACCTTGCATTTTGAAAAAACCACATCATTAACAGACACCCTTACGGCACCCAATGTTTTTAAGGTGTCGGAAAACATTTTGCAACTCACCTTGCCCATTCGCATACAAAACCAAACAGAAGCCGTTCTCATTGCCGAACAACACTTGGATATTTTGCTCAACATTGCTCAGGCCGTACAAACATTTAAACACATCGAAATGGCCGAATCGGATTTACACCAAGCCTTCTTGTTGGCCTTTTTGGCCGCCACTGCCAGCGTGGTATTGCTTGCAACCCTCATTGGGATTCGAATTGGTTTTGGCGTAACCAACCCGCTTTATGCCCTCATTAAGGGCACCCGAGAAATGGCGCGCGACAACCTTGAATATCGCATTCCAAAGGGGCGAGAAGACGAAATTGGTCTGCTTATTGAATCGTTTAATAAAATGGCCGAAGACCTCAAAGAAAATCGACGCAAACGCCTTGAAGCCGAACAAATTGCTGCGTGGCGAGAAATTGCACGTCGGTTGGCACACGAAATTAAAAACCCACTCACCCCCATTCAACTCACCGTACAACAACTCAAAGACAAATATCCTGGTGACGATCCGATGTATCAAAAATTGGTCACAGACTGCACCGAAATTGTCACGGAAGAAGTGGAAAACTTGCGTGCGCTCGTACAAGAATTTGCCGACTTTGCCCGTATGCCCGCCTTATTGCTGGCCCCCAAAAACATCAACGACATCGTAAAAGATGTCATTCGCCTCTACCCCGATGCCCGTATTCATCAAAACCTGTCACCCAACTTGCCCACCATGCAAGTAGACATTGAGCAAATCAGACGCGTTTTGATCAACCTCATCGAAAATGGGATTGATGCCGCAGGTGAAAAAGCCCAAATTGCCATTGAAACAGAAATTGATGAAGACGAAGTATTTTTGCGCGTCTCTGACAATGGCCCGGGAGTAAGAGAAGAAGACCGTCAGCGCATTTTTCAACCCTACATCTCATCCAAAGACAGTGGCATGGGTTTGGGGCTTGCTGTTGTACGGGGCATCGTAGAAGATCATCGGGGGCATATATCGGTAACAGAGGCCCCCACAGGCGGTGCACTGTTTGAGATTTGTTTGCCTTTACCAGAAAAGACAACAGGAGACGTTTAATGGGTCAAAAAATTCTCATCATTGATGACGAACGCAACATTCGTCGCACCCTGGATATGATTTTAACAGGTGAGGGATATGAAGTTTTTGCGTTTGAATCGGGCAAAGATGGTCTCGATATTTTGCAAAAAGAACCCATTGAAGTTGCCCTGCTTGACATTGTAATGCCCGATATAAACGGCTTAGAACTGCTCCCCCAATTGCTCAAAATTCGCCCAAACCTCGCTGTGATTATGATATCGGGGCACAGCACCGTACAAGACGCCGTCCAAGCCACCAAGTTGGGCGCATACGATTTTTTGGAAAAACCTCTCTCACGCGAAAAAGTCTTATTATCTGTTGCTCACGCCCACCAAACCAAAGAACTGGCCACTGAAAATCAGAACCTTAAAAAACAAATTGAAGGCCGCCATGAAATGGTGGGTGAAAGCCGTGCCCTTCAAAGTATTCGGGACCAGATTTCAAAAGTGGCCCCATCCAATGGGCGCGTGCTCATTTTGGGCGACAGTGGCACTGGCAAGGAACTTATTGCACGTGCGGTTCACAAAAACAGCCGTCGCGCCCAAAACCCATTTATCAAAGTCAATTGTGCCGCCATACCAGAAGAACTTATCGAAAGCGAATTATTTGGCAGTGACAGAGGGGCATTTACTGGGGCCGTACAAACTCGAGATGGCAAATTTTTGCAAGCCGACAAAGGCACCCTCTTTCTCGATGAAATTGGCGACATGAGTCTCAACGTACAAGCCAAGGTATTGCGCGCGCTCGAACAAGGTGAATTTGAACGCGTGGGGGGCAACCAAACCTTTCGTGTGGATGTACGCGTTATTGCTGCCACCAACAAAGACTTGGCCTCAGAAGTGGAACAAGGTAAGTTTCGTGAAGACCTTTATTTTCGTCTTAATGTGGTTCCTATTGTGGCACCCAGCTTACGTGAACGACGCGAAGACGTGCCCTTATTGGCCAATCACTTTCTCAAAATTTATGCGGATGAAAATGGATTTCGCCCCAAAGAACTCTCCCCTGAAGCAGAGACATTATTAATTCAATACGATTGGCCGGGCAACATTCGCGAACTTAAAAACTTAGTGGAGCGTCTTTCTATTATGGTCAGTGGTGACACTATTACACCCGCCGACTTGCCCGCCTTAGATGGCCTTCATGTGCCCAACCAATCACAAGGTAATGGCAGCGCTATTCCTGGCCTTTCACCGGGTAAAACCTTGCGCGAAGTGCGTGAAGCCGTTGAAAAGTATTATATTGCAGAAGCCTTAGACAGACACGAAGGCAACGTGACCCAAGCCTCAAAGTCTTTGGGCATAGAACGCACCAACTTGCACAAAAAAATCAAATATTACGAACTGGAAAAATAAAACACACCCTCTCCCTTTATCTACGCCAGACACAGAACACCATAGGATTTTACCTTGCGTACCCTTTGCACAATTGTCATTGCTCTCCTGCTTTTAAGTTTCACCTCGGAAGCCGCCACAGACCGCCAAGAGCATTTGCGAAATGCCTTGCGTGGTTTTAATGCCCGATACAACCGTGTGGAAGGTTTGTTTACGGGTTACGAAATCAAACTGTCTCCACCTACGTGGAATGGCTTTTCGGTTTTTGCACAATCGGGATACGGAATTCAAAGTGAGGGTTTTCGCTGGGAAACGGGTGTGGAATGGACACAAAAAAAATACGGCTTCAAATTCTCCGTATTTGATCGCACCGCTACCAATGATGGGGACATCATTCGCACGGCAGAAAACAGCTTATTTGCGATTCTTTACAAAGGCGATTATCAAGATTACTTTCGTGCCAAAAATGGCTTTGCCTTTCACATCAGCTACGTGGTTAAACCCCGTACCTATTTGTGGGGATCGCTTAAGTCATTTACCTATGCCAACATGCCCGTGGCCACAAATTGGAGCATGTTTCGCCCCAACACGACCTATCGCGCCAACCCCACCATTATACCTGGCAAAATTGGCATATTGGAATTGGGTGCCCGATACGACACCCGTCGTAAAGCCCCACGTTTTCTCAACTCGTGGCATCTTTTTGCCACCTACGAACGCGGCTTTCGCGAATTTGCCTACAACGGTTTGCAACTGGGCCTCACACGCCATCAAAAAACGATATGGGGCAATCAAGCCTTTATTGTGCAAGCACGCTTGGGCTCCCGCGACCACGTGGCCGAACAATTTCTTTTTGACTTAGGCGGCGTGGGCACTCTGCGCGGTTATAACATCAAAGCGTTTTCGGGTAACCGCATGATTTGGGCCAGCATCGATTATCTCTTTCGTGGTGACATCTTCAAACACATCCCTATCCCCGCCTCACACCTGTTTAATATTGTCCTTTTTGCCGATACGGGCTGGATACAAACCGCGCCCCGTTCCAGCAATATTTTTAGCGGATTCCAAAACACCAACCTCACCGACTTCAAAACCGATATCGGCATAGCCCTTGGCATTACCGAACGCCTCTTTCGCCTCAACATTGCCCGCCGACTGGATCGCTCAAATGATTACTTAACCATTTCCGCGCGATTCCTCAGAGAGTTTTAAACCCATACCTAATATTTTTTACCTATCTCACCACCTTTAAATCTCGTAAATACCGTTCAAATGCAGTATCTACCCGTTGACCTGTAAAATCAAACGCAACAGAATCGGACTCGGCACTTCGCAAAAAATGACGAAAGGCAACTTGACGTTCAAGGGCCACCAAATAGGTGCTTGCAGAATCGGGTGTGGCGTGAATGGTCAGGTCTTTGATTTCTTTGCCCTCACGCACAAACGTACACCCTGCCGTTTGATAATTGCGCACAGACAAAACGGCTTGAATTTGCGACAAAGACAAACGTGTGAGCATAATGGGAGCGCGATATTGTCGAAGGCGATAAATCTCACCCAAAGGAATATCTCCAGCCACAAAACCATGCGTGTTGCCATTACGCTCCAAAAGCACAACATCTGCACGTGTTTGGCGTAAAATGGCTTCGCCCACCAAATCTCCCAATGCCGATTTTTCATTGCGCGAATTGGGCAACGCCTGCTCTGTTTTTGCAATCACCTCATCTAATGGCTTGGCATATTCGGCAAGCAATGCATCTATCTCGGGGTCACTCTCAATGCGATCATGAATGGGCAACAACTGACCATCGATTTGCGTCACCCGATAACCCGTCTTCTCCTTTTTAAGTTGCACATCCACCCGTCCTAAATATTGATAATAGTGTCGTGCTTGCACAATGGGCACACTGCCCTTACCTGTTGATCGTGTAATGCGTGATGGTTGATCAAACTGTGTGTGTGAATCCCCCCCCACAATCAAATCCAACTCGGGCACAGCCGCAGCCAACAAACTGTCATTTTTTGCGCCAATATGTGTCAGTGCAATCAGAAAATCGACCTGAGGGCGTAACTCTAGCACGTATTTCTTGGCCGTTTCTACAGGATCATTGAGCACCAGCATTTGCGAAGATTGATGCCACGTTCGAATCAAGCCCAAGCCCAAGATACCCACCTTCACACCTTTAACCTCTTTGATCACATAGGGTGGAAAAATCGAGCCGTTGTGATTTTTATAGGTTACATTTGCATGAACAAAGGGTGTAGATACTCGCGCCGTTTGACGTTGTAAATTTTCAATGCCAAAATAAAACTCCCCATTACCTGGGGTGATTGCATCAAACCCCATCTTCTCAAACGCCAACAGATTCACTTGCCCACCTGTATAAATGACAACGGGTTCGCCACGTGAAAACATATCGCCTGCGTGTAATAACAAAACTTGATCGGGATTTTCAGCACGCACTTTTTTTATCAACGAAGACAAACGCCCCACACCGCCCACACGCTTGCCATTTAAGTCATAAGCAGAAAAATGACCATGTGTGTCATTGATATGGAGTACCACCAAATTGACCGTATCTTTGGCCTGAACAGAAACCGTAAAAAACAAACACAGCAAAGCAACAAACACGGATTTCATTTTAGCCATGGTTCCCTCACGCGACCAGCCAATTAACGAAATGGATTTTATCTTGTGTTTTATTTTATAAACTTGAACTTAGCGAAGGTTCATTCAGAATTCAAGAAAAGATTTTAATAAATACAATTAATGAAATATAAAAATCACTAAAACAAATAAAATTAACTATTTATTTTTTAAATAAAAAATGTTTCCAAACAACATTATACACCAAAAAAGGCAGGCATCAAAAGATGCCTGCCTTTTTAAACACCTACAATTAATCTAAAACTATAAACCCGCAGCCTTCTTCAACGCGTTGGCCTTATTGGTTTCTTCCCACGTAAATTCTTTGCGACCAAAGTGGCCATAAGCGGCTGTGGGACGGTACACGGGGCGCAACAATTTTAAGGACTTGATAATGCCCGCAGGTGTCAAATCGAAATGTTCACCAATTAATTCACCAATTTTAGCTTCATCAATGACGCCAGTGCCAAATGTATCAACGGCAATCGACACCGGTTTGGCCACACCAATGGCATAAGCCAACTGCACTTCGCAACGCGTGGCCAAGCCAGCTTTGACCACATTTTTGGCCACCCAGCGGGCAGCATAATGTGCACTGCGGTCTACTTTGCTTGGGTCTTTGCCAGAAAATGCACCCCCACCGTGACGCCCCATACCGCCATAGGTATCCACAATGATCTTACGCCCAGTCAAACCACAATCACCGTGTGGGCCACCCACCACAAACTTGCCCGTTGGATTGACGTGATAAATGGTGTCTTTATCCAAAAGTTTGGCAGGAATAACCTTTTTAATCACCTGGTTGATAATGTCTTTGGTAATACGTGCGTGCGTGACCTTTTCATCATGTTGGGTCGAAATAACCACCGTGTGAACACGCACAGGCTTATCATTTTCGTATTCGACTGTGACCTGAGACTTGCTATCGGGGCGCAAATATTTAATCTTCTTGCTCTTGCGCAACTGTGCCAACTTTTGCACCAATTTGTGCGAAAGCGTAATGGGCAAAGGCATCAATTCAGGTGTTTCTTTGCAGGCATATCCAAACATCATGCCTTGATCACCAGCACCTTGTTCGGCGTGCAACCCTTCACCAGATGTGACACCTTGAGAAATATCGGGCGACTGTTGGCCAAGTGCCACCACCACACCACACGACTTATAATCAAACCCATAACTTGAATCGGTATATCCAATATCTTCAATAACACCCCGCACCAGCTTTTGAAAATCAACCACGGCCTTACTGGTCACTTCACCAGCCAACACCACCAACCCCGTTGTTACCAATGTTTCACACGCCACACGAGACTTAGGGTCTTGCTCAAGCATGGCATCTAAAACGGCATCGGAAATTTGATCGGAGACCTTGTCGGGATGTCCTTCTGAAACCGACTCAGACGTAAACAAACGTCGCATAGTGTGTTACCTTTCGTTCTATAGTTTAGTAGAAATGAACTTTAAACACTTACTTCGGCAATCATCGCATCTGTAAGCAACTCACCTAAAACTTCGTGCAAATAAGCCAAAACCTCTTTCCCACCATCCATATCCAAAACGGCCTGCCCCACTTGTTGTAACGTTTCAAATGAGGTTTTTCGGATAAGCTGCTTTACTTCGGGCAAAGAACGCGGGGTCATACTCAGCGCATCAATGCCCAACCCGAGCAACAACAAACTCGAACAAGGATCACCAGCCATTTCCCCACAAACCGAAACGGGAATGTGATGTGCGTGCCCCACGTCAATGACCTGCTTGATCAAACGCAAAACTGCAGGATGATAAGGGTCAAACAAATACGCAACCTGTTCGTTGCCCCGATCTACAGCCAACGTATACTGAATCAAATCGTTGGTGCCAATGCTAAAAAAGTCGGCCTCTTTGGCCAACTGATCTGCCACCACTGCCGCAGAAGGCACTTCAATCATCACACCCACTTCACAACCTTCATCAAAAGCAATGCCTTCTGAACGCAATTCGTCTTGAACCTCTTTCAAAAAGGCTTTGGCTTGGCGAAACTCTGCAACGCCCGACACAAGCGGAAACATAACCTTGATATTCCCTTGCACACTGGCACGCAAAATGGCACGCAACTGCACGCGAAACAAATCCAAGCTGCCCAAAGACAATCGAATGGCACGCCAACCCAAAAACGGATTTGTTTCGGGCATGGTGGGCAACAAGTGCGATAATTTGTCTCCCCCCAAATCCAAAGTGCGAATAACCAAATGTTGGGGCGCAATCCGTTCGGCCAAACGGGTATAGGCCGCAAACTGAGACTCTTCGTCTGGTAATCGCCCCTGGGCCAAATATAAGTATTCGGTGCGATACAGACCAATACCTTCAGCGCCATAGGCGCGCGCAGACTCCACCTCGGCGGGCAATTCAATATTACCTTGCAAAGACACGCGAATCCCATCGGTTGTTTCGGCAGGCAATTCGCGCGAATGAACAAACCCTTCGGCTCTTTTGCGATAACGTTCGACCTCTTGACGATAATAGGCCAACGTTTCTTCATCTGGGTCGATAATCACACGACCACGACGGCCATCAACAATGACCTGATCACCCGGTTGCAAACGCTTGAGCAATGCACCAATGCCCACCACCGCCGGAATTTCCAAACCGCGTGCCAAAATGGCCGTATGCGATGTGCCTCCTCCCACTTCCGTTACAATACCCAAGACCCGATCTTTGTCTAACAAAGCCGTATCTGCAGGAGCCAAATCGCGTGCCACCAAAACCACATCGTGTGGCAATTGGGCCAACCCCATATTTTCTTGGTTGCGCAATTGCCCCAATACGCGCTTTTCAATGCTCACCAAATCGGCATTGCGTTCTCTAAAAAAATCGTCTTGAATGGCATCAAATTGTTCGTGCCATTTGCGAAATGCCAGCCAAAATGCGTGCTCGGCATTTAAGAACTTGTCTTTAATAAATGCCTCAGTGGGTTGAAGCAAAGCCACATCTTCTAAAATGAGCAAATGCACATCAAATATTTGGGCATGCTCTTTCCCTATATTTTCCTCAACCTGCGCCCGAATGGTTTTCAACTCTTCAGACACGGCAGCGATGGCATCGTGAAGCCGCTTCAACTCAGATGCCACATCTTGAGGTGCAATTCGGCGATAATCCAAATTTAAATCATCTGGATCGTATAAAAAAACCGCCCCAATCGCGATCCCTTCTGATGCTTGTATGCCGTTTAAACGTTCCATAAGCCTCAATCGAAAATAGATTCTATCTTTTCTACCATCATTTTAAGCGCTTCATCTTCATCTGCACCATCGGCTCGCACCGTAATCACTGCCCCCACTTCGGCAGCCAACATCATCACCCCCATGATACTCTTGCCATTGATTGCCAAACCCTCTTTTTCGAAAATAATCTCCGAAGTAAATTTGGCCGCCGCTTGCACCAACAAGGCAGAGGGACGTGCATGAATACCCAATCTATTTTTTACAGTCGCTTGCTTTTCAACCATAATTTGCCTGACCCAAATAAGGTAAAAATCAAATTTTCAAGATGTTAAATAAACAAACAAACTTAAAATCCGTCAAGTTTCAGAAATCAAATCTAAAATTTGGTCTTCACGAACCCCATGCCCAGCCCCACCAATTTTTGTGCAGGCCAAAGCCGCACACCCACTTGCAAACTGCACACTACGCGTGAGTGTCCATCCCTTCAAATAGCCATAAATCAACCCAGCCCGAAACCCATCTCCAGCACCCGTGGTATCACACACATCAACGGCATAAGCCGCCTGTTCAAAACTGCTGCCATTGTCTTGAAACACCCGACAACCATGTTTACCCCGTGTTAACACAACCGTTTCAACACCCGCTTTAAGCAATTCAACTGCCACATCAGTAGGATCGCCCATTTCGTGCCGTCGCATAAATCCAGCCGAATTAATCACCAAATCGCAATAAGGTGCCATGGGATGATCGGGCCCCAGTTCTATAGAAAAAACAGACACGCCCATTTCTTTGGCAAGCCGTGCCGCCTCAACAGCATGTTCTCCCAAAAAGGGATCAACCGACAACAAGGCAATGCCTTCCAGATCATGGGCACAAAGAGCACGACTCCTTAAGTCGGGAAAAAAACCACAAATGCTGCGTGCGCCCTCAGAATCAGACAACACAATGGCATGACCGGTACGCACACTTTTTTCTACATCTATGCCCCGCACATCAACAGCATAGTCTTGAATGGCGCGCAAAAAAAATGCACCCCGGCGATCATCTCCAAGTGCATTGCCCATCAAGCGCACATCCACACCCAAATCACTCAAAATTGTTGCGGTATTGGCTGCTTCGCCACCAATATATTCTTCATCGTGAAAGACCCGCGTGTGCCCATCTTGTTCTGGCAAATGTGCAATTTGCACCAACTGGTCTACACCCAATATCCCGTAACACAGCACGCGTCTCAACGTATTTTCTTTTTTCATACATCAACTCACAAAAAAACCGCCTCAGCAAGCGGCCCTTCCAAAACCTTGAGACCACAGCAGGCCAAACCCCACTATGCATGTCCTTCATGAATAGCACTGGCAAATGCGCCAATCAACTCTGCATCCCACCCACATTCTTCAAACACCCCGCCCACCACAATAAATGATGCGCCCATTTCCACTCTGCGCTTGGCCGCGCCGGGTTCTCGAATACCTCCGCCCACAATCAATGGAATGGAGGTATATTCACTCACCGCCAAAACCATCTCCTCAGGCACCATTTGTTGCGGGCCACTGCCTGCATCCAAATACACACACTGCATCCCCAAATATTGGGCGGCCAAAGCATGTGCCATAGCAATTTCGGGTTTGTTGCGAGGCAACGGGCGTGTGTTGCTGATATATTCCGTTGTTGTTTGTTGCCCCGAATCCACAAGTACGTAGCCCGTTGAAATGGGTTCTATGCCATGAGCTTTTAACAAAGGTGCAGCCTTGACATGTTGTCCAATCAACAACTCGGGGTTGCGCCCACTGATCAACGACAAAAATAAGATCGCGTCGGCGGCTGGCGCAATTTGGCTGGTGTCCCCAGGAAAAACAATCACGGGCACATCCACCACTTGCTTAACCTCGTGCACCATACGATCAAAATTGGTCGACAGCAAAAAACTGCCCCCAATTAAAATGGCATCGGCACCTTGTTCTTGGCACACAACAGCCGTTTTTGCCAAATCGGCTTTGTCTAACCGATCAGGATCAATATAAGGCAAAAAACCCGCCCCCCGTTGCTCACAGGCTGCCATGAGTGTGTCAAACGTTGTCATGAAACCCCTACCCTTCCAACTGTGCCCGAACAATGTCTGGCACTTGTGCCAATGCCTCACCAATTTTTTCTGGAAACTTTCCACCTGCTTGCGCCATATGAGGCCGTCCACCACCGCCCCCCCCCACAAGTTGCGCCACAGCTTTAACCACCGTACCAGCCTGAATGCCTCGTGCAATGAGGTCGTCTGTAACAACCACAATTACCGATGCTTTGCCATCCAAGTTGGCCCCAATAACTCCCACACCACTGCCCAAAGCATTGCGCAAGCCGTCACCCATATCGCGAAACCCATCCATATCGGCGGGTGAAACTTGGGAGGCTACCACGCGAATGCCATTCACATCTTGGGCCGACTGAACCAATTCGTCCATATCGGAACCGGCTTGCTCGCGGCGCAACTGTTGTAATTCGCGCTCCAGAACCTTATTGCGATTGAGTAACAAAGATACTTTTTCGGGCAATTCATCTGTGTGAGCACTCAATTGGGCTTCTAATTCGGTCAATATATCTCGTTGTGAACGCACCCGAGATTCAGCAACAGCCCCCGTGACTGCTTCAATGCGACGCACACCTGCTGCCGTGCCCGTTTCTTGCGTCACTTGAAACAAACCCACTTGACCGGTGCTGTTGGTATGCGTCCCCCCACACAACTCCAAACTGAAATCGCCCACACGCACCACACGCACCACATCGCCATATTTTTCAGTAAACAACATCATCGCGCCCATTTCTTTGGCCTTTTCCATATCGGCATACGATATATCTACCGCCAAATCTTGGCGCACCACATCGTTCACAATGCGTTCAATTTCTTGCAATTGTGCTGGCGTTACCCCTTCAAAGTGCGTAAAGTCAAAACGCAATCGGTCGGGTGCAACCAGGGATCCAGCCTGATGCACGTGTTCACCCAATACTTGGCGCATAGCCTTGTGCATCAAATGTGTGGCTGTGTGATTACGAGCTGCGCTTAATCTTGCGTTTACATCTACTTGAGCCGTTACAGACAAATTTCGCAACGCATCCAAAGCCCCCGAAACCAATTGCCCGCGATGAACAATGGCTTCGCCTTGTTTGAAGGTGGTCTGCACATCCACCTGCACACCATCGCCTATAAGAACCCCACAATCGCCTACCTGACCACCCGATTCGGCATAAAACGGTGTCACATCCAAATACACATCTACCCCACCCTCAACAGCTTGACAGGCCACAATTTTGGCCTGTGTTTGCAAGGTATCGTAGCCAACAAATTCGGAATGTTTCTCGGGTAAAAAACCCTCACCCATTACTTCTTGCGATGCAAAAGTCTTTTTTCCAGCTTCGCGGGAACGGGTTTGTTGGGCTTTCATTGCCTCCAAAAACCCAGCCTCATCCACTTCAATGCCTTTTTCTGCTGCCATTAACTGGGTCAAGTCAATTGGAAAACCATATGTGTCATATAATCGGAATGCATCTTCTCCGGAAATACGCCCGCGTTTGCTCACCTCTTCAAAAATCTCGAGCCCACGATCTAAGGTTTTGCCAAAACCTTCCTCCTCGGCACGAATCACGCGTGCAATGTGGTCTTTCTTTTCGTGCAGTTCAGGAAATGCTTCACCCATCACATCTACAACCGTATCGGTCAGTTGATAAATAAATGGCTCTTGCATGTGCAACTTGCGCCCAAAGCGTGCGGCACGCCTTAAAATACGGCGCAACACATACCCACGGCCTTCATTTGAGGGCAATGCCCCATCTGCAACTGTAAAAGCCAAGGTACGCACATGATCGGCAATCACCCGCATCGGCACCTGATTTTCCAAATTGTAAGGCTGCTTGGTAATTTCGCTGATGGTGCCAATAATGGGCAAAAACAAGTCGGTGTCATAGTTGGTTTTGACACCTTGCAAAATGGAGCAAATACGCTCAAAACCCATACCCGTATCTACATGTTTATCCGGCAAGGGCTGTAAAGAACCATCACTTGAGCGATTAAACTGAATGAACACCAAATTCCATATTTCAACATAATCAGGGCCATCCAAGTCGGGCACTGCGGGTTGTCCTGCAGGATCATCCCCGATATAATAGTGCATCTCTGAGCACGGCCCGCACGGCCCCGTATCGCCCATTTCCCAAAAATTATCTTTTTTACCCAAGCGCAAAACACGGCTGTTGGGAATATCGGTCACCGTTTGCCATAGTTTTTCGGCTTCTTCATCTGCATCCAATCCATCGGCCTCATCGCCACCAAACACCGTTGCCCACAACCGATCTTTGGGCAATTGCCACACCCCCGTAATCAATTCCCAAGCCCACATGATGGCTTCTTCTTTGAAATAATCACCAAAGGACCAATTGCCTAACATTTCAAAAAAGGTATGATGGCTGGGGCTAAAACCCACTTCTTCCAAATCGTTGTGTTTGCCCGACACACGCAAACACTTTTGCGTATCTGCCGCACGTGTATAGGGCCGTTTGCCTGTGCCCAAAAACACATCTTTAAACTGATTCATACCCGCATTGGTAAACAACAACGTTGGGTCATCTTGAGGCACCACGGGTGCACTGGGCACACGGGTATGTTGTTTCGATTCAAAAAATGTTTGAAACTCTTCTCTAATTTCAGCGGCTGTCTTCATCGTTTTATAACCTAATTTAGTGATTCTACCCAAGTGAATAATGAGGCGTTAAAAAAGCAGTTTATTCTGTTTCTATTTCTTTCCAAACGCGCAAAGACACCTCACGTGCCGTCGTGCCATCAAACCCCCGCCGCCCCAAAAAACCGTACATCCGATTCAATGCCTTGTCTTTTTCCAAACCCTTATATCGGCGTGCTCGCCCCGAAAGCACATCATAAGCAAGTGCCGACGCATCAACCACACCAAAGGCGTCTTCAAGCACATCATCAATAATCGCCAAAGGCACTCCACGTCGCTTTAAGTCTCGCGACAAAAGCACACGGCCACATGGCTTTAGGCGCAATCGCTCATTCACAAAACGCTCTGCAAAATGGCGATCATCTACCAAATTGAGGCGGTCCAAATCGGCCATCGTCGTCTCAATAGCAGCAGTCTCAAACTCACGCTTAATCAATTTGTCTTGAATTTCTTTGCGTGTGTAGGCACGCCCGCTTAAAAGACGCAAGGCAGCCGCCTTGGCTTTTTCTACAGCCTCATCCACCACAAACAACTTTTTAGACTCTGGGTGCAATTGCATAACCCTTACTCCCACAAAAAAACAACAGGACGGGAGTTACATAAAATAGGCAAACCCACCCTGTTGTCCAAGTGTAAAATGCGATTTTTTCTACCGTTGGGTATCCAACAACCTTTCAGCAGTCAAAGATAAGATTAGGCTTTCTCCTCTTCCAATTCGGCGTCTTCCACCTCATCTACAACCACATCAATCACATCATCTACAGACAGCCCGACCGCTTGGCGCACTTCGCGCTCCAACTGGGTGGCAACTTTTGGGTTTTCTTGTAAATATCGTTTTACATTTTCACGGCCTTGCCCCAAGCGTTCATCACCATAAGAAAACCACGTACCGCTCTTTTGAACCAACCCGTGCAATTCGGCCATATCCAACAAACTGCCCTCACGTGAAATGCCAATGCCAAACATCAGGTCAAATTCACACTCTTTAAAAGGAGGAGCCATTTTGTTTTTGACCACACGCACCTTCACACGGTTTCCAATAACTTCTTGACCATCTTTAATAGACCCAACGCGGCGAATGTCTAAGCGCACCGATGCATAAAAAGGCAATGCCCGTCCACCCGTTGTGGTTTCAGGATTGCCAAACATCACACCAATTTTCATACGAATTTGGTTGGCAAACATCACACACGTTTTTGACTTGCTAATCGACCCCGTCAATTTTCGCAAAGCTTGTGACATCAAACGGGCGTGCAACCCCATGTGTGAATCACCCATATCGCCTTCTAATTCGGCACGAGGCACCAAAGCAGCAACCGAGTCGAGAGCAACAATGTCAAAGGCCCCACTGCGTACCAGTGTATCGGTAATCTCCAAAGCTTCTTCACCCGTATCGGGTTGGGCAATCAGCACATTTTCCAAATCGACGCCCAGTTTTTCTGCCAAGTCAATGTTTAAAGCATGTTCGGCATCAACAAAGGCCGCAACACCACCGCGTTTTTGCGCTTCTGCAATGGTGTGTAAAATCACGGTTGTTTTACCCGACCCCTCAGGGCCAAAAATTTCGACAATACGGCCGCGTGGCACCCCACCCGCACCCAATGCCACATCCAAAGCCAATGAACCTGTGGGAATCACTTCATAAGGAACACGGGGGTTGTTATCACCCCCCAAGCGCATAATAGAACCCTGCCCAAACTGTTTTTCAATTTGCGAAATTGCATCTGATATTGCTTTTTGTTTGCCATCTGCTGCGTCTTTTTTTGCCATAACCAATTGCTCCATAAAAGGAAAGTGATCGGATCACGGTGTAGCCCTTTGAACGCAGACTGCGCACACCTTTTTTCTACACCGCACATTGAACTGTATGGCGAATATAGTGAACATTTGTATATAGGTCAAGAAAAAGCTTATTTTTTTATTTGGTCACAAACAAGCGGTTTATAAACAGCTCTAACAGACAGACAACCCCGCTCACCAGTTGAACAATTTCACCCACAATCTTAAAATAACACCACGCACTTTAGGGGCTACAAAAGCCCCAATGAGGGCCACAATAACAAGAGTCCACGCAAGATTAAGTTGCCATATATGCCAGCAAACACATCATCCATCATAATCCCCCACCCACCTGGCAACCCTTCGGCTTGGCGCGCGGGGGGCGGTTTCCAAATATCGAGTACGCGAAACAGAAAAAAACCAACAATGCCCATTAAAAGACTTTGTGGCAAAAAACAAACCGTCACAAAAAAACCTGCCACCTCATCAATCACAACATATCCTGGGTCTTTTCCCCAGGCCTTTTCACCCTCATAAGATGCATAAGTGCCCACCCCAATTACGCCCAAAAGAATCCCCAACCACGCCCATCCCCCCAGTGGCGGCAACAAACAATAAATCACCAACGCCACCGCCGTTCCAGCAGTGCCAGGTGCAATAACCGAATACCCAGAAAAAAATCCGGTTGCAATCAACCGGATTAAAAATGGGGGCTCAAACGATTTTTCCTGCATATCATAACCTCGTGAAACGACAAAAGACAAATGGCAAACGAGGCAAATTCACAAACAGAAGTGATGCCCCCATTTGCCGTTTCACATTTGCCGTTTGCCTGCCTTAAAAACTCTTGCGATTCTCAATCAAATAACGCACGCCCGAAACAACAGCCAAGAGCGTCACCACCCCCACCAATCCATTCATGACCCAATAAGCCATATCGCCAAACAGAGGCGCAGATTGACTCGAAAATTCTACCGAAACAATGCGAATATTCAGAAAGACCAACAACCCAAAAATCAACACCAACTGCAACATCGTTTTCCATTTGGCCAACCGCGATGTTACCACGGCTTTGCCTCGTTGCACGGCATAAATACGCAACCCCGTAATAACCACATCACGCACCAACATTGCACCAATTAACCAAGCCTCCACCATCCCCAACATCACAAAAGCAATCAAAGCCGACGACACCAACAACTTGTCGGCCAATGGATCCATAAACCGCCCAAAGCTGGTAATGGTGCCATCGCGACGTGCTATGCGCCCATCGTAAAAATCGGTCAACGATGCCAATGTAAAAACCAACAACGCCGACATTTTGTAATACCAACTGTCGGCAAAAATAAGCAACAAAAAGACAGGGGTTAAAACAATGCGCAACACCGTCAACACATTGGGTGTGGTCCAAAAACGATTGGCCATCTCCATTTTGGGATCCCCCACAGGATTCGATTCCAATGCATTCACACGCGACATCGCCTAATACTCCCTGCGGCCTTCTAAAGCCCGCGACAAAGTCACCTGATCGGCCAAAGCCAAATCACTGCCCACCGGCAAGCCTCGGGCAACCTGTGTTGTTTTTACCTTAAGCGGTACCAAACATTGTGCCAAATATTGCGCCGTTGCATCCCCTTCAACAGTGGGGCCATTGGCCAATATGACCTCTTGAATAACACCTTGGCGCACCCGATTGAGCAATTCTTGGATGTTCAAATCTTCTGCCGAAATGCCATCCAATGGCGAAATACGACCATCCAAAACGTGATAATGCCCCCGATACAAACCCGTGCGCTCCACGGCCAACAAATCGCCCACATAATCGACCACCATCACTTGCGTGGCATCACGACGTGGGCTGGTACACACTTCGCAAGGATCGCCTTCGGTCAAATTAAAACAAACCGAGCACCGCTTCACACGCGATTTCACATCGACCATCACATCGGCCAACTCTCGCACGGCATCCGTGTCCCAAGTCAACATATCCAAGGCAATACGACGTGCCGATTTTGCACCCACACCGGGCAAACGATTTAATGCTGTCACCAAACGATTAATGGCTTCGGTAGCCATACCTTATACCCCTTAAATCAATCCTGGAATGTTCATCCCTGGCGGAATCAGACCTTCTGTGGCCTTTTGCATTTCGGCCTCGGCCATAACAGACGCATTTTCCCGCGCCTGCTGAATGGCTGCCAATATCAAATCTTCAAGCATTTCAACATCTTCTGGGTCAACCACTTCGGGGTTAATCTTTACCGAAAGCACATCCTGATGCCCATTGGCCACCACCACCACCATCCCCCCACCTGCCGTTCCCTCTACTTGCTTGTCACCCAATTCTTCTTGCACTTTGGCCAACTTGGCCTGCAATTTTTGGGCTTGCTTCATCATTGCTCCCATACCTTTTGCCATATATAACTCCTATCAAAGTCAATTTAAAGTCTAATGAGCCATCGAAACTTCGAATCAGCGAATTAACAAAACGACCCGTCAAAACCTATTCATCGATTATTCGCTACGCGCGTTGTAGGCTTCGTCTATCCGTCTATTCGCCCTTCTATCTTACCACCTCACCACCAAACACCTGCAACACCATCTGAACCCGCTCATCATCTTCAGCGCGCGGGTCTGCCTCCGATCCATCCTCGCCGGATGGCATATCGTAATCGACTTCACACCCAATGCGCACCACACCCCCAAAAATTAAAGCCGCCACTTCTTCCACCAAACCTCTGTTGCGACGCACCTGATTGGCATGAAATTCTTTGTTTTTCTTAAAACCAATCACCAATTGCTCATCCAACATCGACTTGGGATAGCCTTCAGAAATAAATGTGCCCACCGAAATCTTACGCCCCTTTACCTCCTGCACAAACTTGGCCCATCGCTCCTTCACCACATCAAAAGAAGGGGATTCGCGCCTTATCGGTGTGGTTTCCAACTCTGGCGTGGGTTCGGGTTCTTGCGCAACAGACTCGCGACGTGGTCGTTCTTCGGTGTGCGGAGGCGGTTCTTCTATCATCGGTGGCCCCGAGGGTTGCCGCTCGCTGGAACGAATCAATTCGGGGGGGGGCGTTTGTATGGGTGGGCCTGTTGATTTTCGTGGGGCTTCTTGCACGGGTTGCTGGGCTATTTTTTCAGGTGTTTTTTGAGGCCTTCTGGGCAAATTACGAGATGCTGGCGCACCTTCGATCCCTCCCCCACCTTGTCCCAATTTTTCAAGCTTGGTCAAAAGCAGGGCCAAATCGACACTGGCCGTCATTTTGACCAACTTCATCACCGTCAACTCCAACCAAAATCGGGGTTCTGCCACACGCCCAATGCGCGTTTCCAACTCAGCCACCGCATTCAACATACGCACCAAGTCGGTTTCATCAAAGCCCTTGGCCACCTCAGCATACCGCTCGCGATCACTGGCAGGCAAATCGTCATCTGCCAACTCACCCATAGCACGGGCCACCAACAAATGCCGAAAGTGTTCCATCAGTCCTTCGACAAATTCGCCAACATCGCCCCCTTCTTGCACCAACCGTTCGATCACGCCCAATGCATCGGCACTTGCTTGCTCTTGAATCGCCTGTGTCAGTTCAAAAAACAGATCCCGTGGGATAATGCCCAACAGATCTTGAACCGCTTCTGCAGTCACCCCCGAATCGGAAAACGCCATCACCTGATCGAGCAAACTAAGCGCGTCTCGCATCCCACCATCTGCTTTGCGACCAATTTGATAAAGGGCAGCTTCTTCGGCTTTAACGCCCTCATCGGCAACAGCCCTTTTAAGTTCTTCAACAATGGCTTCTGCAGGAATGCGCCGAAACGTGTAACGCTGACAGCGCGACAATATTGTTTCGGGTACTTTGTGTACTTCTGTTGTTGCAAACACAAAAACCACATGAGGAGGCGGCTCTTCAAGCGTTTTGAGCAATGCATTAAACGCTTCCGTCGTTAACATGTGAACTTCATCAATAATATAAACCTTGCGCTTGCCCTTCGAAGCCGCATACCCCACTTCTTCGCGCAATTGTCTGATCTCATCAATCCCACGGTTGGAGGCCCCATCGATCTCCAATACATCCATACTTTTGCCCTGCTGAATGGCCTTGCAAGAGACACATTCGCCACACGGTTCGGGTGTGGGGCCATTTTCGCAGTTTAAAGCCGTGGCCAAAAGACGCGCCGAGGTGGTTTTGCCCGTACCACGGGGCCCAGAAAACAAATAGGCTTGTGCCACCCGTTCTTGGCGAATGGCGTTTTGCAATGTTGTGGTAATGTGATCTTGTCCCACAACACGTTCAAAAGCCTTGGGGCGTCGTTTGCGTGCCATCACAACATACGACATACAAACCTCAATGGGTTGGAATTTGCAAAGGCAATACGTGATGGATTAAATATAGGAAGGATTTTGCAGATGTGTTTGATATAATATAAAAAAAAAGGCCGTGCACCGCGCTTCGAGCCACTGCCCCGGGGCGTCCAACGAGCGATTGCTCCTGCCAGGTGACCCTACGGCACACAAGTCGAGTTGCCTGCCGCTGCTACCTTCCGGTCCTGACGGGGTTCAGCAAAGACTCATTGCGTAGGACCTGGCGATCAACGCCTCATACTCCTTGGCCACACACCAAAACAGACGGTCCTCAGACGTGGAATTCGACCCCGCTATAGCGGATTGCGGGTACAGGGCACCGCTACCGCCCCATCTAGCACGACCTAAAAAACAAATCAGGAGTCAGATCACAAAATCAACCTCCACCTGTTCCAAAAGTGGGTTTTGATCTTAAAATCTGTGCCCCTTCATACTTGGTGGAGCCGATCGGGATCGAACCGACGACCTCCAGAGTGCGATTCTGGCGCTCTCCCAACTGAGCTACGGCCCCAAACCACTTGCGTGATTTAAACTTTCTCTACCACAATATGCGATGCGTGTGTGGCCTCTTTTAACACTGTGGCATCGCCCAACACGCGCCCAATAATGTTCACGGGGCTGGCGGGCCGAATCTCATCGCCCTCACTGGCTGGCGTTTGACCATAAAAAATACAAAACGCATTGCCCGGAGGCCAATATCCAAGGTCGTTGAGCGCCACTGTTGCTTGCGCATCTTCAGGCCCAGCCGCCACGGGAATCGAAAAATAAATCTCATCCCCCCACGTGTTAAACGAACAATCCAGTGGCAACACATCCAAAATCTGCGCCGCCGTTTCCGAATCGTTTAACTCGGCGTCCAATTCCACGTCACCCACAAAAATGCGAATAGGATGGGGCATAGAACCTCAAAAATGGCAAAAATATGGCGGAGAGGGAGGGATTCGAACCCTCGGTACCCGTGAAGGTACACATGATTTCCAATCATGCCTGTTCGGCCACTCCAGCACCTCTCCACAAAAAACAATGCAAAATTAAAAACGTTCAATTAAGAAATGAAACCGATGCCATCATCGGCGGCCCATCATTTTTAATTTTTTACAGGCGCAACAACCTACAACGTGAGTAATTTTGCCTTTTACTTATCTTACTGGCGGAGAGGGAGGGATTCGAACCCTCGGTGCCCGTAAGGGCACACCGGTTTTCGAGACCGGCATATTCAACCAGCTCTATCACCTCTCCGAAATATCTTAAATAGACTTATGTCGTTTTTTACGTTGGCGCACAGTTGCAAAAAACTGCTTCAACAGATCGCCACAAGCATCACCCAAAACACCACTCAAGACGTCTATGCGATGGTTCATTCGCGGGTCAGATACCACGTTGCGCAAAGATCCACACGCCCCTGTTTTGGCATCCAAAGCACCAAAAACAAGACGGGGCAATCTTGCCAAAACCATTGCACCGGCACACATCGCACAAGGCTCTAACGTCACATACAACGTGCAATCAAACAGCCAACGTCTGTTTAATTTTTGGGTTGCCTGTTGAATCACCAGCAATTCGGCGTGGGCTGTGGGGTCATTGTTTTGAACAATGCGATTGTGGTCTTGTGCCACAATCTCGTCTTCGTGCACCAAAAGTGCGCCCACGGGCACTTCACCTTTTTGAGCCGCCACACGGGCTTGCGCCAGTGCCACCCTCATTCTGGCTTCATCGGCATCTTGCACAAAAAAACCTGTAAGTTGGTGCTATTATGAGAAATTACATCCCATTTGAGGGGAGAAATATACGGTTTTACCCATATCGAGTCAACAACTCTTTGCCACGCATTTGTCCACGTATTTTTTGCCGTCAGCCTTCGGCCAAAAGCCCCACGCGTTCAAATCACGCCTTGTGTTCCATTTCACCAATTTCCCGAACCAGCGTTGCAAACCGCCCACCCTCAAAGGGCGTGCTCAACCACGTGGCCACAATCTCTTGTGCCACCGTATCGCCCACCACACCCACACCCAAACACAGCACATTGGCATCTATGTGAGCCCGTGCATATTTGGCCGACGTCACGTCGTGACACGCCACCCCGCGAATGCCCGCCACTTTGTTGACCACAATGGCCGAAGAACTGCCCCCACCGTCGATCACAATGCCAGCAAATAAGTTTTCGGCCACCACACACTCGGCCACGCGTTGAGCCACCGACACAAAAGATCCTTCTTGTGGGCTGTGTGCGCCACAATCCATCACCTCGCGCCCAATGCTTTGCAACCACGCTTTCATTTTTTCTTTGAGTGCAAACCCTCGGTGATCGGCCCCAATGGCAATGGCAAATGATTTTGGATTTTCAGCCAACTCAACCGCGTCTTCATCGGCCACCACCACCAAACGCACCTTTTGATGCCGCACCAAATCCCGCGCAAGCGGGGTCACAATGGCTTTGGGTGTCACATATACCGTGTCCCCACCTTTGGCCACCACCTGTCGCACCACATCTTCGGTGACCAAATTGACAGGCGGGTCTTGCACAGCGTCTAATGCGACCCCTTCCAACGCCTTGAGCCTGCGCACCACCTCGGCCACTATTTTTTTGATTAATTCTTCATCCATTTTACAATCCACTTGTTATAGGGATGAGTCTTCCGTTTCCCTATCATCTTTCTTCGCTCAAACGTTTTCACCAAGCGGTTCAGACAAAACCTTGTTCAGCCGATCTGGGTAATTGGTAATAATCCCCCCCACCCCCATAGCAATCATTGCCCGCATCTCTTCTTCTTCAACTACCGTCCACACCCAAAATCCCAGCGCACGCGCCCAAAACATCGCCACCAATTCGGGGCTTGCAGCCTTATACTTTAAGGCCAATGCATTGGCACCCAATTTCAAAACCCTTCGCACCACACCTGTTTTGCGCCGCAATACGGCCTCGCCACCACTCATCAAAAATGCCGTTGGAATGCGCCTGTCCAACCGATTCACCGCCCGCACACCCGCCCCGTGAAAAGATTGCACCACCACGTGCGATTGCGCCCGCAAAGACCGTATCAATACCGCCGCGGCTTCTGCCGATTCAACCGTTTTGGCCTCTATCAACACCGGCACTCTGTTTCGGCACAAATCCAACACCTCTTCTAAGGTGGGGATTTTTTCATTATAATACGAGCGATCAAACCAACTGCCCGCATCCAATTGGCGCACTTGAGACAAGGTCATTGTGTCAATAAACCCCGTGCCGTTGGTGGTGCGATCCACACTGCGGTCGTGAATCACCACTGGGTGACCATCTGCCGTTAAGTGAATATCTATTTCCACCAAATCCACACCAATCTCAATCGCCATTTCCAAAGCAGCCAATGTATTTTCGGGCGCCAAACCCTGTCCAGACGCACCTCGGTGTGCAATACGCATAACAGGAGGACGCAAAACACCTCCAAAAGTCGCACGTCGCCGCCCAAATGGATTGCGAATTTGTCGTTTCACATTCATAATAATCATCCTATCAGAGGGTTATTAAATCGCGAAGAACATAGACGCTCCAACTCTTTTTGTCAAGCAGAATACAACCTTAATACATTGTCTCTTAAAAAGTTACCTCTTGATCCCCCAAATCTTCAAACCCCGTCCAAATGCTCTCCTCCCAATCTAACACCATAACTTTCAACGCTTTCCAAATTTACGCTTGACACAACATGTCACTTCTTGTAAATTCTTTGCCTACCGGATTTAGACGTTCCGTCGTAGCTCAGCTGGCAGAGCAAGTGGCTGTTAACCACTGGGTCGTAGGTTCGAGTCCTACCGACGGAGCCAGATTATACGCAGTTCCAATAAAATGAAAAACCGCGCGTCTTTATAGATGCGCGGTTTTTTTTATTTACAATTGCTTTAAAATATCGTCTCGCAACAAATCCACACGCCCTGCTTCGGGTACCCACCGTGCCAACCCCAAGCGCAGGGTGCCCAAGATTACCGCCCTGCAAAATCCCAACCCAATCCGCCTCACACGCCCTATTCCTCAACAAACCAATCCGCCAACCCCGCTTCGTACAACGCCTTGTTCAAATACACACCCTCACCAAACACCGTCTGCCCGTCGTCCTCACCCACCAAATAAAACACGTCCGCCAAATACCGATCATATTTATCCGGCTTCGTCGTTGTCACCCCCACAAAGGCCACGCCTTTCAACGCCTGCACCACAAAGTCTCGTGAGCGCACGCCTTCAGCCGTAGACAATTCTGGCGCGTCAATCCCTCGCAACCGCACCTTTTGTTTCGTCCACACGCCAAATCCACAATCAATGTCCAACCACAACGTGTCGCCGTCAATCACCGACAACACCCGTGCGCGGTACGAGTAATACGCCATTTTTCGCCCTGAAACCGTTTCAAACGTGTATTTCCCACGCCTCTTATTAGACACCACCAATTGCCCAGCACTCACGTTCGTTAATCCCGCCAACGCCACGTCCAAATAAATCCCAAATCCCACGTCAATCCGCAAGGCTGGTGCACCCGCAATCTGTGCCAACCGATACGAATAAATCTGTCCGCGCAAAGGCTGTAACGTGCGTCGTTTTTCTGTGCTTCCAACACGCGCCAATTCCGCGTCGTCGCTTTCAAACGCCCCCGCTTTAATCTGCGCTTCCAAGTCTCGCACACTCCAACCGTGTGTCTCCACACCCGTTCGATAATACTTTTGTGCCTCCAAAGACGGTGCGCGTAATAAAATCCGATAATGAGACCAACTTAATTTTACACGCGTGTGTAAAATAGGCTCCAAACGATAAAAAGCCACCGTTTGATACAACAACGTTTGGCTCATTCCCACTTCTTCGGCCAACCGTGTGATTGTTTGTGCGCCGTAATCGGCCCGCTCTTTATTATCTAAAACATAATCATTTAACAAACAGCCAATTTCGTGATACGTGCGCAAAGTCTCTTCTTCCACAGCACGTTGGGCTCGTTCTTTGCCTGCTTGAAGCACGTGAACAATTTGATCGCGTAAAGACTCAAAACCCACAGGTGCCAACACCTTGTCCATTAGTTACCTCCTTATACGCTAACTACCAGCCCAATGATTGATTAATCGCTCACATATCA
>JAYODI010000052.1:0-42648 GCA_038279365.1 Candidatus Latescibacterota bacterium | reverse complement strand
AGTATTATAAAAATACTTGCAAACCTCTTTTTCAAGTCTGTTTGGGGGCTCTAAATAAAATGCCAATGCGGTTGTTGTAGGTAAGGGTGTTGCCCGATGCGTCTTGTAATGGTTTTGGTGGATGCGTTTTGGATGTGGCCAGGCTGACAATGCCCAAAGCAACCAGTGCCAATGGCACTGCCAATAAATCGGCAGGCATATCTGGGGTTGTCCACAAGAAAATTTGCCAAGCAATACCACCAACAATCATACTGGATATGGCCCCCCAAAGATTGGCCTTTGGCCACCAAATTCCTGCGGTGAGGGGTACAAACAAGGTGGCCAAAAGAACCGACCAAGAGTCGACCATGAGACTGTATATGGTGTTTTTAGAAAGGGCCAAATACAAGGCTATTATACCCAAGATAGGTACGCATAAGCGACAAATAAACAATTTCTTATCATCGTTTATGTTGGGGATGAAAAAGTCTGCTAAATCGTTGCCAATCACACTGGCGGGGGCTAGCAAGGCACTGTCTGCGCTGCTCATCAGTGCCGAAACCAATGCGCCCAAAAAAATGGCCATGCCCAATGGTGGCAAATAAGTTTGTCCCAACTTCATCATGACCATATCGGGGTCTTCGAGGTTGGGAAAGATCAATTTTGCTGAGATTCCTAAAAAAACAGGTATGAGTCCTATGGTGAGATATAATATGGCAGAAAGATAGGCGCTGTTTTGGGCAACCGTTTCATTGCGACTGGAAAGGCTTCTTTGCATTAAGTCTTGGCCTGCCAAATTGCCCAAACCAATGACCAACCAATCACGGGCATAATGGAACCAAGAAGTCCATTGGGCATCGTGTGGATAAAGATAAAAACGGTCATCGGGCAATTGGGCCCGAATGGCGTCCCACCCGCCCATGTCGTGTAGCAAAATGGGGGTCAAGATCAGTAAACCAATGACCAAAACCGATACCTGTATAAAATCGGTTAATGTGACGGCCCACATGCCTCCCGCCGTTGTATAGATGAGCACAATGGCTGCAGCAACCACAATGCCCCACGTGGGGTCGAGACCTGTAAGGGTTTGAATAATGCGGCCAAAAGCAACCATCAACGATGCAACCCAACCAACATAAGTGGGGATGGTGCAAAGGGCGGCTATGGTGCCTGCACTTTTGCCATAGCGTATGGTGAAAAATTCTGCAATGGTTGTCAGCCCCATGCGGCGCATAAGGCGAACATAGAACAAACCTGCCAAGATCAGGCATAAAGCCGCACCAAAGGGATCGGCAATCACACCTAAAAAGCCATGTTTATACGCTTCGCTGGCTGCACCAATGACAATACCGCCGCCAAACCACGTTGCGGCCAAGGTTCCCGTGGCCAAAACCACGCCTAAGCGTCTACCAGCTACGATAAAATCGTTGGATCCTTTGACTTTTCGCCCCGCATAAACCCCAATGCCAAGGGTAAGCAATACGTAACAAGATAGACCTATGGTTACAGTCCAAGGTACCATAAATGGGCTCCTTTATATTTTATCGTCGATGAAGCCTTGAGTTTTGAGCTATTTTATGCGTCCATATTCACGCAATATAGCAACGGTTTGGTGATGCGGTAATGCTGGCATGGTGCGATCATCGCGACCCGTCATGGGTTCTGCCACAAATAAAGCGTTGAGGATGGCTTCTTCGGTGGCTTCAATGGTGGCTTGAAACAGATCGTTGAGTTGATTGTCTCGCAAGACAACAATGCTGTCTTGGGGGGCACGATTGCGTAAGGTGACCTGGGCGGTTGAAAATGCAATGGCAAAATCACCACTGCTGGTGCGCGAAATGGTGCCTGTGCGTGTGATACCAAAAGCCGCACGTTTGCACAACCGGCGTAGTTGGTGGGGTAAAATGGGTGCATCTGTGGCAATGACAACAATAATAGATCCATCGCGGGTTGGCGGTGGGGTTTCTTTGGGTAGGGCCTGTCCGACGGGCACGCCATTGATGATGAGGTTGGGCCGGCGCCCGCAGTTGGCATTGACGAGTACGCCTACGGTATAGTTGTTTGGCAAAATACGCGAGGCAGTACCGATGCCTGCTTTAAATTCATAGGCACGCATGCCAGTGCCTGCACCTACAGAACCTTCAGCAACATTGCCAGAAGAAGCGGTTTCGATGGCTTGAACGACATGCTCTGGTTTAACGTGGCGTCCTGCAATGTCATTGAGGCCTCCATCATAACATTCGGCAATGACGGGGAGGGGAACTCTGTTGGGAGATTGTTTGAGCATATAATCGACCACCCCGCTGTAGCCTTCGCCAATGCTTAAGGTGTTGGTAAGGATGATGGGCACTTCGAGCAGACCCCGCTCATTGACCCAGGCCATGCCGGTCATTTCGCCATTGCCATTTAAAGATTCGGCAGCTGCAAACAGTTGGTTTTCGTATATGTCTTCATTGGGTACTATGGCTGTTACACCGGTGCGTATGGGACCTTTGCCCACAACAAGTTTGCCCTTGCCTTTGTTGAGCGTGATATGACCGACTTTTACACCAGGGACATCGGTTATGGCATTGTATGTGCCTATAGGCAAATCACCCACTTGTATGCCGAGTGTTCGTGCCCTGGGGCGTTGGGCGTGGGTGGGTATTGCAAAGAGCATACAAAAGACAATGAGAGATATAAATTTCAATCTAATACCTCCTCTCTATCGGGTCATTTTTTTCACAAAAGAGAGAATGAATAGGGCGATCATAAATGCACCAACAAAACCTTCTATGGCAGCAAATGGGCGTGCCCAACCTGCAGGTGCAAAATCCCCATATCCCAGTGTGGTGAAGGTGACTATGCTGAAGTAAATGGCGTATCCAAAATATCTTAAGTTGTCTGTGATCCCCAATGTTTGATCAAATGTAAGGATGTCGTTGTTGTGGTATAGGCCTAAAAAGTCGAATAAAAGTGCATTGAACAAGATGTAGGCAATTGATGAGCCAATAATGCGGTAGGGTATTTCACCGTATCCGCAAAGCACGTCTATGAGTTTCGACCAGGCTCTTCTAAATGACATTTTGGGCATTTGTTTGCGTTTTACCACCATCTCATTGTAAAAAAAATATCCCGCAACATCCGAGGTTCCCGCAGCTTCATAACATTTTCGAATATTGCGATAGACTTCTTCTGCTTCCAAGTATTTGGCTTGGGCTTTTTGTTCTTCGCCTTGGGTTGCAAGCAAATCGGCTTCTTGGTGGTTGGATACTTTGTTGCCTGGCCCCCACTTTACGCGTTCTAGGTTGACATTTGTTAAATCGGCACCCAATAGATTGGTTTCTTCCAGATTGGCCTCTTTCAGATTGGCCTCTCTCAAATTGGCTTTAAACAAACTTGCCTTGGATAAGTTGATACCAAAAAAATGTCCCGATGAGAGGTCGGCTCGGCTTAAATTGGCATCCGATAGATCGGCTTCCATTAAATAGGCGTCGGACAAATTTGTGCCTGCCAAATAAAAACCGGAAAGAGATTCTCCTTTTTTGGCTTTGGCCTCCAATTCGGCTTTTAAGTTGGACTGCTCTTTTTTGATAGGGGCATGCCACAGACACAAATTTTCAGGTTCAGAAGCGTTTTCCGTACACGGTAGACCTGATGGAGAGGTATACTGGCAACGAGGCATCTTGTGTTGTCCTTATTTGTGGTAGCGATCTTTCCACGAAAAACCGCCTAATGTGCTGGCTATACCAATGAAAAAAATATAAAAGGGTTGTAGTACTTCCCAAATAGGCCAGATAGATAACAGATCCTTGCGGTTAAAAACTCGGGCTCCTTTTTGAATGACGAGCCCATCTGCTATTGATTTGGCCAACCAACACCCCAATGGTATAAATGGGGTATGGGGATGTAGCAACAAGCCAACTGGTATGAAGGCGTGTGTTGAAAATACAACGAGAATATACGCAAAAAAATATGGATTCAAACGAATTTGAAAGGCGGCGTTTGAGGCCCAGCGTTTTCGCTGACGCCAAAAACTCAAGGGGGTTTCTGGGCGATGGGTGCTTACAAATGTTTTGGGGGAAGATGCAAAGACGATTTTGTTTGTCGATGCGTTGCGCAGGAGTTGTAGCAATAATACATCGTCACCCGAAGGACGGTGTGCCACTTGTGAAAAGCCACCCACGTGGTCAAATAAGGTTTTGCGATAGGCCAAGTTTTGCCCCGTTGCTGCCAATGGATACCCCATATTGGCGGAACCTGCAGCCGCGCTCATAAGAGACAGAAAGTCACAGGCTTGTAGTTTTTCAAATGGTGTCAGCGTTTCTTGAGCCGTTTTTATTTGAGAAAAGCCAATTACAACATCGGTATTTGGGTGCATATAGGTGGTCAGGTGGGCAAGATGGGTGGGTAACCATTGGCAATCTGCATCGGTGGTCACGATCCATTCGCCTTTTGCATGGTGAATACCTACCGACATAGGGCGTTTTTTGGCCGCCATTTGAGGAAATTGTTCGCCAACTTTGAGCAGATGGATGTGTGGATATGTTTTTGAAAAACTTTCAACGATATGGGCTGTATTGTCGCTGGATGCATCATCGACAACGAGTACTTCAAACAAGTGGGTAGGGTAGGTCTGTTGGGTGAGGCTTGTTAAACAATGGGTAATATATTCGGCTTCGTTTCGCGCAGCGATCACGACAGATATAAAGGGTTGGGTTGGGTTGGTAGGGGGGCGATAGGGTCTGTAAAGCCCAATTAAAAAATAACAAGCCACACCGATATAGAAAGCGGTGCTGACTATGAGGATGATGTGAATGCTGGCCACGCTTTAGTGTTTGACCTGTTCTATATCAAAAAAGAGACCTTTAAGCCCTTCTGAGCAGTTGTTGCAGATGGGGACGGATGCTCGGTCTTTGAGGATGGCATTGCGAAAGTCGGTATACTTTTCACCTGTCCAAATTTCTTCAAAGGCTTGTCCATTACCTGCATGCCCCAAGCCATAGTGTACGTCTTTGTCAAAACAACAAGGTGAAACAGCACCATCCCAGTTGATAACGGTACTATACCAGAGGTGCCGGCAGGAGTTGGTTATTTTACTTTTTGTGGCCAATTTGTCAGCACGATAATCATATCGACTAAGGTTTTCATCTGTCGGCAAATAGGTTTGTGCTTCTTCTTCTGTATAAACTTGTGCGGTTTTAAGCGACAATCGGTCCACACCCAAGTCTTTAGATAACTTTCGAGCGGCTGCTATTTCGTGCTCGTTGTGTTTCATAATAATAAATTGTAAATGGATCACGGGGTGTGTGGCCCCTAATTTTTCTTTGGCCTGCACCAGTAGGCGAATACCCTCTAATACCCGATCAAAATTGCCACCAACACGATATTTGACATACGATTCGGGTGTGACCCCATCGAGTGACACGATAATTTCTGACAAACCAGAGTCAACGATATCTTCGGCTATTTCGGGCGATTTGATGTAGTGCACATTGGTGCTTGTCAGTGTGGGCACATTGTGAGCGGTTGCAATGCGAATCATGTTGGTGAGTTGTTTGTTGATAAAGGGTTCACCTTGATTCCAAAGCATGAGCAAAAAAAGGTGGTTGGCTTGTTCTTTGATTACTTTTTCAAAATGTGCCAATTCCATAGTACCGCGTGGGCGGGTCATGTCACCGTTGCCCGATGGGCACAATGGGCATTTGAGGTTGCATAAGTTGGTGGGCTCAACCATGAGCACAAATGGTTTTCCCATGCGAATATCGCGTTTGAACACATTGGATAAGGCATAAGATGTGAGCACCTTGGCTGCGTTCCAAATTTTTTTGGGTGTAATGACCTTGCGATATTGCATCAATGTTGCTGGCAAAAGTTTAAGTGAGAGCATGGTTTACTTCCATTTAGTGGGCCAGAGTGCGCCCAGTGCGCAAATAATGACAACATAAGGTAAGAGTAATATTTCAAGCATTGGAAACCAAATCATTTGGCGAAAACAGCCAAAGCGTTTGGCGGCAATACCCAAAAAAAGGGCGTCAACCATTACTTTTGCGAAAAAACAATAGAATATGGGATCTAATGTTGCGGGCGCATAGATGATCCACACGGGCAACAAAAAGAATATAAGGTGGAATATATACACCGCAAGGGCAGGAAGCAAGACACTGGGACCGTAGTGCAATGATTTGGATTGGTAACGCAGTTGGCGATTAAATTGGCTGTCGGTATGGGCCAGAGATGGCACACTGGATCTGGGCGCGAGATTGAAAGCGATTTGGTAGGGCGTTTGAGCAATTTTGTTCATAAGATAGACATCATCTCCGCCAATTATGTGCCCCACACCAGCAAAGCCGTTTACGGCATCATAGGCCTGGCGCCGATAGGCAAGATTACGACCTGTGCACGTGAGCGGAAAACCAATGCCAGCCCCCCCTGCCGATAGGGCCGCAACCACCAAACTTTGGAGGCTGAGGAAAGGGGGAAACGATTGGGTGGGAGAGAGTAAAGGTGCATAACCCAAAACCATCCCCATTGAAGGCGTAAAACATTGTGTGGTGCTACTTATCCAGTCTTGTTCTGGGCGACAATCGGCATCGGTGGTCAATATAATTTCGCCAGAGCTTGCCAAAATGCCGTGGTGTATGGCATTTTTTTTAGGACAAAGATGCGTTTGTTGTTCTATGGAGATCACTTTAAGATTTGGCAGATTGCTCAATTGGGCTTTTTTTATGGTATGATCTGTAGAGCGATCATTAACAAGAATGATTTCGATTTTATGAGCTGGATAAGTTTGTGTTGCGAGTGCATTGAGGCAAGATAGGATGTTGTGTTCTTCGTTTTTGGCAGGTATAATGACGCTAACGAATGGTCGCGCATGCTGGGTGTGTTGGGCCAGTCGAAAGAGGCCTATGCACAGCAATGCTGTTAAAAGGATATAAAGCCCACATAATCCTAATGTCAAATACGTGATGATTGTCGTCATGAAGAGCTTTTAGATAAAGAGAATGATGTTGGTTGTGGAGACACCCCATCTGAGTGGGGATATTTTGTTGTTTGCCCATTTCGTGTGTGACTTTATGAATGTATATGGTATCACTTTTTGTTTTATGATGAAAGCAGAAAGTCTTAAAATTGCAAAGAGAGAAAGATATTGACACCATATGTGTATCGGGGTATAATCGACCAATAGGGTCCATTTTTAATGATAGGATAGGATGATGTCTGAAAAAGAGGATTGGCCACCAAAGGCATATAAAAATTTAGACTTTCTCAACAGTGCCCCAGCGCGTCCATTGCGTATTTTAGCAGAATATATGGAGCCAAAAGATCGTTTTGAAAAAATGGGCGTACAAGATACCGTTGTGTTTTTTGGTTCTGCACGTATTTTGTCTCGGCAAAAAGCCCGCTTGCGGCTGCGCGATGTTGAAAAAAAGGTTGGAAATGCCAAACGCAAGACCCCCCGCTTGAAGCAAGAAATGGCATTGGCTGAAGCTGGGCTCAAGTTGTCTCAATATTATGAAGACGCCGTAGAATTGGCTCGTTTGATGACCGTTTGGTCGCAAGGTTTAAAGGGGGGGAGACGATTTGTTATTTCCTCTGGGGGGGGGCCAGGCATTATGGAAGCGGCCAATCGGGGGGCTGCCAAAGCGGGCGGGCCGTCTATTGGGTTAAATATCAGCTTGCCCTTTGAGCAACACCACAACCCCTATATTACAGATGAATTAAATTTCGAATTTCATTATTTTTTTATGCGCAAACTTTGGTTCGTTTATTTGGCCAAAGCGGTTGTGATTTTTCCGGGTGGGTTTGGCACATTAGACGAATTGATGGAAGTGTTGACCTTGTTGCAAACGCGAAAAGTTGAGAAAAAAATCCCTATGGTGATATATGGATCTGAGTTTTGGAAAGAAGTTATCAATTTTGATGCGTTGACTAAGTGGGGCGTTATTAGCGCTGCAGATTTGAACTTGTTTCGTTTTGTCGATACCCCTCAAGAGGCATTTGACTATTTGCAGGGTGCTTTGACGGAGTTGTATTTGTGATGAGTATTGATTATGCCTTTTAGTGAGTCTCTCTATCGCTCCTTATTTGATGCCGTCCCCGATGTCATTTTACAAATTGACATGGATGGTGTCATCCAGATTGCCAACTCTCGGTTTGTCGAAATATTTGGCTTTGCACCCGATCCGCGAGGGCGCTTTCAGGATATGTTGCCTCATATCCATCAGGCAAGTTTTGAAGTGATGTTGTCTGGTGCGGCTGAAGGAACAACGATGCCAGAAGTGGAGGTAGAGGTGGTGGGTGGGGGGCGCAGTTTGCCTATGATGCTCGATGTGCAAAAAACTGTGGGTAACGAGCCCTCTTTTTTATTGCGATTACGCGATTTGCGTGAAATTAAAGGGTTGGAACAAGAATATCGAAATTTGTTCGAGAGTATTGCCGATGCGGTTTTTATAGGTGACCCTGACTCGGGTGAACTATTTCAAGTGAATCGTCGTGCCTGTGACTTAACAGGTTATGCGCATGGTGAGCTTGTAAGTGGGGGGTATGATTTTGTTCACGACGTGAGTTGGGATACGGTTCGTGAAGAATTGGAAGCTGTGGGGGGAGAGGCGCTCAGTGGTCGTGAAATGGTTTTGTTAGGGCGTGAAGGGCGTCAAATACCTGTTGAAACACACATTCGGATATTTTCTCGTGGTGAAGATCACATCTTCATCGAATCTGCGATAGATATATCTGAGCGTAAGGCATTGGAAAAACGCATGCAAGATTTGCGTGATGAATGGGATGCCTTTATTCGGCACGAATTGCGAAGCCCATTGACACCGATATTGGCTTTTTCGCAAATTTTAATTGAAGACTATGCCGAGGTTCAGCAAAACACAAAGGTAGCCAAATATTTAGATGCTATTTATCAAGGTGGCAAACGCTTAGAACGTTTATTGGATTTGACGCGTGAAGTTTCACAATATGAAAATGGCGAGATTGTGTTGCATTGTTTTGACGTGGATGTGATCCAAACCATTCAGGATGCTATACAAGATGCGGTATTGGGTGCAGGTGAAGAAGATGTGACTGCAAGTGGGCGGGCAGAGTTGGTTTGGGGCGAACAATCTCAAGTAAAAGAGTTGAAATTTCTACACGATCCTCAAAAATTGCAACGTGCGATATCTAATTTGGTCAAAAATGCCTTAGAGCACGATGGTGGAAAAGTGACGATTCAATTTCTCGACTTTGAGGATGCCATAGAAATTTCTGTACACAACTGGGGAGAGCCTATTCCCGAAGATCGCGTCAATACAATTTTTGAAAAGTTCAATACCACAAAGCGAAATAAAAAAGGAACAGGGTTGGGAACGACCATTGCCCGCTTGTTTATTGAAGCACATGGTGGGCTGGTTTGGGCCACGTCTTCAGAAGCAATGGGGACAACCTTTACGATGCGTTTACCTAAAAAAGCAAGAAAAGGAGCATGATGCAGATGAAGTGGTTTTGGGTGTTGTTGATGGCCATTTGTTTGGGTGGGGGTGCAAAAGCCGAAGAGGGATTTGCACCAGTGCCAGAGCAGGTAAGCCCGTTGTTGGTGGGCCAAAAATTACCGATTTTGGTATTGCAAGATGCTGATGGTAAAAACTTTGATTTGAATGTCGAAAATAGCCAAAAACCATTGGTTGTGGTTTTTTATCGGGGGCACTGGTGACCCCATTGTCGACGGCAGTTGGGACAACTGCAAGGAATCGTTTCTCAAATTGATCAAGCCGGTTTGCAACTGGTGGGCATTTCGCCAGATTCTATCGATAAATTGGTTGAAATGCGTGAAGCTGGTAAATTGACATTTCCATTGTTGTCGGATCAGGCTTTTGAAGCAGCTAAGGCTTTTGGTATCGCTTTTAAAAAAGCGGAAAGGGCATTGCCTGTGCCATCCATATTTGTGTTGGCACCCAATGGCACCATTCAATATCTGTATGTGAATCCAAATTACAGAGAGCGATTGGATGAAAAGGTGTTGCTTGCAATGGTTCAGGATGTTTCCAGGCGATTCGAATTGGCGCGATAAAGAGATGCCATGATTTAATAGATTGGGAGAATGTGGTTATGCTGTGGGTGCAAGCCAGTGTTATTTTGGGATCATTTTTGTACATTATCTTAGCGATCATGAACTACATTGGGGTTGTTGCCAAGGTAAAACCACTTATGGACCGGGCAAAAGCACGTTCGCTCAAATTGGAAGATGCGATTGCAACGGAAATCAAGTTGGATGCAATTGTGCAAGAACAAGTAGAAAACGAAAAGATAGGATTAACGGAAATCAAGTTGGCTGTGGCCGAAATAAAGCAGGAAATGCGTGCCGCTCAAACGCGCGAGCAAGCGATTAAGCAAGAGTTTTTTAAACGTGGATTACCGATGCCCTCATAATGGAGCAGGTGATGTTTCTCGACTTTGTAACATTGTTGATGCTTGTGTTGGTGATTTTGGTAAAATATGGTACCCTGGAAACACATGTCTCTATTAAATCAAAATCTGCGTGAACTTGAACGGGTTTGTGATGAGCAAAATCAACGATATAAAAAAGTCGTGCAAAAGCGAGAAGCGGGCGAACGAGATGAAAAAGCACTCAAAAAAGATCGTTATGCCTTGGCCGCTTATTTGGAGCGAGATAAGCTCAAATTAGAAAAACAAAGGGCACATAATGCAGCCTTAGAAAAACAATTGATTTAAAACCCCGATGAAAATTTCATCGGGGTTTTTTTATGTGGTAAAGTTTGTTTTTTAATTGAACAGGTTGTTCTATTTCGGGGAGGTGTCGCATGATTTCGATTGCATGTATCATATTGTTTTATTTGAGCTTTTGTGTTTTTATGTCTTTGGAACACATTTTGCCTTCCTTGTGAGTCAATCATAAAGGAGGTTCATGTGAATGGTATTGTACGTAGGGGTGTTATTGCGGGTGTTGCAGATGTTGATTTGCCACGGGAAAAGTTGGAACGGTTGGGGGCTGAGGCATTAAGAGATGAAGAATTGTTGGCCGTTTTGTTGCGTACGGGATATGAAGGGTGCAATGTCTTGGATATTTCTCAAAATGTTTTGAAAAAACACCCGATTGCAGATTTGATGAACCTGGCATTTGACCAGTTGACACAAATAAAAGGAATTGGTCGTGCCAAAGCGGCGGGATTGGTGGCGGGGTTTGAGTTGGCGAAGCGGGGTTTAAAACAAGGTATGGGCATTGCGGCAAGCATTACATGTCCTGCCGATGGTGCGGTGATGCTGGCCGACATCAAAGATCGGCGAAAGGAACATTTTATTGCATTGTTTCTCAATGCGCGCAATCAGGTTATTTGCCGAGAAGAAGTGTCGGTGGGATCCTTAAATGCCTCATTGGTGCACCCGCGTGAAGTTTTTGCCCCAGCGGTTGGCTCTGCTGCTGCCAGCGTGATTTTGGCACATAATCATCCCAGTGGCGATGTGACACCGAGCCGGGAAGATATTGAACTGACTCGGCGGATGGTTCAGGCGGGAGATATTATGGGCATAGAGGTGTTGGATCATCTCATTATTGGTGGAGAGCGCTTTTTGAGTATGAAGGAGGCCAATTTATTCTAATGAATGATGTCGGTTGTTTTTATTGCTTAGAAGTCAATTTCTGGTGATTTGGGGTGGGAGGGGCTCGCTTCGATACGTTTAATTGTATCGAGTAGGTTGTTGTGTCGAATGGGTTTGGTGAGAAATGTATGCGCCCCAGCTTCATAAAAAAGGTCGGCAATGCGATAATCATCAACCCCCGTGATGACCACCACCTGCGTGTTGGGGGAAAGCGTTTTAATTTGTGGCAAACATTCCAGTCCATTGATCTCTGGCATCAACACATCAAGGAGAATGATGTCGGGTGTGGGCAATAATAATTCGGGCAAATGTTTTGCCGAAGTGGCCGTGCGAACCGCATATCCTGCGCCTTCGAGAATGGTTTGTAAGAGTTCACAAACGGCGGGTTCGTCGTCGATGACCAATATGTTGGTCATAGGGTATAACTCCTGTAAATGTTGGGACGCATCGAAAGCGTTGAGGTTGAGTGCCGTTTTTAAGCTCTCCCCCGAGACGAAGGCACAACTTCAGGCTCTTTCGATGCGTCTTTTTCTACGATGCTTGACTGCGTCTGTGATAAGTGTCAATGCTATTATACGTTCTTCAAATGGGGTGTTATGTGATTTGGATCACGCAATGAAAACAATTGCTGGTCTAATGGGGAGGTTTTTGCGGCAAAAGAAGGAGGAGTTCTTCTAAGTGCGTGATTTCAATGTCTGGCCGTTCTTGGGGTGTTTGAGGCAATCGGTCTTTTTGCCTACCATGGCGCATGCGTACGGTTGTCATGCCCAATGTGTTGGCAGATGTTATCTCGGCATCCAATTTGTCGCCCACTGCAAGGATGGTGTGGTTGGGAAGGTTGAGGTGGTTGGCTGCTTGCTGGATAAAAGGTGTTTTGTCTGAACTTTTTTGATCGTCGTGGAGTACCAACGTGCCATTTTTTTCAGAAAAATGGTGGGTCAGTTGCAGGCGTTCAATTTTTTGACGTTGTCTAACTGGGTGACCAGATGTCACCAGCGTTAGTTTATAGCCTCGTTGAGCGAGTTGGGTGAGGGTTTTGGGGGTGTCGGGAAATGGTGTGATGTGTTCGACTAAGTCGAGGTTGTAAGCTGCACGTGCACGTGCAACAAGGTCGGGTGATAAATGGTGTTGTTGGCCCATTTTAATCAGTGCACCCGAAGACCCCAAAGATTGAGACAGGGTTTCTTGCCATTGAACCCAAGACGCGATGGGATATTGGGGGCACGCTTTTGAGAAAACTTCGGCTGCGCGATGGCGTGCGGCTCCTGTAAGTTGCCCCGTACAATCAAAGAGCGTGTCGTCGAGATCGAATATAATGCCTTTAATCTTGTTGAGATTCATCAGATAGCCCCCAATAGTCAGGAACCTGAAGGCCGCAATAGATGCGACAAATGGCATCGGCTACTTTGGCAGAATCATGGCTGATAAAATCACCCACGCCGCGGCCCATGACATCGGGGTGGAATTCTTCTACAAAGTCTGCGCGGGTCCAAGGGATTAGGGCATCAAGGGTGTTTGTATCGGCTTCAACCAATACTTTGCCATCTTTTTGATATTGCCGCAAGAGTGGTCGCCAAGGGCGACTTTTGGGTGTTTGGAAGATGCGAGGGTCTTGTACGAGCATATGGTCAATGGCCCGATACCTTTGATCTTCGGGAAAGTGGTTTAATATGGCCCGTAAATGGTCTGACGCAACAAAATCATCGGCTTGTCCGGGCTGGGTAACAATGTTGCACACATAAATGGTTTTGCCCTCTTGGCGGTTGAGAAGGGCTTTTTGAATGTCGGGCACCAATAAATTGGTGATGACACTTGTATAAAGGCTTCCTGGGCCAATAATGACAACATCGGCATCTTGAATGGCTTGCACCGCTTGAGATGGGGCTTGTACCTGGTTTTGGGGCAAATTGACTTTGCGCCCAGCATGGTTATGCACTTCAACTTGACCTGTTGCCTCGTCAATCATGCTGTACAGGGGCCCATTTTTGCGGTTGAGTTCTGAAAGGATATTGTTATTGGCAACCAAATAAGCGCGTTTAAGTGGGGGTTTGCCTGGCTTTCTAACCATCCACTCGGTATATCGGTGGGTGCCGTCTTCAAGCTCGGCACAAATGTCTACATTGCTCAAACACGATGGCAATATGGTGCCTTTGACATGGAGCATTTCACTGGCTGTTTGGATGGCATCGTTAAAATCGCCCAATTGCTGTGTTAAGGCGGCGACTAAGAAATTGCCAATGTGATCATTTTTAAAAATGCCAGATTCTTGTTCGCTGTTTGGAAAACGGTGATGGAAGACCCGATATAGGCCTTGAGATACGCGATCTGGATCGGCCAATGCGGTGAGCGCGTTGCGAATATCGCCTGGAGGTTGCACGCCCAAATTCCAGCGAATGCGACCCGAGGATGCACCGGTGTCGGTGACGGCAACCACGGCTGTAGGGCTTTTGGTATAAGGTTTGACACCACGTAAAACAGTGGGCAAACCTGTTCCGCCTCCAATGACGGCTACTCGAAATCTTTCCGGTGATTTGCCCAAGCGGGAAAGGTGTAACAGGGTGGAAAGTTGGGCAAGATAACGGATTTCATAGTGAGGGCGTTCACCAATGGCGGGTTCTTCTTCGGCAAAACGCCCACGGCGAAGCCACACGGTTGTAAATCCCAAACGATTGCCCGCTCGAATTTCGTCGTGGGTACGATCGCCAACGACAACCATTTCTTCAGGTTTGAAGTGAGTGGATTGGCACAGTTCATTGAGCCAATAGTCATGGGCTGGGGGGCCTTCGTTGATGATGCGGTCGAAATAGGGGGCAATGCCCAAGCGGTCGATTTTATTTTGTTGGCGTTGGGAGCGTCCTAAAGTAATTAAAAAAAGGCGATAACCTGCATTGCGCAATTCGCGTAATGTTTGACGGGCATCTGGATAAGGTGTAATGGCCTCAACATTTTCGGCATTATATACGTGCTCTAATTCGTGTACAAATGCTTCAATGGGATCAAACTCGGGATCTGAAATGTGTTTTTCAAAAAATGCTTTCAAGGTTTCGGGTTTGTCTTTTTGAAGCGATTTGGCAATGTCATAAAACGCAAAATAATAGGGCGAAGAAGAATAATAAGGGCCGTGTTTGCGCTCAAGGGTATTGAGGCGTTTAAAGGCATAATTGGGGGAAGCGAAAAAACCATGGGTGTGTAAAAAATTGGCAACGCGTTTTCGAGCTGCCTGTACGATGGGGTTGAGGTCAAATAGGGTACCGTCTAAGTCAAAAACAATTGCACGGGTTTTTTGCATGGTCTGTTTTCCACGATCTGTAAAGATGGAGATGAGATATCGTCAAAAAGGCTTTGGTGTTGAAGCAAGAATGAAGATAAGCAAATGGTTAGATAAAGGCAATTTGGAGCGTTTGAGATAAAAAAATGCCCCAAAATCAATTGGGGCATGGAAGGAATTGTCTGATTACGCGGTGTTTAAGCTATGGCTGTGGCCACAGCCTGACGCAACTGAGAAACCCCCGAGGGTTTGGACAGCATGTGCTGTATGCCTAACTGGTCTAATTTTATGGGCATGTCATCTGTGATATAGCCCGAAATGATTAAAATGGGTGTGATCAGTTTACGTTGTTTAAAAAGGCGTGCTATTTCCAAACCATCTATGCCAGGCATACGTAAGTCGAGAATGATGAGATCGTAATTACCCAAAAGGGCAATGCCAATAGCAGACGCCAGCTGAAGAGGCGCGTCGACGGTATATCCTTCATCTTCAAGCAGGTCTTTGAGCACATCGCAAAAGCCTGATTCATCGTCTATAATGAGGATGCGTTTTGTCATTTGTGGTCCTTTTGATCTGAATGAATGGGTTAAATATCATAAAGTTTGGTGGCGCTGAATGTGATCTGGATCACGTGGAGGTTGATGTGGGTATTTGGATATGGCACAGTCTGTTGCGGTTTTTATACCCGCCTCATTGTATTCTTTGCCAAAAGTCATTGTCCAATCAGCCAGGTTTGTGCAATACCTGTGCAGAAATGGTTGGGCTAAATGAGGGAAAACAAATCGATGTGAGTCAAATTGATGGGATAGATGTTTATTTTTTACAAGCATTTAATGACCCCTTACGCAAACTCATTCACATGCTTAAGTATCAGGGAAAAACTTTGCCAGGGAGGCTTTTGGGGCAGGCCTTGGGGAATGGTTTGGTTGGCGAGTTGGGAATGGCTGATTGGTTGGTGGTGCCAGTGCCTTTGTATTCGGCACGAAAAAGAGAACGAGGGTATAATCAAAGTGCCATTATTGCGCGTGCAATGGGGCAGGTTACAGGATTTCAGGTTTGTGAAACAGGCCTTAAGCGGGTGCGGCATACACCATCGCAAACGCGTTTGGATCGAAAAGCACGTTATCTTAACATGGATTCTGCATTTGCTGTTCGAGATGCCAGTGTTATTTGTGGGCGGTTGGTCATCTTAATAGATGATGTGGTGACCACAGGGGCCACGATAAGTGCCTGTGTTAAAGTTTTGATAGAGGCGGGTGTCAAACAGGTTGTTGTGGCAACCGTTGCACGGCCAGAATTAGGAGAAGACATGTCTTCTGATTTTTAGACATAAGCGCTCTCTGAGATCTGTTAAAATCATACTCCCAAAAACAGATATCGGGTAGCGTATTGAATCTGCTACCATTCATAAATGGTGTTATTCGTCTGGTGGGCTTTATGGGTGGAAAAAGCATCGTTGCTGTTGCCGAGAAACTGCATTTGGAAGGTCTATAAAAGATGAGGTATATTTATACCTGTATGCGTGTTTGATAACAAACCCTTGACACCTATTTTGCAATCTGTTAAATTCCAACTCCTTGGGCGGTTTGATGATGATTGGGTGGAAGGTGTTGATTTCGTGGGGCAGGGAGGAGAGTATTGGGGTTTGTTGGTTTTTTTATATTGGGAGATTTTTATGGCAACAAAGCGGGTAGGTGTATTAACCGGTGGAGGAGATTGCCCTGGTTTGAATGCCGTCATTCGCGGAATTGTTCGCAAAGGCATTACATATTATGATTATGAAGTAGTTGGTGTGTTGGAAGGGTGGCGCGGGATGATGAAAGGTTTGTCTCGTCCCTTAGACTTGCACAATGTGTCGGGTATTTTGCACCGAGGCGGTACTATTTTGGGTACTTCGCGCACCAATCCGTTTAAAGAGGGCGATAACGGGGGGCAAGTCGTTGCCGAAGGTATGAAAAAAATGGGTTTGGATGCACTCATTGCCATTGGTGGTGATGATACGTTGGGGGTGGCTCACAAGCTCACACAGCAAGGGTTATCTGTCATTGGTGTGCCCAAAACGATTGATAATGACTTGGATGGAACAGATCAAACTTTTGGATTTGATACGGCTATTAATATTGTGATGGAGGCCATCGATCGGTTGCATACCACGGCCGAGTCTCACAACCGGGTTATGGTGGTGGAAGTGATGGGCAGACATGCCGGTTGGATAGCAGTTGAAGCTGGCATTGCTGGGGGCGCAGATATTGTTTTGATTCCCGAAACACCTTTTGATTTGGACGAAGTGTGCGCCACAATTAAAAAGCGCCATTCCAGAGGCAAAACCTTTAGTATTGTGGTGGTGGCCGAGGGTGCAAAGTTGGCCGATGACAGTTTTGTCTTGCAATCGCAAGAAAAGGATGCATTTGGTCATGTTCGATTGGGTGGTATTGGCACCATGTTGAGTGATGAAATCGAAAAACGTACAGGGTTTGAAAGCCGTGCAACTGTGTTGGGGCACATTCAACGTGGGGGCAGCCCAACCGCATTTGACCGCGTTTTGGGGACTCGATTTGGTATTGCGGCCATAGACTTGGTTCATGAAGGTAATTTTGGCAAGATGGTGGCCTTGAAGGGCACGGATATTGTGGCCATAGACTTAAAGGATGCGGTATCGAAGTTGCGAACGGTTGATATGGGCCTTTACGATATTGCAAAGGTCTTTTTTGGATAATGTTTTTTCATTACGCCACGAAATAGTGGACGCGGTTTTCTTATTTGGAGGTCAACATGGCTTTAACTGTAGGTATCAATGGTTTTGGGCGTATTGGACGTTTGGTTTTTCGGGCTGCATTGCAAAACAACATTAATGTGGTTGCCGTAAACGATTTGACCGATGCCAAAACATTGGCACATTTGCTGAAGTATGATTCGACACACGGTATGTACCCTGGTAAAGTTTCTTACCAAGAAGGGGGTGCAAAAGTTGGCTCTAAAAACGTTGATGCACTTATTGTAGGACGTAAGAAAATAGCAGTGTTATCAGAGCGCGATCCCAGTGTTTTGCCGTGGAAGGCTTTGGGTGTCGACGTTGTCGTTGAATCGACAGGGTTTTTTACCGATAAAGATTCGGCTGGTGCACACTTAAAAGGTGGTGCAAAAAAAGTTGTCATTTCAGCACCTGCCAAAGGTGACTTGCCCACAGTGGTGATGGGGATTAATGACGATATCTTGAAGAAAAGTGATACCGTTATGTCCAACGCATCATGCACCACAAACTGTTTGGCGCCCATGGTGAGCGTGTTACACGAAGCTTTTGGTGTCGAACACGGTTTGATGACCACCATCCATTCCTACACGGGTGACCAACGCCTCATTGATGCACCACACAGTGATTTGCGCCGTGCACGTTCGGCCGCTTTGTCAATGATTCCAACAACGACGGGTGCGGCCAGTGCTGTTGGCAAAGTTATTCCTGAATTGAATGGCAAGTTAGATGGGATGTCTGTGCGCGTTCCTACGCCCGATGGTTCTTTCACCGACTTTGTAGCTGTGTTGAAAAAGAATGTCACAATCGAGCAAGTGAACAATGCATTTAAACGTGCCGCTCGTGGTCGTTTGAAAGGCATTTTGGAATATACTGAAGATCCCATTGTTTCGGCCGATATCGTTGGCAACCCACACTCTTGTATTTTTGACTCGATGATTACGACCGTTATGTCTGGCAATATGGTCAAGGTTTGTGGGTGGTATGACAATGAATGGGGCTATTCAAATCGTTGTGTTGATTTGTTGAAAAAGTTGGGTCGAATTTAAATTTAATTGTGTGTTTTTGTCTTATAAATCCCGCCTACGCCGCTTTTTTGTTGCGGGGCGGGATTTATGATTTGTATGGTGCGTTTCCCGGAGGGGATTGTGAATAAATTATCGATTCTGGATCTCAATTTGGCAGGCAAGCGCGTGTTGACGCGTGTAGACTTTAACGTGCCAATTGATGAAGATGGACGGGTGGGAGATGACACGCGTTTGCGCGCTTCACTCCCTACCATTCGACATATTTTAGATCAGGGTGGACAACCCGTATTGATGTCGCATTTGGGACGCCCCAATGGCGAGGTGGTGAAAAAACTATCACTCAAACCTGTTGCCGAGGCTTTGCAAGTATTGCTTGGGCGAGAAGTAATTATGGCACCCGATTGTGTGGGCGCGCAGACAAGCGCGGTTGTAAAGAGCGCCCCCGAAGGTTCTGTGGTTTTGTTGGAAAATTTAAGATTTCACCACGAAGAAGAAGACAATGCCCCTGGTTTTGCTATGCAATTGGCCGAATTGGGCGATTTGTATGTAAATGACGCATTTGGCACGGCACATCGGGCACATGCGTCAACGGAAGGTGTGACCCATTATTTTGTGGAATGTGCTGCTGGTTTGTTGTTGCAAAAAGAATTGGATTATTTGGGCGGTGCATTGGCCGAACCAGAAAGGCCCTTTGTTGCAATTATGGGGGGGGCTAAAATTTCGGGCAAAATTGATGTGATTGAACATTTGTTCTCCAAGGTGGATACGCTACTTATTGGCGGTGGGATGGCCTTTACCTTTTTTAAAGCAATGGGTTTGGAAATAGGCAAATCCCTTTTGGAAAAAGATCGTATTGATGTGGCTTCCAAATTGATTCAACGCGCCAAAGATGAAGGTGTAAAATTGTTATTGCCTGTTGATACGGTTGTGGCCGCGGATATGGCCGAAGGTGTACCCACACAAACGGTGCCTCGAGATCAAATTCCCGCAGATTTGGAAGGTTTTGATATTGGGCCAGAGACGCGAAAACTGTTTGCTGATGAAGTGAAAAAAGCAAAAACCATTATTTGGAATGGCCCTTTGGGCGTGTGCGAGATTTATTCGTTTTCACTGGGTTCACGTGCAGTGGCCCAAGCTTTGGTTGATGCGACAGATGGTGGTGCAACAACCATTGTCGGTGGTGGAGAAACAGCTGCGGCTGTGGCTGATTTTGGAATGGCCGAAACACTGAGCCATGTTTCGACGGGTGGTGGTGCTTCGCTTGAGTTTTTAGAGGGTAAGACGCTTCCTGGGGTGGCAGCGTTATCGGATAAATCGACGGATGGTGAGACCGAATAGGAGTTTATGATGCGAAAACCGATTGTGGCTGGCAACTGGAAAATGAACAAGACATCAGATGAGGCTGAAGCACTTGTAACGGGCGTGGTTTCTGCCGTTTCTGGTATAGATGGCGTGGATGTGGTGGTGTGCCCGCCTTATACGGCACTGGAACGTATGGCAAGCGTACTTGCAGGGTCGTCTGTTGAATTGGGTGCACAAAATATGCATTGGGAAGCGGAAGGTGCTTTTACGGGCGAAGTGTCTGGCGCGATGTTATTGACTTGTGGGTGCAAATACGTTATATTAGGCCACTCTGAGCGTCGGCAATATTTTGGCGAAACAGACAAGAGTGTAAACAAACGCCTGAAAACAGCACTGCGTGTTGGTTTAAAGCCTATTGTTTGTGTAGGTGAAACCCTTGAAGAGCGTAAGTCTGAAGTGACCAATCAGGTGGTTCGCAAGCAGGTTACGGGTGCTCTTGAAGGTATTTTGGCGAATGAAGCAAAAGATTTGGTTTTGGCCTATGAACCAGTGTGGGCCATTGGCACAGGCCTGACAGCTTCACCCGATCAGGCAGATGCAGTGCACGGCATGATTCGCCAAGTTTTGGCTGATTTGTATAACGAAGCGGTTGCACAAAGTGTGCGTATCCAATATGGTGGTTCTGTAAAACCCGATAATGCCGTCGATTTGTTTGGCCAACCCAATATTGATGGGGGCCTCATTGGCGGTGCAGCATTGGTTGCTGACTCATTTGCTGCGATTGTTAAAGCGGCAGTTTAGGAGTTTGTTGGTATGGAAATTTTTCTTTTGATTGTGCATGTGCTTGTTTGTCTTGTGCTGATTATGTCTATTTTGATGCAGCCAGGCAAAAGCGGTGGGCTTTCTGGTGGTGCGTTTGGTGGTATGAGTGGCGGTGGGTCTTCGATGTTTGGAGGCGGTGGCGCTGTGCCCATTTTGGCCAAAGTAACCACGTATGCAGGTATACTCTTTGCACTGACGTGTGTGAGTTTGTGGTATGCCGGACGCCCATCTGACGCAGGTGTCAAAACCGCAGCCGAACGTTTGTTGGAACAAGGGGGCGGTGCAACACAAACCATGCCACAACCCTTTAATCCTGCCGCTCCGGTAGAAAGCACACAAACACCAGCACCTGCTGATTCTGGAAAATAATGATCGTGCCGAAGCCGAAATGGTGGAATTGGTAGACACGCTGTCTTGAGGGGGCAGTACGGGAAACCGTGTAGGGGTTCGAATCCCCTTTTCGGCACCATCTTAAAAGGAGCTTACGATTTTGTTCGTAAGCTCCTTTTTAATTTTAAATTCCACATTGTCTTTGGTTTGCCGTGTGTCTATAATTGGACATATATGGACGTTCATTTGTTCATGGTAAGATATGAGGGGTGAGATGATAGAATTTGAATATCAGGGCACACGGTATCAAGCGCGTGCAAGACGCATGGTGAAACATTGGCATGTTTATATTAATGAGGCGGGCAAAGAGCAAGATCAGACCGTTACCGAAATGTTGGCCGAGGAATTGGATGAGGCTGGGGCTTTGAAGAAGGGGATTCTGTCATTTTTTGGCAAATCTCCATCTTAGTATCTTTTTGGGGGCATACACATATTATGTGAGACAAAACCGGCGCTCATGGATCATATGGGAGTCGGTTTTGATTTTTGTATATATGGGTTGAGATTGCAGAGTTTATATTCCATTTTGTGGTTTATTTATAAGTTCAGGAAAGATAATATGTTGACATAGGGCGCGTAATACGTCATACTATAAATAATAATTTTGACGATTGATTATTTTGTGAGGTGATCGGTTTGATTATTTGGATGCTGCTTTCTCTTGTTATGGTGGTGGGGATAAAGTTTTTTACTGCCACCAAAATGCGCGATTTGGAGCGACGGCTCAATCGTGTTAAGGAGGGTTTGCAAACCAAAAAGGAAGAATTCCAAAACGTATTGGCCAAACAGGAAGGCATTCAGGCTGAAGAAGCTTTAAGCAGTGAGCGCATTCGGTTTATGAAAGAATTGATTCACGATATTGGTATCCGCTTGCAAACATCCGATCAGGCTCAAACTGAGCTTGTTGTCGATTCGGGAGGCTCTCAGCCTCGGATTTAATCGGACGACATTGTAATCGGAATAGATATGGGTGGTGACACTTGCTAAGAGATTTGGTGAGTGTTTTTTATTTTTGATTTTAGGAGCGAGATGAAACGTCTATATTTGGTGCGGCATGCAAAATCGAGTTGGGCAAATGGCCAACAGGCAGATTTTGATCGGCCCTTAAACAGTCGGGGCAAAAAAGACGCCCCTGAGATGGGTGAGCATTTGAGAATGCGCCGTGCTGTTACTTTGGATTTGGTTTTGTGTAGCCCTGCAAAACGTGCAAAGGCGACGGCAAAACGTTTGCTCAAGGAGCTACAATATCCTATTGAGAGCGTCGTTTGGGATGAGCGTATTTATTCGGGAAATGCGACAGATTTGTTAACGCTGGTTTGTGGTGTTGATTATCATTTTAAGTCTGTTATGGTGATTGGGCACAATCCTTATATGACAGATATTGTCAGGTTTTTGTCTGGAGAAGATATTGATGAAATGCCTACCTGTGGCGTGTTTGGTTTGGCATTTGAGGTGGATGCGTGGTCGGCTATAAAAAATGGACGCGGTTTAAAGCTTTTTTATGATGTGCCCAAACAGATTTAAAAAACGTAAAAGTGTTACCTCCCCTTGGTGGCTGTGATCTTGAAAATAAGAGGTTGTGGCAAAAGCGAATTGTATAAGATCGTAGTAATAGCGGTGTATTAGAGGGCTGGAAAAATATATTTTGATGATGCCCTTGATTTCAATATTGAAAATGATTATACTTGCCTCATCGGGTCATCCCCCTTGTTTTTGACCTTGTAAAATCCCCACATAAGCTCTCCCCAAAAAAGCTGTCGGGAGCGATTATGTCGATGTTATATTTGGCCTTGATTGCGGGGTCTCTGTTTTATTTGAGTCGCATCATCTTGGAGTTTCGTGCCTATGAGATGAGTGTTTTGCCAGAGATGGAAAACTCAGAAAAAAAGATAGATCGCTTGGAAAACCTGATTGAAAGTGAAGTGCACAAGTTGGCTGATGTGAAACAGCGGGTGGCTTCTGTTCGGGGGGTTCGGGAAGACCTGATGCGAGAAGTTGAAGACATCAATGGCAAATTGCTGGCGGAACAAACACATTATCAGGCATTGTTTTTAGATTTGCAGAAACGACAATTTCGGGGTGCGTTGGCGCGTGGGCGTAAGTTGGTATTGCGATAACGTCACTATTATATAGATTGGCAAAAGGCAGGTTGCACGTGCAACCTGCCTTTTTCTATTGTATGCCTCCTTAGAGCGATGAACAAATATTGCTTGTAGAAACAATTCATTTGGCTCCAAGTCCTTTATTTTTAAACCCTATGGGCTGTGATTGCATCTGATAAGAAAATCGAATTGTCCATAAGGGAGGTGTTGTTATGTTGTTTCGGGCTTTATTCCTGGTTTTGGTTGTGCTGTATGGTTGTGGGCGCATAACTGTTGCAACGGATCATGATGCAGAGGATCCGGGAGGGCGCATTGCATTTATTGGTGGGGGAGATGAATTAAACTTTCAGCTTTATGTGATGTGGTCAGATGGAACAGGGTTGAAAACGGTGTTGCCTGATGTTGATCCTCGCTCAGATTTTAGTGGTCAATCGTGGTCGCCTGATGGGAAACAGTTGGTTTTTGCGTCGAATTTAGGTGGGAATGCCAATTTTGATATTTATACGATGGGCTTGGATGGGGGGCAATTAACGCGTATTGTGGGCGACTCTGGTGGAGACTTTGCGCCAAGTTGGTCTCCAACGGGGAATAAGGTGGCTTTTCAGGCCAAACGTTCGGCTGAGACAGGATGGGATATTTATGTGGTCAATGTAGATGGTTCAAATGAAAGGAATATTACACAATCGGCAGAGGATGAAGAAGTGGTTTCGTGGTCACCTGATGGGGCGCAATTGGTGTGTCAGGTGCGAGAAATAGGGGGGACCAGTATCTATGTGATGGATGTGGATGGGCAAAATCGCAGGCTGTTGGTTGCAGGGGGTGGGCGTGTGGCTCACGAAACACCTGCTTGGTCACCCGATGGTAGGCGAATCGCTTTTGCATCAAACTTGCATCAAGCACCGTTGGGGGGGCAAGAAGTTGCTTCTGCAGAATTTGAGATATATACCGTGGCCATTGATGGGTCAGACTTGCGACGTATTACCTATGTGTCGGATCCATTGCATGCAGCCCGATGGCCAACTTGGGATCCCAGTGGTAAGACTTTGGCTTTTGAGTTCTCGGAGGTATCGCCTGTTACCGTACAAACGTATTGGTATATTGCTACGGTGAATCATACTGGCTCAAATTTTAAAAAGGTGACCATGTCTCGCCAGGGTCGGGTTCCCCGGTGGGCTCCGCAATAGGGCATTGGGGATGGATACATAAAAAGGCATTGGTAACTTAGACCAATGCCTTTTTTCTTTTTTTGATCAGGGTTGTTTAACCTGCAAGTGCTGCAAGGAATGATGCTGCGCCTTCGAGCTCTTCTTCGGCAACTTCGACCAAAATTTTAAAACCGCGTTCACCCAATGAGAACCGATCTAAAGCAGAATCATCGGGATCTGGTTTTTGGTTGTCACCACCATTGCCATATTCTAAACGTCGACAAATCACATCGGCCAAATGGATAATACACACCAATCTTTGATAGCGTGGAGCGGTGCGTACATCGTGGTGGTAAGCAATGGCATTGAGATAATTTTTGGGAAATTTCCATTCTTCGGCCAATTGACCACCAACAGCGGCGTGTGTGACACCCAAAATCTCTTTTTCGGCTTGTAAGATGGTGATATCTTCCCCGCCAATGACATCAAAAACGGCTTTGTAATAATCACCAAAATATCGATCGAGAATGATTTTGCCCAAATCGTGCATCATGCCCGCTAAAAATGCGGATTCCACTTCTGTATTGAGTTTGCGTGCTACAGCACGTGCGACAAATGCAGTGCCTACAGAATGACGCCAAAACTCTTTGAGATCTAAACCTGCACCATCGTCGTAGTTTCCGAGTTTGTCAAATACCTGAGCGGCAAGAACAAGGTTGGCAATTTCTTCTAGACCAAGTAGCGTTACGGCCAAGGAAAGGTCTTTGACTTGCTTGTTAAACCCGTAAGCCGAAGAATTGACCAGCTTAAACATCGTGGCCAAAAGCCCAGGATCGAGCTGTAATTTGTCAGCAATATCATCACTGGAGGCATCGTCACTTTTGGCTAATTTTAGGATTTCTGCATGGGTGGACGGGAAGGAGGGCAGGCCTTCAATGGACTTTACCCGACTGATGATGTCTGAACCCTGTTCGGAGTCTTCATCTTCGCCCTCAGGCTTGTCTTCTGTGCCTTTTATATCATTGGGGGCTTCTGGGTCGCTCTTGGCTGATTCGACAGCCTTGGGTGGTGCTGGAGGTGGTTGGGAGAGTGCCATCGTGATGCGGTTGGTTAGCTCACTGGGGCGAAACGGTTTGGCCAAATAGGAACTTGCTCCAGCATTGCGTGCACGAATAACAATGTCGGGGGTTGGATTGGCCGACATGAGGATGACAGGCACATTTTGCAGGCGTGGATTCATGGCCACCAGTTCGGCCAAACGAATGCCACCACCTGGTATGTTGACATCGGCTACGATGAGATCGGGAGCAAAGGTACGCAACTTGGTAATGGCTTTTAGACCATCTGTTGCCAACTCAGATCCGAGTTGATCTTTGTGTAACATCTTGAGGATGAGAGACCCTAATCGCTCTTGATCGACAACCAGTATATTTTTTTGTTTTTCTGCTTTTTCGAGATTATCGCCCACAGTTTATTTTAACCAATTGTTATGATGAGCATAAATAAAGTACTTATAAATTTTATCAGATAGCAAAAGATATGACACAATTGTTACAGTATTGTCACATTAATGTGACAATATAAAAAGAATAATAAATTAATACAAGTCTAACCTTACCGGTATGATGATGTTTTATCATACCGGTAAGTGTTTTATTAATATGTGCCAGAGACATTCAAGGTTTTGCCAGCATTAACGTCTTTTTGGGATTTGCTGTTTTTGACTTGCTCTTGCAATTTTTCGTGGAAAAGATCGTCATCAACAGGAATGTCCACCCAATTGTCTGTCCAGGCCGAAAGAAGCATGGCATTGGCCAACTGAACACCGTTAATGCCATCTGTGCCAGGTGCCAATAGGGGGGTGCCTTTTTGAATGGCACTGACCCAGTTTTTGGTAATTCCACGATGGGCTTCACCGCCTTTTCCAGAGGGAATGTCACATTTCCAAACTTCGGGGCTGCCAAACCCACCTTTGTATTCTTTGCAGAATTTGCTCACCGATTCACGGGTGCGCCAAAAAGTGATGTCTCCACCTTCCATGACCACTTTGCCATTGTCGCCAACAATTTCGAAGCGATTGGTTCCTGGGGCTTCACCTGTTGTGGTGATAAAGACACCCGTGGCACCGTTTTCGTATTCTACGTAGGCTGTGACTTCGTCATCTACTTCGATGTTGTGGTATTTGCCAAACCCGATGAAAGCTCTAACGCGGGTTGGCAAACCGCAAATCCATTGCCACAGATCGAGGTTGTGTGGACATTGGTTCATGAGGACACCGCCCCCTTCACCAGCCCAAGTGGCACGCCAGCCCCCTGAATCGTAGTAGCTTTGCGAACGGAACCATGTGGTGATGATGTAGTTGGTGCGTTGGATTTTACCTAATTCACCTGATTCAACGAGATCTTTGAGTTTTTGATGAGGTGAAAGCGTGCGTTGGTTGAACATCAGGCCAAAAACGCGGTCGCTTTTTTGGGCGACTTCGTTCATTTCTTTAACTTGTTTGGTATAAACGCCGGCTGGTTTTTCAATAAGCGCGTGTAAACCGCTGTTCATTGCTTTGATGGCCCAGACGGGATGTTCGTAGTGTGGGGTGGCGATCATGACTGCATCTACAGCACCTGATGCCAATAGGTCGTCGGCGTTGTCGAACGTGCGTACGTTTTCACCTAAGTTTTCACGAGCCCATTTGATACGGTCTGGCTTTAAATCGCAAACGGCGGTTAATTCTGCACCTGGTATTTCATTGGCATTAAGATAGGTGGCATGACTGCTGCCCATATTGCCAATGCCAATGACACCGATTCTTACTTTTTCCATAAAGTCTCTCCTCATGTGTTGCCCTAAGGCTGAATAATTCTGTGTTTTTTAACAGCTCTGCATGATACATGCTGTTGGGGAAATGGGCAACACAAAAAGGGATCGTAGGTTGGGAGATAATTGTTCTTCTAAAATATCGGGGCAAATTTTGTAGCACCCCTTAAATCTTGTTTATAGCGCGTGAATGGGGGAATCTGGCACCATAAACAATTTGGATTGTTCGCGGTTGTAAAAAAAGTCCCGCCAATATCTGGGCAGATCGTGGCGAGACTTTTGGGATTCAAAGAATCTAAAAAAATATTAGGCAGCTTGCGCAGAGGGGATTGCCCGGTAACGATGCAATTTGGCTTTGAAGGTCATTTGCTTGGGCCGACAGAATTTGGCCATTAATTTTTGTTTTAAGCTGGGCTTGTCGGTAACCACGACCACTTGGATTTGTTGTGTTTGTTTCATTGTTTTGCTCCTTTTGCTCCAAAAGACCTCGGGGAGAGGTGTCTTTTGGCGGTCTGTAATGCACTGTTCTACAAGCGATTTCCATGCCAAAAATGAAAATCAAAGATTAATTGATGGGTGATTCTGTTTAAGATGTTGTTTTGTATGTGCTTGTGTGTTCTGTTTTTGTTTGTGTTGCCTGTTGTGGAAATGAATAACATTTAAGGATATAAAAAAATAGAGGTTGAAATCTGTCACAATGGCCAATTTCTGACATTGTGGATTGGCATTTTTGATCCTATATTGCGGTTTAGATTGGCGTTTGTTGTGGGGGGATGGTGTCGGTTGCGGTGTTGGTGTTTTTGCAAATCGTAAATGGCTGATAAGGAGTAAGACCATGGCAGCGACACAGACATTGGACTACAGTTTGGTGGGCAAAACGAGCGAAGAGGCCGTTGCACGCGGTTTGGCATCGGCAACGTGGTATAGCTCACCGATACCGCGCGATCAATTTCGGGCATTGTTGGAGCGACGAAACGGTCCTGCGGTGCGTGACACGCTTTTGTGGTTTGCGCTGTTATTTGGCACAGGGTATTGGGGGTATGTGTGGTGGGGGAGTTGGTGGGCGGTGATACCGTTTTCAGTATATGGGGTGTTGTATGCATCTTCTTCAGATTCCCGTTGGCACGAATCGAGCCATGGCACCGCTTTTAAAAGCGATTGGATGAACAATGCGCTTTATGAAATTGCATCGTTTATGGTTTTTCGAGAATCAACATGTTGGCGGTGGAGTCACAACCGACATCACAGTGATACGATTATTGTGGGGCGCGATCCTGAAATTGCGGTGCCTCGGCCTGTTGATTTGTGGGGTGTTTTTTTGGCATTTTTTGCCATTCGGAGCACGCGCAATGAATTTAAAGAAATGCTTTTGCATGCTGTGGGTAAAATGAAGCCCGATGAGCAGACGTATATTCCTGAGAGTGAATATGGCAAAGTGTTTTTTAAGGCCCGCATTTATCTGCTCATTTATGCGTGTGTGATTGGTTTGGCCATTTATCAACAAAGCATTTTACCACTCATGTATGTGGGCTTGCCCACACTTTATGGATCTTGGTTGATGGTGGTTTTTGGCTTGACCCAACATGCTGGATTGGCTGAAAATGTGTTGGATCATCGGTTGAATTGTCGCACCGTATATATGAACCCTATTTTTCGATATTTGTATTGGAATATGAACTATCACGTTGAACACCATATGTTTCCTTTGGTGCCATATCATGCGGTGCCCAAACTTCATGCTTTGGTAAAAGATGATATGCCCAAACCGTATCGAGGGCTTTGGGAGGCTTATCAAGAAATTATTCCGGCGCTGTTCAAACAAGCAAAAGATCCGACGTATTTTGTGAAACGCGAGTTGCCAACATCCTCTGTTACACAGACCGGTGCAGATTCTGAAGTTGTTTCCTTGGAGGCTGAGTTTGTCAATGGTTGGATTGCTGTGTGTGATGCTGGTGGTTTGCAGCCTGAAGATGTTATGCGATTTGAACGGGGTGAGGATGTTTATGCGATTTATAGAAGTGTTGATGGTGACTATTATGCCAGTGATGGGTTGTGCACACACGGGCGGGCATGTTTGGCCGATGGGGTGGTGATGGGGCATCAGATTGAATGTCCCAAGCACAATGGGCGGTTTGATTTGAAGGATGGTTCTCCTCAACGGGTGCCTGTGCGGGTGCCGTTGAGGATGTATGATGTGAAGGTGGAAGATGGAAAGGTGTGGGTGCTTTTGGATAAGTAGTGGGTATTGTGTGGCTGTTATGACAATAAAAAAAGCCGATACAGTTGTATCGGCTTTTTTTGTGTGGGTTTCAAAAAGGATTAGCTGATTTTGTTCTTTTCAATATAATCCCAATTGATGTTCATGCCCAGGCCAGGTCTTTGTGGCACGTGCACAAATCCCTTGTCATCCATGGGTTCACCATGTTCGTGCAAATAGGGTGCGGGTTGGTCAAAGTCGATGAAGGGGTGGAGCAAGCCGCGTTCGTAAAATTCACCATTGGACATGGCGCATAAGGCGTGGAGATTGCCAGGGCCACCGCCGTGAATTTCGCAGCGCATACCAAAAGACTCACACAAATGAATGGTTTTCATGAGCGGTGTGAGACCGCCCACATCGCCCACACCGCAGCGGCTGATGTCGCAGGCACCTGCTTTGATCCATTCGGCGCGTACATACATTTTTCCTTCGCAGGTTTCTGGGCCGCAAATGGGCAAACTGGTTTGTTCGCACAGCCATACATAAGATGACATACTGTGCTCGTCCATGGGTTCTTCCATCCAGTAGTAATCGAGCTTTTCCAATCCTTTGGCCAGCGCGAGTGCAGATTCTCTGTCGTAATAGTGATAGGGGTCGAGCATGAGCGGTACGTCGGGGCCAACGGCCTCGCGCACGGCGGCACAGGCTTCGAGGTCGCGTTTGACACTGGGGGCGCCGTCGTAGGGGGGTTGCCATGTGTGAAGTTTGTAAGAGGTGTAACCGCGTTTCATGGCCCACTCGGCAAAGTTGGCATAGTCTTTGGGGGTGGCCAACCCACCTTCGAGATCGTCGCCACACATGGTGGATGCGTAGGCAGGCACTTTGTCTCGGTAACCACCGAGGAGTTTGTAAACGGGTTGATTCAAATAGCGTCCGGCAAGATCCCACAATGCCAAATCAACGGCCATGAGCACTTTGTCAGACATGGTGCCCATATTGAGGCGTTGGCGATGGTTAAGATCGCGCCAGATTTTTTCGCGGTTGAAGGGGTCTTCGCCCACAATAGCAGGTTTGACCACGCTTTCCATAATTTGTGCATTGGCACCAAACCAATACCCCGATACATCTTCGTCGGTGGTGATTTTGAGTAAGGTTTGGCTCGATTCTCGTTCTGGGCCAGGGTGTCCGTGTCCGTCACTGTCGCGTACGGTGTTGGAAATGGTTTTGAAGCGAATGGTTTCGACATTTGTAATTTTCAACGGATGCTCCTTTCACAAGCGTGGTGTTTTCTGTGCATGATATTTTTACACAAACAACACGCTTATTTGCTGTAGAGTGGGCGGTATTTGGTATCACCACCTGATGTTTGTTGTTTTTTATAATCGGCTTCAAGTGCGTTTCGCATCCAATATTGTGGGGCAGATACGTAGCGCGATTGGAAGGCTTGGTTGTGTAGCCAATGTTCAAGCAAGCGTGCTTTGAGTTCATTTTCTATTTCTTTAAACGCATTTTTGCCTGCCTGATTGTTGATTTCATTGGGGTCTGCTTCAAGGTCGTAAAGCTCTGAAGAACCATCGTCATAATGTGCGTATTTGTACTGGGGGGTGCGCACCATCACACGCCCACCAATTTCACAAAATGCGGCATTGCGAATCACTGCGGATGGATTTTCAAAGAGGGGGCGTATGTCTTCACCTTGTAAGGTATTGGGTGCTTGGGCTTCGCACGTATTGTAAAAAAGGGGTACGAGATCAATGGTGCTCACCAAAGAGAGACTGCGCTGATTGGCCGGCACGTTGGGGCCACGAATAATTAAGGGCACGCGAGACATACAGTCGTAGAAAAAACCTTTAAATGGCAGGCCGTGATCTCCTAATGCATCACCGTGATCACTGGTGAAGATGATGAGGGTATCGTCGAGCACATTGTGAGATTCGAGTGCCGAAAGAATTTTACCAATGCCTTCGTCTATTAAAGTGATGTTGGCATAATAGTGTTGCCGCCATTTGCGGTAGTGTTCGGGTGTGGCTTTGGAATAGTCAATGCGAAACATAGAGTTGTTCACACTGCCACCCCCTCTGCTGCGTTGGGCTGGGGGTTTGTTTGCCAATTCCTCAGGTGATCCTACGGGTTCGGGAATAGGTGCTTGGGCGTAAAGGTCGGCCATATCTTCGGGTGGGTCATAGGGGTCGTGCGGGCCAGGAAAGCTGACCCAAGCAGCAAATGGTTCAGAGCCGTTTTGATTGAGCCAGTGTGCGGCTTGATCGCCCACAAATCCAAAAACGGGAAACTTTCGGTCGCGTGGGGTGAGGGAGCCACCGAGGTTTTCGTAGTATTGGGGTAAGGTGGTGGGATGGGGCCTGTCGAGGCCGTGTGCTGCGAGGAATTGGACGTGGTGATCTGGCAGGTAAATATGGCGCTTGTCTTCGGCCATAATGCGTTCGTCAAACCCTTGAAGCGAATCCCAAGGGTTAAAATGCATTTTGCCAATGGCGACTGTTTTGCGCCCTGTTTGGCCAATAAGGGCTGGCCAGGTGGGCACGTGACTGGGCAACCAATGGCCATTGCCAAGCACGCCTGTGACGGCAGGATATTGCCCGCTCATCATCGTGGCTCGGCAGGGCACACAGACGGGTGACGGCACAATACAATTGTTAAAAACCATGCCTTCGCGTGCCAATCGGTCGAGGTTGGGGGTTTGCATAAAGTCTAAACCGTAACAGGGCAGACTGTCCCAACGTTGTTGGTCGGTGGTAATAAAAAGTAGGTTGCGCGCCATAAAACCTCCAATGAGCAATGAACGACGCTCAAGATAGAGTGTCAGAAACAGATATGCAAGTGTTTCTGTTTGCCCACCAAAAGGAATTGTGGTGATTTTTTATAAAAGGATGTTTTTGTAAACAGAAAATAAAAATGAGATACTCTATTTGTCATTCATGAGCATATTCAAAACGGATTCATGATTGTTGAGAAAGTTTCTTGTGACTTCGAAGTGTTCGGTTTCGGTATAAGCCACTTTACGAGGGCCATCTGCTTCGAGTTGGTAGTGTGTGGCATTGGGGTAGGCCATGAGAATGGGCGAGTGTGTGGCAATGATAAATTGCGAATCGTTTTGTATCAGTTCGTGAATGCGGGCAAGAAGGGCCAGTTGGCGTGTGGGAGAAAGTGCGGCTTCGGGTTCGTCTAAAATATAAAGTCCTTTGCCTCCAAAGCGGTTCATGGCCAAAGCCATAAAACTTTCACCGTGTGATTGTTCATGGAGGGAGACACCGCCATAAGAATTGATGATGGGTGGGGCAGGTGCAGGTTCTTCGTCTAAGGCTTCAATGTTCGTGGCCACATTGAAGAAGCTTTCAGCCCGAAGAAAAAAACCATCTTGAGGCAAATGAATGCCTTTGGCAAGCCGTAAATATTTCCACAGTTGAGAATGAGATTGACGGGTTGAAAATCCAAAGTTGCGCGTTCCCCCTTCGGGATTAAACCCTAAGGCTACAGCAATAGCTTCAAGCAGTGTCGATTTGCCACTGCCATTTTCACCAATGATGTAGGTCAGGGCAGGGTGGCATTTGAGCGTGTGTAGATTTTTGACCGCATTGAGGTTGAACGGATAGTGTGCGAAGGAAGGAATGTGGTCACGCATCAGTATCGCTTCTATGAGATATTGTGATTCCACTGTGTCTGCTTTCGATCGTGTTGACTTTAGAAATTAAGGCTATTCTTTGACTGATTTGATCCACCAGTTGTATTCGCCGTGAATCTTTCCTTTGTTTCGAATGGCCTCAGATAAGGTCGCTTCCTCACCAACGGGAATGGCGGCACCCGTATTGTGGCGTTTTTGAGTGGCAACGATGTCTTGTGCCTTTGAGAGAATATCGCTTTGATCTTTTTGGGTGAGGTGGGGAGAGATTAGCCCTTCAATCCAAAGACCCCGGTATGTGAGTGTGTCCATGGGTAAGAGGGTTACATCTTTGGGTATGGTTACTTGTGTGGCACATTTTTGAGGGGGCCACAAATACAAATGGTGGCTTTTGCCATTGGTCGAATAACCTGCGTGTGCAAATGCCTTTTGGCTGGCAATGTTATCTGTGCGTACCATTGCTCTGGCAAAAGTGGCTTTGTGTTTTTGAGCATCCTCCCAAACACTTTGAATGAGTGCCGTGCCCCATCCTTGTCCTTGGTTTTCGGGGTTAACAACCAGCAGGTCTATTTCCCACCGGCGGTTGTTGTGAACATCAACGGTTAAGAAGGTTGAGACAAATCCGGCCACATGGTCATTTTTGATGGCAACACGAATAACACGGGTATCACTGTCAACATGATCGCGAAAAGTTTTGTGATCGATTTTTTGATCCCACACGGCTTGGGTAATGGATTCAACGGCCAAGACGTCATTTTGGGTGGATTGGCGAATCATTTTGCAGGCTCTTGATTGGGTGGGGTAATTTCATTTTTTGGATTGTTTCATGGCACAACATTTTATCCAGAAAGGGTTCGACCAGATTTTGAGAATATGAAACCCTGCGCCCCTGATCGCATCGGCCAAGTTGTCGTCAGCCCAATAGGTGAACCAACGCGGTGCGTTTTCTTCGCCCGTTTCCCACTGTTCACCAGCGCCTTTTTTGACGCTGATGAACAGTTTGCCCTGGGGTTTTAACACGCGAAAAAACTCATCGAGGGTTTTGGGGACTGCTTTTCTTTCAAGGTGTAACAAAGATGCATTGACCCACAACCCATCTATTTTTTGTTGAAAGGGAAGGGCTTCCATATCGGCTTGAACGACAGGTGTGGAAAATCTTTTTTTACCGATCTTAATCATTTGGGCAGAAAGTTCGAGCCCCATCACGCGCAACCCTTTTGATCGCAGAAGATCACCATCAAACCCTGGCCCACAGCCAATATCTAAAATCAAATCATTTGCTTGACAATGTTTGGCAAACTCATTGAGATTGTCTTCAATTTGACTGCGATCTTTATTATTTTCAAAAAAGACTTCGGCTATTTGATCGTAGGTTTGGGTGGTTCTCTTTTTGGTCGACATGAGGATCCATCATGCTTCAATGACGTCAACAAGGTTGGCGACCTGCTCATTTGGAGAAACGCGTGGTTTTTTGCCACTGGCCGTTGTCAGTCCTTTTACAGAAATTTTTTGACATGGGGCATAAGGATAGGGACGTTCGGCAGACGGGGGCAATTCTCCAACGCCGTCGTTAGGTGCTTCATGATCGGTGAAGAAATACATGCCTTGGTAGTCTTCGGGGTGGTTCGAATCGTCGACAAACAGCCCATCAATGGTGACGGTGGTGGGCATAGAGCAGGGATAACCAAAGTCGTGCATGCCATCGTTGCTGACGTTGATCATGTGAGGCAATTGGGTATCTCCACAGGCCGGTATCCATTTGCTGTTGCGAATAAAAAGGTCGCCTTCCCAGGTGCTTCCATAGTCTCTGCGGAAGCTAACGAGTGTGCTTCCATATAGTGTGGCATCTTCGATGATAAGGTCGCCACGGCCAATGGCGTTGAGGCCCATCCAGCCCAGTGTGCAACCTCGGATGACATAACTGCCCGATACGCCCATGTGCGTGTCCATTCGGGAGAGGGTGCAGTCTTCGAGCAAAATGTTTTTGCAGAAGTTGGATCCAATCACACCCCAACGTGAGCGGTCTGTAATGTGGTTCATTTTGCAGTTGATCATGCTAAAATTAACCACATTGTTGGCGTTGTAATCGTAGGAGCCCATGTTTACGGGTTTGCCTGCGGCGCCAATGGTTGAGTAAATTTTGTGGCCGGTGGCAAAGCAGTTTCGCAAGGTGACATCGGCACATTGGCGCACACTGATAAAGCCCGAATAGGGGTGACCAACCGAAGTTTCTCCCACAACATAGTGGGTCAAGCCGTCTATTTCGGTGTTTGACCGTGAGATCACAATGTTTCGAGACCAATAATTGTAGCCCACATCTTGTTTCATGCGGTTTGCAAATGTGGTAAAAATACCACCGCGAATGATCAGAGGTTCGTCGTCAATGGGGTGGGCCTCTACCCGAGTCACTGTGTCGTAATGCCAGTCGATGGGGGAGTCTATGGTGCCGTCTTTGCGAAGCACAAAGCAGTCGTGTTGGGGCGTACCATTATTTTGATTGAGTCCCCTTCGGATATACAGTCTTTTGTTGTCGTTTTCGACCAATACATGACAGTCGCGCTCTGGGCGTGCATCGACCTTTTTTTGATCTCGTGTGAGTTTGTCAATTTGGAGTTCTATGGGGTCTAACAAGGAACGCACTTCAAATAACGATTTTTTATGATCTTCAACCTGTGTGTCGTCTAAGGTAAATCGCGAGGTGTTCCAATCGGTATTGGTGGTGATCACGGCGGTGAGGGCGCGCGCTCCGAGGTGGTAGGTGGCATCTGGCTTGGTGCGTACACTCAGCCTGTGTGTATTGGCATATTCGTGGGCGTCGCAGATGGCTTGCATATCGTCTGTAACACCGTCTCCTTTTGCACCAAAAGCTTCGTAGTTGACCAACCCGTCTGCAAATTCCATGCTGTCTCCTTTTGCATTTTGTATGCGATTTGTTTGTCTTGAAAGGTTGTTTAGCGCACCATGCAAGGACGTTTGTTGTCAAATGTCCAGTTTGGAATGAGAAATTGCATGGCAACTGCGTCGTCACGGGCACCCAATCCATGTTGATTGTACAGCTCATTGGCCTTTGCCAATTGCGCTTCGTCGATGTCGATTCCCAGGCCAGGTTTTTGGGGCACTTGCACCAGCCCACCCTCAATTTGAAGGGGTTCGCGGGTGAGGCGTTGTCCGTCTTGCCAAATCCAGTGGGTGTCGATGGCTGTGATGTTGCCTGGTGCTGCTGCGGCAACATGGGTAAACATGGCCAGGGAGATGTCAAAGTGGTTGTTTGAGTGAGACCCCCACGTTAATCCCCATTCGTGGCACATTTGGGCGACACGCACCGAACCTTGCATCGTCCAAAAGTGTGGGTCGGCAAGTGGAATGTCAACCGATTGCAATTGAATCGTGTGTGCCATTTGTCGCCAGTCTGTTGCGACCATATTGGTGGCCGTTGGTAGGCCGGTTGCACGACGAAACTCGGCCATAATTTCGCGGCTTGAAAACCCATCTTGGGCACCACACGGATCTTCTGCATAGGCCAAAACATTGCGTAGGGTGTGACCAATGCGAATGGCATCTTGAAGCAACCAACCACCATTTGGGTCTAAGGTTACCCGTGCATTGGGAAATCGTTCAGCCAATGCAATGATGGCCTCGGCTTCTTCTTCACCGCGCAGTACCCCGCCTTTGAGTTTAAAATCGTTAAATCCATACCGTGCATGGGTGGCCTCGGCCAGTTTTACAATGCTTTCGGGGGTTAGAGCTTCCTCATTGCGCAGGCGGAACCAGTCGTTGTTTGCATCGGCTTCACTGCGATAGGGCAGGTCGGTTTTGTTGCGATCGCCTACATAAAACAGATACCCCAATATTTCTACCGCTTCGCGTTGTTGCCCCTGACCCAGCAGGGCCGCCACGGGTACGTTAAGAAATTGTCCGAGCAGATCGAGCAAGGAGGCTTCCAGTGCGGTTACTGCGTGAATGGTAATGCGCATGTCAAAGGTTTGGTTGCCGCGCCCTCCCGCGTCGCGATCTGCAAAGCGTTTGCGCACTTGGTTGAGGGTGTTGTTGTATGCACCAATGGGTTGGCCCACAACCAATTCACGAGCATCTTCGAGTGTTTGGCGAATTTTTTCGCCCCCAGGCACTTCACCAATACCTGTGTGTCCTGCGCTGTCTTGAAGAATGACGATGTTGCGTGTAAAAAAAGGACCATGTGCACCACTGAGGTTTAACAACATGCTGTCGTATCCTGCAACAGGCACGACCCGCATAGAGGTGACCACGGGGGCCGCGTGATGGTCTGTATGGGCTTTGATGTTTGATTCTGTCATGCCATCTCCTTCTGATTGCTATGCCAAGGGCAATGTCTATGGTCTTAAGCAGGTGGTTCTGCTCAGCATAAAACACGGCTACGCAACATTGGGTGAGCGTAACGTCAATGTGTTGTCAGACAAGATAGCGCAGTGTTGCAATCGTTGCCAATGATTTTTCGCTTTATCCATATGATGGTGGGGGCACTGGACGGGAGGAGGCCATTCTTTGACATGGGGAAGGTTTTGGTGTGGGAGATTGTGAGGTGTCTGGAGATATAAAGGTCAGGGTAGAAGTTCGGGTTTGAGCTTCAATTTTTGATATCGTTAAGGATCGCCTGAAGCACTTGAAGATTACCTGCATATCAGAGATGACGGCCACTCTTGCCTAAAAATCCTTATGCAGAACGAACTGCACCAAGATAAGTCCCAAACTACTCAGACGGTGGTACAAACTGCTTCGCCATTATAAGTGTTCCATTTTGTGTTGCGTCGAGTCGGATTTTCTTGACTGGAGCGTAGTCTGGGTCGTTGTACCAATTTAAGGTCGCTTCCTCTGATTCAAATTTCAGAACAACATGAACCCCACGACCTTGCCCTTCAATCGTTTTCGCCTCATAATCTGCAACAAGGATTTCTGCGCCATGTTTTCCAAGCAGCGGTACAACACCCGGAACATAGCCTTCATATGCTTCTGGATCTTCAATATCGTAGCTTGCAATGATGTATACAGACATGGTTCACTCCTTTGGGTTTAGGTCCATTGCTTGATGGTGAATTTTGAATTTGAGATCAAGCTAACTCCGCATAGGGATCACAAGCAAGGGAAATTTGATCTGAAGATATTCATTTCAATTTGTTATAAACCGATTTGAGCAAATCTCAAACTTGCTACTTTTTTGGCTTTTCCCCCAAAAACTGCGTGAAACGGAGTAAGTAACCATCTGGATCTTGGACTAAGAATTCTATTTGTCCAGATAATACTGGCCCTATGTCATACCATGATTCTTGGATTTCACGATATAGCCCTATATTAGAATCTTCAAGTCGATCAAGAATAGGCTGAATATTTGTAAGCTCAATTTGTAGATTTATCCCACGACCCAGAGGATGAGAAAGTTCTGCTGTATTCCAGCCATTTTCGTGGAATTGCTCGATCATAATCTGGACTTTTTCATACTCAAGATATGCAAAATTTGGATTTTCTCTTTGATTACGAATCTTAAAGCCAAGAATATCTGTGTAGAAAGACAATGATCCTTCAAAATCTGTGACAGTGAGTTCGGGTACCATTACATTCCAGTATTCGCTCATTTCAAAACCCTCGCCTACTGCAAAACTTGATTAAGGGTTATAACTTGTGCCTCTGCTCAAAGGTTCGAGGCGGAGATAGTTAAGTCCTTGGGGCAAAGCCATATTGATCAACATCAAGTCGATATGCGTTCTGCAAGATGATCGTGTTTCAGAATAGCTGCACTTTGGGTATAAGAAAAGAATGCGCGCTTGGAGAGATGATTTTGTTTTTGCACGCCATATGCTTGCTGTTTTTTGAGTGGTTGGGGCGCTGTCGACTAACGTCTGCGATTGCCGACGAGGGTGTAGCATTATTGAGTAAGGTAATCGGTAAGGTTTTGATGAAAAGAAAAATCACGCTACAACCTTGTATGGATGGTTGGGTGCGGAAATGGTCTTGTTATGTGCTGGCAGCCCCTATCAGGGCGAAGCCAAAAAAGGGAAATCTATAGAATGCGCACGATAAGATTTGGGTTTTGTCTTTTTAGTGTATCGCAAGATCGCGAACGTGTAAAATTTCACTTTTAATCATTGGGCGAATGTCTTTCGCTGTTAATGTTAAAACCCCGATTGTTTTGCCTTCAGCCGTTACGAATTCCACCTCAAATGCTTCACCATCCTCATAGCAATGTACAACGGCTCCAACATCCCCTTTTTGTAATCCCTCATTTTCGATATCATGGGTTAAAACAACGGTCTCTAATTCTTGGATCATTTCAGGTTCCTCACTTTCACTCATTCAGGATAAGCAGTCACAAAACGAGGTCGATTATGGCCGGTATCAATTATCCAAATTGTCCTCAGCTGAATAAAGTTTCCGTTGGGTGCTTGGAGTTCACCGTCTATAATGAATTTTTCGCCGTGGACAGTTACGACAGAATTCACAACCCTGCAGGATTGAGCGATTCCGATTAAACCTTGCTGAAGGATATCTGCTGTTTGCTCGTTGAAACCAACCGTTCGAAGATATCGCGCTTTTGTCTTACCCGTTGAGTGCGATACAGATAATAAATATTCAGTCAATTTCTCTGGACTAATGTAAGCATTTTCCCGATTTGGGAGATTCATTTTGGAGTCTCATATATGTTTTTCTACAAATATACGAAAAAAAGAGAAAGACTGTTACCACTTCTAAAGGTTTTGGGAGAGATGGTTTTTGCGCATGATTTGCCTTTTAGGCTGCTTGCACATAACGTTTAAGATTCACGAACCTGCCGGTGCTTTTTCGGCAGGTTGTGGGTGGTTGGGCTTTGGTGTGGAACGTGAATCTGGTGTTACACGTCTGGTGGCGCGCCACGTCACGGCGAAGCCCTAAAGGGGCAGAGATTTAGTGCACGCCATATATTCTGGTTTTCTTCTTTTTTGATGTCACTCCTCAGGCGAGGTTGTCAGAACGTCGCCTGCAAGAACTTGTTCGTCTTTCACCTCTGCAATGACTCGGATGCGACTTCAACTGAGCCTTCAGTATGTTCCGCCAGTCGCTTCGATAACTCACAAACTACTTCTGCATATTTCGGTTCAGACGCGAGATTTATGAACTCCAGCGGGTCAGCCACGACATCTGCTAGGAAGACATCCTGTTCGTCAGCTCCGGGCTTCTCGCCGTCGATCAGGACGTTCATATCAAGTCGGTAGCAATCCGTACGAACACAACTGCGACGAGGCCACCCTCTATCACCACGCCATTTACCGAAACCTCTGAGGGGGGCAAATCTGCTGGACGGCTGACCGTATCCAATGGTTGAGTAGATTGTCTCGGGTGCTGGATCTCTAAACAGGTTGCGCCCTTTGAATGATTTGGGCGCATCAATACCGGCCAAACCAAATAGTGTCTGGCCGATATCGAGACTATCACAGATATCGCCACGGACTTGAGCAGCCGGAATAGTTCTCGGAAAGGAGATCAGTAGAGGCACCCGATGAACCGTAGGCGTAAAGGTCAGTTTTTCATAGGCACCGGTATCACCGACAGGGTTTCCATGGTCAGAGCTGAAGATGATTACAGTATTTTCGATCAACCCGTTCTGTTCCAGAAACTCCATGATCCGCCCAACCTGAGAATCTATCCAGGCAACTTGCGCGTAATAGTGAATTCTGGTGAGAACCAACTGCTCCGGATCCATATTGAATACATCTTGAATCTCCGCTACACGCCGCTCGAAGGCTGACAGTGTCTTGGGCAGAGGGCCTGGCAAGCCGGGATCCTGGTTCTCATATAAGCGAACATATCTCGCAGGTGGCAGAACTGGCGTATGTGGCTGTTGAATCGAAAACCTGATCAGATATGGCCCATTCCTATTCTCCATCCAGCGTAAACCGTTATCAGTAACGGCATCAGGGGGGTATATCTGATCATCTGGGTACACCCCCCCGTTGATAGTGCCGTTGGGCGAGCGAATGACCTGAAGTGTTTCTTCACCGAGAATCTTCCAGAAATTGCCTTCACTACCGGTCGCATTGTGATGCTGAAAAACATCAGGCGCCATCTCCCTGGGGACGTGAAGTTTACCAAAATTAGCTGTTTCATAGCCGTTTCTTGAGAATTCATCCGGGAAGGTGTGCAAAGGTTGTGGAAGGCGGAAGGCAGGGAATGCGCCCTCGTTGTTATACACTCCCGTGTCTTCTGGGTACAGACCCGTGAGTACAGAGCATCTTGAGGCAACACAGACGGGGGAATTGCAAAAGTTGTTGCTAAAAAGAACACCACTATCTGCCAGTCGGTCGATGTTGGGAGTATGGAGTTGCAGACTGGGGTGCCCATAACATCCCAGTGCATCGGCACGCAGTTCATCGCAATAAATCCATACGATATTCGGTTTTCTATTCGCCAAAAGATACCTTTCGTCTCAGGTCAAACGTGATCCTATTTGTGTCACAATCTGATATTGTGCTACCCTATCACTCCGCAAAGAGATAAGACAATAAGAGAAGAGTGCCCATTGTTGGCTATGTAGTATTTTGTTTTTGTGCACGATTTGCCGGTGTAGGGTTGCGGGGCAACCCTTGCGCTGGTTGCTGGTAACGTCTGCCATTGCCGACGAAGGTGTGACATTATCAAGTAAGATAATCGGTAAACTTGCAGTCAAAAAGAGAAATCACGTCACACCCTTGTTTGGGTGGCAGGGGATGGAGTGGTGCGGCAATGGACTTGTTATGCATTGCTGGCGCGGCCTTAATCACGTCGAAGCCCTTAAAGAGGCCAACTTACAACGCACACCATAAACATTGTTTTTGAAGTTTTTGTTTTGCTTTAGACCAAGTGCATCTGAACTTCTTGATCCAGTCTTTCAGCTAAGAATTCACGGGTTGTTTCAAGATCGTATCTGGTTTGAAGGTTCATCCAAAATTGTGCTTCCATTCCAAAAAAACGACCCAACCGCAAAGCGGTGTCTGCTGTGATGCCTCGCTTTCCATGAACTATTTCATTGATGCGACGCGGAGACACTCCGATTCCTTGAGCCAAATGATATTGACTCATCTGCATAGGTTTGAGAAAATCCTCAAGTAAGATTTCGCCGGGATGGATGGGTGGAAAGTCGCGTTTAGCCATTGTCTCTCCTTAGTGGTAATCAACAATTTCGACGTCAAAGGCATTATCATCACGCCACACAAAACACACACGCCACTGATCATTCACACGAATGCTATGTTGACCTTGTCTATCACGCTTCAATGCTTCGAGTCGATTGCCAGGTGGAACACGTAGGGTATCAAGGACAGTAGCAGCATTTAGCTGTTCGAGTTTTCTTGCCGCAATCCGTTGAATATCCTGTGGTATTTTGCGAGAAAACTGACCGCGAAAGACTTTTTCGGCTTCTTTGTCTTTGAAGGATCTGATCATATCTCAAACATAACGACTTCCGTTAATAACATCAAGCGTTATTAACACGCAGAAACTGAAAGATCTGCTTCTTGGGTTGGTGTCTCCGGTTTGGCTGGAAGGTTTTGTGCGTGAATTTTAAGTGTTGGGTGGTTGGGATTTTCTGCGCCAGTTTTCATAACGTATAAGGTTCAAGAACCTGCCAGTGGTTTCTTGGCAGGTTGTGGGTG
>JAYODI010000003.1:134715-140089 GCA_038279365.1 Candidatus Latescibacterota bacterium | reverse complement strand
ATCGGGCGAATTTAGACGATTCGCTTTTACTTGAATTTTTCGTGCAACAAAGTCGAAAAAATTCGCGAAATATTGGATACATAATTGCTTAACAACACCTCATCGGAAACACATATATCACGACTAATCATCTGCTAATGTTACCATATTTTGACTGGGTTTTATTTGCATCAGTGCCTGAATAATAACGGCTCCCAAAATGACCAACACAGCCAAACCATAAGGCGCGCGCGCGCCCAAGTGTTCACCGGTTATCCCTCCCAACAAAGGTCCAAACAAAAATCCACTGCCTACAATGGCTTCGTGAAATCCCGTTCGCCTGCCTCCCGGTCCTTGTGTGTATAAACTATAAAAAATACTTGCCGTAAAAGTGACCCCAGCCAACAGACCAATCAACAGCAAGCCCACTGCAAATATCCCCGGATGTGTACCTACCCCCATCATAAGCAAGCCCACACATGCCATGCCTTGAGCCACCATCAACGGCCCTTTCCTAAATTGCCACGTATCCGTTTTCGACATGACATAAAATGCCGTTAATTGTGCCAAGCCAATCAACGCCATTAAAACACCCAACAACCCTGGCTCAATGCCAAGATCCGTTGCCAATTTTGGAAATAATGAGCGCACGGTTCCTATAGAAAAAAAAGTGGCAAAATTGGCCACAAAAGCCATTGGCAAAAACTTGCGAGCCAACGGTATGGTCTCAAGCATCTCTTGGCTTTGTTCTTCGTTGCCTTCTTGAATATCCAAAATCATAAATGCAACAAACATCACACCCATCAGAAAGATACCTAATAAAAATGCACTATTGGGCCGTGTTTCAAACATAAAGCCACCCACCAAAGGCCCAATCAAAAATCCCAAAGACCACGCCACATTGAACCGCCCCAAGTCGCGCAATAAATTGCCCCGCGTTTTACCGCGCCCCAACCAAGCTTGAAGTGGCGGCCAAAAATGTGAGATAGCCAAACTCATCACCCCTGCAAGCAACACCAAATGCCAGATATGATGAATAAACAAATACCCCACATACACAAACCCAACCACCAACGTTGCCCCCGCCATAATGCGTCGATATCCAAAACGGTCTGCCAATCGCCCAGAAAACAAACAACACAATGAATATATGGCGGCCCCTACGCCACCAATCATACCCAAGTCATCGTAAGTTGCTCCCAACTGCAACGCCACAAGAGGAACGCATAACCCCACCACAGCCATACATCCATCCATCAAAAAAGCCAAGCCATATAAAAATGATTCTTTCTTCACAGACACCCTCCCAAATTGATAAGCTTTAAAAACTATCCAATATACATTGCCAAACCCAAATGCGATAGAAGCATATAAACATTGCCAGGTGTGACAAGCAACATCCAACGTATTTCCAACAACAAACCAATATAAAACGCAAAAAGGAAACAAAAAAACAGACACTACTTTAAAAGTCGTATTATGTTTATATTGTTTTTTACAAACGTCGATCAGGTCGCTCAAACAATAGATTGACACCTAAAGCGTTTTTGGACGCTGACTATGTGAAAATGGCTATAGAGGTAATCAATACACGTCGATTATCAAGTGTGAGCGTCTTTAAAATGCAAAACTGCCATACATCATAACAAATACAATCGCACAAAGAGAAAGGATGTCAGCATGGCAACACAAATACCGCTCACAAAACGTGACGCTTGGCAAGCCCTCGAAGACCACAGTGCCAAAATACGAGCACGACACCTTCGCGATCTCTTTGCCCAAGATCCAAAACGTGGCGAGCGCATGGCTACGGAGGCCATTGGCATTTACCTCGATTATTCAAAGCACCGTATCACAGACGAAACGCTTACACTTCTTCTGCAATTGGCAAAAGAATCTGGCCTACGCGACAGCATAGATGCCATGTTTAAAGGAGAAAAGATCAACGCCACTGAAAATCGCGCCGTTCTACACACCGCCCTGCGTGCACCCAAAGGACATACCATCACCGTAGATGGCGAAAATGTCGTCGATCAAGTTCATGCCGTATTAGATAAGATGGCCCACTTTGCAACCCAAATACGCCGTGGTGATTGGATAGGGCAAACAGGCAAGCCCATTTGCAACATCGTCAACATCGGCATTGGTGGCTCAGACCTTGGCCCTGTAATGGCATACGAGGCACTGCGACATTACAGTCAGCGTGACCTCACCTTCCGTTTTGTCTCCAATATCGACGGCACCGACTTTGCCGAAGCCACACAAGACCTAAACCCCGAGGAAACCCTTTTCATCATCTCCTCGAAAACCTTCACAACCCTCGAAACAATGACCAATGCCCACACAGCCCGCGACTGGGCACTCAAAACATTGAAACATCCTACGGCGGTAGCCAAACATTTTGTTGCCGTTTCCACAAACGCGGAGGCAGTCTCTCAATTTGGGATCGACACAGCAAACATGTTTGGGTTCTGGGATTGGGTTGGTGGACGCTATTCTATGGATTCTGCCATTGGCCTTTCAACAATGATCGCCATTGGCCCAGACAAATTCCATGACCTGCTCAATGGTTTCCACCAAATGGACGAACATTTCCGTACCGCCCCATTTGAACACAACTTACCAGTCATCATGGGTCTGTTAAGCGTCTGGTACAATAACTTCTTTGATGTACAAACAATGGCGGTACTGCCCTATGATCAATATTTAAAGCGCTTTCCTGCATATCTCCAGCAATTAACCATGGAAAGCAATGGCAAGCGCGTCACCCAAAATGGGATGGAAGTCACTTATCAAACGGGACCCATCTATTGGGGCGAACCAGGCACCAATGGTCAACACTCTTTTTATCAACTCATCCACCAAGGAACCAAGCTCGTTCCATGTGATTTCATCGGATTCCATCACACACTAAACCCCATTGGTCGTCATCACGACCTGCTCATGGCCAATGTATTTGCCCAAGCCGAGGCACTCGCCTTTGGCAAAACATCTCAAGAAGTGCAAGCCGAAGGCATACCAGAACAACTGGTGTCGCACCGAACCTTCTTGGGCAATCGGCCATCCAGCACAATTCTGATGGAGCAATTAACACCCGCTGCCTTGGGTAAGCTCGTGGCCCTTTATGAACACAGCGTATTCACCCAAGGTGCCATCTGGAATATCAATCCATTTGATCAGTGGGGCGTAGAATTGGGAAAAGCCCTCGCGGCACGCATCATTCCCGAATTGGAAACGCAAACCACCTCCCAACTCAACCATGACAGCTCAACCAACACCCTCATCCAGCGCTACAGGCAATCTCAGAAAAAGTAAGTTGGATAAACTGTCTCCCTCGGTCCAACCGACCTGATCCAGAAAATCAATCCACAGTTAACAAAATAAGGCACAAAAATAACGCACCGTTTGATTCAGCGGTGCGTTATTTTGCGTCATAACTAAATTTCTATATTTTCATTCTATACCCGATGTTTTGCCAACCATCCCACTCCAAACAAAGGCCCCATCCTATCATTTGCAGTAACAACATCCAAAGACAATGCCTCAAAATTGAGCACGTCCACAGTTACCATCTGGGTTTGCTCTAACACTGCCTCTTTGGGCAAATTCAACATCGCTTGACCTTTGCGCTTACGCCGTTCTTGCTCTTTGTGTTCTTCTTGTGCTGTGCGATCAGCGGCCAAACCATCGGTGAGCTTCGACAACACTTCCACAATTTGATCTGCATTTTTGATTTGTCTTGCAGACAACAATTCAAAAGCCTCACGGGCAGACAAATCCGACACACGCTTACCACGCAAATCAAAACCAACACCCGCCAAATAATCCAACGTGCGCTGACTTTGTAGCCCACGTTCTACGGCACCATCATCCACACCAAAAGCTGTTAATATATCTTGAACAGATTGCCGATCAACCAAGCCGCTTACAGACCCCCCCGACTCACGCATCACACGCCACGGAGACCACCAAGCACCGCCATTATCAGCCAAATTGCGCACATTTTGACGAATGCGGCTTTTGAGCACATCGGCTTGTTGTTGATACACATTTTCACGTGCAGGTGGCGGCGTTGGCATAGATGAAGAAGCATAATTTTGCTTGGGTACTTCTGGCATCTTCACTTTGGGCAACGGTTGTTTTGGGCGTGGGGGTGCTTGCGCAATTGTTTTTTCATTGAGAGGCAACATATCTTTTATCTCATCTGAATAATGATAAACAGCACCCACAGTAGCAACCAAAAATGCCACAATAAGCGCAAACAAAGGAAGCCGTGAAACATCTTTCCGTGCAGCTTTTCGATTGCGCAAAATCTTTTGCTGATCACTCAGAGGAATCAATGGATCTTTTTTAGATGATGGACGTACCAACAAATCTTCTGGCGAACTATCGTCATCCAATAAAAAATCTTCATCATCTTCAACTAAATCATCTAAATCAAGCTCATCTTCCAGTGTAACACTTGAAGCATTATAATCTGCCCCAAGCACAGAAACATCGTGTGACCCAGCCAAGATGCGCTCGGCTTTTTGCAGTTTCATCTGGTTAGAAACTTTTTGTGGCACTTGAAATTCTATATCCATCACATCAAGCGGGCGCGTCAAATAATCTACCGCACCCAAACGCAAAGCGTTTTCAATACGATCGGTGTGTTCACTGGTAACAATAATTGGGATAGATGGCATATCTAAACTGGCATTTACCTGTTCGATAAATTCCAATGCCCCCCCACTATCATCGTCTAAACTTAACAAAATCAGATCAATATTTTCATTGTGAAGAATTTGCAAACCTTCAGAAATCGTATCTGCTTCTGCAAAAATATATTGATCACCCAAAGCATCTTCAAACAACGTACGTTGATCGGCATCACCGTCAATAACCAACAACGAACCTTCTTCAACATCACCCGATGCATGAGGCGACGCAATAATACTTTCTTGCACAGACTTAAACTCGTCCAGAATATGATCATCGCCTCCCAAAGACTCACCCGTAGCTAATATTTGGGCCACTTCGTCTTCAACACCAACATTGAGAGGCTCATCTTCTGTTTCAAAATCTTCAAGCAAATCATCTAAGTCTGTATCTTCATCTCCTAACAAATCATCCAAATCGTCGGTTGTTTCCAAAATATCAGCATTCGATTCTTCTGAAGCTGTTGCAAGCAAATCATCCAAATCATCATCTAATAAACTTTCCGAATCTTCATCATCTAACAAATCATCCAAATCCAGATCTTCGTCATCTTCTAACAAAGCATCTAAGTCTGTCGATTCTTCGTCTTCTTCAAGCAATGAAGCCAAATCGTCCTCTGTGGACTCTTCCTCAGAAGACTCGTCCACATCTTCTAACAAAGCATCTAAGTCTGTCGATTCTTCGTCTTCTTCAAGCA